>JAYUUB010000275.1:0-113203 GCA_043755175.1 Polyangiaceae bacterium | reverse complement strand
AAGTAGGCTTCCGGTGCTCGTTCCTCGGGCGCCTGTCTCACTTCGGTCTCAACGGAATATCGATCGACTTGTTCATACGCGGGCCCTTACTTGCGGCGGGCAGCCGCCCTTCAGGTCTTCCCGTTGAATCTCCGATATCCATCGGCGGGCTCCGAGTCTCTCGCGCTCGACGGACGCTCGCCCGGTCGGGGCGACTGAAACCGGAAGCGAAGACCCCTGGTCGAGCGTGACGGCCATCGATCGACTCGGGGAGCGTGGCTCAACGCGTCGCTTCTCGGGCAATCGGGTAGCCTGCGATGCCCCGCACCCAGACATAGTCGTCGGAGTCGACGACGCCGTATTCGTCGAGCAACCCCGCGTCGAGGAGCCCGCAATAGCTCTCGAGCCACGACGAGAGATTCGGAGCGACGATGTCGCGAGAAAAATCATTGTGCACGAAATCGATGATCTGCCCTGGGCTTCCGTCGAAGGCGCCGCCCATGTCGACGCAGAGCAAATCTCCGTTGGGCCCTTCGAGCAGGGGAACCCACTTCGCGCACCACCAATGCTTCATGGTCGCGAATTCGCTTCCCGCGAGCAGCGCCGTCAACATGCGATATTCGGCGAGCGACGACTCGAGCGACAAGAAGCCCATGTGGTTCTGGAAGCTCTCCTCGATCTCTTTGGGGTGCCCATTGCGCCATCGGTAGAACGCTCTGACCTCTTCGCTGATCAGGAATCCGAGCGCCTTCTCGAAGGTCGCGAGATCGTCGTCGGTCGCGCCCGGGTCGAAGTTCGAGAAATAGCTGCTGCGCTTTTCGGTGAGGAGCGTGGTGAGGCGCGTCAAGAGGGCGTGCATGGGGTCCTGTGAGGTTTCGCCGAGTGGAGGTCGCGAACATTACCAGGAACGTGCTCTGCGATCTGCCGGACTCCACCGGGCTCGGGGTGGCGGTTGTCGTTCGCCAGGAGGCGCCGACGCGACTACACCACGTTGTTCGAAGTGGCGCAGGCGGCTCTCGGGTGGAGATCGAAACACGATGTCGCAGTTCACCGATTGGTTTTTGGCCGACGCAGACGAAGCGGGAGAGCTCGCGCGCGCGCTTCGCGACGAGCTGGCCGAGGCATGGCCGCGAATCTCTCTGCGCGAGGTCAACGAGCCCGAGCTCGTCCACCTCTCGAAGATCCTTCTCGGCGGGGCGTTTTCGTACGAGTCCGAGGTCCTCTTCCCGGAAGACGACGAGATTCACCAGATCCCCGACGATGACGAGGTCGACGCTCAAGACGAGGACGGCGACTACGACGATCGACGAATGGATGAAGACGCTCTCGACGGTGGGACGTTCGTGAAGCTCGTGCCCGAAGAGTTCGTGCAGGCGCTCGCTGCGATCGACGACGGCGATCTAGGTGAGCTCGCGACGCGATGGCGAACGCGCTCCGAGCGTCTGCGCGGATGCTCCGCAGACGATCTCGCGTCGGTGCTCGAGCACATGCGCGAGTTCGCGGTGATGGCGGCCGAGTCGAACAAAGCGGTGCTATCGGCCTTCGAGCGGTGAGCGCAATGGGCTGTCGCGCGAGCGAAGGCGTCGGGCGCTTCAGCGGCCGAAGGCTTCACGACGCCACGTGAGCTCTTCGGCCCACATCGCCTCGAGATGCACCTTCATCGACCTGCGAATCTCGTCTTCGGGCAGATCGTCGAGATCGCGCGACTCGTCGATGGGTAGACCGATCGAGCCGAGCCACTCGAGCGTGTCGAGACCCGCCGCGCCCTTTCTCGCGATGTCGGCGAGCAAGAGCGAAAGAATCCGGAAGTGTCCTTGGTACGGACGCTCGAGTGATCGCACCGGCGCAGTCTCGTCGTGCCAGGCGCGGTAGGTGTTCTCGAGGGCGAAGGCAGCGCCGACCGGGTCTTCGGTCATCCAAGGAAGCACGTCGACGACCATCTGCAGAGCGACTGGCTCGGCCAACACCTCTCGCCCTTCGCCTTCGAAATAACGGGTTCGAAAGACCGCGGGTAGTACGGCCATGCGCACGTGCGTGACGCCCTCCTTGGGCTCCCAGATGGGCGACGGCTGGAGGCCTTGATCGGCCACTGCAACGAGCTCTTTCGCGAGCCCGAGGTTGGTCTCGACGATGTGCGCAGCGTCGCGAAGCAACTGCTCTTCGGGGGGAAGGAAGTGACCTTTCGGCAAGGCCAAGAGAGCGCGCGCATCGTTCTCGGAGAGAAGCTTTCGCGGATCGGACACAATCGGGTCCTACAGCAGATCGAGCGGGGTGGGTGCGACGAACCTCGCGAAGCAGTCGGGTGCGCGTCACTGGCGATGCGAGGCGATTTGTCTACCCTCGCGGCAGAAAGCGCTGGACTCTGATGGCCCATGGGCCCGACGACGCAAGCTTCCTCCAGTGAACCCATCATGCTCGGACCTCCTGGGGGCTACGGTCCGCCTGCAGGCCCTCCTGGGGGCGGCGGCTACGGCCCTCCGCCCGGAGGCGGGTATGGCCCTCCCGGTGGTGGCGGCTACGGCCCGCCCGGTGGAGGTGGATTCGGCGGGCCAGCTGGAGGTGGATATGGTCCGCCTGGAGGCGGATACGGCAACCCGCCCGGAGGCGGATTCGGTCCTCCGGGGCAATTCGGTCCTCCGGGCTACCGACCGCCCGTCAAGTCGGGAGGATCGGGAGGCAAGGTCGCGATCGGTTGCCTCGCCATCGTCGTTCTCGCGGCGGGTGGGATCGGCTTGATGAGCTACCGCGCGAAGCAGCGCGTCGCCGAGTTCACCAAGGAGGCCGAGGTCGACCGAAAGCGCATCGATAAGATCTCGGTGAAGATCACCGACGCGTTGGCCAAGAAGGGCGACGTCGACAAATGCATCGCTGCCGTGAACGACCGCCTCGCGAAAGTCCACGCCGCCAAAGACGACGCACCGGCGGCGATCCCCGAGGGAGCGACGTTGATCTGCGACACGACGGCTTGGCAGACGGGCTGCACCATCCCTACGGTCTTCGCGAGCAACACGGCTTTCGTGACGGTCGAGCCTTGTGGCGATCCAGCGAGCACCGAGACGCAGGCACTCCAAGACGTCAGCTCGAAGAAGCCCTATTCGGGCAGCACCGAGATCGATGGCTGGGCGAAACAAGTCAATACGGCGATTGCCGCTCGCGACAAAGCCATCGCGTCGCTCAAGATGCCCGGCGTCATCGCAGCGATCAGCAACCAATGTGATGCGACCGCGCTCGAGAGCTTCGTCGACGAGACGACGGGGAACCATCGACAGCTCGAGGCGTACACGTGCAAGGTGACGCTGACCTGGACCGACCCGACCGGAAATAGTCTTGGGCGTCTCAAGGCAACTGGGCGCGGCAATCCTCCCGACACGGCGCGCAACGCGTCGACGCTGTCGGAGTCGGAGATGACGAGCGCGAACTTGGAGTCGCAGAACAAAGCGCTAGACGATGGATGGACCCAGATTCAAAAGCGAATCGATGCAGTGAACAAGAAGGGTGGGACTGTCCCGAAGAGCGCGGCACCGGCTCCCGCTGCGCCCAAGTCGGCTGCGCCCGCCGCGCCGAAGCCCGCGACTCCCGCGCCGAAGCCCACGACTCCCGCACCGAAGCCCACGACCTCCGCACCGAAACCGCCCCCTCCCGCGCCCAAGAAGAAGTGACTGTAAACGAGAGCGATCGTAAGTCGTCGTCGTCGCTGACGCTGCATCGCCGGCAGACTTGGGGCCTGCGTATAAACAACTCGGTGCGATTCCGCCGATACCATCGTGAGACATCTTCGGATCGGCGATGTAAGTTTCGAAGGCGCTCGAACGTCGTGAGCCGAGCCCGCGAACCGGGGCCGAAAAAAGCGGGATTCCCGGGCTTTGAAGCTCATTCGCTTGCGCTGCGACCTCGTCGGTCGTGACCGCGCCCATCCTCTGCAAGACCCCATCGATCTCGAGCGCCGCTCGATAGCTCGATGCGTCGGCTCCGATGACGACTCCGAGCACGTGCGCCCCTGCGGGCACCGAAGCGAGCGCCTCACGGCTCGCGCGCTCGGAGCACGTCGGTGTCGGCCCCGGCGTCTTTGCACACGATGCGGCGAGTCACGCCATCGCCGAGAGGCGTGCAGCGCCGGGCTGTCGATGCCGGGCTCGCGCTCGATGCAGACTCCGCCTTGTGGATGCCGCTCCCGAGGGGTCGGTCGGGGGGCGACACACCACACGCCGACAGCACCAACGTCGAGAGAGCGCAGACAGAGGTGAGAAGGATGTTCGACACGGGTAATCGAGAGACGACGCATCACGTGCGATGGCCCCGCGCACTTCCGACCTGGATCCGAAGGGTGCTTGTGCAGGCCGACGTGGACGTCTACTTCATGTGACATGGAGGAAGCCAAGAGCGACGGTGGGAAGAAGGGCCGCGGGCTCTTCTTTCGCATTCGCGTCGCGATTCTGCTCGCGATCCTGGCTTTCGTCCTTCTCTACGCGTGGACCGACGTCCGCAAGCGGCGTGCGCGGAACGAATGGAAGCGACCCCTGGTCGTGGCCTTCGTGCTCGTGCGGGAGGGACCCGTCTCCGATGCTTCGGTCGAGCGTCTGCGCGCTCGGGTCCCGGTTCTCGAGCAACGCCTCGCCGAGGAGATGGCTCGCTACCGTGAAACGACCGCTCCGCCGTTCAAGTTCCAAGTGCTGGGGCCCGTCGACGGTCTGCCGCCGCCGCCTGCCCTGCCGACCGAGTCGGGAATCATCGATTCCGCAAAGTACCAATGGGCTCTTCACCAGTGGACCAGCGAGGTCGACTCGAGTGGTGGTTATCCCAGTCGAGGCTACGACACGCGCATATACCTTTATGCGACGCTGCCCGCGCAATCGGGCCGCGAGCAGATCGAGGGCCTCAGCGAAGATGGCGGTACGGTCGGCGTGGTTCGCGTCGAGCTCGACGAATCGATGGCCGACTTCACGCTGTTCGTCGCGACCCACGAGACGCTCCACACCCTGGGCGCGACCGACAAATACGCGTCCGATGGCAGTGTGCTCGTCCCAGACGGCTTGCCCGAGCCCGACCACGTTCCGCTCTACCCCCAGCGCTTCACAGAGATCATGGCGAGGCATCGCGCCGTCAGTCCGAGCGCGACCAAGCCTCCCACGAGCCTCCTAGAGCTCGCTCTCGGCCTGAAGACTGCGGAGGAGATCGGCTGGCGCTGAGAAGGCCACTCGAGGGCAATACTCCCCGATAGGCTGCGACATGACGTCGGCTCTGTGCGACGATGCCCATCCACTCCAGGGCCGCGAATGATCGAATCGTCGGAAGCGGCCGACCCTCGACACGAACGGCAGGCCTTCGTCGAACGGAGCTCTTTCCATGCTGAATCATCACCTCTTGGCCGTCCGTCTCGCCGGTGTTCTCGGGCTCGGCGCGGTCTCTGGAATCGGGGCGGCGTGCGGTGGCAAGGTGGTCTTCGACGGCGGCGGTGGGAGCGACGTCGGTGGAAGCGGTCCAACGGGCCCGACGACCACCTCGAGCTCGACCGGATCGAGCTGCAACGTCCCGCCTCCCGCCGGCGACGCGAAAGAGCACGTCTGTTTGGCCGGCCTCAAGATGCCTTGCGCAGCGACGTCGGAGCCGACGCTCAAAGATCTCATCGCGACGCAGCTCAACGGTGGGACCACGGGATGCGGCAAAAAGTCGGTCGACAAGGTCGTGTGTGGTCCGAGCGTGGCCGGCGCGAGCTGTTGCTACGACGTCTTCACGCAGCCGATGCCGTGCATGGGCCGACCCTTCGTCGTCGACGGTGTTGCGCGCACGGCCGACGTCGCCGAGCGCGGCGGTTGGATGTTCGCTGCGAAGGCCGGTGAAAAGGATCACAATGTTTGTCCGATCTCGAGCCTCGATGCGACCACGCGTCGAACGCTCGCCGAAGCATGGAGTCGCGATGCGCTCTTCGAGCACGCGTCGATCGCATCGTTCGCCCACTTCGCGCTCGAGCTTCTCGAGCACGGCGCACCGGCCGATCTCGTACGCGACGCGCAGCGTGCGATGGGCGACGAGATCCGCCACGCGGAGCTGTCGTTCGGTCTGGCCAGCTTGTACGCCGGTGGTCCGCGGGGCCCCTCGAAGCTCATGAGCAATGGTTTGGTGCTCGGTCGAAGCCTCGCAGAGGTTGCAGCTGCGACCGTTCGAGAAGGTTGCGTGAACGAGACCGCCGCGGCGCTCGTCGCACAAGAATCACGCGACGCGGCGACCGACCCACGAGTCCGTGCAGCGCTCACCGAGATCGCCGACGACGAGACCACGCACGCCGAGCTCGCGTGGCGAACGGTGGCGTGGGCGCTCTCGGTCGGCGGCGTCGAGGTGCGCGATGCGGTCGCGCGAGCCTTCGCCGAAGCCTCGATCGAGTCGAGCGCAGGCGAGCTCTTCGGAGCGAAGGCTGCGCTCCACGCTCACGGACAGCTCGATCGCGACGAGCGAAGGGGCGCCGTCGCGCGCGCCATGAACGAAGTGATCAGGCCCACGGCTGCCGCGCTTCTCGCGTGTCAGTGGCTCGAGGCGGGGGCGGCAGGCTTCGGTGCCTCGGCGGTCTTGGGCGTGGCCGAGGTCTGAGGTGGAGTCGGCTGACCGGTCGGCGGCGGGCCACCGCTCGTCGCTGGCGCTGCGCTGTGAGCCGGTCGAGGCAGTCGGTTTGGCGTCGGAGGCTTCGGGGCGGAAGCGAACGCGGACGGATGTGTCGACGCCGAAGCGGCGGGCGGTGTCGGAGCGCCGCTCGGCCAAGGGGACGGCACCGCCGTGACTACCGCGCTGGCAGTCGCCGGCATCGTCGATGATGCTGCGTGAGTCGGGGTCGGTGCAGCAGGCTCTGCGGACGCCGAGTCGCTCGAGGGGACGCTGGCTCCGCCGCCGTTCATGTACATCACGCCGTACGCTGCGCCGCCGAGTGCAAGGAGGCCGAGAGCGAGCGCCGTGTAGAGCCCGCTTCGCGAGGCGGGCTTTTCGGCAAGCGCATCGGTCTCGGCCTCGCTCAGCCCCATGAAGGTCGTCGGGCCTTTGGCTCGAGGAGCTTCGGTGCTCGGGTCGGTCGCGTCTGATTTCTTGGCTTCGTCTTTCGCGACCGGACCCGCCGTCTTCGCGACAGCCTGCGAAGCAGATTTCGAAGGCGTTTCGGGGCGTTCGCTCGCGTTGCCGAACGTCGTCACGCGGTCGTCACTGCTCGTCTTGTCGTCGACGAACGAGCTCGAGGCGTCGCTTCTCGTGCCTCGCGCTGGCGAAGGCGTAGCCGTCTCGGTGGGCGCTGGCTCGCTCGCGATGCTCGCGCCCTTGGCTGCCGAGCTCATCGGCAAGATGGCGGTGTCGGCGATCTCCGACATCGAGTCCATCCCCCGATGGGCGTTCGCGGCGTCGCGGACGGCGTCTTCGAGGATCTCTTCGATGCGGCCCCTGTCTTCGACGTGGGTCGGCTCGTCTTCGACGGCAACCTCTTCGGAGGGGGTCTCTTCCGACGACGTGTCTTCGGAAACGGTGCCTCGAACGGGCGGAGGCGGATTGCTGTTGTGAGCGACCGATGCCGGTGACACGGGCACGTCGGCGATGCGACCGAGCGCGTCGGCCATCTCGCGCGCCGAGGCGAAGCGCGCCTTCGGGTCTTTCTTGAAGATCTTCGAGAACCACTTATCGATGTTGGGCGGCAGATCGGCCACGAACGAGGTCGCGGCTGGAAAGACGCCGCGCTCGATGGCCATCGCGATTCCGGCGATGGTCTCTTCGTCGAAGGGGAGACGTCCGGTGAGCGCAAGGTAGGCGACGACACCGAGCGACCACAAATCGGCCCCCGGTCCCACGTCTTTCGCGTGGGTCATCTGCTCGGGCGACATGAAGACCGGCGTCCCGAGCATCGCGCCTGTTTGCGTGACGCGCGCGCGTCCGACGTCGGCCATGGAGAGCCGCGCGATACCGAAGTCGAGGAGCTTCACGAAGGTGTCGCCACCCACGTCGGTGAGAAAGACGTTCGAAGGTTTGATGTCGCGATGAACGATGCCGAGGCTGTGCGCCTTGGTGAGGGCCTTCGCGGCCTGCCCGACCAGATGGGCGACGAGATCGAGCGGCAGTCGCGGCTCGCGATCGAGGCGCGCTTCGAGGTCTTCGCCCTCGAGCAGCTCCATCACGATGTAGGGGACTCCGTCGTTCTCGGTGAGGCCATGGTCGAGCACCTGCACCACGTGCGGGCTCTTGATGCGCGCAGCGGCGGTGGCCTCGCGCTCGAATCGCGCGACGGCTTCTTCATTCTCACCGAGCTCGGCGAGCACGAACTTCACCGCGACGGTCGTGTGCAGCGCGAGGTGGTTTCCCTCCCAGACGCTGCCCATGCCGCCCTCGGCGATCTTTCGGGTGAGGGTGACGTTCGGCACGGCGAGCTGACCGGGGGCGAGTGTCACGCGCCCGGTCTCGTCGCCTCTGTCCCGCCTCCGTCTCATCGCCGCGGGAGCCTAGCACGAGACGACCCGCGACCCCTGCAAACGTGGGGTTTCAGACCCTCCGGCCAGTCCGGATGGTCGGGCTGACACCCAACCGAAAGCCCGCTCCTCTCGACGAGGGCGGGCTCTGGTCGGACGCTGACGGTTCACTCTCACACCGAAGTGACTCTCTCACCGAACTGACTCTCTCACCGAACTGACTCTCTCACCGAAGTGACTCTCTCACCGAAGTGACTCTCTCATCCAAGTGAAGAGCCTCGTGAGAGGCTACGTGTTCTCAATACTCTTTGTGGAGAAGGACGAGGTGACCACGCGAGAAGAGGATCTCGACCTTGGAGCCCTCGATCGCACGGGTCACGATGCCGTGGCCGAACTTCACGTGGTCGACGAGGTCGCCCGTGACGAATCGCTCGGTGGTCTTGTAGGGGCGGAAGCTCTCCTTGGAGCGCGCGGCGACCGCGATCGTCCAAGCCTTGTGCGCGTTCTCTTCGGCGGCGACCTGGGCGCGTGCCCACGTGAGTGACGAAGCGGTGGTCGCGAACTTCTTCGCGGCCATGCGCTCGAGACACTCTTTGATCGTGAGCGGCAGCTCTTCTTTCTTCACCGCTGGAACGGCGGCGAGAGCGATGAGCGAGCGAATCGCGCGCATCTTCGCGAGCGCGAGGATGGCAGCGACTTTCGCCTGGGAGTCTTTGGGATCTTGCGCCGGCTTGCGAACGACTTCTTCTAGCTCGGTGATGACCTCGGTGCGAATGTCGACGAGCAGCCCATCTTCGGCGGCACGCGTCAAAAGGGCGGCGCCGCGCTCACGAGCGGCGAGATCGTCGTGGCGAAGAAGGTTGCGGGCCCACGGCACGATTTCGGCGTCGACCTGATCAGACAAGCGGCTCGAGGCTTCGACGTACGTGTCATGCGGGATCTGCCGCGGTTGCCATTCTTTCCAAGGGGGCCCGTCCGAGCCGGGGACCGGGACGAGAAAGTACCCGTCACAGGCTTTCATCAGCTGGGGAAGGGTCATCTCGGCAACGGGGACAGTCATCGTGGGCCTCATGTTGGTCATGCGAAACCGGCAGAAGATCCGGGCAGAGGATCTAGCACGTCATGCCGATTGCGCTCTGTTTCTAGCGACCCCTTCATACGGCAGTCTTGGCGCTGCGGGCTGATTTTCTCGACGTTCGATGAAAGGAACCAAAGCTCGTCTGGCCCCCTCTCAGCCGATGGTGTAACGAGCTAATGACGGGCAGTGCGGCTTGGAGGGGTTCAACCGCGCTCGCGCTCTCCGCTCGGTGGGGTCGTGGTCTCTGGTGCGATCGGCGCATGCGGATCGTCTCTATGCGAACGTGTCTATGCGAACGTGTCTATGCGATCGTCTCTGGTGCGATCGTCTCTCGTGCGATCGCCGGGAGACGCATCCGAAGATGCGCGCACACGCCGGTCGTCGCGACCTCGCGCGCCGAGGCGGCGAGCGCTTCGAGGTCCACGCCCATGAGATCGGTTTTCGGCGCAATCGAATGCTGGATGCGAGAGACGATCTCGGCGGCGCTCATGGCATGACGACGCGAGCTTTCGAGATCTGCCTGGAGGATCTTCACGTGAGCGGCTGCGACCTTGATCAGCGCCTGGAGCAGAAGCCCCTCGACGCTCGCTCGCTCGACGGCCCGCCACCCGCTCTCCCAGATCTCGTGCGCTTCCCACGGAAAACCGTGGTTCAGAAGGTCGAAGCCCCAAGCATAGTCCTCGCTCGTCTCCCACGCGATCGGAGCGAAGCGCGCGACCGCTTCGTCGACGGCGATGGGGCGGGGGCCTCGTCCAGGAACGTAAGCGTTTCTCGGTAATGCGCGACCGGGGACGTGGCGCCTTGCTCGTTCGCGAGCGTCGATCACGACGTGTTGGGGCGTGGGCGTTCGACTCACGGAACGAGCACGACTTTCCCTCTCACTGCGCGCTGCTCGAGCTTGGCCAACGCTTCACCCGCGCGGGCGAACGGAACGACCGCGTCGACGTGCGGCTTGATTCTTTCTTCGTCGATCCAGCGGAGCACTTGCTCGACATGCGCTCGATTCTTCGCGGGCTCGCGCATCGCGAACTGACCCCAGAAGACGCCGACGATCTGACAGCTCTTCAACAGGATGAGGTTCGTCGGAATCTTCGGAATGGGACCCGACGCGAAGCCGACCACCAAAAGCCGACCTCCCCAAGCCATCGAACGAAGCGCAGCCTCGGTGTAGTCGCCGCCCACCGGATCGTAGACCACGTCGAGCCCCCCTCGAGACAGCGCCTTGGCGCGATCTTTCAGGTTCTCTTTCGCATAGTCGATCACCGCATCGGCGCCGTGAGCGCGGCAGAACTCGAGCTTCTCTCTGCTCGACGCGGCCGCGATGACGTGGGCGCCGAGGCACTTTCCGATCTCGACCGCCGCAATCCCGACGCCGCCCGCTGCGCCGAGCACGAGGAGCTTCTCGCCCTTTTGCAACGCTGCGCGATCGACGAGCGCGTGCATCGTCGTCGCGTAGGTGAGCAGCACCGACGCGCCGATCTCGAAGCTGACCGACGCCCCGATTTTTGCGACCGCCTCTTGGGGCACGACAACGCGCTCTGCGAACGCGCCGAAGAGCATCGTGGCGGCGACGCGATCGCCGACCTCGAAAGCCGTGACGCCCGACCCGACGGCCTCGACGATGCCGGAGACCTCACCGCCCGGTATGAACGGCGGATCGGGCTTGAACTGGTATTTCCCTTGCGTGATGAGCACGTCGGGAAAATTCACGCCGGCGGCCTTCACGCCGATGAGCACCTCGCCCGGGCCGGGCGGAGCGAAATCGGGGATCTCGTCGACTCGAAGACCCGACGGACCCGAGAGCTCGTGACATCGGACAGCGCGCATCGTCGCAGGATAGCAGCCCGCAAAATCGATCGGAACGCGTTCGCCACCCGCGCCGTGCAAGTCGGTCGTCGTCGTTCAGGGCGTCGGCGGGAGCAAGGTCGCCAGATCGTCTTGAAGGGTCGCGTTCACATGCGCGATCGTCTTGCCACGAAGACGCATCTTGGTCGCTTCGAACGCCGAACGCGAGAGCGCTCCCAGGCGTTTGGCCTCGTCCTTCGCGCGTTGGACGAGCTCCGAGGCTTCGACGACCTCGTCGACGTAGCCGGCCCTCCAGGCTTCGTCGGGCGAGTAAATCTGCGCCATCAGGGTCGCGCGAGAAAGCTCGCTCGGCAGCAGGCGATCGCGAGCAAGCTCCATCGCGAGGACCGGTACAGGAAGTCCGATCGTGACCTCGTTGAGACCGATTCGGTAAGCACCGCGCGCTGCGATGCGGACGTCACCGGTCAGCGTGACGAGAGCACCGCCTGCGAGCGCGTGTCCCGTGCAAGCGATTACGAGCGGAACCTTGGCTCCGTAGAGTCTCATCAGAAGATCGGAACCCCTCGTGAGCAGCGCCTTCGCGGCGTCGGGGCCGCTCATCATGACCTTGAGGTCGAAGCCGGCGCAGAAACGATCGGGCCGACCGACCAGGACCATCGCCGCGGCTTCGTTCTCGGCGCGTGTGAGCGCCCCGAGGAGGCTCTCGATCATCGGCGTCGATAGCGCGTTCGCTTTGCCATCGTCCATTTGGACGACGGCGGTGGTTCCTTCGAGCGTGTAGGTCAGAATGTCGTTTGCCACGCGAAAACCTAGAGCACCGAATCGTTCGAGTCGCGAGCGAATTTAAACGTTCGGTGCTTCGGAGCCACAGTGGCGAACGAGTCGAACGCACCGATCAGGGCGTCGCGGCTCAAAGCTTTTCTTCGGATCGAGCGAGAAGTCGGCGACACCCCGATCGGCGCTCGCCATTCGTTTCAAGACGCGGCTCCCCTCGGTGGTCACCACGAGCAGGTCTTCAAGTCCGTCGCCGTCGACGTCGCCCGTCGCGACGCTCGTGATGCAAAGACCCGGTCCGTCGGGCACGGTGCCGTCGGCCGGTGTGCTCGCGCTCACCGAACGCTGCTTCGCGCGCGTGATAGCGCGAAGCTCGCCGCTCTCGTGATGTCGCCGACCTGATTTCCGTCCAAGTCGGCGATGTCGGCGCGGGTGCCGATCACGGTCGGGAGCTTCACGGACTCGATGAAGCGATGGGTCGCCCGAAAAGAAGACACGAGGAACCGCCCGCGCAGCTCCCCTCGGCGCCGCCTCGAACGTTCCCCCCGGCTTCAGGCTAGACGATGCGCGCGTAAGTTTTCGCGCTTTCTACATAGTGTCTCGCACCCGCGAGACCGAGCATCCGCTCGCTCTCGGTCACCGGGCGAATCACCCGCGCAGGATTTCCGAGCGCGAGCGACCCGGCGGGGATGATGGTTCGCGGCGGGACCAACGCGCCCGCCCCGATGACCGATCCTTTGCCGATCACGGCGTCGTCGAGAACGATCGCTCCCATTCCGATCAGGCACTCGTCGTCGATGGTCGCGCCGTGGAGGATGGCGCCGTGGCCGACCGTGACGTCGTCGCCGATCGTCAGATGGTTGATTCCACCCGTCATGTGGGCGCACGCGAGATCTTGGATGTTCGTCCGCGCGCCGATCCGGATCATCCCGACGTCGGCGCGAAGAACGCAGCCGAACCACACGCTCGACTCGTCGCCCAGCTCGACGTCGCCGATGAGAGTCGCGTTCGGAGCGATGAACACCTCACGACCGAACCGAGGTGACTTTCCGTCGAAGCTGAAAACGAGCGACATGAGCCGCGAGCCTAATCTTTCGGCCAATGTCCGTCGAGCGAACCCAAACCTCGTCTACCTTCGAAAAACGTGTCTTTCACCGATGATCTCGACTTGGGCGTCTCGCATTTCGATCCGCTGCGTGGGGGAGCCTCGGTCCGCGTGCGCTGGCTCGGCACGGCTGGATTCGAGATTACCTACGAAACGACTACGACCCTCATCGATCCGTACCTGACGCGCGCGTCGTTGCCTCGTCGCAGCTGTCGACCCAGTTGGGTTGCTATCAAGGAGCTCGAGCACTTCGATTTTTGAACGTTTCGGAGAAATGCACTGGGCTCGACCTCTCGCGACCCGACTGAGATCGGAGCTTCGCGCCAATCGCCGGACGCCCTCAGGCGAGCGTGAGAACCGCTCGGTAGCGAACGCGTCCGTCGGCGAGGCGGTTCATCGCGCGCTCGATGAGCACCAACGGGTACGTCTCGAGGATCGGCCTCACCCGGCGTCGAGCACAGAGGTCGAGCACTTCGACGAGATGCGCTCTCTCGTCTTGTAACGCACCGACGATCGTCCCTTGCGCGAGAATGAGGCTCATCGGATCGATCGAGACCGCTCCTCCGCCGAGGCCGATGAGCGCCATGCGTCCTTCGGATCGCAGGCCCGCGACGATCTGTCCAACGTGGATCGGCGAGCTCGTGGTGGCGAGGATCACGTCGGCGCCTCCGGCTTCGGCGAGCGCGCGGCCAGCGTCGTCACCCGCGAGAACGACCTCGTCTGCGCCGAGAGCGATGAGCTCGCTACGCTTGTCCGCCGACGAGGTGACAGCGACGACCTCGTGGCCGAAGGCTTTCGCGATTTGGAGACCGAGATGCCCGAGGCCACCGAGCCCGAGAACCGCGATCCGATCGCCCGGGCGAGGCATCGCGCGTCGGTAGCCGCTCATCACCGTGAATCCGGCGCAGAACAGGGGAGCTGCTTCTTCGAAAGAAAGCGCGTCGGGAATAGCGACGCAGCCGGACGCCTCGACGAGCATCAGCTCGGCATGACCTCCGCCGGTTTGCACCCAAGTCTTCGGGTCATTGCAATACTGCGTCTTACCCCGCCGACACGACGCGCACCTCTGGCATCCCGCTTGGACCCACGGCACTCCGACGCGATCGCCGACCCGCACGTTCGTGACCAACGGGCCCACCGCTTCGACGACACCGACCGGCTCGTGTCCGAGCACCGCAGGCAACGGGATGCCCATCATCCCTCTGCGGATGTGGAGGTCGGTGCCACAAATTCCGCTCGCACGAATACGTAACAGCGCCTGCCCTGGACCGGGCTCGACGATGGGAACATGCCGAAGCTCGAAGGTGACGTTCGGCGCGGGCAGCACTGCCGCGAGCATCGTTCCGTCCGGCGGCGCCCGCGTTCCCCATTGGCGGACGAGGGAGATCCCGATCTCGACGGCTCTCGGCTCCCAGCTGGCGAGCCAATCGGCGTAAATCTCGAGCGCTCGAAGAGAACCAAGCTCCTCGATCGCGAGCTTCGGGTCCGCTTCCTTTTCAAAGGTCTCGAGAATCGATTGTTGGAGCGTGTCGAGAGAAGCCAGGTCGTCCTCGAGCCAGGGGATCGTGAGCTCGCTCCGAGGGGCTCGCGTCGTGCGGTCGGAGGGGTCGATTGGCGTCGGCGTCAGGGGCCGTGTTGCGTGTACGAGCTCACGTAGGGCCATGAATTCCTCGCCGAATCGGCGCCGCTCTTCGTCGCCGAACATCGAGCGATCGGTGCGCTCGAGAATGACGGCTTCGAGCGCTGGGCAGCGCTTCAACGCGAGCGAGAGGAGACCGAAGACTTCGTTCGGCACCTCGCTGTCGTGACTGTCGCGTCGAAACGCCCGGCCCTCCGGGTCGGCGCGTGGGTGCGAGAGGCTTCCACCCGCGACATGGATCTCTTTCACGCGATCGAGTGGGTATCGGAGGAGCAGCTCGTGCGCGTCTTCGCCGAAGTTTTGAGCCTGGCAATGAAGGTTGTGCAGATCGAGCAAGAGAAACCCATCGGTCTCTTCGAGGGCGGCTCGCAAGAACGCTGGCTGGGCCCGCACGTCGGAGAGCCCGAAGGCGAGCGCCAGATTCTCGAGCCCCACCGGGCAGTCGGTGATGCTGCGAAGGCGACGAATCCGCTCTTCGGCCACCGCGAGCGCCGCTCTGCTCTGCGGTAGAGGCAGCGGCGTACCACGCACGAAAGCCCCGGCCGTCATGAAGCCGAAATGATCGGTGAGATGGAGATATCGACGCCGGTCGAAGGCCCGCGCGAGCTCTGCGAGCCATTGCTCCTGGTGCGGGAGAAGGACAGCCGAGAGAGGGCTCAGCTCGACTCCGTGCGCGTAGAGGCGGCCTTCCTCCGAGTAGCGATCGAGCAGGGCCTCGACCCACGGGGGATTCGGGAGAGGGCCAAAGCCCATGTCGACGTTCCATTCGAGGACGTCGATGAGGTCGAGTTGAAACAGTGACTCGGTTGCGACTCTGAAGTCCTCGCTCGGCATGAGCGACAGACCCACTCGGATCTGGGCGGTCGTCGTCGACGTCGTCTCGCCTGACGTCATCCGCGTCCGCAGGCGGCGCGCACGTTCCAGTGTCCTTGGTTCCAGTTCGGGTTCGCCGGATTCGGCTGATGCACGATGGGTTTCGGCTTCGGTTGAACCTGAACCACGACGGGCTGCTGCTGCTCGCTCACGGGTTGAACCGGCTGGTTCGTTTGCGGCGCCCCAGGCTGCGACAAGAACCAAGAGCCGTCGGGCACCCGTCGGTCGTCACGTACGGTCGGGCCCTGTTGGGGGCTGCGCAGCTCGGAGGCGCGCGTCGCGTTGGCGGGTTTGGCCTCGTCTTGGGTCGTCGTTTCGGTCGTCGCCGAAGGAGCGGGCTCTTTGTTCGCAGCTGCCGGCTGCGAGCAACCCACCGCGAACGCCAGCGTCGTACCGCTCAAACCCACCTGCAACGTGCGCAAAATCGACACGGGAACTCGCATGATTTGGCCTCCTTCCAACCGTGTAGCGCTGGCCCGTCGATTCGTGACCGCTCGAACGCCGCAATCGTTCGAAACGCTCTTTCCCGATCAGACACCATGCGGGTCATCCACCGCAACGGCGCAATCGCGATCGACTGCGCGTGTCGGATGAAGTGGCACCCGTTTCCGGAACGGCACGGTTCGACGTCGACAGCACGCGATGAGACGCGAGCCGTCTCAGCAAACAATTGTCGTGTGCTCAGCTCGAGACGGGAGCGATCGGGAGCGATCGGCGCGACTTGGCTCGCGGACCGCGTGCCTCGAGCGCTGCGAGGCCGCGTGCCCGGGTGCTCGCGTCGAGCGCACCCAAAACCGAGTGCTTGAACGAGCGCTGGATCGTGACGCTCACGATCTCGCCTTGGAGGCCTTCGGCTGCGGCGTCGTCGATGTGGATGATTTCGTGCCTGTCGCTTCGGCCCGAATAGCTCTTGTGGGCCGCATCGTTGGCGCGAGCGCTGGGCTCGCCGCCATCGGAGAGCACGATGCCCCTCTTGGCCGCGCCCTCGATGAGGACTCGCTGCGTCGTTCCGACGAGGCTCGCCAGGTGATCGGCGACCAGCCGCTCGGAAATGGCGAACAACCGAGCGAGCCGCTCGCTCTTCGTCGCTTCGCTCACGTCGTCGCCGAGGCGAAGGGCAGGGGTGTTCGGGCGCGGTGAATACTTGAATGCGAACACGCCGATGAAGCCGACCTCTTCGATGAGCCGAAGCGTGGCATCGAAATCCTCGTCGGTCTCTCCTGGGAAGCCGACGATGATGTCGGTCGAGAGCGTGAGGCCTGGCACGGCGTCGCGCAGCGCCGTGACACGACGAACGTATTCGTCTTTCGTGTAGCGACGAATCATGCGCTTCAACATGCGGTCGCTTCCCGATTGGACCGGCAGATGAACGTGCTTCGGAAGCACCTGAACCTCGGCGTGCGCGCGAATGAGCGACGGCACCAAGTGGCGCGGGTGAGGGCTCGTGTAGCGTAGGCGCAAGAGACCTGGAACGCGCGCAGCGATGAGCCGAAGGAGCCCCGCGAACTCGCTCTCGTCGGGATCGACGTCGCCGATGATCTCGTCGGCTTTCGCGATCGCACCCTCGGGATCTCGGTAGCTGTTCACGGTTTGGCCGAGGAGCGTGACTTCGCGCACGCCGCGCTCCACGAGCGCCTCGATTTCGGCCACGATCGTGCTCGACGGTCGGTAGCGCTCGGGCCCGCGCGTGGTTGGGACGATGCAGAACGAGCAGCGCTCGTCGCAGCCCTTCATCGTCGTGACGAACGCCGTCGTGGCGCCTTCGGCGACGCTGAGGGCGGTGAGGAACTGCGGCGCATCGAGATCGAACACCGTGCGGGCCACCGGCAGCCCGCCTGCGCCCAGGTCTGCGAGGAGCTGGGGGATCTCGGGGATGTTGTCGGGACCGACGACGAGATCGAGAAACCGCGCGCGCTTGAGGAGCTTCTCGCCCTCTTGCTGCGCGACGCATCCGGCCACCACCACCAAGAGCTCGGGCCGAGTGCGTTTGATCTTGCCCAGACGACCGAGCTCGCTGAGCAGCTTCTGCTCGGCCTTTTCACGGACGCTGCACGTGTTGAGAAGAATGACGTCGGCGTCGTCGTGACCCTCGGCCTCGACGTACCCGGCGCGCCGAAGCACCTCGTGCATGCGCTCCGAGTCGTGCACGTTCATCTGGCAGCCGAAAGTGGTGATCGCGTAGCGGGGCATGGTAAGTCTCGAGGCGTGCGTTAGGGCCCGCGTATCAACAAGTCGATCGATATTCCGCCTCGACCTTCGTGAGAGTGGTGCCCGAGGAACGAGCACCGGAAGCCTACTTTTGTAGGCTGAGGAGCGCCGAGACCAGGCCGTCCTGTCTCGCGATGGTATCGGCCGAATAACGCCGACTCATCGATACGCGGGCCCTTAGCACTCTCCCGCAGCGCGATCGAGCTTCGCCTTAGCTGCTCGACCTCGCGCCCTGGCGCGATCGCTTCATCGCCAAGGCCGAGGTCTCGAGGAGCTCAGCGGCAGACCGCCGTTCGTCCTCGGCGTCGTCGAGCCATGGCGATGGCCGCGCTGGCGACTCCGAGCCCGAGGAAAGACGTCTCATCGGAGCCCGCGTTCGTGCGCGCTGCGACTTCGCAGTTGCAGCCACCGGCGACGCCGTAGGTCGTCCCGGTGCCGGGGCCGACGGGTGCTTCGCACATCGCTGCGGTGAGCGGGGTCGGGTGCTTGCTCCCGCCCTGGTCGAGCTTCACGTCGTAGTTGCCGGTGTTGCGATTGTCGTGGTGGTAGCTCTCCCACTCGATGAGGTCGTCGACGGGGCCTTGGGTGCGCCATGCGTAGAGCCAGCCATCGCGTGTTCCGACGGCCACGTCGAGCTTGCCGTCGTTGTCGAGATCGCCGACCGCGGGCGTCGGGATGATCCACTGCCCCGTGAACTTCGGCCAGCCCGTGGGCTCGCGACCGCATCCGTCGTACGCGTGGAGGTAGTAGCCGCCCGAGCCGATGATCGCTTCGGGGTAGCCGTCGCCCGTGAGGTCGGCGACTGCCGAGCTGTTGAGGAACGTGAAGTCTTCGAGCACCATCGGAGAAGCAGGCAGCATCGCTCCCGTCTTGCCGCTCCAGATCG
This sequence comes from Polyangiaceae bacterium, assembly GCA_043755175.1. Classification (GTDB taxonomy): domain Bacteria; phylum Myxococcota_A; class Polyangia; order Polyangiales; family Polyangiaceae; genus CAYYKK01. The sequence continues at coordinate 94,429 of JAYUUB010000275.1, read as the reverse complement.
CGAGCAGGCTCGCTCCCTTCGCCGACGTGTTCGACTGAAGGCTCTCGGCCAAGGTGAGCGAGCCGCCGGACGCGACGATGTCGGGGACGCCGTCTTGGTCCATGTCGCCCAGTGAAGGCTGCGAAAAGAGCGGGAGCATCGTGTCGGGCTTCGGTGCTTTGGTGATCGGCCCGTAGATGCTGGTGAGGTCGACGCCCTTCACCGTCTTGCCGGGGTTGTTCGGGTCGGGTCGCTGTGGCAGCGCGTTCGGCGGGATTTGGTTGAGCTTGTCTTGCTTACCTGGATCGAGCGGCAAGATGAGCGGCGGCGACGCGTTGCCATGTTGCACGGCGACGAGCGTTCCGTTCAATGTGCCGACCACGCCCGCGTTCGTGATGCCTTCGGCGACGAGCGGGAAGAGATTCAGCGAGGTCATCGTGATGGGCCAGTTCGGGAAGTAGAGCTGAGGCGCCTTCGTCCCGCGACCGTCGACGAGATAGATCGCTCCCGAGCCACCGCCCTCGCCGAGCTTCTGGTTCGAGCCCACGAGCAGGTCGGGGATGCCGTCACCGTTGAAGTCGGCCACCGCGGGCGTGGTGAAGATTCGGTTCGGTGGAGGGACGACGCCGCCGAGCGGTCCGGTGTACGCGATGTTCACCGGGAAGCCGTCGAGAGGTTTGCCGTCGAGATCGAAGACGTAGATCTTCCCGTCGAACGCGCCCTGGATGATGTCGAGCTTGCCGTCCTTGTTCATGTCTTCGACGACGGGAGCGCCGAAGGCACCGCGCGCGATGTGCGACTCCTCGGACATGCACGGCTGCGGCGTCGGCTTCGCGGGGTCGAGCGAGCACGACGGCACGTCGGGGAGACGCTTCGGCCAGCCGGGGCGCGTTTTTCCGTGGTTGTCGAGCACGTAGATCGTGCCGGCGTAGCTGGTGACCACGATCTCGGGGGCGCCGTCGCCGTCGAGATCGGCGATGGCGGGGGCGTTGGTGCTGAACGACTCGCGACCGACGTCGGGATCGACTCCGCCCGCTTGGTATCCGGGGGCGGCGAGGTACTTCGGAACTCCGGGAGGAGGCGTCTCTTTCAGCCCATCGGCGCGATCGGCCTTGAAGGGAAAGCCCGCGAGCTCCTTCGGTCCGCTGTCTGTGATCTTGTAAACGTGGAGCTCACCGCCGGCGGTCGGGTAAAGCAGCTCGCGCACACCGTCTTGGTCGATGTCGGCCATCTTCGGGCTGCCTTCGCCGCCCGATCCGATGAAGATCGGAAAGCCCTTCAAGAGGTCGGGATCGGAGTGCACGTAGTAGGTGCGTCGGAGCTCTCCTCCGATGTCACCGATGGGGGCGGCGTAGTGAGCGACCGCGCGAACACGCACCGTGATCGTGTCTTTGTTCTCGCCGAGCTGGCTGTCGACGTCGGCGTCGTGCGTCGTGTCGATGCCGCGAATGTCGAGCGACGCGATGGGTCCGCTCGCACCACCGATGATCGTCTTCGCGTCGACGCCGTTCTGGCCGGCGAACTTGATGAAGGCCCCGTCGAGCGGTTGAACGCCGGGCGCCCACTCGGCGACGTAGTCGAAGCTCATCGCGCGCTTGGCGCTGATCTGACCTTGGATGTCGATCGGAGCCGTGACTTGATCGGCGTAGAGCACCGAGAACCAGGTGGGGCTCGTGATGTCGACGACCGGCGGGATCTTGCCGTCTCGCACCATCTCGACGGCTCGGTTCGCGTTGACGCGGCCGTAGCCGAAGCGCTGGTCGAATCCCTTCTGCGACCAGCGCGGGATCGCGTCGGGCTTTTGCGACTCCGGCACGTTGATGTCGTCGGCGCTCATCATCAAGACTTGTTGCGCTTCAGCGCCCGTCAGCTGTATGCCGAGCCCCTCGGAGAGGACCAACCCCGAGATGCCCGAGAGCTGTCCGGTCGCTTCGCTCGAGCACCCGTTGCCAGACGCGGAGAGGAAGTTCTGCCCGCCGTAGTTCGAGCACGGGTGGTACGAGAGGAACGTGTCGCTCGACTGGATCTTGTCGCCCGAGAACTCGATCGCGTGGACCGGCAGCGTGTGGTTCGACACCGTCGGCATGTTGTGGTGCTTCGAGTTCTCGTCGGCCATCGAGGCGACGATCAACACGCCGTGGTTCCACGCGTAGTCGAGTGCGTCTTGCGTGAAGACGTTGTTGTTCACGGTGCCGAGCGCGCTTTGAATCAGCCGCACGTGCATGTCAGTCGCGTAAACGGCCGCTTGCCCGAAGTCGGTCACGTCGGTGATGAAGCTGTCGCCGACGCGCAAAGGGAGGAGCCGGCAATTCGGGCAACCACCCGCCGTGCCGATCCCGTTGTTCGCGCGAGACATCGAGTCGCGTGCTTCACCGGTGCCGTGCCCGTAACGCGTGTCGTCGTACGGGTCGTTGTCGTCTTTCATGAAATCCCAGCCGGAGATGTCGTCGACGTACCCGTTCTGGTCGTCGTCGGTTCCGTCGGAAAAGTTCAGGATGATGTCGCCAGCATCGAATTTGCCGTTGTTGTTCCGGTCACCGAGCGGATGATCGGTCGCGGCGGGAGGCGTGAGCGAGGTGGTGTTCGCGTAGTCGCCGACGGTGAGGATTCCGTCGCCGTTGCAGTCGAACCCGGCGATGTCGGCCGGCGTGTCGCCCGGGTAGTACTTCGGGTCGAGATCGCCGCAGACGCCACCACCGAGCTTGGTCGGCCTGTGGCTCGCGAGCTCTTTGTGGTTGAGATACGCGGCCTCGATGATGTCATCTTCGTCCCATTTGATTCCGCTGTCGGTGATCGCGATGATCACGCGCGGATCGCCCTGCGTGATGCGCCACGCGAGATCGGTCGACATGCCGGTCGCCGTCTCTTCGGGGCGCGCGACGTTCGGCTGGATCATGAACGAGTAGTAGTTCCACTGACCGTGGCTCGTGTCGCTGTAAGCGTAGTCTGGATCGTTCGGCCAGTTTGCCGGATCTGCCATGTCGGCCGACGTTGCGTTCGGGGGAGGGGGCCAACCGGCGCTCGCGGTCTCGGGCGTCACGACTTGCGACGAAACGAGGGCGCCGGCCGCTACGGCGAGCGCGAGACCGGTGCGCTTCTTCAGCGCACGAGGGGAGGGGATGGCGCCGCGGCTTCGTGCCGAGCGGGCCTCTGTTGCGTTCGACATGGGGCTCCTTCAGGCGGAGGACTTCGGTCACGTTGGCTCACCGCCCGAAGGCCATGAGATACGCTAAACCAGAGTCGGTCCGCGTCTCCTACGAAAAGAAGCTATCATCCTCCGGCTCCTTTGCGGAGCCCCAACGCGATGGCCAGTCCGACTCTCAACGAGCTACCTCGCGTCGATCGCGTCTTGTCCCACCCAGCTCTCGCGCTCGCTGCTCGAGCTCTCGGCCACGGCCTGGTCACCGAGCTCGTTCGTCTCGAGATCGACGCGGCGCGGCGCGAGATTCTCGCTGGCGAGCGCCTCGTCGCTCCAACCGAGAACGAGATCGCAGAAGGCGTCGGTCGTAGTGCTTCGGCCATTTATTCTCGGAGGACGCGGCGCGTCATCAACGCGACCGGTATCCTCGTGCATACGAATCTCGGAAGAGCTCCTCTCTCCGAGGCGGCCCGACAGGCGGTCGTCGAGGCATCGCGGGGCTACGGCTCGCTGGAGATGGATCTCTCGACCGGCAAGCGTGGCGGTCGAGCCGGGTTCGCCGAGTCGGCCATCCGCGCGCTCGCCGGCGCCGAGGAGGCGTTCGTCGTGAACAACTGCGCTGCGGCGGTGCTTCTCGTATTGGCGACGTTGGCCTCGCGTGGCGGATCACGGCACGGCGGACCAGGAATCATCGTGTCGCGTGGCGAGCTCATCGAGATCGGCGGAAGCTTTCGCGTTCCGTCAATCCTCGAAGAGAGCGGAGCGCGCCTCGTCGAAGTGGGCACCACGAATCGTACCCATCTCGCCGACTACGAGGAGGCCTTCGAAAGGCATCCCGACATCGCCGGCATTCTTCGTGTCCACCAAGGAAACTTCCGGATGACCGGGTTCGTCGAGCGACCCACCGTTCGAGAGCTCGCCGAGCTCGCGAAGCGCCGGGGCGTGCCGCTCGTGAAAGATCTGGGAGGTGGCGCGTTGGTCGAGCTCGCCGATCTCGGTGAGCACCAGAGCTCGCGTGGCTTCGCCGGCGAGCCCACGGTCGCTGCGTGCGTGAGGCAAGGAGCCGATCTCGTCTGTTTCAGCGGTGACAAAGTGCTCGGTGGGCCTCAAGCCGGGATCATCGTGGGTCGGCGCGCGCTCGTCGACCGTGCGCGGAAGCATCCGCTCGCGAGGGCTCTTCGCCTCGGCAGGCTTCCGCTGGCCGCGCTCGAGGCGACGCTCGCGAGCTACCTCTGCGGACGCATCGACGAGGTCCCCGTCCTCGCGATGGTGCGGCGCCCGCTCGACCTCGTCGAAGCTCGGGCCGAGCGTTGGTGCGCCGTCCTCGTGGCTGCTGGCGCCGACGCGCACGTCGTAGAGACCGAGAGCGAGATGGGCGGAGGAGCGCTCGCCGATCGCCACATCTCCTCACGTGGGGTCGTGATTCGAGACGGCTCGGGACCCGACGCGCTCGCGAGCCGACTCCGCTCCGGCGACCCTGCCATCGTGGCTCGTGTCGTCGATGGTGCGCTCGTTCTCGACGCGCGGACGGTGCTCGACGGCGAAGACGAGGTTCTTCTCGAGGGAGTCGTCGCGGCGCTCGCGAGAGCAGTCTGACCGATCGCGAGTGATGGTCCGTCGACGGGCCACTGGTGATCTCGGCCGCAGCTTTGCGCTGTCTCGCGGTCCAAGGTACTCTCCGACGATCCTTCGATCACCAGGGTGGGAAGCTCAATGAACAACTCAGGCCGCACGACGCGGCGCCTTCGTCGCGGGGCAGCTGCCTTCGTCCTTCTCTCTCTCGGTGCGGTCTCCGCTCCGTCGTGCTCGCTCATCATCGATTCGAGCGCGGCCCAGTGCACCAAGAACGACGATTGCAAGGCCTTCGCCGGAACCACCTGCGTCCAAGGAACCTGCTCCGCCGCGGCCGATCAGTGCGCCAAGAACGCCGACTGCGCATCCAACGGCGCGTTCTGGGTCTGCCGTCAACTCGCTCCGCGACAGTGCGTCCAGCTGACCAGCGACGACTGTCCTGCCGTCATCGGCGACTACAAAGACGACAACGCCGTTCTCTTCGGCGTCATCGCCGATCTCGCGAGCCCGACCGGCGCCTCGATCCTCAACGGCGCAACGCTCGGCGTCGAAGACTTGAACGTTCAGAAGCTTCCGCCCAGGCCCGGCGGCGCGGGGCAGCGCCCGGTCGTTCTCGTCGCTTGCAGCGATCAGAGCGAAAACGCAACGGGTATGAAGGTGGTGAAGCACATGACCGAAGACTTGGGTCTTCAGGCCATCTGCGGTGCTGCATACAGCGGCATCACGCTCGACATCGCAGGCGGCGTCACCATCCCCGACGGCGTTCTCCTGATGTCGTCGTCGGCGACGAGCACCCTCATCTCCGACAAGCAAGACAGTGATCCGAAGTGCGTGGCCGCGTGCGCAGGCGATCCGACTTGCACCGCTCAGTGCGTCGGTCTCCTCTGGCGAACCTCGCCTAGCGACACGATTCAGTCGGCTGCGATCGCCGCGTATTTCAAAGACCGCTACGAGTCCGAGGTGCGCGCCGACATCGGCGGAGGGACGCCCTTCGCAGGAGCGCTGAAGGTCGCGGTCGCGTTCAAGGGCGATGCGTACGGGCAAGGTCTCAAAGAAGCGCTCGAGACGCAGCTCGTGTTCAACGGACAGTCGGCGCTGAGCCAGCTCGACACGAACTACAAGGCGTTCAACTACGGTAACCCCGACGACTCGATGGCGAGCCCGCTGAAGTACGACGAGACGGTCCTCGCGCTCACGAGCTTCGCTCCCGACGTCATCCTCGCTTTCGGAACCGACGAAGCCGTTCACGACGATCCGCTGAAGCCCATGGGGGCAGGTATCTTCAAGCGGGTCGAAGCCGGATGGGTCGGAGCCAAGAAGCCTCACTGGATGTTCTCCGACGGTGGGCTCATCGATCCGCTCTCTGACGAAGCCCAAAAGGCGAACGCCCTCGGCCGCATTCGAGGCACCATTCCGGGCACCGACAACGTCAACTTCCAAGCCTTCGTGTCGCAATACAACTCACGATTCGCGGGCGGGCTCGGAAGCGCGCAGACCTTCGGCGCGGCAGGCGCCTACGACATCATGTACCTCTTCTCGTACGCAGCGGTCGCGGCGAAAGGGCAGCCTCTCACCGGCGCGACCATCGCCCAAGGGTTCGCGCGAATGGTCGGCGGAGCGACGAAGCTCAAGGTCGGCAAAGCGTCGATCAACCAAGCATTCCAGGTGCTCTCCACAGACGCCGGCAAGCTCGACTTCGACGGCGCGTCTGGACCGCTCGATTTCGACCTGAAGACAGGCGAAGCCGTTTCCGACATCGAGATCTGGTGCCTGCCCAAACCCGACGGCATGGGTAAAGTCTCCACGGGGTTCCCGTCGGGCGTCACCTATCTCGGCGTCGAGCAAAAGATCTCGGGCGTGCTGAAGACGACCTGCTCGGGTCAGTAGCTCGAGGCGGCAACCGAGACGAGGGCTCCGTCGAGACAAGCTTCGAGCGGAGGCTCTCTTGATCGATGGTTCTTTCGGCTTGCCGTCAGAACGAGCCGAACACCAGCACGCTGCCGGGGCCGACGCTGAGGTCGACCGATGCGTGCGTCGCGTCGGGGGTCGCAGTCGCGGTCGACGGCTTCTGAAGCGCGAGGATCGTGAGAACGGTCGAGACGCCGGCGCCCGCGAGGGTGAAGCCCATCATCACGTCGGAGGTGATGCCGAGTGTCTTCGCCTTGTTCGCGGCGCTCGAGAGCGCGGCGGCCGTGGTGTGTGTGGTCTTGAGCTTTTTGAGATCGCTCGACGCACCGAGGGCGAGACCTCCTGTGGTTCCCCAAACGATCGCGCAGGCGCCCGTGGCGCTCCACGCGAAGATCGGCCCGACCATCGAGTGATGATCGGACGGCGCGGGCTCGGGGCCGGGACCTGGAACGGCGGGGCCGGGCGTGGGGCCCGGGCCGAGCGGAACCGGCTTTTGTCCGGGGGCGAGCGAAGACAGCGCGATCGTCACGTCGGTCGTCTCGCCGCTGGCGATCTCTTTGATCTCGCGGCCGGGGTTGAAGCCCTCTTTCGTAGCGGAGAAGCGTCGTTTCCCGCTGCTGACGATGACCGGGTTGGGGAGCGGGCTCGTTCCGACCGAAGCGTCGTCGACGAAGATCTCTGCGCCCGGAACGCTCACCTTGATGGTGACGGTCGCGACGCGTCCCTTCAGCTTCTCGATGTCTTTTTCGACCGAGTCTCTTCTCGTAGCAGGGATGCGGTTGCCACCGATGTCCATGTACTGCTGCAGGGTCTTCAACGCGTTCGCGTAGTCCTGCATCTGGAAGTAGACCTGGCCGATGTTGTAGAGAACGGTGAAGTTCGGAACGAGCTCGTAGGAACGCTTGAACTCGACCAAAGAGCCCTGAAAATCGCTCTCGCCGAAGAGATCGACGCCCTTCAAGAATCGCTGCTTAGCCTCTTCGGCTTTGTTCGGCTGAGCGTGGGCCACCGAGGGGTCGAGAAGATGCCCACCAAACGAGCACTCGGCGAAAACCGAGAGTGCGAGCGCCCATCGGGCCGCCGTCTTTGCGCGAGCGTGCGTTTTCATCGATGCATCAACGGTGAAGTCGGCGTCTTCATGTCCAAGGCGCCGATGCTCGCAGCTCTCACGTGATCGCACCAACAAAGAACATGCGTAGAACGCGCCCCAGTCAGCTCGCGATCGGCTGCAGGCTCACGGCGTGTAGCTCGTGTCGACAGGTCGAACGGTGTGGCCCGACGTCATCTTTCCGTCGTCTTCTTTGGGTGGCGGATCTTTTTTGATGACGACGGTCTTTCCAGGGCGAGCATCGGGGGCAAGCTCGAGGTCCCACGTCAGATCGTCGGTGGCTTTGAAGTCGCGGGTGCGGGCGACGTAGCCGGGCGCTTCGATACGAAGCTTGTGGCTCTGGCCGTCTTTGGGGAGCACGAACGGGTTGTCGGCGAGCTTTCGGTCGTCGAGAAATACCTTCGCGTCTTTCGGCTTCACCACGATCTTGAGGGTGACCGAGCCTTCGTCGACCCCGGCGCTCGCCTGGCTCGTCGCGGAGGCAGTCGGAGCCGATGTAGGCGTGGCGGTGGTCGCAACAGCGGTGCTCGCGGAAGTCGACGCGGCGGTCGCGATGACTGGGGCGCCTTGTGTGCTCTGGCCCGCCGTCTTCGACGGATCGGAGCTCGCGCGGCCGACGTTGAAGTAGAGGAGGCCGACGAGCCCGGCCGCCGCAGTGGCCACGGCCAGCGCCACGAACGTCATTCGGTTGCTCTGCGCAACCGGCACCGAGCCCGATTGGCGCATCCCGGCCGCCGACGAGAGGTTCGCGCGCGCGATGCTGCCCGTGTTGCCAGAGTGACTGTGTGGCGTGAAAGGGTGCGAGTAGCTCGAGGGCTGCGGCCCGGCGCCGACCGACGGAACGTTCGGGGTGTACGGCCCGTGGCCCTGCTGCGCGTGTTGGCTCTGCTGCGCGTGTTGGCTCTGCTGCGCGTGTTGGCTTTGGGGTCCTCGATGCCCACCCATCGGCTCCGCGTTGCCGTGCGGACCGGGATGGCTCGGCGGGGTTCCTTGGTAGTTTGGTTGCGAATGTTGCCAAGATGCATTCGCACTCGAGTGCGATGGGTGCGAGCCGCTCCCGCCGAGGCGAGGCAGCGATCCTTGGCTTAGGGCGCCGCTCACGGTCGGGTTGAAGCTCGGCCTCATGGCTTGATGCTCGCCCGTCATCGGGTGCTGCTCGAGGTTCGGCAGCTGGACCTGTTGATACATCCCGGTCGGGAGATTGGTCCGAGCCAGCTGGGTTTCGATGATCTGCGCGAGCTTGACCCGCTCCTCGTCGAACGCGACCTGTACACGGCGGCCGACCTCTCGCAGCGTCGTTCGCTCGTTGCCGCCGTCCATGAGCTCGTCGAGATCGGCTTGGAGCTCGAGACAGCTCGCGTGTCGGTGCTGTCGATCGATCGACAGAGACTTCATGATGATCTCTTCGAGCCTGTCCGAAATGTCGGGCCGCATCGACCGCGGGCGAGGGATTTCACCCTGCATCAGTTGATGCAGAACCTGGATTTCGCTGTGGCCCTTCCACATGCGACGCCCGACTGCGACCTCCCACAGCATGACGCCCACCGAGAACACGTCGGCGCGACGATCGACACGCTCGCCCCTGGCTTGCTCGGGCGCCATGTAGCCGACCTTGCCCTTGAGCATGCCGGCTCGCGTCTCGTTCGCCGAGTTCATGGCCTTGGCGATGCCGAAATCGACCACCTTGACCTGCCCGTCGTAGGTGATGAACACGTTGTGAGGGGTCACGTCGCGGTGGACGACCTCGAGCGCAGAGCCATCGAAATCGCGAAGCTCGTGGGCGTGGTGCAGGCCCGAGAGCACGTCGCTCAGGATGCGAAGGCCCATGCCGAGCGGAAGGCCGCGATCGCGTCCGAGCCGATTGATGATCCGGCTGAACGGCTGGCCTTCGAGGTACTCCATCGCGATGAAGTAGCGGCCGTTGTGCTCACCGACCTCGTTGGTCTGCACGATGTTCGGGTGATTCAGACGGGCCGAGAGGCGCGCCTCTTCCAAGAACATCGCGATGAACTCGGGATCTTCGGCGAGCTCGTTCTTGATGAGCTTGAGCACCATGAGCTTGTTGAAGCCGGCGGGGCCCGCGACGACGGCGAGGTACACCTCACTCATGCCGCCGCGGCCAAGCTCCGCGATCAGGCGGAACTTGCCGAGAACGTTGCTCGGATGGCTCTGATACTGGACGCTGTCCAAAGACTCCCTCGACCCCTCCACCGACCAGCCTGCGCGAAGTGCCCCTGGCTCGGGACCGAACCACGGCCGTTCGGTCGAGCTCGCTCGACGTTCGGGCACCAAACACCCTGCGCTCACGCAGCGTAGCGGTCGGCTCCCGGCTTCGCAATCACCCTGGGAGCCCGATTGCCCAGCCGAGGAGCCCACGTCGACCCCCAACGTGGGCTTCACTCGATTTTAGGCGAGTGTTGTCGGTCGCGCGTGTCTGCATGTTAGGATCGCGTCGTAGGCTTGACGCTCGCGCGCGAGCGCTCCCCAAAGAGGTGTTACCTTGGCCCGGACTCTGCTCGTCGTCTCGCTCGTCGCCGCCACTGGCGCTCTCTTCGTCGGCTGTACGCAAGACTTCAACGTCTTCAAGCCCGGAGATGGTGGAGCCGGTGGACACAGCACTTCGTCCTCGAGCGTCGTGACCTCGTCGTCGCAGTCGACCGGTGCCGGAGGCGCCGACGAGTGCACGACGACCGACCTCTCGAAGTGCGACGACATGAACGTCTGCACGACCGAGAGCTGCGTCGCCGGCAAGTGTTCGCACGCGAACGTAGCGAACGGTTTGAAGCCGGGCTACGTCGACAACGCGACCGATTGCGTCGACGACATCTGCACCAACGGCGTGCTCATGGCGGGCGCTCCCGACAACACCGAGATCCCAGACGACATGAACGTCTGCACGATCGACACGTGCGCGGCCGGGCTCCCGGTCGCCACGCCCGACATGAGCAAGAACGGCCAGTCGTGCGGAGCAAACTCGCTCATCTGCGACGCTGGCACCTGCGTCGGTTGTCTCGTGGGTGGTGATTGCCCCGGCACCGACACCTTCTGTCAGATTCGAACCTGTAGCGCGATGCACGTCTGCGGGCTCATGACCCAGAACGAAGGCACCGCGACTCCCACAGGCCAGATGGCGGGTGATTGCAAGAGCCTCAACTGTGTTGCAGGTATGGCGACGTCGCAAGACGACAATGATCCCCCGGCTCAGACGGCTGGCGACTGCAAGACGCAAACTTGCGTGGGTGGAGTCGTGACCCCGGTGGCCGCCAATGATCCGCCCAACGACAACAACGCCTGCACGATGGACACCTGCGTCAACATGGTGAGCACGCCCGTGCCTCTCACCGGGACGCCTTGTGGGACTGGTGCCACTTGCACGGCGGGCTCGGCCAAGACCGCCGACGCGTGCAACGCCGGCTCTTGCGTCGCTGGCACCTCGGCGCTCTGCACTCCCTACTCTTGCGCCGCGACGGCCTGCAACATGATCTGCACCGCCGACCTGATGTGCGCCGCTGGCAAGCACTGCGAGACCGCCGCTGTTCCCGCCGCGTACCAAAACACCTGCGTGCAATGCGTCAACGATACGCAATGCAGTGCTGGCACGACCAGATGCGCGAAGTCGGGAGATGCCGCCCAAGACACCTGTGTCGAGTGCATCGACAACACGACTTGCAACAGCCCGAAGCCGACTTGCAAGCTCAGCGGCGCCGGCGCGTACACGTGCATGCCGTGAGCTCGACGCGTTGATCCTCTACGAAGAGGCTCCGACAAGAGAAGGCTCGCCGTTCAGGACCGTTTCAACTTGGCCTGGGCAGCGAGCCCCTTCTTTTTCAGTATCGGATAGAGCAGCCTCGACACTCCCGGCGCTGAGCTCGCGGCGCGCGCGAGGAGGCCGCGACCGAGCGGCACCGTGATCTCGAGAGGCTTCTCCACGAGCACTCGGTCGACGATGACGCGCACGACCTCGTCTGTGGTGAGGGGCCTCGTCCCGGAGAAGGTGAGGGCCGCTTCTTCGTAGCCGACTTGCAAATCGAGCATCGGTGTCTGAACGGCGTCGGGCATGACCAGACTCACCGAGACGCCGTATTCGGCGAGCTCGACGGCTGCCGCGAGCGTGAAGCCGCGCACTGCGAACTTGCTCGCGCAGTAGAGCGAGAGGCCGGGAACGGCTGCGAGCGAGGCGAGCGATCCGATGTTGACGATGTGGCCACGGCCCAAGCTCACCATGCGCCGCGCGGCTGCGCGCGTGCCGAGGATGGTGCCCTTCACGTTCACGGTGAGGTGAAGATCGATGTCCACTGCATCGAGGTCGACGACTTTCGCTGGTTTCAAGACGCCGGCGACGTTGAGGAGAACACTCACCCGGCCGAACGCAGCCGCAGCGCGATCGAGCACTCTTTCCCAGTCGCCCTCGTTAGTCACGTCGAGCTTCTCGGTGAGAACGTTCTCGACGTGCCATCCGTACTTTTCACGGGCTTCCTCGAGACCGCGCTCGTTCGAGTCGGTCGCGACGATTCGGTGACCGCGGGCCGCGAGCACCGTGGTGAGGTGGAGGCCGATGCCGCTCGCCGCCCCTGTGACCACGGTCACGGGGTTGGTCATGCTCGCGCTCCCGGGCCGTTCTCGCTCGTCGTCTTGCCGGTCGTCGCTCTCGGCAGACGCATGCCGAGCTCGAGATCGCCGAATCGAAAGGTCGGCTTGATTCCCGGAAAGGCCCAATAGGCGTCGAGCTCGCTCGAGCACATCGTGTTCGGAAACTTTGGGTTCGCTCGAGAAGGGCCAGCGATCGTCTTTTCCATGACCATCGAGATGTACTGTTCGACGCTGCTCTCGAGCGTGTTTCCGTTCAGCACGACCTCTGCGCCCGTCGAGCGCGCGTACTTCGCGACGCCAGGGATTCGCGATTCGAGCGGCGCGTACGAATCGGGGCCGACGCCGTTTTCGCTGGTGACGAGCACGCCGAGCTGGGTGTGGGTGACGAAGGAGTGATTGCCGGCCGTGTGCCCGGGCGAGCGAACGAGGGCCAGGCTCTCGCCGACCATCACGTCGCCCTCGAGGAGCACCACGCGCGTGGGATCGATCCCCGAGAGACCGTCGGGGCAGTACCACTGCGCTTGAGTCGGTAGGAGCCCCTGGGCGCTCTCCCATTCGGCCTTCATCACGAGGAGCTTCGCGTTGGGAAGCAGACCCCGACCGCCGTGCTGACCGAGCCATCCGCGGACGTCTTGCGTGTGGAGATGGTCGTAGCTGATGTAGTCGATCTCTTCGGGCGCAATGCCGACGGCCTCGAGGTGCTCGAGCACGCTCGGCGATTTCGGAGCGATGAGCTTCTGCCCGATGCCGGCGAGCGGTCCCATCTGATCGACCAACGCCTTGAAGAACGGGGTCTTCGCGTCGCGTTCGACGTCGGACGGCGAGAGAAGAAGCGTCTTCGAGACGCCGTGATGCTTCATCTGGACGATGAAGAGCCGGTTCACGATGTGGAGGTACGGCGTCGGCATCGAGCAAGCATTCAAGAGCGCGTACCGCGTCGGGTAGGGGACGCGCGCGAGCGTCACGGTTTTGAAGAAATCGACCGCCGGGCTCGACTTCATCTGGTCGTGGAACGCCTCTGCCGCGCGACGAACCGACCGGAGTCGATCGTCGGGACGCGCCTCGTCGCGGCAATGGTCGAAAGCCGTGATCGGCGTCAGAAATGAGTCGTCGCTCGCACGCGAATATTCGGCGGCCATCGTGTCCTCCACGGCTATCGCACCCGCGGAGCCTGCGCGCTGAGCCCGGCCGAGGCAAGCCACAACCGAGCCGGTGTGCTCTCATCGAGGTGTGGAAGACGCGGAAGCGCCGCGTGACGATTCTGCCGACGACGAAGCGAGCTTCGTCGAGTTGTTCCGGGCCCGGCCGCTCGATCGCTTCTTCACGCCACGAGCGACCTTCGTGTTGACGCGATTCGTGCTCCTCCGGCTGCTCGGATTCGTCTACTTCGTCGCGTTTCTCTGCGCGGCGCGGGAGTCGATGCCGCTCTGGGGCCACGGCGGCCTCTTGCCGATCACGGAGCTGATCCACGACGTCGTTCTCCGCGAAGGCTCCACCTTGCGCGCCTTCCGGGCGCTCCCCACGATCTTTCTGGCGATCGGCACCTCGGACACCGCCATCGAGGTCGTCCTCTGGACGGGGGTCGTCTCGAGCGCCGCGGTCGCGCTCGGGGTGACGAACGCGTGGGTCATGAGCGCCTTGTGGGTGCTGTACTTGTCTTTTGCAAACGTAGGACAAGTGTTTACGGGATACGGATGGGAAATTCAGCTTCTCGAGACTGGGTTCTTGGCGATTTTTCTCTGCCCGACCGGCTCGCTCGCTCCCTTCCCCGAACGGCCTCCCCACCCGGTCACCATCTGGCTCTTCAGGTGGCTCATCGTGCGCGTCATGCTCGGCGCGGGCCTCATCAAGTTGCGCGGTGATCCGTGTTGGCGCGATCTCACGTGCCTCGCGTTCCACTACCAGACGCAGCCGGTTCCGAGCCCCATCAGCTGGGGTCTCCATCAGCTCCCGACGTGGGCCCATTCGGCGGGCGTGGTCGTCAACCATCTGGTCGAGCTCGTGGCGCCGTGGCTCGCTTTCGGACCGAAGCTCGCACGCCACTCCGCGGGGGTCGCGTTCGTGGGTTTTCAGCTGGTGCTCATCCTGAGCGGGAACCTCTCGTTCTTGAACTGGCTCACGATCGTCCCTGCGATCGCCTGCTTCGACGACGACGCGCTCCGACGCGTGTTGCCCCGACGGCTCGTCGTTCACGCCGAAAAGAAGACGTGGCTCCGCTCGCCGTCGGCGAGCATGCGCTGGGGATCACTCGCGCTCGGGCTCGTCGTCGCCATCCTCAGCATCGATCCGATCGCGAACCTCATCTCTTCGAATCAGTCGATGAACCAGTCGTACAACCCGCTCCACGTCGTGAACACGTATGGCGCGTTCGGGTCGATCAACCGCGAGCGCTACGAAGTGATCCTCGAAGGGACCCGTGCCGAACAGATCGACGAAGGCACCCAATGGCAGGCTTACGAGCTTCCATGCAAGCCGGGCGACGTCATGCGGAGGCCTTGCTTCCTCACGCCCTACCATCACCGTCTCGATTGGCAGATGTGGTTTCTCCCCGGAACGCAGCCCGAACGCTCTGGATGGTTTCTCCATCTCGTGAAGAAGCTCCTCCGCGGCGATCGATCGGTCGAGCCGCTGTTCGCGTTCGATCCGTTTCCGACGACGCCACCGCGCTACGTGCGCGCCGCGCTCTACGAATACGAGTTCACGCGCGTGGGCGACCACGACGGTGCTTGGTGGAAGCGCACGTTCGTCGGCGAGTACTTGAGGCCCGTCAGCCTAGAAGACGCCGAGCTCGACCAGGTGCTCGCCGCCTACGGCTGGACGCAATGACCGATCACGTGGACTTCCAGCTGGGGACGTCGATCCGCGCAGCTCGCTTTGACGCTGCCTGATCAGCGAGCCTTGCGCGGCGGTGGGTTCGGCGGCGGAAGCGGGTTCTGCGGAGGATTGCGGTTCGAGCTGGGAGGAGACGGTGGCGGCAGGCCTTTCTTCGAGCTGGGAGCGGGCGGAGGCAGGCCCTTCTTCGAGCTGGGCGCCGGCGGCGGAGCGGCCTTCTTCGAGCTGGGCGTTGGAGGTGCGGCGCCGCGCTTCGAGCCCGCGGCCGATGGCGCGTTCTTCTTCACGCTCGGTCTCGGGGGCGGCGGTCGATTCGATTGCGCTCGCGGTGGGACGAGACGTGGCGAGGGGCGCGCCGACGGCACTCCGTTGCTGCCCGCCGCGAAAGGCGGAGGCGGCTGCGAGCGCCGGGAGCCTTCGGGGAAAGCGGCGATGGCGGGGCGTGTTTCGGCGTCGAGATCGTCTGGCAGTCCCATCGCGAGCCCGCTCGGAAAACGATGCGTGAGGCCATCAGGGAGGCTATCAGGGAGGCTGTCGGGTAGCCGATCGTGGCCTTGCGAATCGATATTGCTGGACCATGCCGCGGCGTCGTGGGGACGGTCGGAGCCAGCCGGCTGAGCAGCGCCGTCGAGCATCGCGTTGGGGGCGGGCGGGGGCATCGTGCTCGCGGAGATTTCGCGCAAGGCATCGAGCTCGTCGAGGTCGGCCACCTCGGTGCGCTCGACCTTGGTCACTTCTTCATCGCTCGGCATCGGTGGTCGCGAGGTGCGTCGAGCCGGCAGCGGATCGGGCGTGCCCATCGAGATGAGCGACGGGGGAGCGATCGACGGAGCTTGCTTGAGTTGCGGAATCGGCGGCGCGGGAGGGATGGCGCTCAACTGCATCCCCGACCTCGGGCGCCCGGACTCGCTCACGACCGACCGCGTGAGCACCCGCGAGGTCACGACGACGTGGCCGGATTTTCGCTCGACGAAGACGCCCCGCGAGCTCGTTCGCCAACGGGGTTCGACGCGCGCCGACCCGTACTCTTCAAGCAGCCATCCGACGAGCTCGGCGCCCATGAGGCTCGTGTCACTCGCTTCGTGCACGAGCCCCGCGATGATTCGGTAGCGACTGTTCTTTGTCGCGTAGACCGTATCGGGGAGGGGATCGGGGCGAAGGCGACCCCCCAGAAACGCCTCGACTGCGTCACGGACGAGACGGTCGGCGTCGAGCGTAAGGTAACTCATCGCGGGCTACCCTCCTGGGTAGCACGCCTACCTCGCGCCCTCTACGGGCCCCTTCGCTCCCTCGTGTTCTACGGGCGCGCCAGCACGTAGAACACGGCTCCTTGCGTCGCTGCGGCCCCGACCCAGACGCGGTCTTGATCGTCGGTCATGAGGGTGATCGGTGTGTTGGCGGTAGCGAGCTCGAGAATGGGAACAGGCGCGATGGCGGTCATCGTCGAACCATTGACGGTGTACCGAACCACGATCGCGTCGCCATAGGTTCCCGTGGCGCCGGTTTGGGGTTGATAGACGACGAGCCCCGGCTTCGGGCCCTTCGGTGCCACGGCCGTGAGCGGGGTTCCGTAACCATCGGTCGAGAGCAAGACTTGGCCGGCCGTCGCGCCTTGACCCTCTGCAATGGTGGTCGAAGCGAAGCCTCGTAGCTCTTGGGTTCCATCGCTAAACTTGGTGTTGATCGCGATGACGTTGCTGGCGCTGTCGACGGCGACCGGGCCGGTCGCCTCACCCCAGGCCGCGATGGCTTGGCTCGTACCGAGCACGCCGTTCGTGAAGTCGGCAGCGTAAAGGCCCACGGTGGCGTTCGTCGGTCCGTCGAACGCCGACAGACCCGTGTACAGCACACGCGACGATGCGGCCGTGCCGAAGGCGCCGGTGCCGAACACTCCCGTCGCCAAGTAGTCGTCGGTGACATGGGTGCCGTCGAAGAACACGACTCCGCCCTGGTGGGTGAAGTCTTGCCCGCTCCACGAGACGGCGGTCAGACCTCCGAAAGGGAGGTCGACCGTCTGCGCGCCCACGAATCCGGTCGCCGGGACTTGCGTCACCCCGCCGATGATCGTCTCGACTTTCGCGAGCGTCGCGCCCGAGATCGTCCATCGTTCTAAGTGGATCTCGTCGCTCGTCGCGCCGCTCATCACGGTCGACGTCAGCGGACCATGATGTCGACCCCAGGTGGGTTGGCCACCGAACGCCGAGAGGGTGAGGTCTGGCGCCGCGTAGGTGGCGACGACGCAGAGGTCGTCGGTCTTGAGCGTGAAGAGAGAAGAGGCCGTCGCTGGATCGAGGCATCCCGAGCCTCCACCGGCGCCGCCCTGACCTCCGACACCGCCCGAGCCGGTCGACGCAGAGGTCGACGTCGTCACGCCCGAGATCGCCGACGTGACGGCGGAGGTCGTGCCCGAGGAGGTCGCGGTATTTTCTTCACCGACGTCGGTGCACGCACCGAAGACGACGAGGACCGAAGCGATGGATGCGGTCAGCGCGATGGCGCGGGCCGATGAGTTGGCATCACGGATGCCAGAGTGATTCGTATGCATTCCCGACCTCGAGGGGGCCTCACCGCCCCTCAGAACGGCGCTGAGGGGGAAACGAGGCACACGACGACGTCGTGCGCCGGAGCTCCCCACCGGAGCGCGACGAAGCGACGCATCGAGCAGGTCTCCTGGCTTCTGGATCGTTCTCCGGTGGACCTTCCCGGAGGCGTCGCCTCCAGTGGTTCGTTTCCACCTTCGTCCCCAGTTACAGTGGCGGGGGCCGCGTCGGAATCGAGTCGACGACCACAGAACGTCGTGGCGATCGTCTCACACCGAACTTCCCTTCGCTCGTCGCGAAGGCGAGCCGCGCCTACCCTGTGTAAGACACGCTCACGCGCGTCGCCGTACGTCCGAGGTCGGTTTGCGTCAACGAAGGAGAGATCGAGCCGTGTCACTTCCTCCGCCCACGACGCCCTTTGCACGTCGATGTGCTTACCGGGTTGCGTTGGCGTGCAAACTGCACGATCCTTAGAGTGACCGCGGCCCGTTTCCCCATTCTTTCGCTGGGCGGCGACTCCCTCGAGCGTAGGTACGTCCCACGTGACCAAGCCCGCACCCATCGGTCCCCAGACGGTCGTCAGCGATCGCTACGACATCCGCCAGAGCCTCGGCAAGGGCGGCATGGGTGAGGTTTTTCTCGCCTTCGACCGGTCCACGCAGCAAGCCGTGGCGCTCAAGGTCGTGCGCGAAGAATCGCGCATGCCAGGCGACGACGAGGCGCTCCGCCAAGAGCTGTTGCTCGCTCGGCAAGTGAGCCATCCGAACGTCTGTCGCGTTCACGATCTCTGCCCGAGCCCGTGGGGGCCCATCCTCGTGATGGAGCACATCCCGGGGCAGACGCTCCACACGCACATCCGTCGTCGCAAGGCTCAAGGGGGCTACACCTCCGACGAGTTCCGAACCATCGCCGCGCAGGTCGCAGCGGGTCTCGCTGCGATTCACGAGCAGGGGCTCGTGCATGGCGATCTCAAGCCGGGCAACGTGATGATCTCCGACGGCAAGGCCGTCATCCTCGATTTCGGCTTCGCTCAAGAGCGCGCGCGCTTGTCGGGGCGTCGTCCCGGCGCACCGCCCGACGGCGGGACGCCGAACTACATGAGCCCCGAGCGGCTCCGAAATGGCGGAGCGAGCGAAGACGACGACGTTTACGCCATGGCCCTCACGCTCTGGGAAATGTGGACCTGCAAGGTGCCCGAGCCCGGTGCGAAACCTCGCTCGAAGACGATGCGTCAGCAGATCATGTTCGACGTGCCGAGCGGCCTCTCGAACGACGAAATCAAGCAGATCTTCCGTGGAATCAGCGAAGATCCGGCGCTCCGGCCGCAGGCGCGCCACATGCGTTTCTTCAACCCGGCGCAGCTCACGACGAGCCCAGTTCAGCTCCCTCGGCCGCGGCTCGATCCGGGGCCTCCGCCCGGACGCGCGCAGACGCAGACCTTCAACCCCGAAGCCCAGGCGCTCCTCGTCACGTTTGCATCGAACGCTCCCGAGGTCGTGGGCACGGTGTTCCCGCTCTCGAAACAGGCGATGACCATCGGTCGGCGCGGAGACCAAGACATCTCCGTTCCCGAAGCGACCGTCTCGGGAGCGCACGCCACGCTCAAGTGGCAATCCGGCTCCTGGATCATCGAAGATCATGGGAGCACGAACGGGAGCTATGCCGATCACTCGTACGATCGGCGCGCGAACGTCACGCTCATCCACGGCGGCGAGGCGCAGGTCGGCGAGCTCCGTGTGAAGCTCGTGAGCTTTCCGCCCGAGAGCGCTCAGCACCGCCGAGCGCGCCAGTATCTTTCGAAGCGCTGCGGTCTCACGGGGCTGCTCATCCGCGAGCACTGCCTCAAGTCGATCGACGACGAGGCCTCGTTCGCCGAATGGGCCGAGCTTCCGTTCCACATCGCGCGCTACGAGCTCCGCGGCCCAAACCGTCACGTGAGCGAACGCCCGACCATTCTCGAGATGCTCGCGCTTCGCAAAGCCGCTCAGCGGGTCATCGAGCTCTCCGAGACGCTCATGCTGAGCCTCACGCCCGTGGTCGCGGGGCGAACCGGTCCACTCAAGTTCATCGTATCGATGGTTGGCCCTTCTCTCGAAGAGGCGCGTCACGTCGTCGAGCAGGTCGTGAGCCAGGTCCAAGGCATCATCCCCGACACGCTCGAGCTCGCGGCTGCTCTCATCAAGGGTGAGCCGGGTCGCCCCGGACGTTCGCTCCTCGACTGAACGCGCGAGCCAGTGGCGCCGTGCAGCGCCACGCCCGATCGGGTCGAGCCGACGTGCGGCCGTCGCCTCCGCACGAGGTCGCGAGACCGGCGCGTGGCGCGCTCGATTTCGACGTCGTGCGTCAGCTCTTCGTGAGTCGTCTCCCCCTGCATGACTCGCGCGGAGACCAGACTAAGGACGAAGAAGAAGAGAGTCACGCTCAAGCTCGTTCGAACGCTCTGAGTTGCTCAAACCGCACGGAAACGAGCGCGGCCCGATCAGCGGCCTCGGAAGAGGATGAGCGCGACGACCGCCACGCAGAACACCGCCGCGACCGCGACCATGACCCAGGTCTTTCGCGCGCGTCGCGCTTCGATTCGGGCGAGCTCTTCATCGAGCGCGTCGATCTTGCGCACCGTCTGTTCGCCCGAGCGCGGAGCCGTTTCGTCGAGCTTCGTGCCTGATTGAAGCGGTCGCTCGATGTGCACGAGCGTCGCGTCGTCGGGGCGGTCGTCTTTCGCGACGTCCTCGGTCGGCGCGGTGGGTGCGTGCTCCGCGGGAGGTGAAGAGATCGAGATCGATGAGCCGCCCGAGCTCGGGTGGCTCGAGGCGGGCTCCGACGGCGGCGACGAGGGTGGCGCCAGCGGAAGCATGCCGCCATAAGTCGGCTCGTTCGACGAGATTCTCACCGTTGCCTCGCGCGCGGTTCCCGCCGGATGCGACGCGGGCCTTCGAGGTAGCTCGCTCACCGCAGCGATCGTCGCAGTCTTCGCGAGGGCGGCGGGAACCTCGAATGAGGCGAAGGGTCGCAGCCGTTCACCAAGATGCCGGGCCGAGGCCATTCGCTGATCGGGCTCTTTGACGAGACAATCCATCACCGCGCGCACGAGCTCGATAGGGAGGTTCGGTCGTCGGGCTTGAAGCGGGATCGGCTTTTCGGTGAGCACCGCCGCGGCGATCCGGGTCGGAGTCGTTCCTTCGAACGGAAACGCGTTCGTCAGGAGCTCGTAGAGCGTGACGCCGAGCGACCAGACGTCGGACCTCACCTCCGCTTGCGCGAGGCCCCGTATCTGCTCTGGGGCCATGTAAGACGGCGATCCCATCACGTCTTCGCGTGCCGTCAGGCCAGACACGCCTTCTTCGGTGAGCTTCGCCAGTCCGAAGTCGAGGAGCTTGATGCAAGGCTCGCCGTTCGGCCCTGCGACGAGGAAGAGGTTCGATGGTTTGAGATCGCGATGAACGATTCCGAGTTGGTGCGCTTCGACCAGCGCGTCGCTGGCCTGGAGCACGTACGCCGCTGCAGCACCGGGGCTCAATGGCCCGTCGCGTTCGAGCAGTCGGTGCAGGTCGAGACCCTCGAGATATTCCAAGACGAGATAGGCCGCCCCACCGTCGAGCGTCCCGACGTCGAAGATGCGCGCGACGTGCGGGCTCCTCATGGCGGCGAGCGCGCGGGCCTCGCGGAAGAAACGCTCCTTCAGCTCTGGAGACCCGGCGTACTGAGGGTGAATCACTTTGATGGCCACGCGCTGGCGTAGGACCTCGTGAGTCGCGGCCAAAACGACCGCCATGCCACCTTCTCCGAGCTGTGACTCCACGCGATACTTCCCGCCGATCACGTCGTTGGGCGCAGGGATCTGTGAGCGCGAGCCGGTCACCGGCGGATTCTACAGCATCACGACCTCGCTGACCTCCCGTCATCGGGAGCAGGTCGCGCGAAAGGCGCACGGCTTCGCCGTGGAGCACTCGAGCGTGGGAACCGACGGTGGCTGCGGTCGAGAAGCTCCGAAGCGCGCCGCGAGCGTTCTACCGGTCGGCGCTCATCCGATGGAAACCGCACGCGCCGTGAATTGGAGAGCATGTAGAAGAACTCTGATACGGTTCCGACCATGGCGGGGAACGGCACCCGAGAGCCTCAGCGGATCATCGGCCGGTACGCGCTGTTCGACCAGATCGGCGCGGGCGGAATGGCCACCGTCCATTTCGGTCGACTGCTCGGTCCGGCGGGCTTCTCCAAGACCGTCGCGATCAAGCGCCTCCACCCGCACTTCGCGCGCGACCCCGAATTTTCGGCGATGTTCCTCGACGAGGCGCGGCTCGCGGCGCGCGTTCAGCATCCGAACGTGGTCGCGACGCTCGACGTCGTGGCGCGAGACGGAGAGCTGTTTCTCGTCATGGAATACGTTGAAGGGCTGAGCCTCGCCGGAGTGTTCTGGGAGTCGGTGCGCACCGACAAGAAGATCCCAGTCGGCATCGTCGGCGCGATCATGGTGAATCTCCTCTCGGGCCTGCACGCGGCGCACGAGGCGACCAATGAGCAAGGTCACCCGCTCGCTCTCATTCACCGCGACGTGTCGCCGCAAAACGTGATCGTCGGGCGTGACGGCGTCGCCCGAGTGCTCGATTTCGGGATCGCGAAGGCCATCGGTCGGAGCCAGACGACACGCGAGGGGCGCATCAAAGGCAAGCTCGCCTACATGCCTCCAGAGCAGATCCGAGCCCAGCCGCTCGATCGGCGAGTCGACATCTACGCCGCGTCGGTCGTCATGTGGGAGCTCTTGACGATGCGACGCCTCTTCGACGAGGACGATGACGCGACCACGGTCTGGCGTGCCGTCCACGAAGACCCGCCGACACCGAGCTCGATCGTCACGGGGCTCCCTGTTGGCGTCGACGAACTCGTCATGCGTGGGCTCGCGAAAAAAGCGAGCGATCGGTTCGCGACCGCGCGCGAGATGGCGTTGGCCATCGAGAAGCTGTTGGGTGTCGAGTCGACGCTGAGCGTCGGAGACTTCGTCGCGACCTGCGGTCTCGATGCTCTGCAGAAGATGGCTTCGAAGGTCCGCGAGATCGAGAGCATCTCGGAGGAGCTTCACACGACCGACATTCTTCACGACGACGAAGCTCCTCGGGCCGGCAGAGATTCACGCGACGAGCCCATCACGGTCGACGGTCCGACGGCGCTGCGCGATCTGCCTCTTCCCGAGCTGCCCGCGCTCGACGTGCCTTCGATCGGATCGAACCGTGCTCAAGCGCTTCGAAATGCCGAGGCGCCGATGCCTCTCGAGCTCGATTTCGAGCGCGCGCGAGCCGCTCCACCGTCGGTCGGGCCTTCGAGCCATCAGGGCGTCCCGAGCGACTCTGGCCGCGGCTTGCGATCGACGCAAGCGTACCCTTTTAGCCCTGGCGCCATCGAGCGTCGCTCAGAGATGATGCTCGGCGGCCACCCAATCGCGCCGACCGGGTCGCCGCCTTCCGAGAGCCCCGCCTCTCCTTCAGGCTTCACGGCGCAACGGCCACCCCTCTCGGTATCGACACCACCTGTCTCGTCGCATCCCGCGTCGACGCAGGCGCGCTCTTCTGGCGCGGAGCATGCGCAACCGGTCTTGCCGCAGCCGTTGTCCGCGCAGGCGAGCCCCGCGTCGTTTCAGCCGGGTTTTCAAGAGCCACACGACCAGCCGATCAGCATGGAGCTCGCCGACGATCCGCGAAGCTCGGCGGTCTCCAATAGAGCGCCCCCAGCGGGACTGCCACCTCGCTACGCGCCTCCGGCTTCGCAACCCCAACCGCGGCCCCAGATCCAGCTGCAGCCGAAGAGGATGCCGCAGCGTGCCCCAACGCCGGCGTCCACGAGCGGGATCCCGGTCATCGCCGGCGCGGTCTTGGCGATCGCGCTGCTCGGTGCCGGTGGGTTCATTCTCTTCGGTCGCGGCAAACCGAGCGCCGGGAGCAGCGCAAATCGAGGCGCTCCACCGTCTGGCGGAGTCGAGAGAGCGTGTGAAGCTTCGCGCCAGCAGATCAAGAACGGCGCGTCTCTGAGCCCCGTCGACACTTATGGATGGGTCGTCGAGCTCTGGCTCGCGCGCGACGACGGCGCGCCGTTGTCTCCGACCGACCTATCGCTCGCCCACTTTCGCGCGCCCGACGGCACGCTCGATCCGGCGATGGGAGTGAAGCTCCTTCCCCAAGACCGCGGGGAGGTGACGCTCGTCGAGTTGCCGAGCCCCCCGCCGTTCGAAGGCAAAGAAGCGGGTGTCGTGATTCGGATGGCAGGAGGGTACGCGGCTTCGTTCTTCGCGGCAGACACCCGCCCGCGATTCCTCAAGCTCGCCGACGCTGCGTTCGACGAGTCGAAGGCCAGCGTCGGTGCGCTGTATGCGCGCTGCGGTCATTTGCCCTACCACGACATCGGAGTGTGGTTTCGTGGCCGTGATCCACAGACCGTTGCAGATGCGATTGGATTTCAAATCGGCGCTTACGCCGAAGCCCCATGGGTGGCTCGTAGCGTGTACACGCCGGTCGGCAACGATGGGACCGGCCTCCAGTCGTATCGACAGAAGCGCGTCGCGGTCGACAGCCAGCTCTTCGGTGACGAGGTTCGATTGCTCGCGGGCGAAGAAGAAGACTCCAAGGCTCGCGGGACCACCGTAATCTTTCCCCTCGCGAGCCCGCTCCGATCGATGAGCATGGCTCGTTGGGTCACGAAGCAGTCGAACCTCGATTGAGCGGCGATCGCTCGCTCACATCCGATCGGGAGCTTCGATTCCGAGCAGGCGAAGACCGCGAGCCAGCGTCGTCGCAGTCAGGTCGCACAGCGCGAGACGCGAGCGACGGGCCTCTTCAGTGTCCGCCTTCAGCACCGGACACGAGACGAAAAAGCTACTGTAACTCGAAGCCAATCCGTAGAGGTACGTCGACAGGTGATGAGGCTCGAGCGTCGCTTCGACGTTGCCGACCGCCGCGCCGAATCCGATGAGCTCGAGCGCCAGCGCTCGCTCGGTGGGGGCTGTCACGTGGAAGGGCCCGCCCAGGTCGGCCGCGTCGGCTTTGGCGAGGATCGAGCGTGAGCGCGCGTGGGCGTAGACGAGATAGGGACCCGTGTTGCCTTCGAGCGCGAGCATGCGATCCCAATCGAACACGTAGTCCTTGATGCGATCGCTCGAGAGGTCTGCGTACTTGATGGCGCCCACCGCTACCGCGTGGGCAATCTCGAATTGCTGCGCTTTCGTGAGATCGGGGTTCTTCTCGACCACGACCTTGAGCGAGCGCTCGTCGGCCTCGTCGAGGAGCGCTGCGAGCTTCACCGTGTCGCCGCTTCGGGTCTTGAACATCTTGCGGTCGGGCCCGAGGATCGAGCCGAAGGCCACATGCTCGGCGCTCGCGGGAGGAGCCAGCCATCCCGCGAGCTTCGCGACCGCGAAGACCATCGCGAGGTGCTGCGATTGGGGTGAGCCGATGACGTACGCCAAGCGAGTCGCGCGGAGCACCTGGAGCCGATGCCGAATGGCCGCGAGGTCGGTCGTCCCGTAGCCGTACCCGCCGTCTTGCTTGCGGATGATGAGCGGGAGCGGCTCGCCGGTCTTGCCGACGAAACCAGGCGCGAATACGCAGAGGGCGCCGTCGCTCTCGGTGACGAGCCCCTTGTCGGTGAGCTCGCGAATGACGTCGACGAGGACGGGGTTGTACCAGCTCTCGCCGGCCACGTCGGCGTCGCCGAGCGTGATGCCGAGGCGAGCATAGACGGCCCCGAAGTAGCGTCGTGATTCGTCGCAAAGCTTCTTCCAGAGGGCGAGCGAGAGCGCGTCGCCTCCTTGGAGCGCCACGACACGGTTGCGAGCGCGGTCGGCGAAGAGTGGGTCGCCATCGAACTTGCTGCGCGCGGCGCGGTAGAAGCCGTCGAGATCTTCGATGCTGATCACGCTCGTCGATTCTCCCTGGCCGATATCGACGAGGTGCTCGATGAGCATCCCGAATGGAGTTCCCCAGTCGCCGAGGTGGTTCTGACGAATCACGCGATGACCGCGCGCCTCGAGGACGCGAGCCAGCGCGTCGCCGATCACGGTGCTCCGTAGATGGCCGACGTGAAGCTCCTTCGCGACGTTCGGAGCCGAGTAATCGATGACGACCGTTTCGGGAGCGGCCGAAGCGGCGATGCCAGCGCGCGGATCGATCGCGGTGGCAGCGAGCGCTCGATCGAGCGCCCTCGTCGTGACGGTGACGTTGATGAAGCCGGGGCCGGCGATCTCGAGCTTCTCGATCACGTCGCCGCAATCGATCGCTTCGACGATGCAAGCCGACACTTCGCGGGGGGCTTTGCCCACTCGCTTGGCGAGCGCCATCGCCGCGTTGACCTGGAAGTCGGCGCGGTCGGAGCGACGCAGCGCCGGATCGGCCGGAGTGTCGGGAAAGCTCTTGGCGAGCGCGTCTTGAATGCGACGAGTGAGGTCGAGGACGAGATCCATCTACGCGCGCTCATACGACGAGTCGCAGCGGCGCGCAAAACGCGCTTCTACAGTCACGTGGATTCGCTCTACTTCTGAAGCCAAAGCTCGGCGACACACGGCGCTGGCGGGCTCGATCCGGGCACCGGTGTCACGATGAGCAACCGGTCGCCTTTTTGGCGAAGGTAGTGAACTGCCGACGGCTCGCCCGGATTGCCCGTGACGGGGTAGGCGAGGACGCTCTTGCCCTCGCTCTTGACGAGTTGGCCCGGCTGCATGTGCTCGCGTACGAGCGCCAACCCTCTTTTGTAGGCGGCTCGCTCTTCGGGCTTGTCTTTCTCGCGCAGCGTGTCGAGGCCTGGAGCCTTGCCCTCGGCGGCGCTTGCGAAGAACGCATCGACTGCTTTGCCCCGCGCATCGTCGGCCTTGAAGGTCTCTTCGACGAAGAGCGCCGAATGGGGCAGGAGG
The DNA here is from genome assembly GCA_043755175.1 of Polyangiaceae bacterium. Classification (GTDB taxonomy): domain Bacteria; phylum Myxococcota_A; class Polyangia; order Polyangiales; family Polyangiaceae; genus CAYYKK01. The sequence goes on along the minus strand of JAYUUB010000275.1, from coordinate 67,871 downwards.
CGCGCACCATCGACGCTGGGGCCGCTGGGCCAGAGCTTCGCTCCGGCGCCCTTTCGGATCTCGACCTTGCCCACCTCGACGAACGAGCTCTCGCCGAGCTCCTTGACCGATGTGGAAATTTGCGTGCGGCAAATGCGACGACCGACCCACGTGTCGACGTCACCCGTGGGCCACGTCGTGAAGGGCTCGGCCGAGTCGAAGTCGGCCGCGATGCGACAAGCGTCTTTGAGCCACGCCTTGCTGACTTCGCCTTTCGGGATGAGCTCTTCGCGAGCCTTCTTCTGGTCGTCGGTCTCGGCCTTCTTGAAGGCGCCTTCGCAGCCCAGACCTGCTTCGATCGACGCGGTCTTCTCGTCACCGTCGAACGTCGGCTTCACGTCGTCGGTGTAGCGGTACGAGACGTCGCCGCACCCGAGAACGAATGCGCCGAGCGCGGTCACTGCGGCACAGGAAAGCGAGGTTCGTCGATCCATGAGCGTGCAAGGTTAACAGATCCGTCGAGCCTGGTGGCACGCCGTCTCTATCTGGGTGCCTTCGTCGGGCCACCCTGCGAAACGCCGCTCGGGCCATTGGGCGAAACGCCGCTCGGGCCATTGGGCGAAACGCCGCTCGGGCCATTGGGCGAAACGCCGCTCGGGCCATTGGGCGGAACAGGGCTTCCGGATGCGCTTGGATTCGGGGCACTCGATCCGAGTCGGACAGGGGATCGAGGCTCGCGCACCGCTTGAACGAGCCCATGGTCACCACCGTGGACATAGCGTCGGACGCCTCGAAACAGGCCTGCGCCACCGTCGGCGATCACGGTGCAGTCGGCCGTCCAGGTCGATTGGCCGTCTTTTTTCTCGATCGAGACGTCGCACACGTCGTGAATGAGGCGGCCCTGCTTTGCCATCCACACCGCTGCAGCAGGAAGCTCGTCGCGCGACAGCACCTTGCCGTGAAACTCCACAGGGTTCTCCATGAGCGCTGCGATGCGATCACCATTTCCCGAGTCGAAGGCGGTCTCGTACTCGATCAGCTTCGCTGCGGTGGTTTTGAGGAAGGCCGCGCTGTCGATCGTGCTCGCGACGCCGATTGCACGGGTGCAACAGAGGCCGATTCGCTCGGGGCTCCGCGAGCCCGGATCGGTGGTCTGTCGGTTCGTGCACGCCGCCGTTCCGCCGAACCCGTAGCCTTCGCTACCCGACGCTTGGCTCGCGCCGCCGCGGACGACGATGCCGCGTTCGGCGCCGGTCACGGTCCAAGACGAGCGCTCGGCGATCTCGGGTTGGCTCTCGCACGCACGCGCCCATTGGGCATCGCTGCAGAGAGACATGAGGCGACGCTCACAAGCCGACTGGGCCTCGGAAAACGACGCGTTCTCGTCGCCTGGCTCGCGGGCAATTACATACTCCGCGAGCCACACACGCGACGCCGGCGCGTAGCCAGCAGCGATCGTGGTCTTCGGAATCGCGCCGAGCTTCGGCGGGGTCGCAGCGCTCGCGCGCGCGGTCGGGATGCTCGCCGATTGCTCGGTCGCGGGCGGAACACCGTCCGTACTGGCTGGCGCCGTCGCCGAGGTGGTCGCAAGGAGAGGAGGGGGCGGCGGTGCAGCCCGGTTTCCGAACAGGAAATACGCGCCGACGAACGTCGCGGGGCAGCGGCGAGCCCGCCGAGCCAAGTGGCCCGTGACGGTTGGCCTCCGAGTGGTCGTGGAGGTCCCGCGACGTCGTCTGACCGGGCCGCGTCGCCTCGGGCGAGGGCGGTCTGCGTGCTCACCTCGGGAACGGCAGACGGCGCTTCGAGCCCAACGGTTTCGGATCGTTCGGGCGGCGGAGTCGTCGTTGGGGCCGAGGTCTCGCCCGACGAGCGCGCCGTCGGCGCTCCTGGAACCGAGCTCGCTTCGTCGGTCGGCGTCTTGATTCTGCCGACGAGAGCGATCGGCTGCGACTCGTCGATTCGGCTCGGGGGTGCGCTCAGCGCTGCGACCGGTTGGGTCGCCGCGAGCGCTTGCCCACGCAGGCTCGTCGCGACTTCGAGGTCGCGCGCGAGGACGAACTCGGCCGTCGCGGCGTTCTCGTCGGCTCGCGTCGTCGGCGACGGCTGTCTCGGCACCAACCCTCGCGTGATCTCGCCGGTCGGCACGCCGAGGACCGCCGCCTCGAAGGCTTCGGCGAGCTCGCTCGCAGTCGCGAATCGGCGGTCGGGATCGATCGCGAGCGCGCGTCGGAACCAGGTGTCGAGCGCGGTCGGCAACGAGGTATCGACGCTCGAAGGTGGCTGCAAGTCGGCGCGTGTGATGGCGACCAACGTGGCGGCGAGCGTTTCTCCGCGAAACGGGAGCGTGCCGACGAGCATCTCGTACGCCGTGACCGAAAGCGCCCAAAGGTCGGCAGTGGAGTCGACGGCGCCGGCGCGCATGAGCTGCTCGGGGCTCATGTACTGAGGCGTTCCGATGAGCACGCCGCTCGAGGTCGCGAGCGGTTGCGTTTCGTTCGTCGTGGCCTTGGCGACCCCGAAATCGAGCACTTTGGCGATCATCGGGCGATTGGGGCCGGTCGACAAAAAGATGTTGTGGGGCTTGATGTCGCGATGAACGATTTCGGCGGCGTGCGCGACGGCGAGACCCGTGGCGATCTCGGAGATGATGCGGGCAGCGTCGCGCGCACCGACGCGGCCATCGCGCGCCATGCGATCGGCCAGGCTCTCTCCACGGAGGAGCTCCATCACGATGTACGGGGTGCCGTCGTCGGTGACGCCGTGATCGAGTGTGCGTACGACGTGAGGGCTGTCGAGCTTCGCGGCGAGCTGCGCTTCACGCCGAAAACGTGTGACGACGATTGGATCGCCGCCGTTCAGCAGCTCGGGTGCGATGAACTTCACGGCGACGTCGACGTCGAGCGTCGTGTGTCGCGCGACCCAAACGCTGCCCATCCCGCCCCGACCGAGCAAACGGACCAGGCGGATGTTGTCCGTGACTTGCGCGCCAGCGACCAGGGTCATCCGCGACGAGATGCTACCCCTCGCGGCGCGTGACCGATAGTCGGTGCCAGTGCGGCCCTCAGGCCATCGGTAGAAGGCTCGCCGGGGCAGTGCTAGTCCCTGCGTGTGAACCGCCCCTCACTCACGCTCACCCGCGATCGCCACTGGATCAGTCCCTACGTTTTTTCGGTGTACGTCGCGCTCGAGGAGAAGAAGCTTTCTTTCGAGCTCGAAGAAATCGCGCTCCACGACGGCGCTCAGCGCACGGCCGCCTATGCCGACGCCTCGGTGACCGCGCGCGTCCCGGCGCTTCGTCACCGCGTCGAACAGGGGACCGAGATCGTTCTCGCCGAGTCGAGCGCGATCGTCGAGTACCTCGAAGACGTCTTTCCGGCTCCCGATCACGCGCGTGTTCTTCCGGCCGACGTCCGGGAACGAGCGAGAGCGCGGCAGCTCATAGCGTGGCTTCGGAGCGGCGACACGCTGCCAATTCGCGAGCACCGATCGACCACCACGATGTTCTACGAGCGCGCCGGAACACCCCTGCCCGAGGCGGGGCGAGGTGCGGCGAAGAAGCTCATCGAGGTCGCCGGTCGAGTCATTCGCAGTCCCGAATCGGATCTGTTCGCCACGTTCTCGATCGCCGATGCCGACCTCGCGTTCATGCTGATGCGTCTCGTTCTGAACGGCGACGACGTTCCCGCCCCGATCCGGGCCTACGCCAAACATCAATGGAAGCGGCCGAGCATCCGTGCGTTCGTCGACACGCCTCGCCCCACTTTCATCCCTTACTGACCTAGGCGGACGGGTACGCCGCCTCGCAAGACGCTCGCGGTCAGCGGAGCAGTCTGGCCAGTGTGTTGCGGCCGATTCCCAGTCGGCGCGCGGCCTCGGCCTTGTTGCCTCCGGCGGCGTTCACCGTGAGCATCGCGTAGCGACGGTCGGCCTCTTCGAGCCTGAGGCCCATGGGAATGGCTCCAATCCCGCGCGCGCTCGAAGCCTCGGGCCCCTCGAGCGCAGGCAAGTGCGACGCGTCGATTCGACCGTCGGGAGCGAGCACCACGGCGCTCTCCACCAGTGCTCGAGCTCGCGCACGTTTCCAGGAAACGAATGGGCGCGAAGGCGCGCCATGGCATCGGTCGTGAACGTCGGATCGGGACGCTCGTAGCGCCGGGCATAGACCTCGGCGAAGTGTCGGGCGAGCTGCTCGATCTCGTCTCCACCGCGAGTCCGCAGCGCGGGTAGCTCGATCTCGACGACCTTCACGCGGTAGTAAAGATCCTCTCGAAATCGTCCCTCCCGTGCGAGCTTCTTCAGATCGCGATGCGTCGCGCACACGATTCGAACGTCGGCGAGGATCGTCGTTCGTCCGCCGACGCGCTCGAACGCTCGGTCTTCTAGCAGACGGAGAAGCTTGCCCTGAATCTCGAGCGGAAGATCGCCGATTTCATCGAGAAACATCGTGCCATGGTCTGCGATCTCGACCTTTCCGAGAACGCGGCGATCGGCCGAGGTGAACGCTCCGCGCTCATGACCGAACAGCTCGCTCTCGACGAGCTGTGAGGGGAGGGTGGTGCAGTCGACGGTGACGAACGGCCCCGCCTGCCGCTTCGAGTTGACGTGAATGGCCCTCGCGAAGAGACCCTTTCCGGTGCCCGTCTCCCCGCGAAACAAGACCGTCGCATCGGTCTCCGCGGCGCGTCTCGCGCGCTCGTACACCTCGGCAAGCGGAGCGCTCGTTCCGATGATGCGGTTATACGGCCCGCGAAGCGTGACGCCCAGGCTCTTCGCGTCGGCCGCGCGCAACGTCGTCAGCGCGCTCACGCGCGCGAGCTGTGTCGAGAGCGCCACGATGTAGCGCTCGTCATCCTCGTCGAAGCCGCCTTCTTCGCGGTTCAGCGCCTGCAAGACGCCCCTAATCGGAGAGCGCACGTCCCAATGAAAATGCGAGAGCAGCACCGAGAGAGAGGCGGGCCCGGCCTCCGCCGCGATCGCGTTGCCCAATCCTCGAAGCCCCGTGCCCGCATCGAGAACGATGCGAGAGCCGCCGCATACGACCTCTACCGAGCTCGTGTTGCCTCCGCCGCGCGCCGTGTCGGCGCCCGGCGAAGCAATGCTTCCACGCACACCCCAGAATCGAATCTCCATCGCGACCTCCGACGAGAATCATTGCGTGTGGCGTGCCAATCGAGCGTCGGCGCTTTCATCGGAGGTTCGGTCGAGCCCGGTCGGGGATGGAGCACCCCGAAGACTCGCGTGCTCCATCCCGGAGCGAAGGTGGGAGGCCGCCCCGCAAGGATCGCTCGCCGCGGAGGGCTTCGTGAACGATCTCGGGCCTGCCGATGGTCCGGGCAGACCGCTTTCGGGAGACCGACGCGTCTTCCGCAGCCCGTTCGAGCGAGAGGCGCTTCCCGTCCGTCAAATTCCCAGCTACGACGCTGGGCTCGCGCTGGCCCGATGAATCGTTCCCCGCTCCGATCGACTCCGCCGTCCCAACCATCGCCCTACCGATATCTCGGCAGAGGCGGCGGTGAGAGACCGGTGCGCATCCAGATCATCATGGCGCTCGTCGCCACGCTGGTGCTGGTCGCGGTGCCGCTCTACCTCTGGCGTCGCCCCCAGCCAGAGTCGATCCCCTCGGCAGACGCTGCGGTCGCCGATGCGGGCGTTCCGCGTTTGCCGACGTCACCGTTCCCGCAGCCGTTCTTGCTCGACGGAGGCGTCGGGCCGTCGGGACCCGAGTCGTTGGTCCCGCCCGGAACGCCTGTCGCCGGTCCCGGTCCACGCCTCGAAATCGCGCCGATCAAGACGCTCAAGTGCCAAGATCCTGGAGCGGGTCGCACGCCGCCCGAGCGGTGCGACGGTCTTCGTGCGTTCGAAGATGCTCTGACGCGCGCCATCCGCGACAGCCAGTCGTGCGCGCCGCCGACCCGTTCGAGCTTCGTCATGAGCTACGTGCTCGAGACGAACTTCGCGAAGAAGCACCAGACGCTGTTTCTCGGTAAGTCGACGACGCTCGCACGCACGCGTCGCAAAGACCTTTTGAAGTGCGTCGAGCGCGCCATGCCGGCGCCCGATTGGGACCGCATCCCACACCAGCACTCCAAGTACACCATCAACGCGGTCGTGACTTATCCGCCCCAGGAGGCCACCACTCCCGCCCCCGGCGACGATTCACCGAGCGGCGCGTCGAGCCCGCATCCGAAAAAGAAGCCTGCGGGGCCCGGCAGCTCCGGCAAGGGGAAGTGACGCGGCGTTCGTTGTCGCGCGCGCGTCAGCCGACGAGCGCGGGGACGCCGCCAGACGCGGCGACGCCGCACGCAACGATCGCCAATGTTTCGCGAAGCGCGGATCGACCGAAGGCCTGGGGCCGCGCCCTTTCGGCGACGGCCGTGGCCGTCTCGCTCACATCGTTCGGCGCCGCGGCTTTCGCCGACGACCCGGCCCCGCCCACCTATTCGCGGTTCGAGCGCGACACCATCAAGAGCGCCCTCGATGCGACCAAGACCGAGGTCGACCCCTCGCCCGAGGGAATGATCATCGACGACGTGATCATCCGCAGACTCGACGTGTTCGAGAAGCGCGATCCGATCCCCAACTTTTTCGTCACCTTTCTCAACTGGTTTCACGCGACGAGCAGGCCGCACACGATCGAGCGCGAGCTGTTGATCCATCGCGGCGACACGTACCAGCAAGTGCTCGTCGACGAGACGGCCCGCAATCTGCGTGGGCTCCGTCAGCTCTCTCTCGTTCTCTGTGTGCCGGTGAAGAGCTCGAAGCCCGGTCACGTGAAGCTCGTCGTCATCACCAAAGACATCTGGAGCCTGCGCCTCAACTCGAACATCCGCGTCACCAGCGCCGGGCTCGAGCACCTCTTGCTGCAGCCGAGCGAAGAGAACCTGGCGGGCCTGCATCACTCGGCGCGTCTGCTCTTCTCGCTCGACCCGGCGACCTACACGTTCGGCTTCGGCTACAAGATCCCGCGCATCGCGGGCAGCTTCATCGGCGCGAGCGTCGCGGCGAACTTCATCGTCAATCGACACACCGGCGCGTTCGAGGGCTCGTACGGAAGCGTGGGCTACGGGCAGCCGCTCTATTCCACCAAGGCCAAGTGGGCGTGGGGAGCCGACGCCCGCTGGCTCACCGAGATCTCGCGCCGCTTCATCGGCATCAAGGAGCGCACGTTCGACTCCACGCTGACACCGTTCAAAGACAACATCCCCTACGAGTACAAGACCGACGAAATCGCAGGTGAGTACTTCGTCACGCGGTCCTTCGGCGAGTCGATCAAGCACGATCTTTCGGCCGGCGCCGAAGCGCGCCGCGCCGCGTATCGGCTTCCGGCGACGATCGGCGTCGATCCGAAGGCGCTCGCCGACTTTCAAACGACGATCATGCCGGTGAGCGACACACGCATCTATCCGTTCATCCAATACGAGACCTATTCGACCTCGTTCATGAGTGTGCTCGACATGAACACGCTCGGCCTCCAAGAAGATTTTCGGCTCGGTCACGACGTGTTCGTGAAGCTCTACCCCGTAACCGAAGCGCTCGGTTCGTCGCGCACCTATTTCGGTATCGCGGCCGGCGCCGCCTACTCGGTTCGAATGGGTGACGGCATCGCTCGCGTGTATGCGCAGTCGACGACCGAGGTGAACACTCACCAGGTGTTCGATGCGTCGGTCCAGGGCGGGCTCCGACTCGCGTCCCCGAAATTCGTGATTGGACGCCTCGTGGTCGATGGCACCGTCCTCGATCGATTCAAGAACTTCTTGAACGCGCGAACCTCGCTCGGCGGAAGCGGAAGGCTCCGCGGCTACCCGACCGGCGCGTTCATCGGCGAGAGCTTCTTGGCGTACAACGTCGAGTTCCGCACGCGCGCGCTCGAGCTTTGGACGATTCAGACCGGCGCCGTCTTGTTCTACGACTCGGGTGCGACGTTCGATCACGGAAAGTTTCCCGACCTGAAGCACTCGGTCGGCATCGGGCTCCGCGTCTTGTTTCCTCAGCTCGATCGAACGACCTTCCGTCTCGACTGGGGGCTTCCGCTCACCAAGGCCCCCGAGCTCGGGATTCTTCGACCTTTCCCCGGCGACGTGGTGTTCACCTTCGGCCAAGCCTTCGGAATGCCCGGGGTCGCGCCGCCTTCGGCGGTTCAGTGACGAGCGGCCCGTCAGGGCATCGCCACACCCTCGACGAAGGTTCGGACCTTCGCGTTTCGGCGTTTGCGATGCGGAAAGGCTTGAGGCGGCCAGGCTCCATCGGATACGGATCGGACGTGAGCGTCGGCGCTCCGACGCTTTCTTGGTCCGCTTCGCCACGAGGTCTTCGAGGTACAAATGAAACTCTACTTCATCCATTCTTCGATCGGTCTCGGCGCAACGCTCCTGACGCTCGCCGCACTCGGCTGCGGCGACAGCAACGGCGCGGGTGGCGCGGGTACGGGCGCGACGTCGACCACGACCGCGAAGGCGTCGACCTCGACCTCGCCGTCGACCTCCACCGGCATGGTTTGCGGGACCGGAGGCGGCGGAACCGAAGGCACTTGCCTGACGACCAACTACGACCCGATCTGCGGTCCGTGTCTCGCCGCCAATTGCTGCGCGGCGGCGCAGATCGCCGACGGTCACGGCGACGATCTGGGCCTCATCGAGTGCTCCAAATCGTGCTGCGTGAACGAGTGCTACCCCGCGACCCCGTCCGATTACAACTTCGAGTGCGCTCCCTCGAAGGCCACGCCCTCGAACGGAGCGTGCGTCGGCATCGGCGGTACCATCGCGTGCAACCCGATCACCAACGAAGGATGCAACACGGCTGCAGGTGAAGCGTGTGATCGTCAAGTCGATCCGGACGGCGCGCACCTCGGCTTCAAGTGTTACCCGAAGGCGAACATCCACGAGGTCTGTCAGCCCTGCAACGACGGTCTGGGCTACTGCAAGCCAGGGCTCTCGTGCTTCGCCGCATGCGGGAAATTCTGCTGCTCCGACTCCGATTGCTCACCCGGAACCTGCACCAAAATCGATAAGCAAGGCTCGCCGATCTTCAGCCTCACTCCGTCGCTCGGTCTCTGCGTGCAGTGAGCCGCTCAGCCGAGCCGTGCTCGGCTCTCGGCTCTGCCCACGAGCTTGCAGACGAGCTCTCGGCAGACGAGCTCTCGGCACAGATGCTCTCGACGGCACGATGCTCCCGACGGCACGATGCTCTCGACGGCACGATGCTCTCGACGGCAGGCATCTCGCGCTCGGGGCTCGAGCCATCAACGATTGATGCGCTCGATGCGCGCCACGTAAAAGCTGAATGCGCCTCTCATCGCCTCCGAAGGAGTCGCCTTTCGTAGCTCGACGAGCGCTTTCTCGCGGTCGCCCCCGGCGAGAATGCCGTGCCACGCGATCTCGAGGGCGCTGCGCAGTCGGTCGTCAGTCGTCGCGCCGTCCTTCGGTTTGGCGGCATCGCGAAGGCCGGCGTGCCAGGCCTTCGCAGCGTCGGTGCGATCCGAAAAGCGAGAGCCGTCGAACATCGCCACGTCTCTGAGAGACGGTCGCAGCACTTCGGCGTCTCGGACGAGAACTGCGCCGCCCAGATCGACGCGGCCGTCGCCGTCGATGTCGCTCGCCTCGGTGGGAGTCACTTCCATGTCGATCTCGACCTCGGTCGATCCGCGCGACTTGACGCGCCATATCTCGAGGCGTCCATCGTCGGCCCGGAGAATGACGTCGAGCGCGCCGCTGCCTGTGAGGTCGCTGAGCGAGCGAAACCCGTGGCTGTCGCCGACGGCCGGGACGAGCTCGGTGGCCGTGTGTCGGAACACGTCGTTCGTCGAATTGGGACCGGCCGCGAGGACGACACCGAACGGCGTCACGACGCGACAGGCGTAGAGCGCTCGACCGACCTCGTCGCGGCCGGCATAGGAGCGCGCTACGAAGCGGGCGCCTTTGACCTCGGTCGTGATTTCACGGTCGAGCGGTAGGCCGAGACCTTCGGCTTCGTGCGCGACCTCGGCAAGGCGTGCGTCGAGGTCGGGGGCCTCGACGAAGGCTCCGAGCGGTGGGCCTTTCAGGTCTCCCCAGGGCGAGACGTGATGGTTCGACCCGCACCCGAGCCCTGCGAGCGCCACGACCAGCGTCGCGCACGTGAGCGCCGCGCGAGCGGAGAGGCAGAAACCGTGGGGCGATTCTGCTAGTGTCGCGGACTCTATGCGCCTTCTGCTTGCAGATCCCATTGAAACCCAGCCCCTCGAAGAGCTCCGCCTTCTCGGCGTGGAGATCGAGTCGAACCCCACGCTCACCGAAGCGACTCTCCCCGCGGCGCTCGCTGGCGTCGGCATTCTGGTCGTTCGTGGCACCCAGGTCACGGCCGAAGCGATCGCCGAGGCTCGCGAGCTGAATCTCATCGTCCGCGCCGGCTCGGGTACGGGCAGCGTCGATGTCGAGGCCGCGTCGGCCCGAGGCATTTACGTCGCCAATTGCCCTGGTCGGAGCGCCATGAGCGTCGCCGAGCTCGTCTTCGGGATGATGATCTCTCTCGATCGCCGAATGGTCGAGTCCACGAACGAGCTCGTCCGTGGAACCTGGGACAAGGCGAAATATTCCACCGAAGAGGGTCTGTTCGGGCGCCGCATCGGGATCGCGGGGCTCGGCTCGACAGGCCGCGAGATCCTCGCGCGAGCGACTGCCTTCGGTCTGAAGCCGCACGCTTTCTCGCGCTCGCTCACTCCGACGAAGGCCGGCCGTCTCGACGTCGGGTACGCCCCGAGCGTCGAGCGCCTCGCAGCCATGAGCGACATCTTCACCGTCCATCTGCCGCTCACTCCTCAGACCCGCGGGATGATCTCGCGTTCGGTCCTCTCGGCGCTCCCCGACGGAGCGATCTTCATCAACACGTCGCGCGCCGACGTGGTCGACATGGAGGCCTTCGCCGAGCTCGCTCCGAAGAAGGGCCTCCGCGCCGGGTTCGACGTGTTCCCCGACGAGCCACGCGAGTCGCCTGCGGAGATTGCTTCCCCGATGCTCAAGTCGGTCCTCGCCACACGTCACCTCGTCGCGACGCCGCACATCGGCGCGTCCACGCGACAGGCGCAGCGTGCCGTCGCCGAAGACGTCGCGCGCATCGTCCGCTGCTTCCTCACCGAAGAGAACGTCCCCAACGTGGTCAACGTGTGCGTCGCGTCGCCTGCACGGTACGTCCTCGTCATTCGCCAGCTCGACAAGGTCGGAGCGCTCGCCAACACGCTCAGCGTGCTCAAGCGTCATGGCATCAACATCGAAGAGATCTCGAACACCGTCTTCGACGGGGCGCGCGCGACCTGTACGAAGCTCCGCGTCTCGGGCCGCCCGAGCGAGGCCTGTCTCAAAGAGATCGGCGTGTTCGAAGAAGTGCTCCACGTCGACGTCGTCCCCATGCCGAATCGCGCCTGAAACGATCTTCAGGTGGGCGGGTAGAGCCATCCGCCACGTGGTGTGCTAGAGCGCTGCCGAACCCGTCGAGACGAGCCCATTCGTGGACCCGGTTTGGCTGGCTCGGCGCCTCGGAGCCCTCCCCGCGGGACGCACCGAAGCGTCTTGCGCGACCCTTTTGATTGGTCTAGAGTCCTCCGCGAAAAGTTGGCGGATCCGCTGAGCCGGGTTCCCACATGGGACGGCTCTTTTTTTTTGCCACTTTTCGCCCGTGGGAGGGCCATTTGCGTCTCGCAGCGAGCCTTCCTCCCCCTCGCGATTCTCTCGCAAGGGGGACGACGCCGCAGAACCACCTCGACCATGCTCCCGACAACTTCACACCGCTCGAAGCCCAAGCGCGCTGGCAATCCGTCCGTCGGATCGTCTGCGAAGCTCGCTCGCGGGAGTGCTGTCTCTTTCGGGAAAGGCTCGCTCGGGAAAGGCTCGCTCGGGAAAGGCCCCCCCGGCAAAGGCCCCCCGAAGGCGCGCGCTGGCGTTGCGTCGCTCGCGTCGCTCGAAGAAGCAGGCGATGCCGAAGAGGCCAATGCCGCCAAGCAGTCGTCATTCAAGGCGTCGCCCTTCAAACAGTCGATCGAGAAGGTTCGTGCAGTCGTCGAGCCCATCCTCGCTGCGCACAACGTCGACTTCGTCGAGATTTCCTGGGTGACCGATCTCGGGAGCCGCAGCCTCCGCGTGACCATCGAGCGCGCCGGCGTCGGGCCGACCCTCGAGGAGCAATTGCTCGTCGGCTTCGGGGTCTCGCTCGAAGATTGCGTCGAGGTTTCGCGCGACATCTCGGCCGCGCTCGACCTTGCTGACGTCATTCCCCACGCCTACAACCTCGAAGTCAGCTCGCCCGGCCTCGACCGTCCTTTGCGCCACGTCGCCGACTTCATCCGTTTCCAAGGCCAGCTCGCCAAGCTCAAGCTGCGCACGCCGGCCTCCGATGGTCAGCGCGTTCTCCGCGGACGCATCGAGGCGGTCGTCGATGAGAGCTCCGAAGACACGGGCCGCACGGGCTCCAACGGTGCGTCCTCCGAAAGCGCCCGCATCACGATGCTCGTCGATGGCAAGCGCCTCGACGTTCTGTATGGCAATGTCGACGCCGCGAATCTCGTCTACGAGCTTCCGACCCAGCCCAAGCCGAATCAGAGCAAGCAAAACCAGACGAAGCTCAATCCTGCGAAAGTCAGCACCGCCATGCTGAACCAGGCGAGCTCCAATCGAGCGAAGAACGCCGGAAAATCCGACTCCGAATACTTCGGATCGTACGGCAAGCCCGAGCCCAAGCCTCACGCGGTCCCGGGAAAACCGTCTCGCTTTTCGCGCGACGGTTTGAAGGTGCCGAAGAAGGCACCGAGCGTCGACAAGGCTCCCAAAAAGGGAACAGGTCCCAAGCGGGGCAAATCGAAGGGGGAGCGCTGAGTCAACGCCGCGGCAGCTCTCGATCGTGAGGCTCTTCGGAGGCCTCTTCCTCGGAAGAAGGTCTCTCACCGAACGGGTCTCCCGAGACGAGCTCTCACCGAGAGGGTCTCCCGAGACGAGCTCACCAAGAAGCTCCCACCGAGACGGTCCGCGCCCGCGTCTACAGCCTTCACCCAAACCGAATTTCAAGAGCAACTGGGTCCATGCAGTCACTGAGTCTAGGAAGCACAAGAGGAGTCAACGGGAACATGGCAACGCTTTCGCCGGCCGCGAGCTCGGAATCGAGCCTCGGCAACATCCTCGAGCAGGTCGCCAAGGAAAAGGGGATCGACAAGAAGGTCCTCGTGGAGACCATCGAGGCCGCCATCCTCAAGGCTGCTCAGAGCGTTTTCGGCCCGACCCGCGAGCTCGAAGCCAAGTACAGCGAAGAGAGCGGCCAGGTAGACCTCTTCCAGTACATGACCGTCGTCGAGACCGTGAACGAGCCCGAGCGTGAGATATCGCTCGACGAGGTCGGTCGCCGCAAGCTCGACGCAGAGCTCGGTGAAGAGCTTGGATTCCAGGTCTTCTGGCGTCCCGAAGACGCCGCCAAGGCTCGTGAGCAAGACAAGGAATACGGCGATCTGCTCAAGCTGAAGCAGGCCCGTACGACCTTCGGTCGCATCGCCGCTCAGACCGCCAAGCAGGTTGTCCTGCAGCGCGTCCGCGACGCCGAGCGCGATCTGGTCTTCGAAGAGTACAAAGACCGCAAGGGTGAGCTCATCCGCGGCATCGTTCGCCGCTTCGAGAAGGGCAACAACATCATCGTCGACATCGGGAAGACCGAAGGGATTCTCCCGTTCCGCGAGCAGACCCCGCGTGAGACCTATCGGCCCGGCGATCGCATCGTCGCCTACGTGAAAGACATCGACCGCGAAGCCCGTGGTCCGCAGGTCATTCTGTCGCGCTCCGATCCGCGTCTCGTCGAGAAGCTGTTCGAGGCCGAGGTTCCCGAGATTTACGAGGGGATCGTTCGTATCGTCGCCGTTGCTCGTGAGCCCGGTGCTCGCTCCAAGATCGCCGTCACCTCGCGTGATGCAGACGTCGATCCGGTTGGGGCGTGCGTCGGGATGAAGGGCTCGCGCGTTCAAGCCGTCGTCCAAGAGCTCCGCGGTGAGAAGATCGACATCGTTCCCTTCGATCGCGATCCGGCTCGCTACGTCATCGCAGCCATTCAACCCGCAGAGGTCCACAAGGTCATCGTCGACGAAGCCGACGGACGCATGGAGCTCGTCGTCCCCGACGAGAAGCTCTCGCTCGCGATCGGTCGCAAAGGCCAGAACGTGCGGCTCGCCGCGCAGCTCACGCAGTGGAAGCTCGACATCATCAGCGAGACCAAGTTCAAGCAGATGGAGGAAGAGGCCCTCAGCTCGCTGCAACGAATCGACGGCGTCAACGAGGCCCTGGCGAAGGCGATGTACCGCCTCGGCTTCCGCGCCCTCGAAGAGATCAGCGAAGCGTCGGTCGAAGAGCTCGTCGCGGTCCCCGGCGTCGCAGGACCCGAAGTGGCCGAGCGAATCAAGACCGAGGCCGATGGCGCCATGGAGCGGCTCCGTCAGGAGCGAATCAAGGCAGCCGGACAGCGGACCGAAGCGCTCAGCGAGCGTGAACGCCTCATGTTCATCTCGGGCGTCGGTGAACGCACCGTCGTTCTTCTCGAAGAGGCCGGATACCGGTCGCCTGAAGACGTCGCTCGCGAAGACGAGGATCGCCTCGCCATCCGAACGGGTCTCGGGATCAAGAAGGCGCGCGCCATCAAGCAGGGTCTCAAAGACTTCCTCGCCAACGAGAGCCGAGGCATCGAAGATTCCCGACGTGCCCTCGCAGCCGAGAACGCAGGGAAGGAGTAGCCCACGTCGATGGTCGCAAGCATGAGCGCACACACACACAAGCCCGCGCGATCGTCTGCGGCTCGGCAATCTGCCGAGGCCTCGCAGCCGACTGCGCGAGGTCGTGTGCGTGCGTCGGCAGGCGGCTCGTCGGCAGGCGGCTCGTCGGCAGGCGGCTCGTCGGCAGAACCGCGCTCTGGAGTTGCGCCTTCCGAGAGCGGTGGCGTGCAGAAGAAGCGTGCACGTCATGCGAAGGCGGCGCAGAAAAGTGCCGCGGCGCTCAAGAACGCGAAGTCCTTGCAAGCCTTTCGAGCACGCCAATCCCCCCAGCCGCATCGCGGCGGAGGCACTGGCACGCGGAGCGTCGTATCGATCGGAGAAGTCGGTCGAGAAAACACCGCAACCGAGACGAAGGCAGACGCTGCCGAAGCGACCCAAGACCTGCTTCCGCAAGACGAGCTCATCACCAAGGTGGGTCCCGAGCGAATGTGCGTCGGTTGCGGCGAGCGCGGCGCGCCCGAAGACTTCGTTCGCATCGTGCTCGGCCCGAAGACCTCGGATGAGACGCGCGAGATCGCAGTCGACGCGGGCACAGGCTCGTTCGGTCGCGGAGCACACCTGCATCCGCGACCGGCCTGCGTCCTCGCAGCGGCGCAGCGTGGGCTCCAACGCTCCTTCAAAGCCGCGTTGACCCTTGACGGAGAGCGCCTCACCGCCGCATCGCTCGCGGCCTGCATCGGTGCCGTCTTCGATCGTCGCATCGACGGTCTCCTGGGCGCCGCTCGGCGCTCGAGGCGCATGGCGCTCGGAGCGGACTCCGTCGTGTCCGCTTCACGCGCGGGCGACGCGCACGTCGTCGTCGTCGCGACCGATGCTGCCAGCGCCGCCGAGCTCACCGAGGTTCGTCGCGCCGTGTCCGAAGGACGCGCTGTCGCTTGGGGAACGAAAGAACGACTCGCTGCCGCAACCGGTGGCTCCAGTCGTTCGATGGGTCTCGGCGTGGTCGCCGTGACCGACAACCGTATTGCACGAGCCGTTCGAGAGGCAGTGCTTGTTGTGGATGCGATGCGCCTACCCATGGTGGCCCTCAAAGGGGCAACCGGATCTCCGAGAGAGGTCTCCGGATCTCTTAAAGGAGCTTCGGGATCTTCCCGAGGTCAGGCGGCGATTACGAGAAGTCTCACAGACTCAGCCACGGTCGGCGAGCGACGGGGTGAGGCGACTGAAGTCAACGGGGGCACCCCGCACCCCGAGAGGGGCCTCGAGCCCTCAGACGACGGAAGCCAGGCGGTGGAGCGAAAAGCGCATGAGTAAAGTCCGGGTTTACGAGATCGCCAAGCAACTCAACATGGATCAGAAGTCGCTCGTAGCGCTCTTTCAGTCCATGGGGATCGGCGACGTGCGCAATCACATGAGCGCTGTCGAGTCCGACGTCGTCGAGCGCGTCAAGCGCCACCTCGAGCGCCAGAAGACCCCCGAGGTCGTCGAGGAGCGCATCCGTCCCACGGTCGTGAAGCGACGCGCAAAGGCTGTCGAGCCAGGCGAGGCTGCGGCTTCGACG
This sequence comes from Polyangiaceae bacterium, assembly GCA_043755175.1. Lineage (GTDB taxonomy): Bacteria > Myxococcota_A > Polyangia > Polyangiales > Polyangiaceae > CAYYKK01. The sequence goes on along the minus strand of JAYUUB010000275.1, from coordinate 51,624 downwards.
GCCGCTCCTTCTGCCGGCGTTCCTTCCGCAAGGCCTTCGTCGGCGGGCGTGTCGGTGCCTTCAGCGAGCCCGTCTTACTCTCACGCAGCCGTTTCAGCCGTCCCGACTGCGGCGCCGTCTGCGGCTGGAGCACGCGCGCCCGCGGCGCCGCCTTCGGTCAGTACGACCCAAACGAGCGCACCCTCGCCGAGCGGTAGCTCCAAATCGACGGTGAACGCTGAGCAATCGAGCCACGTGGTGACATCCGCAGCGCCCGCGGCTCAGTCGCCGCAGGCAGCTCCGAGCTCGAAAGGCGCGGCCTCCGCTGCTGCTTCGGCAGTGATTCCGGTGCCGCCGTCGCGTAAGAGCGCAGCCGCGGTGAAGGTCGAAGAAGCCAGCCCGAGCAAGCGCGGTGCGGTGAAAGAGAGTGTCGCCAAAGAGAGCGCCCGCACGGCCAAGGGGCCTGCCCGCGCCGATCTCGATTTCGATGGCGACCCGAGCGAGGCGAAGGCCCCGACGCTCTCCGAGCCCATTGCCGATCGCAAGAGCGCCCGCGGCTCGCAGCGCGGACCAGGCGACACCAAGGCCGAGCCCGAAGCGCTCACCAATGGCGAAGCGCACGTGGCCGCGGTCAAGGTCGAAGTTCGTCCGCCCCCGGCGCCTCCGCCACAGCCCGCACCGCGTCCGGTGGCCCAAGCTCCCTCGCGACCCGTCGTGATCGAGCGTCAGGCTCCGGCAGCCGCTGCAGCTGGCTCGTCGACCGAGGTCGTGAACGAGCCGCGAAGGCCCTCGTCGCCTCCGCGAACCGGTATCGACGTTTGGCAAGGTCGCCCCGGCGTCCCGATGCCCCAGACGCGAACCTCGGTTCCGCCTGCACGACGTACGACCTACGATCCGCGCGCAGCTGCATCACCGGCTCGGCCGGGCGCACCGACGATGGGTGGCTTCCCGCAGAACCGCGGTGGCCCCGGTGGTCAACGCAATCGGCCTGGCTTCCGCCCGCGCGGAATGGGGCCGCTCATCAAGAAGCCCGTGAACATCTCCACGCTGGAGATGTCGGCTCACAAGAAGGTCATCAAGATCGAGGAGAACGTCTCGCTGCAGCAGCTCGCAGCGAAGATGAGCCTCAAAGTGACCGACGTCCTCATGCGCCTTCTCTCAATGGGCATGACCGGCGTGAACATTAACTCGTCGATCGACAGCGACACGGCGAAGATCCTCGCCAACGAGTTCGGCTGGACGGTCGAAGACGTCGCGGTCAGCGAAGAAGCGACCCTCGCCGACGCGATGGGAATCGCCGAGGTCGACGACGCAGACACGCTCGTCCCGCGGCCTCCGATCGTGACGGTCATGGGTCACGTAGATCACGGCAAGACCTCGCTCCTCGATCGCATCCGCAAGGCGACCGTCGCTGCGAGCGAGGCCGGCGGCATCACGCAGCACATCGGCGCCTACCGCGTCGAGACGTCGAGAGGCACGCTCGCGTTCCTCGACACCCCCGGTCACGAGGCCTTCACGGCCATGCGTGCCCGTGGTGCTCAAGCGACCGATATCGTCATCCTCGTCGTCGCTGCCGACGACGGCGTGATGCCGCAGACGAGAGAAGCCATCACGCACGCTCAGAGCGCGAAGGTGCCGATCGTCGTGGCCGTCAACAAGATGGACAAACCCGGCGCCGACCTCGAAAAGATCAAGCGCGACCTCGCGAACTTCGGTCTCCAACCCGAAGAATGGGGCGGTCAAACGATTTTCGTACCCGTCTCGGCTCTCACCGGAATGGGCGTCGATCAGCTGCTCGAAGCCGTGCTCCTCCAAGCCGAGGTGCTCGAGCTACGCGCGTCACCGCAGCGCCGCGCGAACGGCGTCGTCATCGAGGCGCTCCTCGATCGCGGTCGCGGTCCGGTCGCACGCATCATGGTGCAAGACGGAACGCTCAAGGCTGGTGACATCGTCATCGCAGGCTCCGCTTGGGGCAAAGTGAGAGCGATGACCGACGAGCACGGTCGCACGCTCGCTTCGGCCGGCCCTTCGACTCCGGTCGAGGTGCTCGGCTTGAACGAGGTGCCGAGCGCAGGCGATCCGGTCCACGCGGTAAAAGACGGCAAGACGGCCGAAGAGATCGCCGAGACCCGTCGCAAGAAGCAGAGCAAGTCGCTCATCCCGCAAGACTCGCGTGTCTCGCTCGAGGCCCTCAAAGATCGTCTGGCCGCAGAAGACCAGCTCGAGCTCAAGCTCATCATCAAGGGTGATGTGCAAGGGTCGGTCGAGGCCGTCGGGGCTTCGCTCGTGAAGCTCACGACCTCGAAGGTGAAGGTCACCATCGTTCACGCAGCCGTCGGTGCCATCACCGAAGGCGACGTGAACCTCGCGATCGCATCGAAGGCCATCGTCGTCGGCTTCAACGTACGTCCGGCTGGAAAGTCGAGCGCGCTCGCCGAGAGTGGTGGCATCGAGATCCGCCTTTACAACATCATCTACAACGCGGTCGACGACATCCGCGCCGCGATGGAAGGCCTCTTGCCGACCACCAAGGTAGAGAAGCCGCTCGGCAAGGCAGAGGTTCGCGCCGTCTTCAAGATGTCGAAGGCAGGCGTCGTCGCTGGTTGCTACGTCAAAGAGGGCTCGGTCAGGCGGGGCTGCGAGGCTCGCCTCGTTCGCGACAACAACGTCGTCTGGGCCGGCAAGGTCGCGAGCCTTCGTCGCATCAAAGACGACGTCAAAGAGGTCGCCGAGGGCATGGAGTGCGGTATCAGCCTCGACAACTTCTCCGACGTGCGCGAGGGCGACATGATCGAAGCCTTCGAAATCGAAGAGGTGAAGACCAAGCTCTGAGCTGGCAAACAGTGCGCTGCGAAGCAGTGCGCTGCGCAGCGACGCGCTGCCGAAGCACGTCGAGATAGAGAGGAGGGTCTTCGTGAGAAGCCCTCCTTTCATCGTTCTGTCGCCATTTTGGAGCTCGACAGTAGCGAGGCCTCACGTCAGCGAAACGCGTCGCGAAATCTCGAAGTCGACGCTTCGGGCGCCCCAGCGGCGAAGCTGTGCGGCTGGACGTGATAGACCTTCGTCACCGTTCAGGAACGAGCGGGCTTTTAGCCTCCCGTTCCGCGTGTCTCGCCCTTTCGTCTCGGCAGGGTCAGTCTGGGTCTTCCCGAGAAGAGCCACCCAAGAGTCCGAGTGCGATCCAACGAAACGATCATCGCCATGTTCGTCGGAGTCCTCAGGCTTCACCTCGCCATCGTCGACGCTCGTTCGCTCAAGGACAAGCGCCGCGTCGTCCGATCTCTCAAAGATCGACTCACCAACAAACTCCGCGTGAGCGTCGCCGAGGTCGGCGAGCTCGACAATCCTCGCTACGCTTGGCTCGGGGTCGCGGTCGTCGCGAACGAAGCGGCGCACTGCGACAGCGTCCTCGGTGAGGCCGCGAGCATCGCCTCGACGTTGCCCGACGCAGTGCTCGCCGATCGCGCGACCGAGATCGTATCTTTCGGACGCGGAGGATCGGGAGTACGGGGCGGCATCGAGAGCGCGCTCGGTGACGGTCTGGGCTCGACCACAGAACACGATCGAGAGCTCGAGGACGAAGATGACGACCGGCGGTGAAGTAAAGCGTGCAGTGAGAGTGTCTGAGCGTGTTCGAGAAGCGCTCGCGAACATCCTCCGTGGGATGCGTGATCCGCGACTGCAGAACGTCACGATCACGAACGTGGTGATGACCGACGACCTGCAGCTCGCGAAGGTCTACGTGCGCGCTCTCGGCGTCGAGGACCAGATCGACGAACGGCGCAAGAAGGAGGTCCTTCGAGGCCTCGACGCGGCTTCACCCAGGCTTCGTCGCGACGTCTCGCACGCGACGGGCCTTCGCTACGCTCCGACGCTCAAGTTCTACTACGACGAAGGGGTCGAGGCGGCGACGCGCGTCGAAGAGATCCTCCGCGAGATCGACGAAGAGAAGAAACGCACCGGCGATACGTGACTCGTCCTCCCGGCGGCGAGCACACGTCCGCGACGCCGACACTTCGAGAGTGGCTCGCCGAAGGGCCGTTCGGGCTCACGATGTCGTCGGGGTTCTTCGCGTTCTTCGCGCACACGGGGTTTCTCCAAGCACTCATCGACGCGGGACACGTGCCGTCTCGTGTGTCGGGTTCGAGCGCAGGGGCGCTCGTGACCGGTGTCTATGCATCGGGGCTCGAGCCCGACGCGCTAGCCGCCGAGCTCCTGGCCCTGCGGCGTGAAGACTTCTGGGATCCCGGGCTCGGTCTCGGCCTGCTTCGCGGCGACCTGTTTCGGTCGAAGCTCGACGCCATGCTCCCCGAGCCGCAGATCGAGCGCTGTCGGCTTCCGCTGTCGATCTCGGTGCACGACATCTTCGCCAACGAGACGCGCGCGCTCCGCGAAGGATCGCTCGCCACGGCGATCCGCGCCTCTTGCTCGGTGCCGCTCCTGTTCCATCCCGTGATGATAGGCGCTCGACCGTACGTCGACGGCGGCGTTTCGGACCGCCCGGGTCTCGTTGGAATGCCGCTCGGCGAGCGCGTTCTGTTCCATCACATCGCTTCCAAGTCTCCGTGGCGCCGTGCCGAGAGCGACGGACTGACGATTCCGCGCCGCGACGGAATGTTCACCGTGGTCATCGACGAGCTTCCTCGTTCGGGCCCCTTCCGGCTCGACGAAGGGCGTCGCGCGCTCGACATCGCCCGGGCGAGGCTCGCTTCGGCGCTCGATCGCCCGTTGTCGAACGAGATGCATCTGTAGCGCTCTCGCGAATACGTCGGTCGCGTGCCTGGTCGCATCGACCGGACCGATGCTTTCGGAGAAGAATTTCGGCGCACAAAAAACCAGCGCGGCGTGCCCGAAGAGAGCCGCCGCGCGAGGTGGGTCGACTGCGAGCTCTCGAGAGAGCTCGAATTCGATCAGCGCTTCTTGTTGATGATGAACTGGACGCGGCGGTTCTTCGCCTTGTTGGCTTCGGTCACGTTCGGAGCGAGCGGACGGTCTTGTCCGTAGCCCTTCGCGCCGAGCCGGCCACCCTCGACGCCTGCTTTGACCAGCCACTCACGCACGGCCGAGGCGCGTGCGTTCGAGAGCGTCTGGTTGTGCTCGCGGGTTCCCGTGTTGTCGGTGTGCCCCTGAATCTCGAGCTGCTCGAGGTTCTGGTTCTTTTGGAGGACGTCGGCGATTTCTTCGAGGAGCGCGCTCGACTGACCGAGGATCTTCGCCGAGTCGGTCTCGAAGAGGATCTTGTCGCCCAGCTTGAGCTCGTTGCCCTGAATCTTCACGAGCGAGTTCTTGGGGCGCTTGTTGACGGTGAGCGTCGTCTTCGTCTCGTCGTTCGGACGAACGTCGCTCTGGGCAACGTGGTTCATGTAGCCGGTCGCTTCGGCCTTCAGCGTCACGTCGCCGGGGGGAAGCCCCTGGAACTTGAAGCCGCCGGACCCGTCGGTCGTGACTTTCTGCTCTTTGCCGAGTGCGTCGGTCACCGTCACGACGGCGCCAGCCACGTTGCCACCGGCGGAGTCTTTGACCGTGCCGGAAATGTTGCCGGTGCGCGGCAGCGCTTCGAGCTGGCAATCGGTGTCGACGAAGGTCTGCGCAGGCGCTTGCGGAGCCGCCGGGGGAGTGAAGTTGCCTGTGCCACCGCCGCCAGGTTGGCCGAACCCGCCGCCAGGTTGGCCGAACCCGCCGCCGGGTTGGCCGAAGCCGCCGCCGGGTTGGCCGAAGCCGCCCGCCTGAGGCGCGGCGCTCGCCGGTGCTGCAGTCACGATCGCCGAGCACGTACCGGGCTTGTATCCAGGAACGGTCACGTCGAACGTGTAGGGGCCAGGGTCGAGGTTGCGCGTCATGAAGCGCCCATCGGCACCTGTCGCCACCGGCGACTGGACACCACCCTGGAAGTGGATGATCGCGTTGGCGATGCCTTCGGGCTTGCCCGTCTCGTGAACGAAGCCGCGTACGAAGTATTGCGGAGCGGGCATCACGACCGGCGGCGGAGCAGCCATGGGCGCAGCCTTCTCGACAGGCTTCTCTTTCACGTCGAAGGCGTAGCCGACGCCGAGGTACATCATCCAGGGCGCTTGCGGAGCGACCTCTTCGATGAACTGCTGCTGGCCGGTGGTCGCGATGTCGAAGGCGAGGTGACCCGAGAGCCCTCGGAAGGCTCCCTTGTGGAACGGGCTCACCTTCGCGCCGATCGAGAAGCGCGACGGAACGAACTTGGCGCCCGCGCCGCTACCGGTCGGGCTCGTGAAGTCAGCGAGGCCGAGACACACGTCGCCGCGCGAGGCTCGGTTGGTGTGACACTGGTAGCCCTGACGGTTCACCGGAATGTCGATGCCCCACTCCATGTAGGGCTGGATGAACCAGAACGGAACCTCGACTCCGAGGCTCGTCTGGAAGAAGTCGACGCGGTTGATGCCGAGCCCGAACCGCTCGATGCGCGAGATGGGCGTCGAGGTGCGTCCGTCTTTGAATGCTGCCGCGCGCGCGGTTTCGACGCCTTCGACGGCCTTGCCCGAGTTGTCGACCTTGTAGCCGAGGTTGATGTTGAGTCGGAGCGGGAAGCCGCCGGTGCCGCTCTTGTGGAGGTTGCGGAAATCGACCGAGCCGAGGCCGGTGATTCGCGCGCTGGTGGAGCCGCCCGAGAGACCGACGTCGCCCGTTCCGTTGAGGAGCAGGAGCTCGAGGCTCGCGCCGGCGCTGATCGGTCCGAGCAGCTTCGGAGGCGTGAAGCCCTTCACACCAAGGGTCGTGTCACCGAGCACCTGGAGGAGCTGCGGCGAGCCTTGGTCGTTCGAGTTCGCGTAGGTTCGGAGCGAAGCGTAGGCCTCGAGGAACGAAAACGGCGTCGCGCTCAGCGTGAAGTAGCCACCGACGTGGCTCGCGCTGTCTTCGGTGTTCTTGCCAGAGCACGTGACGGCTTGACCCGCAGCGGTGACCTGGTTCGGGTCGCAGAGAAAACCCTTCGAGGAAAAGTAGTCGAAGAGAAAACCGACGCGGAACGTGCCAGCGACCCCCGAGCCTGCATAGTTCGTATGCAGCATGCCGGTCGAGCCGTTGAGCGCGTTCTGGTTGTTCAGCGAGAGGCCGCGCTGCTCCCATTCGTCGTTCTTGGTCGAGTCGCTGGGCGGAGGCGGGACCTGCGCGTTCGCATCGCCGCCCGAAGGACCGCCGAAGCTCGCACCGGCACCGAACTGACCAGGGGCCTGACCACCGTTGGGCTGTCCAGGCTGTCCGGGCTGACCGGGCTGACCGGGCTGACCGGGACCAGGTTGCGGCTGCGGCTGGCCACCGAACGACCCTGGGGCCGCGCCGGGCTGTTGTCCGCCGGGCTGGCCGCCGGGCTGTCCGCCGGGCTGTCCGACCGGGGGCTGTGCAGGCCCACCGAAAGGCGGTTGGGGTTGCGGCTGCTGCGCGAGAGCGACCGTCGGCGCCGCTACGAGCGCTCCGACGAGGAGGCTCGAGCCGAGAAGCGGAAGAGCGGAACGTGCGGCTCTGATGCCGAACGTGCGGAGAGAGGAATCAAGCTTGGTTCGCATCGACCTGGCTCACCGAGACCCTCGCCCACCCCCTTTGGGCAGGCGTATCCGCGCCTCGCGAGCCCGGGTTGTATCACCGTTTCAGTTCAATCATGAAAGGCTTTGAGCATTATTGGGACAACGGCGAAACCGAGGACTTTTTCCAGAAGAAGCGGCCGTTTTGAGACAATTCGAGACATCTCGAGCACCGTTCCATCGCCTCGACCCGGTCCTGGGCCACTCCGCGGCGGGGCCCGCCGACGCGTCCGTTTCTACGCGCACCCGAGCTGCTCTCCCAGATGCCCGGGCTCGCGAGGGCGAGGTTTCTGGTAGAATCGGGCCCAATGCCGTCTCGCGGCCGAATTCTAGTTGTCGACGATGAAGTCAACGCGCGAAGCGCGCTCTCCGAGATCCTCCGCGAGGAGGGCTACGCGACCGAGACCGCAGCCGATGGATTCAAGGCGCTCGGCAAGATCGAGGACTTCGGTCCCGACGTCGTGCTCACCGATCTCAAGATGCCCGGGCTCGATGGCATCGGCCTGATGGAGAAGGCGAAGGACCTCGCGCCGCGAACCACCTTCGTGGTCATGACGGCTTTCGGAACGATCTCGAACGCGGTCGAAGCCGTTCAGAAGGGGGCGTACGACTACCTCACCAAGCCGCTCGATTTCCAGGCTTTGGTCCACGTCGTCGAGCGGGCCGTCGAGCGCTCGCGTCTCCTCGTGGAGAACGCACGCCTCCGGGACAAGCTTCGCGAGAAAAGCCCCGCCGGTCATGTCATCGGCAAGCATCCTTCGATGCAGGCGGTCTTGAAGCTCGCCGAGCAAGTCGCCGCCAGCCGCGCCACGGTCCTTCTTCGCGGCGACACGGGCACCGGCAAAGAGGTGATCGCGGAGCTCATCCACAACGGCTCTCCGCGAAAGGCGAAGCCGCTGGTCCGACTCAACTGTGCGGCCTTGAGCGAGTCTCTTTTGGAAAGCGAGCTCTTCGGTCACGAGCGCGGGGCGTTCACCGGCGCCGTCGGCCGACGAGAAGGCCGCTTTCTTCAGGCCGATGGAGGCACGCTCTTTCTCGACGAGGTCAGCGAGATCCCGTTGCCTCTGCAGGTCAAGCTCCTGCGCGTGCTCCAGGAGCGGAGCTTCGAGCGCGTCGGTGGCAACGAGACCGTGCACGTCGACGTTCGCATCATCGCAGCGACGAATCGCGACCTCAGGCAACGCATCGCCGACAATCTCTTTCGCGAAGATCTCTTTTATCGCCTGAATGTCGTCACGGTCGAGATCCCACGACTGCGCGATCGCGCGAGCGACATCCCCGAGCTCGCCGGCTACTTTCTCTCGCGCTTCGCCACCGAGAACCGGCAGCGAATCGAGGGGTTCAGCGCCGAGGCGCTCGCCGCGCTCCAGTCGTACGCCTGGCCCGGTAACGTCCGCGAGCTCGAGAATGTCATCGAGCGTGCGGTCGTTCTCTGCGACACCCAACGCATCGAAGCGCGTCATCTTCCGGCGTCGATCACCCCGAGCGCCGCGTCGACCGACGAGCTGCCCCGCGTGCCTGGAGCGTCGATCGCCGAGCTCGAGCGGTTCGCCATCTTGAAGACGCTCGAAGCGTGTCGCGGCTCCACGTCCAAGGCCGCAGCCATTCTCGGAATCAGCCCTCGGAAGGTGCAATACAAAGTGCGCGAGTACGAGGGGCCGCAGTCGAGCACGGCCGAAAACACGGCCTCGCTCGACTCGCGGGATCGCCACCGCGACGACGAGCCCTGATGAGACGCCGTGGCAAGAGAGCTCCTGGAGCGGGCTTCGCTCGCCTCGCGAGTCGGTGTATGTTCTTGCCGAGAAGGCGAGCGTGAAAGTGACCGAGCGCGAGAAGCTCATCGATGTGCGTGATCTGAAGAAGTCCTTTCGAACGGGATTGTTCTCAAGCAAGAAAGTCGACGCGGTCAAAGGCGTGACCTTCGACGTCGTGCGCGGGGAGATCTTCGGATTCCTCGGCCCGAACGGCTCGGGCAAGACGACCACGATCAAGATGCTGACGGGTCTCATCGCTCGCTCCGGGGGTGAGGCTTACCTCTTCGGCCACGAGGTCCCCTCGACCGAGGCCCGAAAACGCATCGGCTTTCTGCCCGAGAACCCTTACGTCTTTCCGTACCTCACGCCGCGCGAGTTCGTCGAGATGTGCGGTCAGCTGTCGGGAATGAAAGGCTCGAAGCTCGCGAAGCGAACCCTCGAGGTGTTGAACAAGGTCGGCATCGGCTACGCCGCCGATCGGCAGGTCCGGCGCCTTTCGAAGGGAATGCTGCAGCGCACGGGCCTGGCGGCGGCGCTCGTCGCCGACCCCGAGATGCTCATCCTCGACGAGCCCATGAGCGGCCTCGATCCCGTGGGGCGCAAAGAGGTGCGAGATCTGATCTTCGCCGAACGCGAGCTCGGTCGGACCATCTTCTTCTCGACGCACATCTTGAGCGACGTCGAAGCGATGTGCGATCGCGTCACGATCTTGCGCGAAGGCAAGGCCGTCGTGAGCGGCGAGATCCGCGAGCTCCTCCGGAGCGACGTGCTCCGAACCGAAATCTATCTCGCCAATTGCAGCGACGAGCTCCGTGAGAGCTTCCACGGCTCGCACAAGGTCTCCGTTCGCCCGGGACTCGTGGTCGTCGACGTCGAAGGAGAAGCCAACGTCGGCGACGTGCTCAGGGCCGCGCTCGATGGCAACGCCCGCGTCGTCGAGGTCACGCCCCGGCGCGAGACGCTCGAAGACCTCTTCATGAAGCGAGCGCTCTGAACGACTCGACCTCGCATCGGCGGGCCGACGGATGGCTGCTCGCGATCACCTGTTTCGGTCGAGGCCGTAGGAGAACGACGCGTCCTCGGGCCAAAGCAGGGTTTGTCGCAGCGCGGGGATCGAATAGCGAGGAAGCGTGAGCACACGACTCGACCTCTTGCTCGACAAGCTTCTTCAACGCGGTCACCGAGGGATGCGCCTCGGGCTCGATCGTTCGCTCGCGGCGTTGGCGGCGCTCGGCAAACCGCACGAGGGCCTCGATGCGATCGTCGTCGCCGGCTCGAACGGGAAGGGGAGTGTCGCGGCGATGCTCGACCGAATCGGCCGCCAAGCGGGGCTTTCGACGGGCCTCTACACGAGCCCGCATCTGGTCCGCTACAACGAGCGCATTCGACTCTCGGGCGTTCCGATCGCCGACGACGCGTTCGAGGAGGCGCTCGAACGCGTCTTTCGAGAAGCCCCAGAGGAGCTCACCTTCTTCGAGACCCTGACCATGGCCGCCTTCGTCGCGTTCCGTGACGCGCGGGTCGATCTCGCCATCCTCGAGGTCGGGTTGGGCGGCCGACTCGACGCGACGAACGTGGTCCCGTCGCCTTTGGCGACGGCGATCGTCAGCATCACCTCGGGCGCAGACGGACGGTTTCTCGAGCACGCCGATCTCCTAGGAAATACAGTCCGCGACATCGCGGGGGAGAAGGCTGGGATCTTTCGCGCAGGTGTCCCGGCCATCCTCGGCCCACTCGAGACCGAGGCGCGCGAAGCGATCGTCACTCGCGCCGAGCGCGTCGGAGCGGCGCCGCTGTGGGAGATCGCCTGGGAGCCTCTTTCCGTAGCCGAAGGTCCTCGCGTGGGCCCTTCGCAAGTCGCGACGCTCGCTCAGCTCGACGATTCAGCGTTGCTGATGCTTCCGGATAGCAAAAGAGTGCTGATTGCACCTGCACTTTTGGGGCGACATCAGCTCGCGAACGGTGCCGTGGCCGCGGCGACGGCCTGGCTCGCGGCCCGCCGCATCCCGGCGCTCGGTCCGGAGATCGAGACCGGCATTCGCCTCGCGACCTGGCCGGGGCGTCTCGAGCGCGTCTACCTCGCGTCGAGCGACATTACGGTGTGGCTCGACTGCGCACACAACCTCGAGGGAGCGCGCGCGCTCGTCCTCGCGGCTCCGGCGGTCGGGATCTCGGAGCCAACGCGTACGACTCTGGTCTTCGGGGCGCTCGCCGACAAAGCCTACGAGCCATTCCTGAGGCTCGTCGCGCCGCTCGCGTCTCGCCGCTTCTACGCCGAGCCGCAAGGGCGCGCGCCGGCGCCACTCGCCGAGCTCGTGCAGATCGCATCAGGCGAGGCGGTCGGCGATCCGATTCGTGCGCTCACGCTGGCGATCGCGTCGACCGACCGTGGCGGAATCGTACTCGTCACTGGGTCGATCTACCTCGTCGGGGAGCTGCGAGCGCACCTGTTTGGAGAACGTCGCGACCCCCCTATCGCTCTTTGACGCGAAAGACGCGGTTCTCGAGACGGGGTGTGCGGTGTGGTCTCGCCTTAGCAGACCAGTGAAGCCAGATTGGACGATTGGCTGATTGCCAACCTGCCTCGACAACAGGTTCTGACAGTGCAAGCCTGTCGCCCGTCCGAAGGGTGCAGGGCCTTTCGGAATGTTGTGCCCACCTCGCGCCGAGGAGAATGGCGATGCGCTTGAATACCGAGCTGGATGTACGCAGTGCCAAGTGGCATCTCTTCGTCCGACAGGGAATCGACGCAGGATGCGTCATCGCGCTTCACGAAGGTGAAGCGATACGCGTCGGCTCCGGTCTCGACAATCAGCTGTCGCTAAAAGACCCAGCGCTGAGCGCGCATCACTTGGTGCTTCGCCTCGAGATCGACGGCGTTCATCTCAGTGATCTGCACGCCGCACCGCGCACTGCCATCGGCGACGTGCGCGTGTCCGATGCGGTGCTGACACCGGGAACACAGGTCCGACTCGGCAGCACCGTCCTCGAGATTCAGCGCACACCCGACGTCGGCGCCCCCGACGAAAGCGTCGACTGCGCGACCGAGATTCCCCCTCCGCGGCCTTACGGCGATGCGCGTCGGGACGCGATCTTGGCGTTCGAAGCCCGCTACCTCACCGACTTGGTCCGACTCGCCGGAGGCAACGCGTCGCACGCTGCACGCATCGCGCAGATGGACCGTCCGCATCTGCTGCGATTGCTCCGCAAGCATCAGCTGCGGTCGCCTTCGACTGCGAGCACGCTCCCTCCGCACAGTCAGGTGGTCGTGCGCGAAGATGCCCCGACCGATGCGAGCGAGCTTCTCACGTCCGAGGCGCGCGCCTTCGCGGTCGGTGCACCCGAACAGGGATTCGCGGCGCCTCGCCTCCCACGAATCGACTACGCCGGCCGCGACTGAGCCTCATCTCGGGAAACGACGCGACGACTGGAGGGCTCGAACGCGTCGCGTTCCCCAAGTCTCCGAGCTAGCTGGCCGTCGAGAGATTCTCTCTGACGACGCTTCCGAGTGGGATCTGGGCCTAGCGTCGTTGGTGCGGCGATGGAACCCATCGCACCTCGAATCCTTCGGCAGGACTTCCTCGACAGCCTGCTAGTCTCGACAGTCATGCCGTCCTTCGACATCGTCTCGAAAGTGCCTTGGCACGAGGTCGACAATGCCGTCCTCCAGGCCCAGCGCGAAATCACGACGCGGTTCGACTTCAAGGGGACCGGCGCCGAGCTCGAGCGCGCGAAAGAGACCATCGTGCTCCGCGCCTCGAGCGACGATCGCGTCAAAGCGATGCTCGACGTGCTCAAAGAGAAGCTCATCAAGCGAAAGGTGAGCCTCAAGCACCTCGATCTCGGCGGCAAAGACGGAGCCTTGAAGATCGAGCCCACCGGTCGCGGTGGCTCGCGCATCACCGTGAAGGTCAAAGAAGGGATCGACACGGACCGCGCGCGTACGCTCGTGAAATGGATCAAAGACGAGAAGCTGAAGGTGCAAGCGAGCATCGTCGAAGAACAGGTTCGCGTGACCGGCAAGAACCGCGACGACCTGCAGGCTTGCATCGCGTTCGTCCGATCGAAGGAGTTTGCCCTCGATTTGCAGTTTTTGAATTTCCGAGAATGAGCCACCTCTTGGCTCGGGAGCATCCGTGAGCGAGAAGATTCAGAAGCAACGAGTGTTCGGCACCGACGGCGTGCGAGGCATGGCCAACGTGTACCCGATGACTCCCGAGTTCGCTTTGCGGCTCGGGCGGACCATCGCGTACGTCGCGGCGAACACCTTCGTGAAGAAGACCGGCAAAGACCGGCCCGTTCGCGTCCTCATTGGAAAAGACACCCGACTCTCGGGGTACATGCTCGAGACCGCTCTGGCCTCTGGGATCTGCGCGATGGGCGGTCACGTGATGCTGACGGGGCCCATTCCCACGCCTGCGGTCGCCCAGCTCACGCCGAGCATGAGAGCCGATGCTGGCGTCGTCATCAGCGCGAGCCACAACCCCTTCGAGGACAACGGCATCAAGCTATTCGGTCCCGACGGATTCAAGCTTCCCGACCACGTCGAAGAGGCGATCGAAGCGATCCTCGAGGGAACCGATCTCGACAAAGTCTCGGTCACCGGAGAGAACATCGGTGACGCGATTCGGGTCGAAGACGCGCGCGGGCGCTACGTCGTGTTCTGCAAGAGCACGTTCCCCAATCACCTCACCCTCGATGGGCTCGACATCGTCGTCGACGCGGGGCACGGCGCCGCCTACCGCGTGGCGCCCAGCGTGTTCAGCGAGCTCGGGGCCGAGGTCCACGCTCTCGGCGTGAAGCCCAACGGGCTCAACATCAACTTGGATGCAGGTGCATTGCATCCTGAAAAGATGGCGGCAGAGGTCGTCAAGCGCGGCGCCGCGCTCGGCATCGCGCTCGACGGCGACGCCGACCGAGTGATCATCTGCGACGAGAAGGGTCAGACGGTCGATGGCGACGTCGTCATGGCGATGTGCGCCGCGAGGCTCATCAAGCAAGGGCGGCTTCCGCATCGCACGCTCGTCACGACCGTGATGTCGAACCTGGGGCTCGAGCGCGCCGTGGCGTCTGCCGGCGGACAGCTCGTGCGAACGGCTGTCGGCGATCGCTACGTCGTCGAGGCCATGCGGAAAGGCGGCTTCACCTTCGGCGGCGAGCAGTCGGGACACCTCATCTTTCTCGACCACGCGACGACCGGTGACGGCATCGTCGCCGCGCTCCAAGTGGCGGCCATTTTGATGGAGGAGCAAAAGCCTCTCAGCGAGCTCGCGGCGGCTGCCATGCAGCGCGTGCCGCAGGTGCTTCAAAACGCAACCTTCGCGTCTCGCAAGTCGCTCGAGAGCATGACCAAGATGCAGGCGTGCGTTCGCGACGCCGAGCGCGATTTGGCCGACCGCGGGCGCATCCTCGTCCGATGGAGCGGCACCGAGGCCAAGCTCCGCGTGATGGTCGAAGGCGAAGACGAATCGGTGATTTCGGCTTTGGCGCTAGCCATCCTCGACGCCGCCCACGAGGACATGGCGTAGCCGTCGGTCGAACGACTCTCTCACGACGCTGCTAGGCCGGAGTCGTGGTACCCTGCCCGGGCATTGGCCCCGCGCGTGAGGATCGAGCCGATCGGCCGCGTACGCTGTCAGACTTCGCTTTGGCGGAGCGGAGGCGTGCTGCGTCTGACGGCTATCGTGAAGGCCACCTTCGCCTTCGTCGACCAGGAAGTCGCTCGTCAGATCGATGCCCTCGCGATCGGTCTACGCGACCGACACTTCGACGGTAACCCGAGACGAAGCGTCTACGAGAGCTTCGAGGTCGCGCCGTACGTTCCGGGTGTCGGCGTGACTCTCGTCGGCACGGCTTACCCCGAGCCCGGGAGCGTGACCTCGAGTATGTCGGTACGCCTCGGGGTCTACGACGAAGACGTCCCGGTGCTGGAGAAGACCCTCCATGTCTTCGGTGAGCGAAACCCCGACGACCCGTGCGTCTCGCTCCCGCTGAAGCCGATGCCGCTCGTGTACGAGAAGGCCATCGGAGGGCGCGACAACCTCGCGGGCACGGCGCTCTACAACCTGGTCTTGCCAGCGGAGACCAGCCGCGCGGGCTGCTTTGCTCCTGTGCCGCTCGCGTGGCGCGCGCTCGGGGGGCGAGGTCTCGATCCGCAGACGCTGAAGACGTCGCCGATTCAGATCCCCGATGGCTTCGACTTCGGCTTCTTCTGCACGGCCCCGCACGACCAGCGCATTCCGAGGCTCGGCGGCAACGAGTGGATTCTTCTCGACGGGATGAGCCCACGCTCACCGAGGATCCAGACGCGTCTGCCAGGCGCGCGTGCGCAAGCGTCGTTCCGCACGTTGCTCGAGTCCGGATGGGGCCCGCTCGGCGAGGTCCCATTGAGCCTCGACACTTTGGCGATCGACGCCGAAGACGAGACCATCTCGCTGCTCTTCCGTGGCCACCTGGCGATCGACGAGCGAGCGCTCGACGTGCAGGTCAGCGCCGGAATCGAGCTTCCCGAGGCGCCTCTCGTCTGGCCACACACCGTGCCTGCGACGCTTGGCGAAAGGTCCCATCCATCCGGCGAACGTGCCCGGTTCGCTCCGAGCGCCCACCCGGCCGCGTCTCGATCGAGAGAAGACGAGCGAGCTGCGATGCATCTCCCGCAGCCGCCAGCGGTGGTCTCGCGGCCTCTCAGCGAGTCACCACCGATGATGGAAGGCGAGGGAGGGATCTTCGAGACGGTCGTCGGAACGCTCGACGAGATCCTCGCTTCGATGCCCGCGCTTCCCTTCGAAGCTGGGCCGGTCAGTGCTGCCTCCGATCACGCGCGCGAGTCGCTGGCGCACTCCATCCCCGCGACGCCGTGGGATGCAGGTCGCGAGGTGGTCGCCAGCAAGATGCAGCTCCCTCCGCTCGAGGTCGAAGAGACCATGGACGTGACCGCTGTGCAGCGGCTCTTGGCCGGCAACTTCGACGACCAGGGGACGGTGACCGGCTCCCGAGATCCCTCGCGCTTCCAGCCGCTCCCGTTCAAGGCGACCGGTCAGGTCGAACCATCGCGACCCCCTCCGCTCGGTGTTCCGAAGGCTCTTCCGTTCGAGGAGCGCCCCGAGAGCAGCGCCGCCCGCGTTGCCGCTGCGCCCGCGTGGGCGCACCCGGTCGCGCCCACGCGCACCAGCGAAGCTTCGGTCGTCGCGCCGCCGCCGATGACGATGCTCGGCGGAATGCCGAGCCCGCCCGCGTTGGTCTCCAAAGCGCCCACCCAAGCGAATCCAGAACCAGAGGCGCCCATGCAGAGGCCGACTGCGCAACGCTCTCGCGCGTCGACGCTGCACAGCGCGACTCCCGAGGCGTCGACGAGTCGACCGCCGCCCGCAGTGGGGGTGCTGCCCGCCTCCTCGCCGCGCGTCGCGACGACTCCGAACGAAGCCGCGAGTCTGCCGCACGTAGCGACTCTCGACCTGTCGGCACCCACCCTGTCGGCACCCACCCTGTCGGCACCCAAGGCCGGGCCAACGACCGACGACGCGAGCTCTTCGTCGCGCAAACGAGCTTCGAGCGTGCCGCCCTCCGTGAAGGGCGATGGCTCGCCTTCGGAGTCGGTGTCCGAAGCCGCATCCGAAGACGCGCAAGAACGAAGCTCGGCGGCTCCCCAGTCGATGATGCATCTGCCCGATGCAGGCACGAAGCTCCGGAAAGAGGTTCAGTCGCGACTCGTGAAAGACGAATCGCTGAGCGATCTCTCGCTCGTGGGTGCGAACCTTTCCGGGCTCGATCTCAGCGGTCGAAATCTCTCGGGTCTCGATTTCACCGGAGCGAACCTCACGCGCTGCGTCCTCAAAGGGACGCGTTTTTCGCGAGCCCGGCTCGAGTCTGCTGCGCTGTCGTTCGTGTCTGCCGAAGAGGCCGACTTCGACGCAGCCGACCTTCGACGCGCGACGCTCGAAGGAGCGAAGCTCGCGGGGGCCCGTTTGTCGAACGCCGACTTGTCGCACGCGTCTGCGCCAAAGGCGTCGTTCGAAGGAGCCACGGGCCGAGGAGCCCGGTTCGTCGAGGCGAACCTCGAAGGCGCCGACTTCTCTCGCGCAGAACTCGTCGAGGCAGACTTCACCAAGGCGCACGCTCAGCGCGCACGCTTCGAAGGGGCGCGCCTGGTCGATGGCACGTTCAACGACCTCGTCGCCGACGGGAGCAACTTCGATCGAGCCGATCTCACGAGGGCCAAGCTCGAGCGTGCGGTCCTTCGCCGTGCGTATCTCCTAGGTACGACCGCGGTCGACGCCAGCCTCGAGAACGCCGATCTCTCCGGGGCGCGCGCTTCCCGTGCCGTCTTCGATCGCGCGAATCTCGAGCGGGCGACCCTCGAAGGAACCGACCTGACCGGTGCGTCGTTGATCAAAGCGATCCTCAAAGGAGCGAGTGGTACGGGGGGCCGCTTCGATGGCGCGAGACTCGACGAGGCCGACCTACGACTCTCGAAGCTTTGCGAAGCCTCGTTCGTCGGAGCGAAGCTCGTCGGGGTTCAAGGTGGCCGCGCCGACCTCACCAAGGCCGATCTGTCCAAAGCCGACGTGTCGAATGCGAGCTTCAGAAACGCGAAGCTCGTCGAGGTGAAGCTCGTCGGCGCCGTCACCGACAGAGCCGACTTCCGCGACGCGAACCTCGCACGCGCCGATCTTTCGGGCGTCGATCGCGAGTCGGCGCGCTTCGCCGGAGCAAACCTCGAAGGCGTCTCAGACTAGCTGGACGGGCTCACGAACGACGGACGTTCGAGGGCGTTTCGACGTGGTCCGAGACGGAGCCGTGTACTCGGTGGCGGAGTTCCGTGTAGCCTTCCAACCCATGCGTTCTTTTCTCGGCCTCTCTTTGGGTCTCGCGGTGGCGACCTTCGTCATGAGCGGATGCAGCTCCGACGAGCTACCCGGCACAGGCGGCAACGGTGGAACCAACGCGAGCGGACCCGGCCAAGGCGGCTCGACGAGCACCGGGCAGGGCAAGACGAGCTCGGCCGTCACGAGCGGCTCGACGGGAACCGGTCAGGGCGGAACCGGCCCGGTGCCGATCGAGCACATCATCGTGATCGTCAAAGAGAATCACACATTCGACAACTACTTCGGCTCGTTTCCCGGCGCCGAAGGCACGACGACTTGTCACTTGAAGAACGGCGCGGCGTTCCCCTGTCCGAACGCGCCCGACTCGACGCCGCGTGACATGTGCCACACGCACGACTGCGCGCTGAACGACTGGAACGGCGGCGCGATGAACGGTTGGGAAGACAACGCCGGCTCGACTAAAAACGGAGACCACCTCTCGTGGGCGCAGTACCACGAGGCCGACATCCCGAACTATTGGGCTTACGCGAAGACCTTCACGCTCGCCGATCACTTCTTCTCCGAAATGCTCGGGCCGAGCTACCCGGGGCACATGATGTTCTTGGCGGCTCAGGCCGGCTGGGCGACCGGCAACCCGCCGATCAACATCACGCACCCGTACTGGGGTTGCGACCAGAGCTCGTCGGCGACGGTCCCCGTGCTCGACAATGCGAGCTGCACCATCAAAGACACGTTTCCGTGCTTCCAGATCCCATCGGTCCCAGACGTTCTTCCGGCGGGTGTCACGTGGAAGTTTTACGGGTCGCACTTCTACGTCTTGTCGGAGGTGTGGTCGATGTTCAACGGCATCGACTCCATCCGAAACGGGCCGGGCTGGTCGAACGTCGTCACGACCGACGAGTTCAAGACCGACATCACGAACCACACGCTCCCGAACGTGGTCTGGCTCGTGAACCAAGACTTCAACGACGAGCACCCGAACATCGGCGCCATCTGCAAGGGCGAGAACTGGACCGTCGACAACATCAACGCGCTCATGCAAAGCGATTACTGGAGCAAGTCGGCCATTCTCTTCACGATGGACGACTTCGGCGGTTGGGCCGATCACGTGCCGCCGCCTCGTCAGTACGGTTGCGATCCGACCCACCCCTATGGCCTCGGCTTCCGTCTGCCGCTCATCGTCATTTCGCCGTATGCGAAGCCGGGCTACATCTTCAAAGAGATTTCCGAGCAGGCGAGCGTGCCTCGGTTCATCGAGAAGGTCTTCGGAGCGCCCGCACTCTCCACGATCGACCCGGCTGCTCAAGACGGTCAGGCGAACGATCTCTACAACGCATTCGACTTCAACCAGCAGCCGCTCGCGCCGCTCGTCCTTCCTCTGCGCAACTGCCCCTGACGCATCGACGATCGCGCTGTTTCCCAGCGGGGGTGCTTCTGTGCGGCCCTGTTTTCAAGGGGCTGCTGTTGTCGTGGCCGTGGTTTCCCGCCGCGGCGGTCTCCTGATCGTCGTTTGTCGAACGCCGTCCGATGAGCGGCGGTTCGGCCGAGTCTGTCTTGCCAGGCTCCTTACCAATTGGTAAGGAGAAGCTGACCCAATGGTTAGCACCCGAGCCGTTGACGCGATCGACGTCCGTTCCGCAGTTCTAAAAGCCGCGACCAGGCTCTTCGCGGCCCACGGCACCGACGGGACGGCGATTCAAGACGTCGCCGACGTCGTCGGCGTGACGAAGCCCGCGGTGCTCCACTACTTCCCATCGAAGGAACACCTCCGCTTGGCGGTGCTCGACCAGATCCTTGCGCACTGGGGTGAGGCGCTGCCCAAGCTCTTGCTCGCGGCGACGGCGAGCGAAGACCGGTTCGACGCGGTCTTCGGCGAGCTCCAGCGCTTCTTCGCAGCCGATCCCGACCGCGCCCGCGTCTTGCTCCGCGAGACGCTCGACCGATCGGGCGACGCGAAGCGCGTTCTCGATGCCTCGATACGACCGTGGCTCGACGCGATTGCGGGCTACATCAAGAGCGGCCAAGCGGCCGGACGCCACTTCGCCGACGTCGACGCCGAGGTGTACGTCGTCCACGTCGCACAGCTCGTCGTGATGGCGGCCGCCACTGCGACCGTGACGCGATCGCTCGTCGGGAGCGACGCCCACGCACGCTACGACAAGGAGCTCGCGCGCATCGCGAAGGCGAGTCTGTTCACCCCCGTCTCCAAAGCGGGCGCCGTCCGAGACGGCTCCCCGACACCGACCAAGCGTGCCTTCACACGACAGAGCAACAAGAGGTAGATCATGGCGAGCTTCTTTTCGGACAACGACGATCTCCGCTTCTACTTCGAGCACGGAGTCGACTGGGCAGCCCTCGCCGAGGTCTCCGAGCACGGCTTCGCATCGGCCGATGGTCACAAGTCGGCTGAAGAGGCGATCACGTTCTACCGCGAGGTCGCAGCGACCATGGGCGAGCTCGCCGCGACGCACGTGGCGCCCGTCGCGGCGCAGATCGATCGCGAGGGGGCGCACCTCGAGGGGGGCGAAGCCGTGATGGGCCCCTCCATGTCGGCGCTGTTCGCGCGCTTCCGCGACGCCGAGCTCTACGGTCTCTGTCTGCCGCGCGAGCTCGGCGGGCTCAACGCACCGCTCCTGCTCTACTTCCTCAGCGGCGAGATGATCGCGCGCGCTGACGTGTCCACGATGGCGCACTTCTCGTTTCACGGCGGCATGGCGATGGCCATGCTCGCCTACTCGATTCACGAGGGCTCGACCTCGTTCGATGCCGAAAGCGCGAAGATCGAAAAGACACGTTTTGCTGACGAAATCGCCGAGATCATTCGCGGCGACGCGTGGGGATCGATGGACATCACCGAGCCGAACGCGGGGAGCGACATGGCGGCGCTTCGAGCGCACGGTGAGCAAGACCCGCAAGGCAGATGGTTCGTCACCGGCCAGAAGATCTTCATCACCTCGGGTCACGGCAAGTATCACTTCGTCATCGCGCGCACCGAACGCGCAGGTGATCCCACCGATCCATTCGCCGGGCTGGGCGGGCTCTCCATGTTCATGGTCCGCGCGTACGAAGATCTCCCCGATGGAACGCGCAAGCGTTTCGTCACGATCGATCGCGTCGAGGAGAAGCTCGGGCACCATGGATCTGTCACGGCTTCGCTCTCGTTCGAACGCGCGCCGGCCGAGCTCATCGGCAAGCGGGGCGAGGGCTTCAAGTACATGCTCGTGCTCATGAACAACGCCCGCGTCGGCGTCGGGTTCGAGAGCATCGGCCTCGCCGAAGCGGCCTATCGAATGGCCGTCGAGTACGCCGAAGGCCGAAAGAGCATGGGCAAAGCCATCATTCGCCACGAGATGATCGCCGACTACCTCGACGAGATGAAGACCGACATCCAGGGCCTTCGTTCGCTCGCCGTCGTCTCGGGTTTTCACGAAGAGATGGCGCGCAAGCTCGAGCTCGCGTCGAAGGCGCCGAAGGCGATCTCCGACACCGACAAGAAGCGCGCAGCCGACAAGCTCGACCGGCACCGGCGTCGCGCCCGACGATTCACGCCGCTCCTCAAGTACCTTGCAGCCGAGAAGGCAGTCGAGATCGCTCGTAGAAATCTGCAGATTCACGGCGGCGTCGGCTACACGCAAGACTACGGGGCCGAGAGACTCCTCCGCGACGCGGTGGTCATGCCCATCTACGAAGGCACGAGCCAAATCCAGTCGCTCATGGCGATGAAAGACACGCTGCTCGGGATCTTCAAGCGTCCGCAGGCATTCATCTCGCGCCTCGCCGAGGCACGCTGGCGCGGGGCGACGGCGCGCGATCCGCTCGAGCGCAGGCTCGGCCGCGTGCAGACGCTTTCGCTGTCGGCCCAGCAGTTCTTGCTGACACGAACGGCCGCCACGAAGGCCAAGAGCGTCACCGAGCTCCCTCTCACTCAGTGGCGCGAGGCCATGACCAAGGATTGGGATCCGAAGCGCGACTTTGCTCTAGCTATGCTCCACGCCGAGCGCCTCACCAGGCTTCTCGCCGACGAAGCGATCGCCGAGCTGTTGTTCGAGCAGGCGAAGAAGCATCCCGAGAGGCGCGAAATCTGCGAGCGGTGGCTCGACCGAGCCGAGGTGCGAGATCGCGCTCTCTACGACGAGATCACGACCACCGGGCGGCGCATTCTCGAGTCACTCGAGCCGCAAGCTGCTTCCGACGCACGCGCGGTTCCCGAAGCCGCCGAGTAGCCGAGGCGCGTTCATCACCCTGACTCGGAGCGCGTCGATGGCTCGCTCCGAGCTGGCCGGCGCAAACGTGCGTCAGGCACAGCTCACGGATAGAGCGTCGATTCGGACCAGGCGTTTGTGCTTTCGGAGAGCGGCCGACTGAAGACGCGCCGCTCGTGGAGGCGACTCTTCTGGCCTTGCCAGAGCTCGATGAGCCGAGGGACGACACGGTACCCCCCCCAGTGCGGAGGACGCGGAACGGGGCCGCCTTCGAAGCGCGCCTCCATCTCGGCGATCCGCGCGACGAGCGTCTCGCGCGACGGAAGGTCTTGGCTCTGCAGCGAAGCCCACGCGCCGATTTGGCTGGCCCGGGGCCGCGTGGCGAAATACGCATCGCTCTCCTCGTCGGAGACGAGCTCGACGTGGCCTTCGATACGGACCTGTTGCTCGCCTTTCGGCCAGTGAAAGCAGAGAGCGGCTTCGGCGAGCGCGGAGAGCTCGCGGCCTTTTCGGCTCGTGCGATTCGAATGGAACACGAAGCCGCGCGCGTCGAACGACTTCAGGAGGACTATGCGCGCGCTCGGTCGTCCGTCGACGCCGATGGTCGCGAGCGTCATCGCGTTCACCTCGAACGGCTCACGGAGCGCGGAAGCCTCGAACCATTCGCCGAAGAGCTCGATGGGATCGACGTCTGTGGGTCGGTCGAAAGCGGCTTCTCCGGTCACGCGAGCCTCGTCGGATGGGCTTGCGCGAGAGCGCGCGATTCGAGCGTCTTGGGGCCGTGTCTTCCGTCGAGCATGTGGCGGATGAGCGTGGCCACGGTCGCCTTCATTTCGAGACGCGGAACGATCATGTCGACCATGCCGTGATCGAGCAAGAACTCGGACCGCTGAAACCCTCTCGGCAGGGTCTGCCTGAGCGTGTTCTCGATGACGCGTGCGCCAGCGAATCCGATGAGCGCTTTGGGCTCTGCGATGTTCGCGTCGCCGAGAAAAGCGAAGCTCGCGGCGACGCCGCCGGTCGTCGGATGAAGGAGGAGCGAGAGGTACGGGAGGTTCTCGCCTCGGAAACGCTCGAGCGCCGCGACGGCCTTCGCCATCTGCATCAGGCTCAAGATCCCCTCTTGCATGCGCGCGCCACCAGAGGCTTGGAGGAGCACGACCGGGAGTTTGTGCTCCTTCGCGTGCTCGAAGAGGCGCGTGATCTTCTCGCCGGCGACCGAGCCCATGCTCCCGCCCATGAACGCGAAGATGAAAGCGCCGAACGCGATCGGAATTCCAGAGAGGCGGCCGCGTCCGGTCTCGACCGATTCGCGCGCGCTCGCTCGCTTCTGCGCGCTGACGATGCGATCTTTGTAGAGCTTTCCGTCGCTGAAGCGCAGCGGATCGGTGGGCTCGAGCCCTGCGTCCCAGACGGCGAGCTCGCCGTCGTCGAGCATCAGACGGCGCCACCCGTCTGCGGAGAGCAAGTGATGGTGGCCGCAGCTCGGACAGACCTCGAAGTTCGCCGAGAGCTCGGCGGCGAGCATGGTCGCGCCGCAGCCGTCGCACTTCTTGAACACGCCCTGACCAATCGATCGCTTCTCGCTCGCGTCGGTCGTGGGCGCGGTCTTCTCGGGCCAGCTCACGAAGACCTCGGGCTCTTCGGGAGGTCTTTCATCTCGAGCACGTCGTGGGGAACCTTGAGCGTGGGCTCGGTCTTTTCTTGAACCTCGCGCGCGCTGACTCCCGGTGCGAGCTCGCGAAGGACGAGCCCGTCGGGGGTGACGTCGAGCACGGCGAGGTCGGTGATGATTCGATGCACCACGGCGACGCCGGTGAGCGGAAGGCTGCACTCCTTCAAGATCTTCGGCGCGCCGTTCTTCGCGGCGTGATCCATGATCACGACGACGCGTCGTGCGCGCGCGACGAGGTCCATCGCGCCGCCCATGCCCTTGACCATCTTGCCCGGAATCATCCAGTTCGCGAGATCGCCCTTCTCGCTGACCTCCATCGCTCCGAGGATCGCGAGATCGATGTGGCCACCCCGAATCATCGCGAAGCTCTCGGCGCTCGAGAAGATTGCGGAGCCGGCGATCATCGTCACGGTCTCCTTGCCGGCGTTGATGAGATCGGCGTCTTCGGTGCCGGCGACCGGGTAGGGGCCGATGCCGAGGAGACCGTTCTCGCTCTGGAGCACCACCTCGACACCTTCTGGAATGTAGTTCGCGACCAGGGTCGGCATGCCGATCCCGAGGTTCACGTAGAAGCCGTCACGCAGCTCGAGGGCCGCGCGTTGTGCGATCTGCTCTCGTCCGAGGGCCATGTCGTTCTCCTCAGTTCCTGACCGTGCGACGTTCGATTCGCTTTTCGTAGCCGGTGCCTTGGAAGATGCGCTGCACGTAGATTCCAGGCGTGTGCACGTGGTTGGGCTCGAGCGAGCCCACATCGACGAGCTCTTCGACCTCGGCGATGGTGACCTTCGCGGCCATCGCCATCATCGGGTTGAAGTTCATCGCGGTGTTTCGGTAGACGAGGTTCCCGTAACGGTCGCCCTTCCACGCCTTCACGATCGCGAAGTCGCCGACGATCGCGGGCTCGAGGACGTACTCTTTTCCACCGAGCTCACGGATCTCTTTCTTTGCGGAGTAAGTCTTCACCGCGCCGCCACCGGGCTCGTAGAGGACCGGCATGCCGCCGTCGCTCACCGCCGTGTGGACACCGGTTGGCGTGTAGAACGCCGGGATGCCAGCGCCGCCCGCGCGCACACGCTCGGCGAGCGTTCCTTGAGGCGTCAGCTCGACCTCGAGCTCACCCGCGAGATACTGTCGCTCGAACTCTTTGTTCTCGCCGACGTACGACGAGATCATCTTTCGGATTTGCTTGTTTTGAAGCAGGATCCCCAGCCCGAAGTCGTCGACGCCGCAGTTGTTGGAGACGAAGGTCAGGTCCTTCGTTCCAAGCTCTCGGATCGCGCGGATCGCATTCTCGGGAATCCCGCAGAGGCCGAAACCACCTGCGAGGATCGTCGCGCCACGCGGGATGTCGCGGACGGCGTCGAGCGCACTCTTCTGCACCTTGTCCATGGGCGTTGGTCGTAGCCCAAACCGAACGGCGACACCATCACCCACGCATGACGCGACGCAGAACCAGGCTCTCGGTTCGCTCGGGGTGCGGGTCGAACGTCGCGTCGCCGATGTGTCGACGCGACCTCCCGCGACGTCGCCGCTCTGCAGGGCTGGCCGTCAGCGACAGGACAGTCGACAGCGTGATTCAGAAGCAAGACAGCGACCGCTGCAAGCCTGCCACACGTCGAACTTGGATGCGTCTCCAGGCTCGGCGCCGCAGCCGGTCATGCATGACGTGTGGAGCGTCGCGCAGCTGGTGATGCACGCTGGCTTTTGAGGGGCGCCGGCGCCCCGAGGACGGACGGGCCGCGGATCGTCGGTCGCTTGGCTGTCACGAGGGCGGGGGCGCGGAAGGTCGGGCGAAGGGAGCGTCGAGTCACCGCCGTTGGCGATTCGTCTCCGCGTCTCGCGCACCGATCGTCCACATCCTTCTTGCGCCGAAGCGAGGATCTCGCTCGACGGAGAGCCCTCGACGTCGACCTCGCAGCGGGTCGCGACTCCGAGCAGCTCGGTGTCCAAGACCTGACTCGCGCGAGCCGCGAGCCCATTGGCTCGAACGGTGGTTCGAGATTTGGGGCCATCGGCGGGTGCGACAACCGGCTTGCGTGACCAGAGAAACCCAGCTCCGAAGGCGACGACGGCGAGGCCGAACATGAGAGCGGCGACGAGGACGAGAATCTTGGGGTCGATGCCGGAGCGAGCCTTCGGCTCAGGGACCGCCGTCGTACCGGGGAAGGGGAGCGACGGTTTCGAGCGACTCGGCGCTGGTTGGGAGCGAACCCCCGAAGAAGGTGGCGCCGTATCTTGCTGCGGTCCGCCAATCGATGCAGCGGCGCTTCGACTCGTGGGCGCCGCTTGTTCTGCGGAGGCTGAAAGAGGGGCCTCGTCGATGGGCGCGGGCGACTCGGGCGTGCCGAGCGGGTCGAGAGACCCGAGATCGTTCGCTCCACCGGCGGTGGGCGCCGAGGTCGGCGCCTCGAGATCAGGGATGTGAGAAGCAGCCTCGAGAAGCGCCACGTCGGCGCCGCTCATCTCGGTGGTCGGGGCGTCGTCGAGAGGCGTCGCGGACTTGGGTCCCCATTTCTCGGCGTCGCCCGACTCGACATCGGGCCACTCGGTCAGTGGCTTTTCGAGGCGGAGCCGTCGCACGAGCTCGGCCGTCCCGAAGGTCTTGTCGGCCTCTCGCAAAAGGCCGCGGACGAGGTCGGAGGAGCTCCTGTCCCACGAAGGCTCGGCCACGAGGCCCCACTTGCGCACGAGCTCCCGGAGCTCGGAGCTGGTGAAGCTCCCTTCGACGCGCAAGCGGAGCTCCCCGGTGCTTAGTCCGCTACCCATTCGAGAGAGAGCTTATCGGAAGGGGCGCAGGTGCGCTAATGAGCGATCGATCGCGTGCAGAACCGCCCGCGGGTTTTGGCCTGGGCCAAGCCTGACTGATAATCTCGTGGAGCGAGGAGCTCATGCCTTGCACCACCCTCGCCTCCACTCTGCGACGAAGACCCCGATGACAAAAGACAGCGTTACTTTCGGGCTCGTGAGAGACGCGCGAGCGCCCCTTCTCGGACGCGACGTCGAGATGGCGGTGCTCGACGAGGCCCTCGAGGCAGTCGAGCGGCGCGCAGAGACGCGCATCGTGACTCTCATCGGCCCCCAAGGGACCGGCAAGAGCCGCCTCATCCAAGAGTTCATCATCAAGCATCGCGCAGGAAGCTCGCTCTTGCCTCGGATCTATCGAGGATCGGCGCGCGACTCCGATGCCTCGTACGGCATGTTCGCGCGCCTCTTGCGCATGCGCTTCGGGCTCGTCGAGGGCATGGACAAAGAAGAGGCGAAGGCCGCCGTTCGCACCCAGGTCGCGAAAGTCCTCGACGATCGAAAGGTCGGTGATGTCTGCTACTTCCTCGGCCAGTTCCTCGATCTTCCGTTCGAGGAGAGCCCGCTCACGCGCTCCTTGAAAGACGAAGCGATCGAGGGCCGTCTGATGCGACGCGCGATCGTCAAATCGTTCATCGAATCCGACGCGCAGAACAACCCGACCTGTCTCGTCTTCGACGACGTGCAGAACGCGCACGAAGACTCGCTCGAGCTCTTGCGATACCTGCTCGAGTACCTCCAAGGTCCCATCCTGGTGATCTGCGCGGCTCGTCCCGAGCTCTTGGTCACGAACGAGCCGTTCCATCGAGCGGGCGAGTCGCGGCATCGCATCGTCGAGCTCGGACCGCTCTCCGACTCGACCTCGTCGAAGGTCATGGAGGCACTCCTTCAGCCCTGCCAGAAAGACGGCGTGGTCCCGGCGCAGCTCGTCGAGCTCGCGGTCGGATTCGCCGGTGGCAACCCCCTGCTGCTCGAGCAGATGGTCCGCATCTACCACGACAAGGGTGTCGTCGAAGAAGCGAACGTCTTCTCGGGAGAGCCGGTTTGGAGCGTCCATCTCGACAAGATCGACACGGCTCGTCTCCCACTGACGATCGAAGATGCGGTGAATGCCCGACTCGCCGCGCTCGAGCCCGAGGAGCGGCGTCTGCTCGAGCTCGGTGCCGCGATGGGGAGCGTCTTTTGGAGCGCGGGGTTTCTTCCGCTCCTCCGCATGGGCAAAGACGCGCCCGACGTCTGGCAGCTAGGCGGCCAAGTGCCGTCGGAGAGCTCGGGCGTCATGTCGCGGGCCTCCGAGATCGAGCTGACCAAGATTCAAGGCACGCTGAGCGAGCTCATCGACCGCGACTACATTCTCAAGCTCCCCGACTCGACGTTCCCGAACTCGGACGAGTACATTTTCAAACACAACAAGGAGCGCGAGACGATTCAGAAGCGCACCGTGCCGGCGTCGCTCAAGCGCTACCACACGGTCTTGGCCGACTGGATGGATCATGAAGAGACGATTCGGTCGAACGAGGAGTACATCGCGATGCTCGCAGAGCATCGTGAGAAGGCTGGCGACTCGGTGCGCGCCGGCCTCGACTACCTCGACGCAGGCACGGCGGCGCGGGCGCGGTATGCGAGCTCGAAGGCCTGCGAATACTACGAACGAGGACTCGAGCTCCTCGGTGACGCCTACGTCGGGCGCCGAATCGACGCGCTTCACGACTACGGCGACGTGCTCCTGCTCTCGGGTCGCATCGACGACGCGCTCTCGGCCTTCCGAGAGATGCTCACGCTCGCGTACCGGCTCAATCTCCTTCACAAGGGCGGCGCGGCTCACAACCGAATCGGTCGCCTCCACCGCGATACCGGCGCGCTCGAAGATGCTCAGAAACACCTCGAAGCCGCGATGGCGCTCTTTCGCTCGGCAGGTGACGAGCGGGGCGTCGCGTCGTCGATCGACGACATCGGCAAGCTGTCCTGGCTGAAGGGCGAGTACCCGACCGCGCTCGGGTACCTCCGCGACGGTCTCGCTCGGCGTCGCCGCCTCGGCGATCGTCGGAGCATCGCGCTCAGCTTCAACAACCTCGGCATCGTCCTCCAAGACTCGGGAGAGTTCCGCCAGGCGCTCGAGGCGTTCGAGCAGGCCCTCACGATTCGTCGCGAGATCGGCGACCTCGTGGGCGTCGTCGCGACGCTCAACAACCTCGGGACGATCGCCCAAGACAGCCAAGCTTTCTCGCGCGCTCTCGCGCTCTTCGAGGAGGCCTTCGACGTCGCCAAGCAGATCGGCGACCGCAACCGAATCGCGCTCGTCCTCACGAACATCGGCGAGACCCAATACCGAAGCGGCAGCCCGGCGAAGGCCATCGAGGTCCTCCGCCAAGCCGAGGATCAGTTCGACGAGCTCGGCGACAAGCTCGGTCTCGCAGAGGTTCAGCGTGCTCTCGGAAAGGCGTATCTACTGCAAGGCGATCTCATCAAGGCGCGCGACGCCATCGGACGCGCGGTCGATCTCTTCGCCCAAGTGAGGAGCAAAGTTCATCTCGGCGTCGCCCTGCGGACGCTCGGCGAGATCACCGCCGCCGGTGGTTGGGGACCCACGCACACGAAGAGCGCACGAGAGTACTTCGCCAGGAGCGCCTCGATCTTCGAGCAGACCGGCAACGAGATCGAGCTTGCCCGCACGTTCAAGGCGTTCTCGAAGTTCCTGATGTCGGAGACCGAGTTCATGTCCGATCCGGCGGCCCAAGCCGACGCGCGGCGAATGGACGCCGCTGCCGCCGTCATCTTCGGACGCCTCCACATCGGCGCCGACGCTCACCCGATCGAGCCTGCTGCGCGTCCGAGCGATCCGGACGAGCCTGCATGAGCTCGGCGCGCAGGATAACATCAAGCGACTCGGCTTTCGCAAGCGGGGGGCGCGAAATATTCGGCGTGTCGCTTTTGTGCATTTTCATGCGCAAAAAGCATCGAATGGCCGCAGTGTAGAAGTACGCTCGGTCGAGGGTCGTCACGATGACGGCTTCGTGAATCGGAGGAATCACAAGTAGATGATGTGGTCACGCGGTGGGCAGTCCTCTTCGGGCAGAGCGGCGAGAGCGCCAATCGCTCGGACCATCGCGCAGGCGGCGAGCGGATTGTCCAGCTCGCCTGATGTGACGCGCTGAGCGACGTTCGGTCGCTGCCGCGCCCGTCAGGCGTCTGCAGCGCGAACGACCACTCGAGCGCGGTTCGGATCGAGGTGAGCCTCGGTCGGCGCGCTGCCGGCGAGCTCCTTCGGTCTTCGTAAGCAAGAAGGAAGGCGGATCCATGAACATCACGATCACGTTCCGACACATCGATGGGACCGAGGCGGTGAGGACTTACGCTCACGACAAGATCGCCAAGCTCCAGAAATTCCTGCGGCAGGCGATGACCGCGCAGGTGACGCTCTCCGAGGAGGGTCTCGATCATGTCGCCGACGTGAGGATCCAATCCGGAGGCCAGTCGTTTCACGCCAACGAGCGCCGAGAAGACAGCCTCGCCTCCATCGATCTCGTGGTCGACAAGCTCGAGCGCCAGATCAAGTCGGAGAAGGGCGCTCACGTCGCGAAAAAGCATGGCGCCATGAACGCTGGTGAGTTCGCCGCCGTCGTCGAACGAGAATCGCAGCGCGGAACGCGCGGCTAGCTTTTCGCTTCGAGAAATCGAACGACCCCTCTTCGATCATCCGAGGAGGGGTCTTTTCGTTCGTGGTTCACTCGAGCTCATCGCGGTGCCAACGGCCGCGTCGCTCTGCTGCTCGTAGGGTCGTTTCCGCGGGCTGTCAGAGCCCGAAGGTGCCGTGCTCGCGCGGCGTGGGTGGATTGGTCGCCGGGTCATCATCGACGTTGACGTTGAGCACCGTCGTCTGACGGCAGGCGATGAGAACCGTCTCGCCCTTCCCCAACCACGCCGGAAACCGACCGGGATTCGGTGGGGCGAGCCGGAGGAACCAGCGTCCGCAGGGAACGACGATTGCTTGATTCGTCGGGCCCTTACGCATTCCGTTGATGTAAACGTCGGCCTCGGCGGGCCCTTTGACCGTCAGGTAAGCGAGCTGTTCGCTGAGAACGCTGGCGTCGGGCCCCTGCGTCTTGGTGTCGAGGACGGGCGTCGCGTGGTTACCGTCGCCGCTACTTCGATCGGAGGGCGCGCGGTCGGTCTGCGGCGTGGTCGGCACTGTGGCGCTTTGAACCGCGACGGGGGCAGCCGTCGTCGCGTGCGCGTTCGCGGTGCCCGCCGAGGTGCGTTGAAGCACGAAGAGCCCGATCGCGACGACCACCGCTGCGGTGAGCGTGGTGAGAAGGATCTGCTGGGCAGGCGTGAGGGTTCGTTCTTGTCTACCCACCCGATACCCGCCTGGCCCCATGTGCAACGGCTCGCCCTGAAGCACTCCGAGGTCGACAGGATCCAGGCTGAGCCCGTTCGAGCCGTTCATTCCGAGTTGCCCTTCAGAAAGACCGAACGCGCTCGGATGCGTGCTTTGCGACGCGGGCCGTTGAGACCCGAAGCTCTCTGCGCCGAAGCCGTGCTGGCCCGATGGGTCGAACCGAGGTGTCATCCAAGAAGGCGTCGCCGCGGTCGGAGCCGACGACGGCGGAACGAGCGGGAGATGGAGCCCGTATATCGGCGGTTGGCTTCGAGGAGGGGAGACGACCGAGACGGGCCTCACGCTTATCCCCGAGCCGGTTCGTGACGGAGCCGAGCCTCCAGGACGAAGCGTTGCCGGCGCGCCGTTCTGGGACGGAATCTGCGAGGGCCTCTGCGAAGGCCTCTGCGAGGGGATCTGCGAGGGGATCTGCGAGGGAATCTGCGAGGGAATCTGCGAGGGGATCTGCGACGGGCGCGGTGGCTGGGATCCCGCTGGCCGAATCGAACCCGGGCGAAGCTGTGAGCCGGTCGAGCGGAGGGCGCGACGCGTGTCGTCGGCGGGAAGGGGAGGAGGCGGCGGGAACCGTAAAGTCTTGCTCGAGTCGGGCGGCGGCTCGGAGCCTTCGGGCGCCGACGAGCTCCGCAGGTGGCTCGCTCGGCTCGATGGCGGCGGCGCCGGAAACGACGACGCGACCGACGCCGACCGGCGCGAGCTCGCGCGCACGTTGCTCAGTGTCTGCCGACGACGAGGTCGTGCGTTCGGACGCGTCACCAGCGATCGACCTGTGTCGGTGACCTCACCGACCGGGCTACGGCTCGCGCGCAACGCAAGGACCTTCTGTCTCAGCTCTTCACGACCCTTCTCGGCGTTCATGACCTTGGCGAGCCATTGCGCGATGTCGTGACAGGTGATGCGCCGTCGATCGGGCGACGACTCGAGAGCTGCGTCGATCGCGGCGGAGATCTCCCGCGGGATGTCGGGACGAAGCTCCGAGAGGCTCTCGGGTCGCGTCTCGGCCGAAGGAGCCTCCCGGTCGGTGAACAGCGTCCAGAGAAGGAGACCGAGACCGAAGACGTCGCTTCGAACCGTCGCACGTTCGCCGCGCGCCTGCTCCGGCGACATGAAGCCGGGGGTTCCGCTCACGGTTCCCGCGATCGAGTCGGGAGTGCGGCCGAGAATCTTGCCGAGCCCGAAGCCAGCGAGGCGAACGTGACCGTCCCAAGAGATGAGGACATTCTCGGGTTGAACGTTGCGATGGATCACCGGTGTCGCGTTCCCGTCGTCGTCGACGGCGGCATGCGCGTGAGCGAGCGCCGAGGCGATTTGGTAACCGATCGTGAGGACCGCGTTGTCGGCGAGCTTCTGCTTTCGGCGAGACAGATGGGCCGAGAGCTTCTCGAGCGATGCGCCTTCGATCTGCTCGAGAACGAGAACAATTCTACGCTCGTGCTCGAAAAAATCGAACATGCGCACCACGGCCGGATGATTCAAGCGAGCGCAAATCGCAGCCTCGCGAGCGAGCTCCTCGGCGAAGCGCGCGTCGTCTTCCATCGCGTACCGAACCATCTTCAGCGTGACGGTTCGCTGAAAGCCGAGCGGCCCATCCATTCGCGCGACGTAAACGTCGGCGGTGCCGCTCTGGCCGACGTACTTGGTCACGCTGTACGCGCCAATCTTGTCGGGAACGCGTTCTCCAGGGAACATCGAGAAAGCATATCGGACGGTTTGGGGAGAGAGAAAGACAATGGCGGAACCGACTCGATCGAGGTCATACCCGAGACGACGTTTCGGTCCTTCGGCTCCAGAAGAGGAGGTTCTGCGCCCCTCGGCGCGTGGCCTCCTCGGGGCGGGAGCGTTCGCCTTCGGGAATGCGCCTCGGTCGCTGCAACGCACTCGGACCAGCGGGTCGAACGATGCTAGATTCGGCCAGGTCCTGAACAGGGGACCTTTGGTTCGAATGGCTCGACGCCGCGCGGTGCCTCCGCGGGAGCTGGGTCACCCGCTCGAGGCTGCGTGTGGATACCGGTGTGGGAGGGGAACCGCGACCGGTCGTTCTCGTAGAGTTGAACTTGCATCTCACCTGCTCTTGCAAATTTTCCCATGCAACTTCTCGACATCCTCACTCCCCGTCGCGTCGACGTCGCCCGAGCGAACGGCGCGAACATCCTGTCCAAGACCGACGCGATTCGGCGCCTCGCCGAGCTGCTCGTCACGGGTGAGGCAGGGCTCTCCTCCACCGAGGTCGAGCTGGAGCTCAGAAAGCGTGAGGAGCTTCAGTCGACCGGCGTCGGCGGTGGCGTCGCCATCCCGCACGCGAAGCTCGACGGCCTCGATCGAATCGTAGGCGCGCTCCTCCTTTGCCCCGAGCCGATCGGCTTCGATTCGATCGATGGACGACCCGTGTCGATCATGTTCGCCGTCATCGGACCGCTCCGCGCTCCAGGCGAGCACATCAAGACCTTGGCTCGTGTCTCACGGCTCCTGCGAGACGACGCCTTCCGCGCGCGTCTCGTCGGCGCAGAGTCGGGAGCCGTCGCGTTCGATCTCATCGCGCGCGAAGAGAGTAGGGCCCAGCCGTGAGCGGTCGCGGAACGTACGGGCCCCGAATGCCCCCCGTTCCGCCTTCGTCGGGTACGGGACATCCCAACTCGGTTCGACAACCCTCGCCCCCAGGCCCGCAGGAATGGCCCGACGACGAGACTTACACGGGAGGCGGCGCGCACCCGATCGGGCGACCGTTGCCGACGATGACCGCGCGCTGGCTTTTGGAAGAGAGGTCGCTCGCCGTTCCGCTGACCTTACTCGCCGGGGCCGAGGGTACCGATCGCGTGATCGATCACACACGCATCCAGAAATCGGGGCTCGCTCTCGCGCTCCACTATCACGGCATCGTCCCCACTCGGATCCAGATTCTCGGACAGACCGAGCAAAGCTACGTGAACGAGCTCGACACAGATGGGCGTCGTCTGGCGCTCAGCGGCTTCTTCGGCCTCGAGCTCTCGTGCGTGATCCTGACGGGAACCCTCGGTCCTTCGACGGGGGAGCTCATGACGCACGCCGAACGATCGAAAACGCCTCTCGTCCACGCCGGCGATCGCTCGAGCGTCACGATCACCGCGCTTCACGGGCTCCTCGATGAACGGCTCGCTCCGCGTCAGCGTCTGCACGGAGTCCTGATCGACGTCTTCGGTGTCGGACTGCTCCTCATCGGTTCGAGCGGAGTCGGCAAGAGCGAATGCGCGCTCGACTTGGTCATGCGCGGCCATCGATTGGTCGCCGACGATGTCGTCGAGTGCGACTACAGACCGCCAGGAATGGTCTTCGGGGCACCGGCCCATCTGCTCCGACATCACCTCGAGGTTCGCGGGCTCGGAATCCTGAACATCAAAGATCTCTTCGGCGTCACGGCGATCCGCGAGCGAAAGCGCATCGATGTCGTCGTCCGTCTGGCCGAAGAAGGAAACCGAGCCGGCGGTCGTGAGCTCGAGGTCGATCGGCTCGGCATCGACGAGCGCTTCCACTCAATCCTCGGAGTCTCGATCCCCGAGCTCGTCATCCCGGTGCGGCCGGGGCGCGACATGGCATCGATTCTCGAGGTCGCGGCTCGAAACGAGCTGCTCAAGAACGCTGGGCACCACGCCGGTCGAGAGCTCTTCGGGGCGATCGAGAACGCCATCCGTGGGGAGTCAGCCAATACGGTCCACGGAACTCCCGACGGCCCCGAGCCGGCTTACCGCGTGGTCAGCCCCGACCCGCCACCGAGCTCCGAAGCCGGGGTCTTGGGGGGCGTCATCGATCACTTTCGCGGGGGCTACCAAGCGCGCGCGGCGGTGTCTCGCGACGCCGAAGCATTCCCGAGAGCACCAGGCACCCCGAGCTCGCGCGTGCCAGACACCAGTGAGCACGAGATCGTGCGGCCCACGCTCCCCTCGCTGACCGGACGCAGCGACGAGTCGGCGATGCCTCCGCCTGTCGGAGGGGGGCCGCCGGGGCGCCTCGGCAGCACTCCGAGACCCTCGGGGACCCGATCCGGCAGAGGCAAGACCTGATGACGAGGGCAGAAGAAATCGCAGCTGCGAGTGGAGGCGAGCCGAGCGATGCTGCGCTCAGTGGAGCTACGCCATTCGGGAACGTCGTCGTCGTCACTGGAGTGTCGGGCGCGGGGAAGTCGACGGCGATGAGCGCCCTCGAAGACCTCGGTTACTATTGTGTGGAGAACCTCCCGCCGAGTGTGATCGCGCATGCGGTCGAAGCGTGCGAGAGCCGAGGGGTGAGAGACATCGCGCTAGCGCTCGGTGTCGGCGTCGACGGTCTGGTCGACGAGGCGGCGAAAGCGCTCGAGAGTCTGGCGGGGCGACCCGATGGAAGCGGCGAGAAGAACCTCGGACGACACGTGCGCCTCATCTTTCTCGATGCCTCCGACGAAGCGGTGATGCGACGGTTCAGCGAGACGCGCCGGCCTCACCCGTTGATGATGCATCGCGAGCGACACGAAGTGATCGACGCCATCCAGCTCGAGCGCGCTCGGTTGGCTCCGCTCCGAGCGCTCGCAGCCATCGTGATCGACACGAGCGGTCTTCGGGTCCACGACTTGCGGCGACGCGTGACAGCGATGATGCGTCCCGACGTCAGCGAGGTGTCGCGCATGCAGACCCGCATTCTGTCGTTTGGCTTCAAGCACGGAATCCCGAGCGACGCCGACCTCGTGTTCGACGTTCGCTTCCTCGACAACCCGTATTTCGTGCCCGAGCTGCGGCCCCTCACGGGCGAAGACTCGCGCGTCCGCGAGTTCGTCTTGGCGTCCGAAGACGCGCGAGAGCTCGTCGAGAAGCTGCTCGGGCTGCTCGAATTTCTGCTCCCGCGCTACGAGCTCGAGGGCAAGAGCTACCTGACCGTGGCCATCGGTTGCACCGGGGGCCAGCATCGGTCGGTGGCGATCGCGCGCGTTCTCGCGGAGCGCCTTGCGAATTCGCCCGCGGCTTCGACTCCCGTGAAAGGCGGATCGCCCGAGCGTTGGCGAGCTGCGCTCCGCGTGGTGCATCGCGACGCGCTCGCTGCGGTCGCGGCGCCGAGCACTCCGGGAACGCCGAGGCCGCCGGCCACGATCTCGACGTCACCCTCCGGCGGAGGTCGCCCGTGACCACAGCATCGGACTCGCTACCTCCGGGAGACCCATCGACTCCCGACGCGAAGGAAGCAGAGCGCGCCTCCGGTCGGTTCGAGATCGTCAACGCCAGAGGACTGCACGCGCGCGCCGCGACGAAGCTCGTGCAGCTCGCGTCGAGGTTTCCCTGCGAGGTCCTCATCTCTGGACCCGACGCGCAGGACGTGAACGCCAAGAGCGTCATGGGTGTCCTGCTCATTTGCGGCGCCAAGGGGACCGTCGTGCAGGTCAGCGCCAGCGGAGCTGGGGCGCACGACGTCGTCGACGAAATCGGCCGCCTGATAGAGGCCCGATTCGGGGAGTCGGAGTGAGCGCCGGCGATCGATCGTCGAGCGTGCCACGGGATGGGACCGCGCGACCTCCGCCCGCGAGCCAGTCCCTCCAAGGCATTCCAGGGTCTCCCGGCGTCGCGGTGGGACGCGTCGTCATTCTCGGTCCTTACCGACACGGCTACCCTCGAAGACGCGCGACCGACGGTGAGCTCGAGATGGCGCGCTTTCACAAGGCCGTCGAGCGAGCGGCTCATCATCTGCGCGACGTCGCCGCAGCGTCACCCGCGTCGACGGCGCACTCGGTGCTCGAAGCCTACGTCCTCATGGTTCAGGACCCGACGCTCGACGGCGAGGTCGCGCAGCGCGTGCGGCAAGAGCATCGCTGCGCCGAGTGGGCTGTTGCTCTCGCGGTCGAATCCATCGCCGAAAAGCTCGCCACGGCGAAGGACGAGTACCTGCGCGAGCGGAGCCGCGACATCGAGTTCGTCGGTGAGCACATTCTTCGCGGCTTCGTCGAGGCGGCCGAGGAGCAACGGACGTTGCCCGACGGCCCGCTCGTCGTGGTGGCGCGCGATCTCTCACCTGCCGACACGGCCGCGCTGTCACGAGCGAGAGTGGTCGCGTACGCCACCGAAGGAGGGTCGCGCACGAGTCACACGTCCATCACGGCACGCGCACTGAAGGTGCCCGCGGTCGTCGGGCTGAGCGAGCTTTTGGCGTCGGTGACCGCCGGAGATCTCGTGGTCGTCGACGGAATCAAGGGCACTCTGACGATTGGACCGACGCCCGATGACATCACCGATGCAGAGCGGCGGGCCGAGCGCTACCGCATTCGGGCGACCGAGCTTCGCGAGACCAAGGAGCGCGCGGCGACGACGACCGATGGTGCGACCATCTCGCTGCTCGCGAACGTCGAGCGTGCCGAGGAGGCTTCGCGTGCACGGGAAGAAGGCGCGGAGGGGGTTGGCCTCTACCGCACCGAGTACCTCTACATCGACCGGCCGCATCCGCCGACAGAAGACGAGCAGCTCTCGGTGTTCCGAGCCGTGCTCGATGCGATGACCGATCTGCCCGTGGTCCTCCGCACCTTCGATTTGGGAGGAGACAAGTTCACGTCGAGCTTCATGCTTCCGCAGGAGCTGAACCCGATGTTGGGGCTCCGCGCAGTTCGACTCGCGTTGTCGCGCCCCGAGGTGTTCCTCGAGCACTTGCGCGCCATGGTTCGTGCGTCGGCTTACGGCGACGTTCGCATCATGGTCCCGATGGTCGCGGGGATTGGCGAGCTGCGTAAGGTGCGCGCACTCCTGCAACGCGCCCACGACGAGATCCGAGACCGCGGCGAGCTCTGCGCAGACGTGATCCCCCTCGGCGTGATGATCGAGGTTCCATCTGCGGCGCTCATGGCCGATCACTTCGCCAGAGAAGCTGCATTCCTGAGCATTGGCACCAACGATCTCATCCAGTACACGCTTGCGGTCGATCGAGCGAGCCGTCGACTCGCGTACCTCGCGTCGCCGTTCGACCCTTCGATCGCGCGGCTCATTCACACCGTCGCGCGCGCAGGTCAGGAGCACGATTGCCCGGTCAGCGTGTGCGGTGCGATGGCGGCCGATCCTCTCGCGTCGCTCCTCTTGCTCGGCCTCGGAATCAGAAACTTGTCGATGGAGCCCGGCGCAATCCCCGAGATTCGCGAAGCGATCCGCCGCACGAGCCTCGAAGAGGCCCAGTCGGTCGCGATGCGAGCGCTCGAGCTCTCGAGCGCGGAGGAGGTCGAACAAATCGTGGTCGAAGCCTTCGCTCCTCGCCTGTTCGACATCTTGGCGGGTGAGCACGAGCCGCCAAGCTGAGACTCATTCATCTTCGGGGGGCGCTCACCGTTGGCGCAAGGTGCCTCCCTCGCGCGTCGACTGACCGGGCACGATGTTTCTTCCACGCTCATGCGTGACGAATTCCCGCGCGGACAGGTTTTCGCTTGAGCCATCGCGACATCATCCGTATACGCGTGCCAGGATCAGATGGCATTTGCTCGCGCAATCGGGATTTCGACGGTCCTCGTCGCCTGTGGGGCAGCCCTCTTGGCGCCGAGTTGCACACAAGATGCACCGCCATCGAAGCTGAAAGGGCAGGTGCATCTCACCCTGCTCCATACGGCCGACATTCACTCGCGGCTCTACCCCTACAACCTCCAGATCGGCCAAGTCGACGCAGGCCTCGGTCTCGGCGGATCGGGAACGATCGCGAACGTCGGCGGTGTCGGGCGCATGTCTCACATCATCGGAAGAGAGCGCGCCCGCTCGGGGCGCTCGCTCCACATCGATGGGGGAGACTGCTTCCAGGGCGCGCCTGTCTTCAACTTCTTCCAAGGTGAAGCCGAGATTCGATCGCTCAGCGCGATGGGCACCGACGCGATGCTCGTCGCGAACCACGAGTTCGACACCGGCGCTCGCAACCTCGGTACCCAGCTCCAGAAGTGGGCGACGTTCCCAGTCCTCGCCGCCAACTACGAGATGGAAGATCCGAAGCTTCCCGGCGCTTCGCCCCTCGGCACCATCTTCAAGCCCTTCACCGTCTTCGACACCGACGGGCTCCGAGTCGGCGTCATCGGGATGGCGAATCTCTCGACGCTCAGCTCGATCTTCGACAGCCCGAACCGCCTCGGGATCACTCCGCTCGGCACGACGCAGATCGCCCAGGCGTACATCGATCTCATCCGCCCGTTCACCGACGTGGTGGTCGTCGTCTCGCATCTCGGGCTCGACGTCGATCAGCGGCTCATCACGTCGACGACGGGCATCGACGTCGTGCTCGGCGGTCACAACCACATCGTCTTGCAGCCGCCCAAGCACGTACCCGACTGCTCGGCCCATTTCGATGCGGCGGCGAACAGTAACTACATCGAGCTCGAGGGCCCCGACCCCAAGGTCAAGATCAAGCGCTACTGCCGTCAGCGCGACGTCATCCTGGCGCACTCGGGCGCGTTCGCGAAGTACGTCGGTCGTCTCGACCTGCTCCTCTCGAACGACAAGAACGATCTGCCGACCGACTACGATCCGGTGAACGGGTTCGAGGTTCTGTCGAACGACTACAAGCTCTTCCCGGTCAACGAGAGCGTGCCCTCCGATCCGATCGTCGATCAGGTGCTCGAGCCCTACCACCAGGGCCTCGATTCGCTCGCCAACCTCGACCTGCTCGTGGGCTATGCGCCCGATGGCTCGAAGCGGAGCTCGCCCTCCGGCGGAGACTCTGCGCTCGGTAACCTCATCTCCAACGCAATGTGGTTGCGTCTCGGAATCCAGACCGACTTCTCGCTCACCAACACGACCGGCATCCGCGCCGATCTGGTGCCGGGGCCGATCACGATCGAGCAGATGTACAACATCTTCCCGTTCGACAACTCGATCACCAAGATGCAGCTCTCGGGCGTCGAGATGAAGCAGCTCCTCGACTTCGTCGCGCGACGTTCCGCGGGCCGCGGCTGCGTCTCCCAGATTCAGGTGGCCGGCGCCCGCATCGTCATCGACTGCAACGCGCCTTCGCCCAACGGACTCTCGGCTGGGCTCGCCACCGGGATCTTCATCGGGGCGGCCGTCGACTCGAAGGGCGCAATCCAGAAGTGCACGACCGACGACGACTGCCCGGGAAAGCACTTTGGCGCGTGTCAGAAACAGTCGGGCATTTGCTGGCAACCCATCGATCCCGAGGGCTACTACGACCTCGCGACGTCGAACTATCTCGCGGGCGGAGGCTCGGGTTTCCGAGTGCTCCAGCGCAACACGACGCAGCTCGACACGAAGGTTCAGCAGCGAGACGCGCTCATCGACTACCTCCGAGCGGGAGCGGCGTGTGGCGCCGGGGTCAAGTCGGGGGAGCTCCGGAGCTGCACCGCCGACAGCGAGTGCCTCTGCCAAGACGGTGCCGATCCGAGCCTCTGCGCTGCCGAAGCCGGGACGTACGTGTGCGGTTGTCCCGAGGCGGTCACCGAGAGCGACACGTGCGCGCCGAGTGGCGCCACCTGCAAGGGCAACAGCGGGAAATGCATTCTCGCGGCATGCCGCAACGATGTCGCTGCGTTCCAGCGTCAGACCTGCAACGCGGCTCCAAGCGATGCGGTCAAGGCGAGCTGTGAGAAGAGCTTGTCGCCGTGCGTTGCAGCCGGCGAGCAGTGCAAGTTTCTCTCGTGCGTCGATCGCGGCATCGGAAACTTCAGTGATGGTCGTCTGAACATGGTCGGTCTCAGCGGAGGAATGGCCAACCCATGAAAACGCAGCTCCGGCGCCCTCTGCTCTCGTGCGGTCGCTACGCCTTCTTAGGAGCGCTGCTCCTCGGCGTCGTGTCCCCATCTACCGCGTGCATCGTCCAAGGACACGCGATCACCGGAGCGCAAAGCTTCCGCATCGACGTCACCGCCGTCAACGGCGTCGCGCCTCCCACTGCCGACAACCCGCTTCCCGCGAACCGTGGCAACACCAACGAAACTTGGGACATCGACGTCCAGGCGACCGATGCGTCTGGGCAAGACACGGCTTTCGACGGCTTCGTCCGCGTGACCGTTCGCCCGGGAACCGTGCTCAGCGTTCTCAACCTCGACACCAACCAGGTCCAAGGACGAAACCTGCTCCTCAGCGGAGGGCACGGACGCGGGCGAGTCACGCTCACGGCCGTCTTCGGGCCTTCACGCGCTTGGGTCGAAGATCTCGGCTACTCACCCGCTCCTGCCGGAAAGACCCCGGAGTGTGCCGACGGAATCAACAACGATCCGAAAGAAGACAAGCTCATCGATTTCCCGAATGATCCGGGATGCGCGTTTGCCGACGACGATACCGAGACCGGCGGCACGTTCACCGCGGGAACCTCGCCCCCCGTCGCCTACTTCTTGCCGACCGTTCGCGACGTCCAAGGCGCCTCTTCGGAAACGCCGTTCCCCTACGAAGCGCTTCAGGTCAAGACGACCGATCCGGCTTACCTCGTCGTCACGCGCATCTCGAAAGACGGCTTTTACGTCACCGATTTGAACGACGCGGCCAACGGCTACAACCACCTCTTCGCGTTCAACTTCTCGACGCCTTCGGGGATGCAGGTCTGCGATCACGTGACCTACTTGTCTGGCACGATGAGCGAGTTCTTCGGCTTCACCGAGATGAACTTTCCGTCGTACCGACTCGATCCGCTCTTCGTCGGGCAAGAAGACATGTGTCGCGTACCCGAGCCCACCGAGCTCGCCGACCTGACCATCAACGACCCCGTCGCAATGGAGAAGAACGAGAGCGGTCTCGTCCGCATCACTCAGCAGCGCGACATGTCGGGCAATCTCATGCCGGGGACCGGCTACTTCGTTCCGAAGCACTTCGGCCCGAACATCATCAAGAACAACGTCCCGGCCGAAGGGGCGTCGAACTGCGATCTGAACGGCGATGGCAAGGTCGACTTCGCGAGCCCCTCGGAGGGCGCCTGCAGCGCAGCCTGCGACGCCGACAACGAGTGCAGCGAGTGGACGAGCTACGACTCGCGCGGCAACTACAAGGTCCACAACGCGGCCAAAAAGATCATCCAGATTCAGACCGATGGCGCGGGTCAGTTCTCTCCCACGCAGAATCCAGGCGTCGAGCTCACGGCTGTGAGCGGGACGCTTCGAAACTTCTCGGGCGGCAAACTCAACTGGACCATCGAGGTCCGATGCCCCGACGACCTCGTCTGCGCGGCACCTGGGTGCTCGATGGCCGTCACCGACTCGAAGCACGCTTGCGTGAACATCACGAGAACGATCGACGACAACGATCAAGG
Source organism: Polyangiaceae bacterium (assembly GCA_043755175.1). Taxonomy (GTDB): domain Bacteria; phylum Myxococcota_A; class Polyangia; order Polyangiales; family Polyangiaceae; genus CAYYKK01. Next base: position 9,242 of record JAYUUB010000275.1, on the reverse strand, counting down.
CACGAACTAGCTCGCGCGAGAGACGCCCGAGGCGCGCACGATCGAGCGCCCCCCCTCTGACCGACGAATCTTCCCGCAGAGCCGACCGACACTCCGACGTACTTCGCGATCCCCCAACCTGCTCCAGAGACCCGAAGCTCATGCGACGACACCTGCTAGCCGCCGCCGTACTCCTCTCGCTCACTGCGATCGCCGCTCCCGCCTTCGGGCAAGAGAAGTCAGCCGAGGAGCTCCGCACCCAAGCCCGCGCCTCGCTTGCTTCGGGTGACGTCGCCGGCGCGTGCGTGCTCTTCGAGCAGGGCTACCAGATTGCGTCGAAGCAAGCGCCCGATGCTCCTGGCCCGAAGGCGAGCGAGCTCCTCTACGACCTCGCCGATTGCCACGAGAAGAAGGGCTACGCGAGCCTCGCAGCGAACGAGTTCGATCAGGTCGCGCAAGCGGGCGGCGCGAACGCCGACGACGCGAAAGCGCGAGCCGCCAAGATCCGTCAGCCGCAGCAGCCCGTTCTGCCGCCTCCCGGACCTCCGGCGCCTGGGTTTCCTCCGCCTCCCGGCGGTCCTCCTGGTCCGCCCGCTCCTCCCGGCGAGGTGAAGACGGCGAAAGAAGAGTCACCGACCCGCATCGGCGACTTCATGGATACGCGTCTCACCTGGACGTTCGGTGACGACGACATCCTCCACCAGACGGGCCAGGCGTTCCCGCTCTCGCCCGACGCGAACATCGGCGACCGCAAGCAGTACCGCCTCTTCTTCGACAACCTGAACTCGCGCTTCGGCGGTCGCGAGAACCTGACGCACCTCGCGCTCTACAAGAAGATGCCGGGGTTCATCAAGAACCTCGACACCGAGGCCGCGCTCGTTCTGCGCTTCGACATCGCCTCGCTCGCGTCGCAGACCGGCAACCTGAACCAAGCGCTCTACGACGCAGGCTCGTACATCCGTGCGTTTTACCACACGGGTCATCCAGCCGAAGGTCAGAGCGGAATCGGCATCACGTTCTGGCCGATCGACACCGACCGCTTCCGTCTGGGCTACCTTTACGATCTTTCGTGGGGCGGTACGAACGCTGGCATCAACCAGTCGATCTTCCCGCGCATCAGCGGTAGCTCGCCGGGTGCCAAGCTCGCGTTCGAGAGCCCTCACTTCACGGCGTTCCTCGGCTTCAAGACCGCGCAAATCGTTCAGGTGCAGCAGACACTCACGCCCGGAACGAGCGAGGTCGAGCAGATCCGCGTCGGTCAGTCGAACTACGGCATTCTCGCTGGGCTCGGCGGCGATCTGGGTGACTACTTCCACCTCGATGGCGGCTTCGGCTACTTCACACAGGGCAAGTTCGATCTCCCCGATGTCGTCGGCAAGGCCGTCTACACGACCGGCGGATCGGCGCGAGCCGTCGTTCATTCGAAAGACATGCCGGTCGGTCAGTCGATCGACTTTCTTCTTTATCGAAACGATCCGAACAAGCCCCAGATCATCTTCAAACCCGAGACCTACAAGCCGGGTCAGGTCGGCTGGAGCCTCAGCGCCGAAGGCGACGTGCTCCTCCAAAACCTGAAAGACTTCGAGGTCACGGGCGGAACGAAGCTCCAACCGGCGCTCGCGGCGGCGCTCCAGGGCAACCTCAAGGCGAGCTTCTTCCGCGCGAGCCTCACCGGCATCTACCGCGATCTGCCGTACGTCCTCCGCAATCAGCCGAGCTTCATCCCCTTCGAGACCCTCCCGAAGAACGGAAAGACGAACAGCGAAATCTTCATCGCCGCCGCGGCCGATTACTACATCGCGGCGCCTCGCCTCACGCCCGGCCTCGGCCTCGGCGTGCAGCTGCCCGCGACGTTCAAGAGCAGCTCGGTCGACATCTCGAGCGCGCCCATCACGCGCACGGTCGTCGTTCGCGAGCAGGGCAACATCGCGATCTTGCCGGTCAACACCGGCGCGACTCCGATCATTCAGGCACGCGCCAGCCTCAAGTGGGACATCTCCCCCATCTTGAGCGCGCTCGCTTGGGTCCAGTACACGCGCGACAACAACGCGACCTTCGTCGAGCGAAACCCCGCCGAGGGAACCATCGCTCTCCGCACGTTCATCAGCCCCGACTTCTTCGGCCTCGGTACCAGCGTTCAGGCTCGATTCTAAGCCTCGCTCAAGCCGTCTTCCCAGACCGATGGGGGTTGACCGATGGGGGTTGACCGCGTCGTTCGTTCGTTCGATGGCTGCGCCGTGGACAAGGCGACGCTAGCGAAGGAATCGGAGCTCGGGCCCAGCAGCACCGAGCTCCTCGGCGAAGAATACGGACGCAGACGGCGTCGCACGCTCTACATCGCGGTCGGCGTCGTCGCCGCACTCGGCCTCGGGATCGGCAGCTTCGTCGTCTATCAACAGAGGCAGGCGAAGGCCCACGCCAACGAGGCGTTCGGCGCGTTGTCGCAGTGCCTCTTCGGCGAAGCGCTCGATCCGGGCACGACTCCGAGCGTTCGCTTCAGGCAGCAGCAGCTCGGCGCGATGAGCCTCTCCGAGAAGGAGCGCGGCGTCGTCGACAAAGTGTCTTGGCCGCAGCGATGCGGCAACGCCGCGCAAGCCGTCGTCGAGCGCTCGAAAGAGGCTGGCCTCTCCACCCAAGACGCGAAAGACGTCGGCTACTGGGCCGATCAGCTCGCCAAGGCGCTCAAGGCGCAAAACGGCCATCTCGCCGATCTCTCGGAGCCTCTCGACACGACCTTCGCCGAAGCGAAGAAGGCGGGGCTCGTGCTCGTCCTTGGCAAAGGCGACGGACCGCCGGCGATCGCGAAGCCGCAGACGCTCGACGATCTGAAGAAGGGCGCTCCGCTCACGTCGACCTTCTTTCCGCTGAAGGAGCTTCAGCTCGAGCTTCACCAGGGAGAGTCGCACTTCGCGCTGGTTCAAGATGCGACGCTTTCGCCTCCCGTATTCCTTTGCAGCTTGAAAGCAGAAGGAATCGAGTGTGGAAAGCTCCCCGACAACCTCACCAAGGCGGGCCACGGCCTGCGTCTGCTCGGCACGACCGACAATGGAGCCACGCCGCTCGTCTTCGAAGGTAACCGGGGCGATGCCGGTATCTACCGCAGTGACACCGGTGAGAAGGTCGACGCGCGCTATGCCTACGGCGGATGGGCTACGAAATCGGGCGGCGCGTTCGTTCTCGGTTGGAACGAGGCAGAGAAGAAGGCCTTCCTCGTGTCGCGCGGACGCGGCGACAAAGACGCGAGGCGCGAAGAGCTCAAGCTCGACTTCGACGTGGGCAACTTCTACTACTCGTCGCAGATCCTCTGGGACCGCGTCATCTTGCGCGGGGTGACGAAAGACTGGGCCAGGCGCCTCTTCTCGATGTCGATCGACGAGAAGACCGGCACGCTCGGCGATCCGATCGACATCGGCGAGCTGCCCGAGGCAGGCGAGGTCGAAGGCGGCGCCGACGAGCTCCCGCACATCTCGGGATGTCGCTCGGGTCAGGCGATGGTCGTTCGCGTGAAGGGTCGCTCGAACGATTTCTTGAGCTTCTTCATCGACGGCAAATGGACCAAGCCCCTCTCGAGCAGCTTCTTCTCGGGCGCCCTCCAATGCGAAGGGGCGGGGGCCGCGATCGTGTCGGTGACGCAAGGCGCGTCTTCGTCTCCGTGGAAAGCGATCATCAACGAGACGCGGTGCACCTCGGCTCAATGCGAAGTGAACAACGTCGCGATGCAAGAGCTCCTCGCCGGCGGTCTCGAGACGGCGCCGCGCGCGTCGCTGCTCGATGCGGCCACGCTGGGTGACAAGCTCGTAGTCGCCTGGGCTGCCGGCGAGCGCGGCGGGATCCGCGTACGTGTCGGCGTCGGTCGCGACATCGGCTCGGCGAAAGACGTCGTCGTGCTCGATGATCTCGTGTCCGACGGAAGGCCCTCCTCGCTTTCGACGGTGAGCGATCTCAGGCTCCTCTCTGCCCCCGGCCACTCCGTTCTCCTGCTCTCGACGAAGGGCGGGGTCTTTCCACTCCGCGTCGACCCGGCCGGCACCGTCACGCCCGAGAAGGTGACCTGGAAGTAGCGAGACGGGCTCGCCGCGCGGCTCGTCCGCGTGGGTCACCTTGGATCATGAAGTCGGCGATCGAGGTGAGCCTGCATCCCCGTTCGCGCTAACATCGGGCTCGATGAGCAACGAGAAGACCGACGCCGGCGCGCCGCCCACCGAAGCCACCCAGGTATCGACGGGGGCGCAGCCCGCCGGGCCATCGATGGGCGCCGCGAGCATGCGTTCGCCCGACGTCGACGGTTCGCCGATGAGCAAGGGAGAGCGCGACCGCTTCTCGAACCTCCCCGCCATCGAGATCGAGCTCGTGAACGAAATGCGGCGGCCTCCGACCGTCGACAGGCCATGGAGCATGGTCGAAGTCTGGACGCAAAATCGCGTTTACCACATCGACGTCGACATGCGCTGCATCGAGGTCCTCGATCTCGGCACCAAGAAGTCGGTCGCCGATCACGGCCTCCTTGGGGCGAGGCTCCTCGGCGGGCAACACGACGAAGCCGACGTGACGTACCTCTCGCATCCTTTCCCGCGCCCAGGGACCGAGGCCGTCTTCGAGCAGAAGCGAAAGAACGACGCGATCTTCTCGCACTCGTCGACCGTGACGCGCGTCGTTCTGCGGCTGCGACAAATCTCGATCGTGACCGGCGGCGATCGCCTCACGTGGGATCAGATCGCAGGCAACGGCCGACGAACCAGCATCCCAGAGGAGTGAGCCGGTCGACGCATTTGGGAGCGTCGGGCGTCTCGGCGTGACACGGTGGGAACTTGAGCCGAGCACGCTTGTCGGCATGGCGTCGAGGAACCGGTGCGCGATCTTGGGGCTTGCGCCCACGGTCGCAAATCGCTCTTCCTCTTTTCGAGGAGCCCGTCACGCATGCATCGAATCGTCTCTCGTCAGGGTTTGGCCGCGATCGTTCTCGCGCTGGGAGGTCTCTCGGTCGCCTGTGGCGGAGCAGTCGTTGCTCCGACGGCGCCCCAGAAGCCGCTGCCTGTCGGGCCGTCGGCTCCGAGCACGTCGGTCGACCCGGCTCCGAAGGCCAACACCGACACCGACCCTTTCGCTCTCGACGGGCTCGTTCGCGAAGAATGGTTGCCGCTTCTCAAAGGGCCCGAGCTTGCGTTCGCCGAGGTCGCGTTCCCCGACATGCCGAAGAACGTGCCCGCAGCCCCGGGCGCCGTGTGTGACCCCTACGTCAAGCGACCGACCAAGACGAAGTCTGCGTGTGCAGACAAGGCGGCCGCAGTCGCGCTGCTCGATGCGGCGATGGTCTCCGACGCGAGCGCGCCCGACGCGAGCGCACGTGACAAGAAGCTCGCCGAGCTCGAGAGCTGCGCCGGATTCCCCACCGGCCTCGTGCGCTCGCTCCGCATCGAGCTCGCCCCGCAAGAGTGTGGCGACGTCCTGTCAGAGCCTTTTCTGAAGAAAAAGCAAGACGGAATTCCCGGAGCCATCCATCACACGCTCGTCGGTCAGGCGCTCGCGGCGCGTTTGATGCGAACGGTGCAGAGCCCTCCGAAGCTCGACGCGCCCTTCACCAAGGAGCGAGTCGCCGAGTTCGTGAAGGGGCCGATGATGACCTGGTTCTTGAGCCAGGCGAAGGCGGTCGAAGATCTCTCGAAGATGGGAGCGCAGCTCTCTTACTACGGGAAAGGCGTCGTTGCCTTGGCGGCGGGAACGGCCGATTTGAGGCTCGTCGACGCGGTTCGCGACGTGCCGATCCCCGACGAGTTCAAGTCTGATCCAGAGCTCGCGAGCGCGTACTACTCGCGGCTCGACGAAGTGCTCGACCCGCGCAAGACGCGCGGGCGTGACGGCGCCCTCGTCGGCCTGAAAGAGATGGCCTTCGCGGGCATCCTCGCCGATGCGCGCACCAATGCGACGCGTGCTCTTCTCGCGAAGCTCTACGGCGGTCGCAAGGTCGACGCGCTCGATGCGATCGTGCTCCCGAAGCCGAAAGCTCCGAGCCCGACCACGGTCAACGAGCGGCTCGCGCTGTCGTTGCCGACGTTCTACGTGGGACTCGTCTTACCGGCCGACGCAGCGACCGATCCGAAGGTGCTGCGATCGCTCTCGACCCGCGGTGTTCCGGTCGCGATGCGCGCCGCGCTCAAAGAAGCCGACGCATCGCTCGGAGCCGAGGCGCGTGCTCTCTATGCGCGAGCCCGTCTCGGAATGGGCATTCGTTATTGGCGCGCCGAAGACTTCGATGCGGCGGCTCAGCAGCTCGTGAAGATCCCCAAAGACAAGCTTGTCGCAGACGATCGGCTGACGCTCGCCATCGCGCTCGCGCTTCGAAATGGGCCCGACGACATCGCAGCTTTGATGCAAAAAGAGGGCACGCTCTCTCCAGCCTTCGGAAAGCCGCGTGCGCTCGACGTCATCGCGGGCGACGAGACGGCGCTTGGCACGCAGGGGATCGCAGCGTACGACGCGGCGCTGGTGACCCAGCTCGCGATGCCCCGCGGAAGCGAGCCGGCTCTCTGGGTCGCGCTGGCCAAGCGATACGATTCGGCGGCGCCGCTGCTCGACGAGCCCAAGATCCACATGGAGGCGCAGCAGCGGGCGCGCGCGGCTGAAGCCACGGCGAAGGCGATCGCTCCCAAGAACGACACCGCGGGCGACCTCGACAAGAAGAAGTGACCCGACGCCGTCGGCTCGTGCAAAAAACGAAGGCGCGTCGTGCTCCCCATCTAACCGATGGGCTTCGCCTCAGTGAATCGAGTAGGTCGCCATCATCGGAGCGTGATCGCTCGCCGCGTCGATGTCTGCGCCGTGGCGGAGCACCACCGTCGATTGGTCGAGGAGCATCGTCATCGCCGGGTTCGACATCTGATGGTCGATGAGCTCTTGCGAGCCTTGGAACGTGAACGAATACGCGTTCGGTATGAAGCTCGCCGCGTCGGTATAGAGATCGGGCGCCGCTCCTGTCACGGCCTTGAAGACCTCGGAGGTCGGAAGATCGTTGAAGTCTCCCGTGACGATCACGAGAGCCATCGGATCGGCCATCGTGAGCGAGTTTGCGATGTCGCGCGCGTGCTGACCTTCTGCGAGTCGCTTGTTGGCGTCGTCGGGCGCGACCTTGGAGCGGAAGTGAACCCCCAACACGACGATGTTCCGACCGCCCTTGGTGAAGTGATATTCGACGCAATCGCGAGCAAATTGGTACTTCGGCGCCGGCTGACCGTGGAGCGTGAAGCTGTCTGCTTTGTGTGACACGACGCTCGTGAACGGAAACTTGCTGATGGCCGCCACGTCGATGCCGCGCGGATCGTTCGCGTCGATGATGCTTCGGGTGGGGTACTTGTCGCCGAGCTTGGTGTTGAGCGCGTCGAGCACCGACTGATTCTCCACTTCGGCGAAGACCGCGATGTCGGGGTCGAGCGCGCCGACGACGGCCGCGACGTCGATCAGGTGCTTCTGATACTCGGCGTTGGAGACGACCGTCTCGAGAGAGAGGTTGCTGTCTTTCTTATCGTTGAAGAAGTTGTGCGTGTTCCAGTCGAGGACCTTGAGCGCTACGCCGGCGCCCGCTCCACCCCCTCCGCCCGTGTCACCGCCGGTCGTGCCGCTGCTCGCCGAGCTGTCGCCACAGGCGCCGTCGGCGAAGGAGGCCGTGGCGATCGTGAGAGCGACTCCGTATGCCTTCAAGGCTCGTGTGACGGAACGATGCGAAGAAAGGTCGCCGGTGCCAGTCGCCAAGCGAAGAAGAACGCGCATCGCGAAAATCTAACACGCAACACGGCGCCCGATCTCGCGTTGCGTGAGGAAACGCTCACCTCCCGCTCGGAAGCTCCGCGCATGAGTCTTCTAACGGGCTGCTAGCGCCTCGTTCACGACTCGCCGAAGCGCGTCTCCGAAGGGGTCTCTCGGAGGGAGGAGCGTCGTGTCGGGCACACGCGGAAAGCCTCCGTGGAAGAAGCCCCCGTCACGATCGTCGAGCACGAGCTTCGCAACGAGGCGGGTCGCTGCGTTGTCGTTTCGTTCTTTCGAGACGCTCAGCTCTCCCGCGTTCGAGATGGGGTACTTCCCGAGGAGGTAGCCCTCTTGGTAGTGCGGTCTCAACGCTTCGAACGGACACACACCGAAGAGACGAACGAGGACCATGTCTTGATCGACGAAGTGCGAGATCGTCGCCTGAGGGTAGGGCAGAGCGATGGCATAGAGGTATCCGAGCTTCGAGCTCGCATCGGGGAGCGCGAAGCTCGCCGCGACTCTCAGCGAAGGGGTCACGTCGAGCAGTGGAGTCTCGCAAAGTCCGTAGTGCTGTAGCAACGCGATGGCAGATTCGATGTGGCGGTGCGTCGTCCCGGGGAGCTTGAGCTCGGTGCGGCGGGCGACGATGGCGCGGACGCAGGTCGAGAGGCGATCCCACCGCGTGGCGATCTCGGTCTTGCGTAGGGGCGCTCCACCCTTGCGAAACAGCGTCGGATAGATGTTGGTTCGGCCGTTCCTGTCGAGGTGATCGCGGCTCTGGCCTCGGAAGAAGAGCATGTGGCCGCGGTTGCCGGCGGCGAGGTGTGCGCCGACCTTCACGAGATCGTCGAAGCGGCTGACGCGAAATCCAGGCCACTCACGGACGTTCTGGACGGTGGTCCAGGTGGGACCACCCTTGTTGCTCTCGATGCCGAACGTGCTTCGCGTGGTGCCCTCTTTGAGGACCTCGGCGTCGAGCGGAAACTCTGCGTAAGTGAAGACCGTGCCGTGGATTCGGCGCATCAGCGGTGACCTCCGACCCATGCGTGCGTCGCCATGCTCATCTTCTCGATGGTAGTCGTACCGCTTCGATTTGACAGTGGGCCGGACGCGACCGTCACGCGAGGATGTCCGAGCTCGGCGCTTCTTCCGAGTAGCCTCGAGCGTGGCCGCCGCCTCGAACCGACGGGACGAGGAGCGTGGCACCCGTCGTCTCGCGCGCCTCGATCGCGCGGTGCGCCTCGGCTGCGTAGTCGAGTGGAATGGTCTTACCGATAAAAGAACGAGTACCTCGACGCAGAGGAATCGACCGGTTGGGCCTCGGTCGATTTCGAACAACTCGAAGCCCGAGAATGCAACGGGAAGACATGAAGGCCTGAGGATGGTTCGACGAATTGATGAGGGTCCGCGCCGTTTTGACGCGCAATTTCTCCGTCTTCGCGTCTTCGCGTCTTCGCGTCTTCGCGTCTTCGCGTCTTCGCGTCTTCGCGTCTTCGCGTCTTCGCGTCTTCGCGTCTTCGCGTCTT
>JAYUUB010000274.1:0-58793 GCA_043755175.1 Polyangiaceae bacterium | reverse complement strand
GGCCTCTCGCCGCGGGTGTGGCGGGGTCGCTGCACCGCGGCGGAGTTCGCGCGAACGAGCATGAGTGCGGGGGGCCTCTCGACCTACGAGATCGAGATCCTCCCGTACGCATGGCGCATGTCCCAGCGCTTGCAGTCGCGGCTCTTTCAGCACGCGAGCATTCCAGATTACGTAGACCAGCTCCTTGGTGAATGGAGGATCGAGCACCGCTGGGACCTCGACCACCTGCGGTATCCCAAGCTCGAGCTGCGCACGCAGTTCGCCGAGACTGACTTCGCATTCATGAGCCGACTGCTCGAGGAAGCGGGAATCTCGTACTTCTTCGAAGCGCGCGGCCCCGACGAGCCCATACTCGTATTCTCGGACGCACCGGAGCGACGTACCGAGCGAGTACCGGCGATCGTTTCGGTGGAGGACGCGGGAAACGCGAAGGACGCGGAGGTCGAATACCTCACCAAAATCCAGCTTCGAGAACGGAGCGTTCCCAGCCGCGTCACGCTGCGGGACCATGATTTTCGTCGTCCCCGCGAGCCGCTCTACGTGCATCAGCAGGGCGCCCGCAACGAAGAGCTCGCGCACGAGCAATACCACTTCGCGCCCGGCTCTTTTCTCTCGGAAGACAGCCCGGAGACGTCGTTCGACCTCGTTCCCACGCCTGTCGCCGACGATCTCGGCCACGCGCGTTTTCGAGAGAAGCAGGGTCAGACGAACGCGCGCCTCATGCTCGAAGCCATCGAGTCGACGCGGCGCGAGCTCAGCTACGAGACGAGCGTGGACTCGCTCAGCCCAGCGACGGTCTTCCGCGTGCTCGATCACCCGCGCGAAGACGTGCACGGCCTCAGCTTTCTGACGCTACGCATGCGCATCGAGGGCGACGTGGCGACCGCGACGGCTTGGAAGATGTCAGGCGTGGCGGTCTCGACGGACCGGCCTTATCGCCCCGCGCGCTCGACGCCGACGCCGAACATCATGGGCATTCTGTCCGCGGTGGTCGTCGGCCCGAGGGGTGTTCAGGGCGCCCCCATCCCGCTGCCCGGCGGAGTCGGGTCGACCAGCTCCACGCCGCTCGACACGACCGCGACCAGCCAGAGCCTCGTCGACAACGAGATTTACGTCGACGAAATGGGCCGTGTGCGGGTGCAATTTCCGTGGGATCGGGATCACGATCTCGGCGCGCAGAGCTCCATTTGGATGCGGGTGAGCCAGGGCTGGGCCGGCTCGGGCTATGGCATGTTCACGGTTCCTCGCGTCGGCCACGAGGTGCTCGTCGGGTTCGTCAATGGCGATCCCGACAATCCCCTGATCATCGGACGGGTCCACAATGCGAACGAGCCCATGCCTTTCTCATTGCCGGAGAACAAGACGGTCAGCACATGGAAGACCGCGTCGTCACCCGGTGGTGGAGGCTTCAACGAGCTGAGGTTCGACGACGCTGCGGGCCGAGAGCATGTCTACGTGCAGGCCCAGAAAGACATGGATCACCTCGTCAAGGCAAACCTCAAACAGGGCGTCGGAGGCACCGCCTCGCGCTATGCGCAGGTCGCCGACAACATCGCAGTCGGCGGGAGCCGAACGAAGTTCGTGAACGTCAACGAGCTCGAGGCGACCGGCATGAATCACGCGTCCTTCGTCGGCCTCAATCGAAGCTCCTCGGTCGGCGTCGAGGACAGCACGCTCGTCGGCACCCGCTGGTCGGTGACGGTCGCACGCGGGATGACGCGCAGGCTATCTCGCGATCTCAACAGCATCGCGAGCGGCCTCGGCGACGTCATGCGGAGCGCGGCGACGGGTGTCTTCGGTGCTATCCCCCATAACCCCCTCGCAAAGGCCGGAGAGTCAGCGCTCGCCCGCTTCGGGGCGTCAGCGTTCGGTCAACTTCAGAAAGTATTGACGGTCTTCGAGGGATTCGAGACCGACGGAGGGCCCCCGCCGACCAGCATCGAGATCGTAGACCGGCAGATCAAGCTCTCGACCGGCGAGGCCTCGATCGTCCTCGATGGTCCGAACGTCGTCATCACCGCACAAGGCAATATCTCTCTGCACGCCGTGTCTGGCGTAACGGTCCTCAGCGACGGCGAGATCGCCATCGCGGGTCGCCAGAAGGTCGCCCTCGTCTCCGCGACAGACGACGTCATCGTGCAGGCCAAGAAAGATTTGCACCTGAACCCTTATGAGAGCGACGGGAGGCTGAAGCAAGGGGTCCGCATTGCGGGCACCTCCGCGCAGCGCGAGGGCGAGCAGACGCCACCTTGCGCCACGTGCGGAGGGCCCACTCATCGCGAGGGCGAAGAGATCGTCTGCCGCAAGGTCTCGAACGTGCTCGACAAGGACGGAACGCCGACGCGAGTGCGCAGCTGAGCGTCCAGCGCCTCCGATGTTGAACTGAGGGCCCGCGTACAAACAAGTCGGCGCTATTCCGCCGATACCATCGCGAGACAGGCGGCCTCGTCTATGTGCTCCTCAGCCTACAAAAGTAAGCTTCCGGTGCTCGTTCCTCGGGCAAAAGGCTCGCGAAGGTCGAGGCGGAACATCGATCGACTTACTTGTACGCGGGCCCTGGCCCTCGCAACAGCTTCTTCGGAGGAGAACCATGACAAGCGGTGAGCAACCCATCGGAGAGCGGCAGGCGGAACGCGTTCGGGCGGCGAATGCGAAGCTCGGGGTGGCCTATTTCTTCGTGCGTCGGAGCGGCGCACCTGTGGCGCGCGGCGTTGCCGAGGCTCTCGTCGCGACGCTGAACGCCGCGTCTGCACCCGACCCCATCGGCTTCATGATGGGTTCACGGTCGGATTTCAAAGTCGACAACATGTTTCGCTACCACGATGACGGCCACGTCTACCTGGGCCACGCTGCGTGGGGTTTTCTCTTCAGCGATCACACGTACATGTGCGGCTCGCTGGAAAACACGACCGGCAACCCCGTAGTGACGGGACGAGATTCGCGAATCGCGGCGCAGTATTGGAAAACCTATAAACGGTGCTCGCAGCACCGCCCGCCGACCGAGCTGCTCGCCGAGATGAGTCGCATGGGCTACGCCAAACAGCATCTCGGGATTCCGATCAGCGGCTACAGCGAGTACGTGTACAAAGAGTTCCACGGGGCCCAGCCGAACCCGGCCGAGGCATGCGCGAACCGCTGGGCCGACGGGCACGAGATCCTGCTACCAGGCGACGCCCTTCGCGGACCGACGGAAGTCTACACTTCCTATTCGGTCATCGCGCAGAACTGTCTCGACAATGCCGTCGAAGTGCTGAACGCCTACAAAGCCAGCATGCCACGGCCGCTGACCAACGCGTGGTTTCCGAACGACTACTTCGACATGCTCCGCAACAGAGGCTGGAGCTGGGGCACGTTGTAGCCGCAAGACGCTGCGATACAATTTGCCTCTCTACGCGCCCGCGGCTCGCACCCAAAGCACGAGAGTGTGCGCTCGAGTGTCGACGAGGGCTCGCCGTCGCGACACAGACGCTAGCCCTCTGGACGACTGAAACTGCGCTCCGTCCACGTCTCTCTATCGCCAACTCGGCGCGCGAACCGCGAAGCTCCGATCGACCACGCGGACCTGGTTTTCGTCGTCGAGCTCATAGGAGTGGACATAGAAGTCTTGCCCATTCTTCTCCTTTTTCACGTACATGTCGATGACAGGAATGTAGGCCATTTGGAACTCGCCCGAAACGCCGGCAGAAGCAAACGCCGTCGAGACAGTGATCGCCGTCGATCGATAGGCGCCTGCGTATTTGTAACCAAGATGCCCGAGAAATAAGTTTCCCGCATGCGCCAAGTTGTTCGATAGCCATCCAGGTGCCTTGCCTCTGAGCAGGCCTGCGATGTTGCTCCCCATCAATAACTCGCTCACCCCCACGTTCCACCCTTGGGACATGGCCGTGGAGGCGGTGTATTGAGCGGCCACGCCGAGAAAACCAGTCGGCGCGCCGCCTTCGCCCGCAGGACTCGGTGCGCCAGTCATTCGGAAGACCGGGCCGATCCCGTGCGAATCGAAGTCGGCTTTGGCGAGCGAGACGCTGCCGCCCACGGGGAGTTGAAACGTGATGGTCTGGGCGCTCACGCCCACGGTGAGGCCGACCATGGTCCCCTCGTACCAGCGTTCGAGCGGCGGGAGGTGATGGCCCCTCGAGACGTCGAGGTCCGCGAGCGGATGCTGACTTCGCTCATTGGGCGCAAAGCGGACGTGGCCCCACGCCGCGCCGAGCGAGAGGCCGGCAGTGATCAATAGGCCTGGCGTCGGAATGTCTCGGATACCAGCGCTCATCGCAGCGGATTCGCCGGTTCCCGAGATGCTCCAGCCAGAAGGCTCCTCGTAATAGAGGGTCTTGCCGAAGATGTTGAGATGCACTGGTCTACTCCTTCCAACCCGAAGTCAGGTCCGACAGGGCGACTTCGCAGTAGAGCGCGCCGTGCCAGCGTTTGAGCGGCGCCCCGCAAACGGGGCAATCGATGCTCGGCCGCACTCGCTCGGGCAGGGCCATCCCGAGTCGCTGCGGTTCGACGGGCTTCTGCACTATTGAGCTGCTGGGCTTCACCATGGTTGAACGCGTCGCAATTTGCATGCCCCCGAAGGTTCGTGTGCCTGGTCCTGGGCGCGAGGCCAGGTGCAACCGAGAAGAATCCGACCGAAAGCGTCAGGGAGGCCGACCGGCCATGCGGGGATCACCGCCCGCGATGGAGGAGCGCGTAGACCGAGTAGCCCAGGAGGACGAGGCTCAGCGCGAGCAGCGTGCCGAGCGCCACCACCAAGCGACGCAGCATCTGGGACTCTCGGGGCGCTCCCTGTATGCCGTCATTCGGGTACCACGGCGCCGGGTAGCCACCCGGCGGGGGAGCCCCTCGCCCGCTGTCGGCCGGCGGTCCGATGACCCCCCTCGGGGAGACTGAAGCGATGGGCGCGGCGGGGACCGTCGGCACCCCGGCGGGCATCGACATCAACGCTGTGCGCTCGTCCTCGGCCGTCGGGTCGCTCTCGCTACGAATGCGCGGCACACCGAGCATGGGAGTCGCCGCCTCCGGAGCACCCGCGCGAGCTCCGGTCTCGAGCGGACCGGGTGTGGTGCCAGCCAGCGGCAAATCCATGACTGCAGTGGTAAAGAGGAACCCGTTGGCACTCTGGAGCGGGCGTTTCGGCGGCGGTTGTGCTGGCTCCCCAGGCGAAGCGCCCACGCTTCGACCGTCTCCCTCGAGCGAAAGGACGCCATCATCGAGCGCCGGCGCAATCATCGCTCCGTCGATGGAGTCTTCGTGGCCCGGCGACGAGACGATCGACGTCACCACGGAGTCTGGGCCGCTGTCGTCCTCGGTGCCGTCGGGAAGAATCCGCTTGACGACCGTCTCGCCGGTACGCTCCATCAGCTCCGCCGCGGCGAGCTGCTCGACGGGAACGACCACCGTTTCGCCCGTGGGATCGCGCGAGGACGACGAGCCCGCGTTGGAGGGCGGTGGTACCGGGATCCGCGGCCGCTGACCTTCGCGGCTCTGACGCAAAGGCCGTGACGACGCCGCGGGGACTGCGAGCCCTCGGCTCGTGCCGTTGGGACCGGACGCGCGCGGACGCGCCACCTTACCCCCGTCACCGGTCAGCGTCGGGAGGACTTGGGCGAGCTCCGCCGCGAGCTCCCCCGCGGTCTGCTGACGCTCCGCAGGAAATTTCGACAGAGCACGCAGGATGATCCGCTCGAGCTCCGGTGCGACGGGCGCGAAGTCGCTCGGCTTCGGGCAAGTCTCGTTGACGTGACGCATGACGATCTGCATCGGGGTCTCGCCCTCGAATGGCCGCCTTCCGGTGAGGAGCTCGAAGAGCACCACGCCGCACGAGTAGATGTCGTGGCGTCGATCGACCGGCTCTGCGCGCCCCTGCTCCGGGGACATGTAAGCAGGGGTCCCGACCAGCGTTCCGACCCGCGTGAGGTAGCTTCGGTGTCCTTGATCGGCAATCGATCGGGGGGACGCGTCGGTCTCGTCGTCGAGGAGCTTGGCGATCCCGAAATCGAGAACTTTGGTCACCATCCCAGAGTCCGATGCCCCTTGCGCGAGGAAGACGTTGTCGGGCTTCACGTCGCGATGGATGACGCCCTTGTCGTGTGCGTGCCCGAGGGCCCCACACACGTCGATCAGGATCTCGACGGCGCGGCGCTGATCGACCTCTCCGCGTCGCGCGGCCTCAGCTAGCTCCTCGCCCACGAGGAGCTCCATCGCGATGTAGAGCTGACCGCCGTCCTCCCCGACATCCAGTATGCGGACGATGTTTCGGTGGTCGAGCCGCGAGATGACCTCTGCTTCACGCAGGAAGCGCTTCACGAAGCGCGACTTGCCGGCGAAATGCGGGTGCAGGATCTTGAGCGCGACTTGCTGACCGCCGTCGAGGAGCGAGCAGCAATAGATGCCGGCCATGCCCCCCTCGCGCACGAACGCCTCGATTCGGTAGCGTGATTGGATCGTCTGGCCGACCTGGGGAACGCTCAGATTCATGGGCACGATGAGGCTACACTTGGCGGCGCGGCTCGCCAAACGGTGGCGTAGGTCCGCGAGAGAAAAGCCTTCGCTCTCATTGTGCAACGCGTCGCAACCTCGGTCGGGGAGGAGCGAGACTCCAGGCGCGCTCCGATAGGCGCGCAACCGAAAGGTCCTATCAAAGTCTATCCGTTGTCTCGAACCGCTCCTTGAGTGCGATCGACATGTCTGGATCGAGAAGGTAGCCGTCGTCGCGCGTCCTCAACATGCTCTCCAGACCGAGCTTTCGGAGGCGCTGAACAGCATTGTATACGCGCGCAGCGCCGGTCTCGACGGACACGTGCTCACCGGGCCAACCAGCCTTCAAGACCTGATCCAGCGAGAGCGCAGCACCCGGCGCCATGGTGCGCTCGCGCGCGAGGACGGCGAGGATCCGGCCAAGCGCGCCGCGCCGTTCGAGCGAGACCGCCCGCTTGCCAGTGATCCGAAAACGGCGTCCGTCAGGGCTCACGAGCAGCGCTGGCTCGCTCGGTGCGCCGGGCGGCTCGGACGCAAAAGGCGCCCGATCGCTTGCGGCGCGCTCACCGGGGTCGACCGAGAGGCTGCGCACGAGAAGCCTCCGCGCGAAGCGCTCGCTCGCGAGCGGATGGGGCATCCGCGTGTCGAAGTCGGCGAGCGCGCGCTCGGCCTCCCGAAGCAGCGAGGTCGCGGAGCCGAGGTCAGCGCCGCGCCGACGCGAGAGAGGCACCAGAGCGCGAAAGAGCGCGAGGGCCTCTCGTACGTGCGACGGTCCGCTCGCGAGCAAATCGTCCGCCCGCTCGAGCGGGGCCTCGGCTGCCTCCGCTTTGCCGAGCTGAGCAAACGCCGCGCCGAGGATCATGTGCGCGTGGGCGAGCAGGTGGTCATCGCCGATCTCCTCGTAATGGACCAGGGCCCGCTCGCCGAGTCGCCGACCAGTCCTTGCGTCCCCGCGCTCGAGCGCCAAGCAGGCCATGTGCCAGAGCGCGAAACCCTCCGAGGCCCGGTCGCCGTCCTCGACGGCGACCTCCCTCGCTCGCTCGAGTGCGATCGCCGCGTCGTCGAACCGGCCTTGCTCGCGGTGAGCCAACGCAAACAGGAGCTGGCAGCGACCCTCGACGCGTCGGTATCGAAGCGTCCTCGAGAGGTCGATTGCCGCGTCGAGGCTCTCGATCGCGGCGTCGAGATCACCTTCGTCCAGATAGCTAGCCGCCACATCGCTGAGCACGTAGGCGAGCTCTCGGCGATCGCCGTCCTGCTCGAGGAGCATGCGCGCGCGCTCGCCCTCACGCCGCGCCTCCTCGACCTTGCCCGCGCGCCAGCAAAAGAAGGCGTGGTGTCGGCACCAAACCCCCCGCGCGGCGGGATCGTCGCACACATCGAGTAGCGCTCGAGCGCGCTCGAACGCGGCGCCCGCGTCTGCATCTTCGCCGAGGACGCAATATTGATTGGCGAGCTTCGACAAGAGGTACGGCAAGCCGTCCGACGCGCCCGCTTGCGAAGCGAGCTCGATTGCGCGACGAAAATGCGCGACGGCCTGCTTGGGTCGCGCGCGTCGAGACTCGACGAGGCCAAGGGAGCCGAACGCGCGGCCGGCTAGCGCGGGCGACAAGGTGTGGTCGGCCTCGGCGAGCGTCGTCTCCAGCAGCGCGAGATACGGCAAGATGGGCCCGCGTACTATCGCTTGCGGCTCGAGGCAGAGCACGAGCTCGAGCGCTCGCTTGGGATCGCCGTTCGTCCGCGCCCACCGCTGAGCCGCGAGGATGTTGTCGCTCTCTCGCTCGAGCTTACCGAGCCCCGACACGAAGGCCGCGCCCTTTGCATCTCTGGCCCAGCGGGCGCCGGCTTCGGCGAAGTAGAGAGCATGACGAGCTGCGGCTTGCGAGGCGCCGTCGCGGCTCTCGAGGAGCTTGTCCTCGGCGTACTCGCGGATGCTCTCGTACAGACGGAAGCGCTTCACGAAAGGAGTGCCCTCGATCTCCGTGACCGCGACGAGCGACTTCTCGTAGAGCGAGGTCAGGGCGCCGAGGACCGGTCGCTCACCGACCTGAAGCACGCGCTCGGCAGCGTCGAGATCGAAGCCGCCCCGAAAGACCGAGCACTGCGCCAGCAAAAGCCTGTCCTCCGCGTCGAGTAGCTCCCAAGACCAATCGAGCGCACCGTGGAGGCTCGCCTGACGCTCTAGCGCAAAGCGGACATCGGTCGACAGGACGTCGAGCCGCTCCCGGAGCCGCGCGAGGAGTTGGGTCGCGTCGAGGACGCCGAGACGCGCCGCGCAGAGCTCGATGGCGAGCGGACTGCCCTCGACCCGACGCGCAATCTCAGCGAGCACGATTGCCTGCGGTTCGGGATTGAGTCCGGTGTTGGCGAGGCGCGCCCGCTCGACGAGTAGCCGGACTCCGTCGGCAGCCAGAAGCTCGTCGGGCGAAGTCGCGCCCACCCGTGGCAGCGAGAGCGGGCCGAGGACGATCGCTCGCTCGCCGGGGACTCGGAGCCGCTCGCGTGAGGTGACCAAGAAGAGCGCGCTCGGCGCGTCGTCGAGCCAAGCCGTGACGAAGCGCGCCGCGTCGAGGAGCACCTGCTCGGCATTGTCGAGCACGACGAGTAACTCGCTCTGCCTGTCGAGCGCAGATCCAATCTGCTTCGCGAGCGTCTCCTCGGACATCGGCGCCTCGACGGAGACGCCGAGGGCCAGCGCCACGACCAACAGCAGTGCGCCGGCGTCGTGAGCTTCGCTGAGCTCGCAGAAAACGACGTCGCCGCCAAGCGCACGCGCAGCCTGAATCGCAGTCCGAGTCTTGCCGATGCCCGGCGGGCCAACGAGCGTCACGAGCTGCGCGCCGCCCTCGACGAGTGCCCGTATCGTCGCGATGTCCGCCTCACGGCCGACGAAGCTCGTGCGCTCCCGCGGAAGGCCGCTCTGCTGCCGACGACGGCTCGCGCCGCCCCCAGTCCCGAGAGCCCGCGAGGAGGGAGGCGCGGACGTCGAGCGTCGCCCGCCATGCTTCGTTCCGGCCATCGTCGGCGGAGCTTAACCCATCTCCGAAGCGATGACGTGCGCGGCGAGCGACGCTCGTGAAGCGTCTTTTGAGCTCTACTCGCTGGAGGACGTAGCTGACGATCGAACCCGGCACGGAGATCACGCGCTCCAGACCTCGGCAATGCCGCTCTCTCGTCCACCTGACGTATTGGCGTGCAGCTGCGGGCGCCAGAGGGAGCCCGGGAAGTGCGGTTACCTACGCTCTCGGGTCTGGGACCACCGGAGCTCGGTCGCTGGAGCGAGCTTGCCCGACGCGGCGCCGAGGCTGCTCGGCAAAACGACCTCGATGGCTGCCGTGCGGCTTTGCCTGAGCTGCCATGGCGCCTACGGCAGCCGCTACCGTGGCACCGTCGCTGCTTCGCTAGTCAGAGAGCCGACCTTAAGTCGAAGCCGGTCCGTACCGATCACCCGATAGGGACAAGCACCTCAATCATGCAAAGGCAGTCGAAGCATATGAATCAACGGTCGTCGATCGCGTCGGGCGGACCCATGGCAGAGGCGATTCTCGCTGCCACGAGGTCGGTGCTCGAGGAAAGTGGTATCGAAGTCGGAGCATGTCGAGAGCTGAGAAATTCTGTTGCGCCAAGAAACGGGCCGGCGGCGCTGCTCGGCTTCGCCGGTCCGCAGGTCGCCGGGACCGTCTCGCTCTTCCTCGATTGGCTGGCGCTGCAGCGGACACATCCCAAGCCGGCTGCCGAGCCAAGCGAATTACTCGATTGGTTGCGCGAGCTGTCGAACCTACTCGTGGGCAAGGTGAAGGTTGATCTGTCGCGCCGCGGCGTTGCCATCAACATGGGGCTCCCAACTTCAATCGTCGGCCAGGCGCTCGGATTCGATACGTCGAGGCCCACGCTCCAGTCACACTCGTTCGACCTCGGCGCCTCGGAGGGTATCGTCATCTTCGACGCCATTCTAGACCCAGACATTTCGTGGCTCGATGTCGTCGAGAGCGCCCCGACCGAAGTCGAAGACGCCGATGCCCTCTTTTTCTGAGCTGTGCGGGACCGAAAGAAACGATTCATGAGCAAGAAGATCATCGTGGTAGACGACTCTGGTACGGCCCGGCTCCAGGTGCGCAATGCGCTCGCCTCTGCAGGCTTCGACATCGTCGAAGCTGTCGACGGTCTCGATGGCATCGCCAAGGTCGATGCGAACGGTGACGCGTCGGTCGTGCTTTGCGACGTCAACATGCCCAACATGAACGGCATCGAGATGCTCGTGGCGCTCAAGGAGCAAAAGAAAGGCACGACCATGTCGTTTCTCATGCTCACCACCGAAGCCGAGGCTGCCATGATTCGGCGGGCGAAAGACGTGGGCGCCAAGGGATGGATCGTCAAACCGTTCAAGGCGCATCTCCTTCTCGCAGCAGTCAGTCGCCTCGCTGGGGTGTGACCTTGTTCGATCAGTTCGCCCAGTTTTTATCGCAGGTCACGCGCTATCGATGGCTGGCCTGCGCAGCCACGGCTCCACCCAAGGAAAACCTATCGCTCCGAGCCTTTGCGCCGTTGCCTTTGCCGTGAACACAATTCTCGGTTGGATCCAGCGTTCGCTCGACCATGCTCTCCCTGCTGCCGCGTTCGACGGAGCTGAAAGCCGTCGGCGCGCGCGATTGTCGGTGCTGTTCGCGTGGACCCTGCTCACGCAGGTCCCGGTGTTCGCCGCCCTATTTCTCGCCCTCGGAATCCCCCAGATCTCCGTGCTCATCCTGGTGGCCGGCGTGCTTATGGTGCTCTCGCCGCGGGTCGTGAAACGCTCTGTCGGCTTTGGCACACATTACGTCCTCGGTGCACTGAGCTTCACCCTGCTCTCGATCGTCGCTTATACCGGCGGCCTGAATGCGCCTGCTCTTTGGTGGATGCTGGCGACGCCGATCATGGCCATGATGACCGGCGGTCGAAGGGCCGCTTTCGGTTGGCTCACCATCGTCTTGCTACTCACGCTGCTACTCTGCACCGCGACTTTCTTCGGCGTTCAGTTTCCGTCATTCCTCTCGCCTTCACAGCGGACGCTTTTGACCGGGGTTGCAGTCGCAGCTCTCGGGTTCGTGCTATTCGCGCTCGCGATGAGCTACGAGAGCACCCGAGACGACATGCTGGCACAGGTGGAGCGTGCCAATCGCGACATGAAGCTGGTCTTCGACAACGTGGACCAGGGATTCGTGACCGTAGAACGCGACGGCAAGATGGAGGGCCAGCGATCGGCCATAGCTTCGCGTTGGTTCGGAGAAGCACTGTTCGAGGAGACTCTGTTCGCATGGCTGTCGCGAAATGATCGGCAGGCCGGTGATTGGCTGCATGTGGGCTGGGACGCAATATTCGACGACGTGCTGCCACTTGCGGTCGCGCTCGACCAATTGCCCAAGACACTGGTTGCGAAGGGCCGCACCTTCGGTCTGGACTTCCGTCCGATCGACGGACCCGACGGGAAGCCTTCGAGGGTCATCGTCATCACGACCGACATCACCGAGCGACTGAATGCGGAGCGCGGCGAGTCGGCGCAGCGCGAGATCGTCGCGGCATTCTCCCAGCTGACTCGCGATCCCGTCGGAGCGATCCAGTTCTTCGAGGAGTCGCAAGCCATCGTCGATGCGCTTCGGGCCGGGCCACCGCACACCAAGCGGCTGATTCACACCTTGAAAGGTAACGCAGCCATGTTCGGATTGTCGCGATTGGTCGATCGCTGTCACCAGGTCGAATCGAGCGCAGAACAAACAATGCGCGAACCCACGGGAGAAGACCGAGAGAGCATCGCACGCGTATGGGACGAGGTTGCGCTGAGAATTGCTCCACTCGTCGCCGGTCGTCGCGACATGCTTCAGGTCCCCATTGCAGACTTGGTCGAGCTCGAGGCACTCATCCATGAACGGGCTACACATCGTCAGCTCGCGCGCGTGGTCACGTCGTGGAGATACGAGCGAACATCCCAGACGTTCGGCCGCATGGCGGAGCAGGCTCGGGCTCTTGCTCATAGACTCGGCAAGGGGCAGATCGAGGTCGAAGTGGTCGACCATGGAGTCCGACTCGATCCGAAGCGATTCTCGCCGCTATGGGCCGCGATGGTGCACGCATTGCGGAATGCCGTAGACCACGGAATCGAGGAGATTGACGAGCGACGCGACGCCGGCAAAGAAGGCCCAGGTCGATTGCTTCTCTCGAGCCGCGCGGAATCAACTCACATCGTATTGGAGCTCGGCGACGACGGGCGCGGAATCGATTGGCCCCGCGTCGCAGAGCGGGCTCGTCGGCTCGGCCTGCCTCATGACTCCCGGAAAGACCTCGAAGAAGCCGTATTCGCTGCCGGGCTTTCGACGAAGAACGAGGTGTCGGAGACGTCTGGACGTGGAGTCGGCATGGCGGCGCTCCGTGAAGTCTGCGAAGAGCTGGGAGGCCGAATCAAGATTTGGTCGGAGCCTCGGCTCGGCACGCGACTGATCATCCGCTTGCCTCGCAGGGTGGAGAGTCTCGCGGCTTGATGCTCTGCCGATACCATCGCGAAACAGGCGGGACCGAGCCTCGCTCCTGCCACGGGAATCGCCGCCGGCATTTCGCTCACGGTCACGCTGACCGGGGTCGACGCCACCTGCGCGCCGCTTTCGGGGCATGCCCTCTATCTGTGGCATTGCGATCGCGACGGCAACGATACTCCCTGTACTCGGCGCGGGCCGTGAACGACCAAATCGGCCGTCCCATTGTCCGTCAATGAGAACTGACGCGAGCTAGCTTGCTTCGCGCACCGATATGATCTCGGGCGCCGAGCTCGCCAGGCTCGCCGCGTTGTGATGCTCGGCGAGCCAGTAGCGCCTGGACGACGATTGCAATTCCCCGTTTTGAGGCGCCGCGATCGCTCGTTTCCAAGGCCGCGCACGCTAGCGCTTGCCGGACCATGCTACGCTGACGCGCGTGGACGCGGCGCGACGACAAGCCACCTACGACGACATTCTGGCGCTACCGCCACACGTCACCGGCCAGATCTTGTTCGGTGTGCTGCATGCCTTTCCCCGTCCCCCCAAACACGCGCTGGCCGCCTCGGTTCTCGGTGGCGAGCTCGGCCCCCCGTTTCATCGGGGCCGCGGCGGCCCAGGTGGCTGGGTCATCTTGGATGAGCCCGAGCTTCATCTGAACGGGCACGTGCTCGTGCCGGATCTGGCAGGTTGGAGGCGCGAGCGCATGCCCGAGATGCCGGTCGACGAGGCCTACTTCACCCTCGCGCCCGATTGGGCCTGCGAGATTTTCTCACCGAGCACCGCAGCCGTCGACCGTGGAGACGAGCGCGCAGTTTACGCGACCGAAGGTATCGCCCATCTCTGGTTCGTCGATCCCGAAGCACGCACGCTCGAGGTGCACGTCCTCGACGGGCCGAGCTATCGCATTCGGTCGGTCTTTTCTGGCGAAGCGACTGTGCGGGCGGAGCCCTTCGACGCCATCGAGCTCGACCTTGCAGCGCTATGGGCGCGTTGAGATTCGCGCCCCTAATATGACGCTTTCGCGAGCTCGCCGAGCTGCGGCTCGAACATGCCGACGCGCCGTGCGTTTCGAAGACGGCACCGTGCGCCGGCCGTGAGTTTTCTCACGCCCGAAGATTGATGTGGGAGCCGCGCCCGCGCGAAGCGATCGCCGGGAGCAGACGCAGAGGAACGGGAAGCTCGGAAGTACGGAAGAAACGGGAATCGACGATGGCCGCGTCGCCGCCGTTTCCATTGGCAGCGAGCGATCGCGTGCTTTCGAAGATGCCACGGCGACGTTCGCTCCGAGCACGGCGTTCGAGCTCGCGGTGATGAAGACCGTCTGCTGCCCGGGCGTCAGGAGCGAAATCAACGCACCCGACGTTCCGACGCTCGTCGTCGTCGTCGTTTCCGATCCCATCAGCGACAGGAGCGCTCCAGTGTCGGAGGTCGACATCGACAGTTGAGGTCGCCCCGGGCCTCCCGGCTTCTGCACGCTGATGAATTGGGCAGAGACCGTTCCCACGTCGATATTTCTGACGTGAAGCTTGTCGAGCCTCGGCGATAGCCATCCGCTGAAGAACAAGGTCGGCGAGGCGCACCCGAGGAGGCAGAATGACCACGTTGCGTCCCCTCTTGAGGCTCTGCGACTCGGCCTCGAGTCGGAGCACCGAGGTGCGCAATTGGCCCATCTGTCCTACCAAGTCGCTCATGCGCGCGTCGGGATCGATCTCGGCCATGCATCGAGAATGCGCGATTCGGCTCGGCCCCTTTCGATGACCGAACCAACGACGAGCGCCGCGAAATGTTGGCGTGAAAGACGATGAATCGCAGCTATCCTGAACGACATGATGCGCCCTTTTTCGCTCTCGCTCGCCTCGGCCGTGACGCTGATTTCTCTGTTCGTAGCGCGCGAAGCAAGAGCCGTCGTGCACGAGCCGAACGGATTGGCCGTGCCGCAGCCCGCCCCCGGCGGCGAAACTTCGCTGAACGTGTTCTTCGCCGGCAAGGGCGAAGCCATCGACTGGCAAGCCGACGCACAGACGACGCCGAACGCCTTCTCTCCGCTCTGCGCCTTCACGTCGACGTTCGTCCTCAACGACGCCGGCTCGCACTTCGGTCTCGCTTGGTACAACGACACGGGTCAAACCCCGCTCGCGAGCGATCTGCACATCCTCGTGCCGGCCAACTCGCCTGTCGGCACGACCTTTCAGGGGACGTCGATCAAGCAAGATCCGGCCTACGCGGGCGGTCTCATCGGATTCGCGCTCGTCGGTGGGGAGACCCACTACATCAATGCCTCGTACGACAAGAACTGCAGCGGGTGCAATCCGCCCGGTCCGTGGATTACGGCCTTGATGTACGCCTCGAAGAACACTCCGAATGCCTATTACATCTGCTTCGAAGACGGAGGGACCTCCGCGAGCGGATGGAACAACGACGGCGACTTCAACGACGACGTGTTCTTTCTCACGGGCATCACCTGCTCGGGCGGCGGCCAAACTTGCGACACCGGCTTGCCCGGCGTGTGCGCGAGCGGTGTCACCCAATGCACGGCCAACGGCATCACGTGCCAACAGCTCACGCAGCCAGCGGCCGAGACCTGCAATGGGCTCGACGACGATTGCAACGGAGTGGTCGACGAGGGCAACAGTCTCTGCGCCACCGACCAGGTCTGCGACAAGGGCACTTGCGTCAAGAAGTGCATGGGCGCCGAGTTCCCCTGCCCCTCCGACAAGGTTTGCAACACGAACGGCTACTGCGTCGACCCTGCTTGCGAGACCGTGAATTGTCCCTCGGGTCAGGTTTGCATCCAGGGCACCTGCAAAGGACCTTGCGACGGAGTGACTTGTCCCTATTCGCAAGTCTGCCTCGCGGGGGTCTGCAAAGATCCTTGCGCCAGCGTGACCTGTGCCTCGGGTGAGGTCTGCGATGGCGGCGCCTGCGTGACGAGCTGCACTTGTCTCCCGTGCACTGGCGGAAACGCATGCGACACGGTGAGCGGCAACTGCGTCGAGCCCACGTGCGTGGGTATCGCGTGCGGAGCAGGCACGCACTGCGTCGCCGGTGGATGTGTCGAGGACTGCGCCGGCGCCGTCTGCCCCTTTGGCCAAGGCTGCATCGCAGGGGTGTGCACGGCGATCGCGACCGGCTCGGGAGGCTCAGGCCCTTCGAGCACGGGAACCGGGCTCGCCTCGGGCTCGGGTGGAGGCGGAAGCGCGAGCGGAACGACGGCAGGTGGAAGCGGCGGCGCGAACGGAAACGGCGGCAGCGGCGCAGGCATCAAGACCAACGCCGGTGGCTGCGGCTGCGAGCTCGCCAGCGATCGAGACCCCGTCGAGCGCGGTCTCGCCATGGCTGGTGTCGCCCTCGGTCTCGCAGCTCTCCGACGACGGCGCACCGCGAAAGGGCGCGTAATCCGCTGAACGGCGTCTCAAGAAACGATCAAAAGCGACGCGGCCCCCCTTACCGAGCGGGTCGCGTCGCACAAACATCTGGGCTCAGCGTCGATTCGACGAGAAAGCCCATGGCCATGTTCGACAGTTCGAGCGAGCTCCCCGAGGGAGTCGTGGTTCTACGCCCCGATGGGATCGTCGAGGCGACCCACGGCGCCGCATCCACGGAATGGATCGGGCGCCGGCTTCAGTCGATCTTCGACCCGGCGAGCCCTGCGCGGGCCATCGTCCAGAGGCTCTGCGACGGGGCATCGTTGGCCGAGCATGTCGCCACTGCGCGCGTCGTCGAGTCGATCGGCGGCCGAACGATCTCACTCATCGTCGCGCTCGTTTCGGGCATCCCGCTCCGTCCGGCGATGTGCCGCGTCGACCAAGTGGTGTTGCGTGTTGGCGACTTGTTCATGAGTCAGGCTCGCCATGCGCGCGTGAGCCTCGACCTACACATCGAGCCTGATCTTCCGCCGGTCGCTTCGTTCGATGAAGAGAAAATCGCCTGGTCACTGTCGACCCTCGTCGGAAACGCGCTCCGCCACGTCGCATGGAAACGCGACACCGACGACGACGCGCGCGTCTCGATCGAGGTTCGCTTCCGCGCCTCGGACGCCTGCTTCGTCTTTCGCGTGAGCGACAACGGACCGGGGATGCCCGAGCAAGAATCGCGATGGCTCTTCGAGCGCAATCCGGCGACCGGCAAGTCGGCCGGCCTCGCCTTGATGATGGTGCGCGACGTGATGCTCGCCCATCGAGGATCGGCGAGCGTAGAGAGCGAGCCTGGGCGCGGCTCGACGTTCACGTTGGTGATGCCGAAGCGCTGAACGAGCGCGAGTGCGTGTCGAATGACGTCGCGCACTGAGGAGACCTCGATGGATCGCGGTCTCCTCTCGACACTTTTTCGGAGCTCGATCGAGACGTCGGGCCTCCTCGACCTTCGCGAGCCTTTTGGCGGAGGAACGAGCACCGGAAGCCTATTTTTGTAGGCTGAAGAGCGCAGAGGCGAGGCCGCCTGCCTCGCGATGGGATCGGCGGAATCGCAGCGACTTGTTGTACGCGGGCCTGTCTCGCGTGGTGTCGTCGGAATACCGCGCATGACCGTTCGACCGGCCGCTGACCCGGCCCACTCGAGCGGCTCGTCTGGGCACGGATGACACGAGTGAGGCGGCCTTGTCTCCTCGCCGTATCGGCCGACGCAGCGGGCGGCGAAAGGCCGAGGGCCATGGCTCGCACGAACCATGCAAAGTGATGTTCTCTGTGCCTCTCGCTCGACCGCGAGGCCTGACGATTTCGTCGCGAGAGGACACCATGATCTTCAGAGGCTCGCTGTTCTTCCTCATCGTAGCTCTGCCCATCAGCGCCGCGGGTTGTGGGGCGATCGCCAACGATCCGCGGTCGAACGGCTCGTTCCGAGACCCCGCGGCGCGCGGGAGCTCTGGAACACCGGAAGCGCTTCCGAGTCAGAGCCCTCTTCAAGCGACCACCGCGCCCGTCCTGCCGAACGATCCCGACAAGACGCCGCGGGACGATTCCCCCAACAACACGGGTCCTAAGTAGTCGCCTCCACCCTTGCGTTCAATGCTTGTCCAACGATCGCTCCGCGAGCGTTCACAACGCGGTGCGAAGCGCAGGAAGAAGGTGCGAAGCGACCTAGCCGCCTTGACGAAAGTGAGACGCAGCGGTACCTTCACAACCATGGACAAACCGTCGACACAGCCCTGGCAAGTCGAGGTGTACTTCGACGGAGAGTGCCCGCTCTGCATGCGGGAGATTCGCATGCTGCAGCGGCTCGATCGACGCGAACGAATCCGGTTCACCGACATCGCGGCTCCGGGCTTCGACGAGCGCGTGACGGGTCTCGATCACGCAACGCTGATGGGGAGAATCAACGGCCGGCTACCCAATGGCGATCGAATCGAAGGTGTGGAGGTGTTCCGACGGCTCTACGGTGCCGTGGGTTTCGGGCCGCTTGTCGCGATGACGCGTCTGCCCGGCGTGTCGCATGTGCTCGATTGGGCGTACACCTGGTTCGCAAAGAACCGACTGCGTCTCACGGGTCGATGTGACAGCGGAGCGTGCTCGATCGATCCCGCGACGCGCTCCGATGTCGCGGCGCGCACCGATGTCGCAGCTCATTCGGGCTGAGCGGTTCGAGCGACGTCGAGGTCAAAACCGGGGGTCCGTGCAGCGAACCGGGCACCAGATACGCGCCGCTTCGCGCCCTTCTTCCTCGGCCTAGGTCGATTGGAGAAAGCACTGCGCGAGCGACCGGCAAGGGGTGACAAGGCGACGCGCCTTGCTTAGGGTCCCGCGCTGGAGGTCGTCATGGGCATGCTCGACTCGATGTTCGGTGGTGGTACCAATCTCACTCTCACGCTCGACACGCCGCAGAGCTCTGCGGGCGGCGTCGTCGGTGGCAAGATCAGTCTGCGAGGCGGCAAGAAGCCCCTCAAGCTGACCGAGCTCTCGGTGAAGCTTCTCTACGTTTCGGTGCACACGCGTGAAGGCCAGTCTCTTCCCGACGTGCAGACGCGCATTCTTCTCACGCAGACCATCGCCGCCGGTGAAGATCTTCTACCCGAGCAAGAGCGGCAGTTCACGTTCCGGTTCGCCGTGCCTCATGGAACCGAGACGACGGCGCACAACGTCTCGTTCACCGTGATGGCGGTCGCCGACATCCCGGGCGTCAAAGACCCCAGCGACAGCAAAGATCTCCGGGTCGTCGACGCATCCGACGACGATCACCGCTTGCTCCCCGTCGAAGAGATCTATGGGCGCTTCCCCGGCCTTCGCAGCCAGAACGAGCACGAGCTCACCGACGCGCTCCGCGACGTATTCATCGCATGCTACTCCGAAGGCTCGCAGCTCATGGAGATCGAGCCGCACCTCTCGCATCTCATGAAGCAGGGCACCGTCTCCGTTCGCCGTGGAGCGCTCGAGGCGTGGGCCAACCTCGTCGACAACCGGGTCAAGCCCGAGCATCTTCAGTCGCTCTACGCGATCGCGAACATGCCCGGTCTCGATCAAGAGACCTTCGACCAAGTGATCGTCGCCGCGTGCAAGTTCGCCGAAGAGGGCGCCTATCACCTCGTCCAGCAGCTCGCGATAGCCCCCGACGCCCACGTGAGGCGCGAGGTCGCGAGCGGGCTCAGGTTCCACGCCGCGGAGAAGTTCAATGGCAAGCGCGAGCTGCTCGTCACGCTCGCCCAAGACCCCGATCCGCTCGTTCGCGCAGCGGCGGTTGGCGGCTTCTCGAACTACCGCGACGACCAGCAGATCATGCACGGTATCGCTGGTCAGCTCGATCGCGATCCGAGCCCCGAAGTACAGGCCGCTTGCATCTCGACGCTCAATCTGGCCCACCAGTACGGAATGGCCGAGCTCACGCTCGCCACTTACGAGAAGCACGTCACCAATCCCAATCGAGCAGTCAAAAAAGAGATCGCCGATTCGGTGCATTGGCTTCCGAAGGAGCACTTGCCGCGCATATGGGGGATCGTGCAGCGTCTCTTGGCCGACGCGGACGAAGAGGTCCGACGCTCGATGGCCTTCCAATTCTGCAACATGTCGGAGCTACCGCAGCTCCTCCCGCTCGCGCAGCAGGTCGCTCAAAACGATCCTTCACCCGAAGTCCGCCGTGAGGCCATCGGCGGCATGGCCAGCATGATGAAGCCGGCCGAGGTGGTCGGCCTCTATCAACAGCTCATCGCGCACGATCCGAGCGAAGAGATGGCGTGGGCCATTCTCAATGGGCTTCGCCGCCACGACGAGCATCCCGCCGTGAAGAAGATGCTCACCGAGCTCGCACAATCGCCCTACTCGGGTGTCGCCGACGCCGCACGCGAAGCGCTCACGCACTGATCGACGGCCGATCTCCCTTTCATCCTCTCCCCTGCCGAGCTTCCGGCTACCTCTGCTTCCAAGACGAGACACAGAGGAACGGGAAGACAAAGAGCTTGGAAGGGAGGGGAATAGGGTCTGCCTCGAAGACGAGAGGTAGAGGAAAAGGAAGGTTGGAAGGGAGAGGAAACGAGAGGGAGAATGGGGCTTTAGGCGGCAGAGCCTCGATTGACTGCTAGATGGCGGAGCGTCGATTGTGAACTAGTAGGACGGCGCTTGAAGCTCGACTGCGCGGTCGGGCGGATCGCCCCATTCATCTTCTCCGCTTCCTCTCCCTTCCTGTCTTCTTGTTCCTCTGCCTCTGCTCTGCCTCTCAGGCTCCCGACGATTGACAATCGACCACCCACGCCTGTATCCGAGGCGCATGAAGGTCGAACGCTCCATCACGTCGTGGCTGGCTCTCGGTTCATCAGCGGCCCTCGCCTTCACCGGCGCGATACTCGTCGGCTGCGGCGACAAGCCGTCGGAGAAGGCCAATGAGCGAGGCGCAGGGTCGACGAGCGCAGCAGCGAGCAGCGCGCCGTCGACGAAGGCAGCGGCAGCTAGCGCGACGCCCTCGGCGACCCAGACCGATCCAACCGCCTCGGTGTCGGGCTCGGCACCGGCGAGCGCCTCGGCAGCACCCGCTCCGGGCGACGACACCTCGCTCGTGGGGCTCTTCAAGGGTGACGTACCTCCCGATGCCACGCCGCGTCCCATCTTCAAGATGAGCAAAGGCTCGGGCGTCATCGTCCTCGTCCCGAAGGCCTTCGGCGATGGAAGCGGAACGTATGGAGATGGCTACGGCACGGTGATCCAGGTCAATGGCAAGCTGACCAGCCGTGTCGAGCTTCAGCTCGACGACCTCAGCGGAGCCGATCCCAAGGCTCAGAAGCTCACCGAAGCTCAGCTGAAGCAGCTCTGTTACAAGGCCGGCGTCGACAAGATCAGCTGGGAGCCGTCGGCCGACGTGGCGATCGGTCCCGACGCGACGCCCGCCATTGCATGGAAGGGCAAAGGCACTTCGGTCAGCAAAGGCGAATGGGGTGCTTATGCCATCTCGACGGTGGCCGGAAAAAACATCGGAATCACTGGTTGCGGCACGTGGGACGCCGCCGAGCCCAATCTCGCGAAGAACGTCGTGCTCTTGCTGAAGAGCATTCGAATGGGCACGGGCGCGCTGACCGATCCCGGCAATCCCTGAAAGCTTCGTCTCGCCCCGGCTGCCCTTCCCATCTTCCGAGCTTCCTGTTTCCAGAGGTCGAGAGGAGAGGAACAGAAGATCGGAAGGTCGGAAGTCGAGAGGAAACAGAGCGGGGGTAGCTCGTTTCGCTGAGTCGCGGCAGGCAGCAGCCCTCAGGCGTTTCAGCGATCTTCTTGCAGCGTATCTACTTCGGGATAGCGGCTTTGGAGGAGCGAGAACCAAGCGGCTCTCTCGGGAGCGCAGTGGAGATTCTCTTCGAGGACGGCGCTGGTCGCGTCATTGACGATCGTGAAGCCCTCTTTCGCGTCGAGATACGTGGGAAGACAGTCGAATAGCGCGCCGGCGAGCGAGAGCCCGCAGACCGAGGCTGCCTTTCCGATCGTGACGATGTCTTCCCCGTCGGCGTTGCGAATCGAGCACAAGCTCGAGAACGTCAGATGTCCCGCCGGGCTGATACCCACGAGTCGCTTCGGCTTCGGCGCAGCGTCATAACCACTTTGCTGATTCGAGAACGCGACGACTTTGTCTTCTTTTGCGCCCATGATCAGCGTCGAGCGGAGCCTGGCGCCTCCGGTCGGCCCGCCCGCGGCCATTGGAATGACGACGTCAGCGACATCGCCCATCTTCGCGACCTCGGCGCCGCCCGCGCTGTGACCGATCATCGCGACCTTCGTCAGGTCGACGTGACCAGCCAAGAAAGCGAGCTCGGCGCTGGGCGCAGCGAGCGCGTCCATTTCGGCCTTCACATCGGCGTCGAGATTTTGCGGCGGCGGAGTCCCCCCGCACACCGAGCTGATGAGGTCGGTGAGAACCAGCCCTGGGTGATCGGCGGCGATCACGACGAACCCACGGCTCGCCCAATGGGTGACGAGCTCGAGCGATTGCGTCCTGAATCCGGCGGTCCCGTGGACG
This sequence comes from Polyangiaceae bacterium, assembly GCA_043755175.1. Lineage (GTDB taxonomy): Bacteria > Myxococcota_A > Polyangia > Polyangiales > Polyangiaceae > CAYYKK01. Next base: position 36,390 of record JAYUUB010000274.1, on the reverse strand, counting down.
AAGAGCACGACGGGATAAGGGCCGTGCGCCGAATCGAGAGGGAGCTCGCGGAAGCAATCGCACGTCTGCTTGGGCGCCTTGGCGTCGCTGATCTTCCCCATCTCCGAAGGCGGCAGCCACGAGCGAATGTCGTATTCGACCTGGGTCTTGCCAACGGAGGCGCTCGCATCGGCGGGGTACCAGACCTCGACCGTGAGACCCGAGACCGACGCCGTCTTCACGCCGACCGCCCACGGGCCGTGCTTCGACGTATCGGTCGGATTGGTGCGCAGGGTCGCGCCAGTGCATCCCTGGGTCTCGCCTCCGCCGAGCCCCGTCGACGACGACGTGGTCTGCGTCCCCGCGCCGCCGGAGCCACCGCGCGATTCTCCGCAAGCGATCGCCGCCATCGCGACGCAAGCAAACCAGATCGGCCTCGAAAGTGCTCGCATGCTCATCGCGCCAACCTAGCGGATTCGAGCCTCGTTCGCTCGTCTAGCGTGAGTCGCCCGGCGCACGGCGTGAAATGGACTTTCGTGTCGAAGAGGATCGGCGGGCTGCGATGCGCGCTCGGCGACCTCGCTCTCGGCGAGGCTGACGGCGATCATTCGGTAGAGCTCCTCCTGCGCGAGGAAGCCATCTCCGCCGAAGCCAATCCCCAAGCCCACGACCTCGCCACCCGACGTGATCACCCACCCGAGCGGCCGCGGAGAGCGGTCGCGCGATGGTGTCGGCGAAGGGAAGTCCACCGACTCGATCCTTCGCCGACCGTAAGGCGCCCGGTCGAAATAAGTGCTGCTGCGACCGCCGAGTTGTTGATACGCGGGCCCTTAAGCTTCGCGCTGCGACCCGATCAGTTGTTGGGAGCGCCCGACGCGAGCCACGACTTGAGCTGGGTGAGCTGCGTGTTCGTGATGCACGGCGCGCTGCCCGCGGGCATGTTCCCGCCGAGCGAGCCGCAGAGACACGATTGCGCAGGATCGATGAGCGGTGACGACGACGCGTTCGCCCCTGGGGTGATGTACCCCGAGCTGACGAAGCCGTTGTAGCAAGTCGTCTTGCTGGTTCCGCACTTGAATCCAGACTTCGTATTCGTGTGGCAGCTCGAGCCGGTGCAGGCCGAGGTTCCCGTGGGGCCGAAGACTCCGTTGTAGAGCTGGGTCCAGGTGATGCCGCCGCCGCCGCCCGAGGTCGAGCTCGTCGTGGCCGAGGTGGTGCTCGTCGTGCCGCCACCACCACATGCTTTGGGATAGGTGCCGCTCGGATCCGAGCCGGCCGAGGCGACGCAATCGTAGTAGCCGGCCGTGGCATTCCAACCGCACACCGATCCGCCGGTGCAGGACTGAGACGTCATCGTCGTACCGTTGCAGTAGTAAAGCGTCCCGCTCGTGTCGCAGCATCCGACGACGTCGTTGGCTTGAGCGCAGGTCGTCGGGGGCCCACCGCCGCCGCTTCCGGTCGTCGTGGCGCCGCCGCTCGTGGTCACGCTCGTGCTCGCTCCGTTGCCTGCGCCGCTTCCATTGCCAGCGCCGTTGCTCGCGCCATTACCTGCGCCGCTTCCGGTCGTCCCATTCGCACCCGAGCCGCTGGTGTTCGACGGGCACGCTTCGAGCGGCATCCCATTTTTCACCCAGGCCTCGAACGCTGCGACCTGCGCCGCCGGCAAGAGACCGTCGGGTGGCATCGGCGAATTGGCGTCTTTCATTCGAATGACGCTTCGGTCGGCGTTGGTGCCTCCTTTGGGAGAAGGCTTCTGCAAATCGGCCAGCGACACGAGCGCGCTAGGAACGCCCTTCGCAGGCGGACTCGAGTGACACGCGGTGCACGTTCTGAGGACGCCCTCTGCCGCGGCGGGGACGCACATCGCGCCAGCACCGCCAGAGCCCTGTGCGCTGCCGGTGCCGCCACCGATTCCGGCGCCGCCCGTGTCACCGGTGATGCCGATTGCAGTGACGCATCCGCCAAAGGCTGCCGAGGCGAGGAGTCCAACAGCGAGAGTGGATGTCGAAGCAAACCGCATGGGATCTCTCCTCGTGGCAATGGCGAACGGGCGTTCGAACGACGGGCTCAATCTCCGCATGACCGCTCGTCGTATGCGACTCTTTTTCGTGAGCCCCCGCGACTCGTGTCTCGAAGGCTGACTCTTGGAGACTCAGCTTTGGAGACTCAGCTTTAAAGACTCAGCTTTAAAGACTCAGCCTTGGAGACTCAGCTTTGGAGGCTAGAAGCTCACGCTTGGAGGCTCGCCTTTGGCGAAGCGGGCATTGGGTGCCTTAGGCGCGCTCGGCACTGGAAAGTCACGTCTCTCTACCGGCCCTAGATTCTTCATCGAGGCAACCAGCTTGAAGTCCGTCCCTTCTGAACCATCCGATCGCGGCGGGCAACAGCGGAGAAGGAATGAGAAGAATTCTTCATCTCAAAACGTTCCCCACAGGTGAAAAAGAAAGAATTCTTCACCTTCGTTCGTTTCCCTTGAAAGGCGGCCTTCGAGCATCTAGCGCGGTCATCATTGTGTCTCTAGTGCCTTTGCCATAGCGATTCTTTTGTTACCATTTTGACCCATGATGCACGAGCACGAGAACCACCGGTTGGCGACATCAGCTAGTCCCTCGACGCAGACGACTCGACTGGTTGGGCCTCAGTCGATTCGAACAACTCGGAGCCCGAGCATGCGACAGGAAGACATGAAAGGCCTGAGAATGGCTCGACGGCAGCGATCAGGGTCCGCGCCCCGCGAGCGACGTCTATTCGTTGGGCGTGACGTTCTTCAATCTCATCATCGGCGAGCTCGTCCACCCGGCGAACACCGTCCCCGAGTTCTTGGTTCGCGTGAGCACGCAGCGGGCTCGCCCGATCAAGCTCTTGGCGGACCGGTGCCGATCGAGCCGCCACAGCGCGTCGATCGAGCCGCGCGCGAGACCTCGATGCCCGTCTCGAGCTCGTCGACACGCAACCCCCCCCTCAGCTCGACGGCCCGCGCGCGGGTCATCGCGGGTTTCGCGGTGCTCAATATCGGCGGCGGTCTCACGACGTTCTTCCTCCGTTCCAAGACGTCGGCTTTCAACGGAACGAGCGCCGAAGCGACCGCGGCCAAGGCCGCCGCTGAAGACTCGGAGCAGGTCTCAGCGTTGACCGGAGCCCGCGCCTCAGCCAGTCGCACCGCTAAGGGCCGGCGTATAAACAAGTCGATCGATATTTCGCCTCAACCTTCGGTAGCCTTTTGCCCGAGCAACGAGCACCGGAAGCCTACTTTTGTAGGCTGAGGAGCGGAGAGACGAGGCCGCCTGTCTCACGAAAGTATCGGCGCAATAGCACCGAGTTGTTCATACGCAGGCCCTAAGCTTTTTCACGCTCGAGCTCGATCGGCCGCTCCTGCGCCGCGAGTCGAGACCGCGCGACTGAGCCGCCGAGGGCTCGGTGGCGTCGCATCACGTCCAGCCGAGGACGAGATGGCCCGCGAGCACGACAGCTCCGAGGAGCAGCGCGACGACGACGCCTGCGATCGCCATGGGCTTGCGCAGGCACGTCGAGAACCCGAGCCCGATGGCGACGGGCGTCGAGACGGTGAGGCAGAAGAGCATGGCCAAGGCCGGACCGATTCGATCGAGCGACGCCCTCGGGTACGCGATGAAGATGTAGATGTCGAACCCTGCCCAGATCGCGAAGATCCACGGACAGGCCACGCAGACTGCCGCGAGCGAGCGGACGATCAGCGATTCGTGCCGACGATCGCCCGCCGTCGAATCGGTCTCGTAAAGTGGAGGCGCCCCCAATCGATCCGTGCTCACCGACCGAGCATCTCACGGGCACGCGAGGTCGGCCATTCGAGAGGCCCCCACCTGTCGACCGCGGGAACGATCGCTCTCTGACCAGCGAATCGACTTCGCAGTTTTTTCAGGGAGAGTTGAATCGAGATGTCGTACAAGGGCGGCAATGCTTCCCAGTGGAGATCATCGAATGAACGTCCGACAAATCATTCCCGCCTGCGCCGTGCTCATGCTTTTCGCTGCCGTGGGCTGCGGGAGCGACAACAACGCCGCGAGCTCGAGCGCCACCGCCGCCGCGAGCGCCGGCAAGCCCGCTTCGTCGAGCGCCTCGATGGCCAGTGCGAAGCCGAGCGCTGCGCCCGACAAGCCTTCCGCGCCGCCCCCTGGAAAGGCCGAGCTCGAAGAGTCGAAGAACGAGAAGATGGGCTACTCGATCATGCTTCCCAAGGGAACGACCACCTCGTCGGCCGACGGGAACGGCGCCTCGTACGGATACGATACCATGGTGATTCTGGTGAGCCCGACCGCCATGGGCAACTCCAAGCCCGACGATCTTCTGCGCGGCGTGAACGTCGACGGCGCCAAGGTGGAGAAGCTCACCGAGGGCGACATGTTCTACGCCATCGTCGTGAAAGACAAAGCGCCGTACAACCTGCTCGCTGGCCCCAAGGGCTCCAAGTTCATGGCTCAGTGCATGGGGGAGCCGGGCGTCAAAGACCTCGCCAAGGCCGTCTGCGGATCGATCAAGCCGCTCAAGAAGTAGCTTCGCAGCGACACGGTGGGCGCGCCGATCGGGGTGTTCGACACCCGATCGAGCGCGCCTTCTTCATTTCACGAGCGATGGGATCGCTACTGGAGGATCTCGGTCGACGGGGACGAAGAGCCTCCGACGACGAGGACGCGGCCGTCGCTGAGCAGGGTCGCCGTCATGTTGAATCGGGCTTTGCCGAGGTCTCCGATGCGCGACCAAGTGCCGCTCGTCTCGTCGTAGATCGAGGTGTTCTTGATGGCGCCGTTCTGCGTCTGATCGTAGCCACCGACCGTGAGAACGTGCCCTGACTGAAGCGTGATCATCGCGGCAGCCGTGCGCGGTCGATCGAGGTTCTGCGTCTTGCTCCATGCGTTCACGACCGGATCGAAGACCTCGCTCGTGACGAGCGGTGAGACGTTGGCCTTTTTTCCTCCGGCGACGAGGACGTGCCCCGAGCCGAGGCGAGCCGCGCCCAAGTAGATGCGATCGCCGGCAAGGGTCGCGCCAGCGACGAACTGATTCGTCGTCGGATCGAACAGCTCGGTGCTCGCGAGACTGACCGTGTCGTTGGCGCCTCCGATCGCGAAGGGCCTTCCGTCGGCGAGCTGCGGGAGCGCGAAGCCCAGACGCGCTGCGCTCATGTCGCCCACTTTGTTGAAAATGCTCGTTGCGGGATCGAACACTTCGGCCGTCGCGAGCGCTTTACCCGTGTAGCAATTGGGCACGACCGTACAAGTTCCCCCCATCATATTTGTCGCACCGCCGACGACGAGAACGCGACCGTCTGCGAGGAGGCTCGCCTCATGGAACGCGCGAGGGTCGGCCATGTCGCCGACGGGTGAGAACGTGCTGGTGGCCGGGTCGAAGACGGCAGCGCTCTTCAAAACGCCTTCTCCCGAAGGAATGCCGATTTGCGAATTCAGTCCGCCTCCGGTGACGAGAACCCGCCCGTCGCTGAGCAGCGTCGCCGTGTGAAACTCGCGAGGCTCTGCGAGCGGAGCGAGCGAAGTGAACGTCTCGGTCACCGGATCGAAGACGTCGACGTTGGGGATCGGGTCGCCCGAGGGGTCTTCACCTCCGATGACGAGCACGCGCCCGTCGCGCAGGAGCGTCGCGGTGTGATGCGTTCGTCCGGGTAAGAGAAGCGGGCCAGCTCGGAATCCGGTCGGATCGGCCGCGGGAACGACTGCCTCGCCTCCACCTCCCCCAGCACCTGACGAAGACGAGCTCGTCGAGGTCGACGTCGACAGCGGCGCTTCGCTGCAAGCGACCAAGATCGACAAGAGGACAAGAGCGAACCAAAGCGAACGCAAAGGCATGGCGCATGAGGATAGCAGAGACCGTGCCGGCACACTGAGGCTTCGAATATGCCTGGTTTACAGACTATTCGGGTGCCTCGGGAGCTCGTCGTCAGCAAAGTGACGCGCGTCTCACGCAGAACGAGATGCGACACGATCGACGTCAATCGCCAAACACCTTGGCCTCGCTCGACGCGACCTCTCGGGTCGACGAGGCCGATCGCTCATTCGCTCGCATCGGCGCCCTTCTCTTCGACAGCAGGCTTCTCGGCCCCGCTGATCGGGGGCGGTGGCGCGCTCTTTCGATTGCGAAAGACTGGCTTGAGATCGCGGAGCGCGACCAAGGCGAACAGCACGAAGCCGATCGTTCCGATGCCCTGCCCGACCGACATCGCGGCAATGACCGCCAGAGGTGCCGGGTGAACGATCGCGAAACAGATGAGCGCGAGCGACACGAGCGTCAGAACGCAAGCGACTTGAAGAAATTTCGGTGTCCGATGCTTCACGGCCTCGATCGTCGTCACGGCTTCACCTGTTGTTGGATCCAAGCAGGGTGCGGTGGTCCGTGACAACCCTTCGCTGCACACGAGATGCTGTGGTCCTCGATCTTCGCCGCGTGGACTCGGTGCTCGAGCGGCGCGCCCTTTCGGAGCGGGTCGTGGCACGTGAGACAGCGCCGCGTGTCGTAAGGCTTGTAGAGCGCCGGAGGCTCGTGTCCCTTTCGAGTCCAGTCGTCGGTGTAAAACTCCCAAACGTGGCGCATCCCGCCGAGCTTCGTCGTGACACCGCCGAACATCCCGTAATCAGAGTGACATCCGTAACAAGCTTCTTCGCTGTATTCGGGGAGCTTGCCGTGGAGCGCCGCGAGGTTCGTCGCGGTCTTGTCGTGCACGTTATTCACGTACGAAGTCATGACGTGGCAACGGCCACAGAACTCGACGCTCTTGGTGGTCTCGAGGTTCGAGACGTTGCCCATCATGGCCGCCGCCGTCGGCAGCAAGAAGAGCGCGAAGAACATCACGAGCTTGACTGCCCCGGTGAGCTGCGGCCGGCGAATCAAGAAACCAATGATGAGTAGTGCCGAGACTGCGCTGAGCCCGAGCGCCGCAAATCCGAGCCACGATATGTTCACAGACCGCCAGTGTAGCGCATCGTTGGTGCCACCGTGGTCTCAACATCGGCACGTCGGTGTCGCTCGTCGTCCCCCACGACGAGCTCCTCGGCTTTGCCATGATCGACGCAGTCCGTGCGCGACCGCGCAGCGATTGCGGCGCACGTAACGGCACTTCGCGATAGAGCGTTGTGCGCTTCGAGCATTTTCGTTACGGCCCGGCTCTTGCTCAATGCGCGGTCATGCGATCTCGTTTGCTCTGGTGTGCGTTGGCTGCGGTGGCTTCCATCGCGGCGTGCGAAGGCCCCATTGGCCCTGCCGGTCAATCCGGCAAGGACGGAAGCTCGGGCGGACAAGGCTCGCAAGGAGCTCCTGGTGACAAGGGTGATGCGGGAACTCCCGGCACGCCTGGCCAGAACACTTACAACACGGCGGCCGGCCTCAGCCTCGAGATCGTCTCCACGACGATCGACGCGAGCAACAAGGCGCACGTTCGCTTCAAGATCACCGACCCGACGGGCCTCGCGCTCGACAAAGACGGCCTCTTCACCGACGGCAAAGTGGAGACGCGCTTCGTGCTCTCGCATCTCGTCCCGGAGACGAACAACCCCGGACATTACGTTGCGTACACGACGACGACTCAGACGAGCCCCATCAGCGGCAACTCCGCGATCCAGCCGAGCTCCGACGCGGGCGGCGTGTACACGCTCGTCGATGCAACGACCGGGACGTACGACTACGAGCTCGCGACCGACCTCGGCACGGTCGACGCGACCCAGACTCACACGCTGGGCGCTTGGGCGTGGCGTGACTTCGGGAGCAAGACCTACGTCGCGAACCAGGTCTTCCACTTCCGACCCGATGGCCAGCCCGTCACCGAGAAGCGCGAGATCGTGAAGACCGACGCGTGCAACGGATGCCACAACCCGCTCAAAGCGCACGGAGGTCTTCGTCGCGAGGCCGGCCTCTGCATCACGTGCCACAACGACGGCGTCGTCGATCCCGATACAGGCAATTCGGTCGACATGTCGCAGATGATCCACAAGATCCACCGCGGCAAAGATCTCCCGAGCGTGAAGGCCGGAACGCCCTACCAGATCGTCGGCTACATGCAGAGCGTCAGCGACTTCTCGGCGGTGAAGTTTCCGCAGCCGCTGCAGAACTGCCCGACCTGCCATACCGGCGCGCAGGGCGACGTTTGGAAGGATCGCCCGAGCCAAGACGCATGCGCGTCTTGCCACGACGACACCTACTTCGGCCCGCTGCCCGCGCCGACCGGACTCGTCGCTCACGCCGGTGGTCCTCAGCCCACCGACGCGAACTGCAGCGTTTGCCACACCGCGAACCCCGGCGGCCTCGAGAGCATCACGACGAAGCACTACACGGTCTACACCGACCCCGCGTCGATCACGATTGGGGCGACGATCGTCTCGGTGACCAACACGGCGCCGGGACAAACGCCGCAGATAGTCTTCACCGTGACCAAAGACGCGTTGCCGATGGACATTCTCGCGACGCCTCTGTCGAGCCTTTCGGTGACAATGGCCGGACCGACTACCGACTACGCTGCTTACTCGACGTACAAGATTCAGGGAACCGGTGCCGTCGGAACGCTCGCATCAGATCCCAACGGATTCCGCTACACGTTCCCTGCCCCCATCGACCCCGCGGCAACGGGATCAATCGGTGTCGCGCTCGAAGGCAGCTTCCAACCGGGAGGAGCGACCGGCCCGCGGTTCACGATCATGAACCCGATCGCTTACGCAGCAGTCACCGACCCGGCGCCTGTGGACCGAAGGCAAATCATCTCGACGGGCCAATGCAACTCTTGCCACAACCACCTCGAAGGCCACGGCGGATCGCGGAAGAACGTCGAGTACTGCTCGTTCTGCCACCACGCGAACAACGTGAACGACGAACGAGTGTCGCGCTTCGAGGGCCAGTCGGTCGTCGCTCACAGCGTCGATCTGCGCACGATGATCCACAAGATCCACATGGGCGAGAAGCTCACCCAGCAGCCCTATTCGCTCGGAGGCTTCCCGTTACCGACTGTCGCCAATCCCGCAGGAAACCAGGTCAACTTCGGTGAGGTAGGGTACCCCGGTGATCAACGATCGTGTGGTACCTGCCATGTCGCCGGAAGCTTCACGCTGCCGCTCGCGAACGCGCTCCTGCCGACTCACGAGCAGACGCTGACTTGCACCGAAGCCCCGCTCGCCGACGCCAATGCGTACTGCGACACGCGGGTGGTCATTCAAGATCTCGTGACGGGTCCGGCGGCCGCTGCGTGCCTCGCCTGCCACGATCAGCCTGCGACACGTGCTCACGCCGTCACGAACACCGATCCCATGACTGGCGCCGAGGCGTGTGCGACCTGCCATGGCCCGGGAGCCACGTTCGACGCCGCCAATGGGCATACGCAGGACCCCTGATTCGACGCGTCTCTTCCCCTGGCTCCTCGCCGCCGCAACTGTGGCAGGAGGAGCTTGGGGTTGTCGCGTCGAGCGCTCGCTCGCCGTAGGTGACACCATCCACGCGCAGGGATTCGCGGCGCCCTCGAGCCCGAGCTTTCACGGCCCCTACCTCGCGGAGCACGGCTTTCCGCTGGCCGACTGCCGCAAGTGCCACGGTGGCGACTACGAAGGAGGCTCGTCGCAATCGAGCTGTACCAAGTCGGGTTGTCATACGAAGGGCGTCGAGTCATGCGACACGTGCCATGCAGCCAAGCCCGTCTCGGGCGCGCACGGCGGGCACGACCTTTCGTGCACCGAGTGCCATCCCCCGCACGTCGATGCGCGAGGCCCAGATCATCCCGACGGGAAGGTCGAGGTGCCCTTCTCGACACTCGCAAAAACCAACGGCACGATGCCCTCGTTCGATCCGCAGACGATGACGTGCAGCGACGTGTACTGCCACGGCGGCAAGCCACGCGTCTGGGAGGATCAAGGAAAGCTCGGATGCGACGGCTGCCACGACGATCCGCCGAGCTCTCACGCGCAGTTCGCGACGAAAGCGAGCGATTGCACGCAATGCCACGGATCGATGGCGACGCACATCGACGGAAAGCTCGACGTCTCACCGATCGGCTGTGATGGCTGCCACGGCAGAGGCCCCGACGGCGCCCCGCCTCCAGGTCTCGGCGGCGCCACGAGCTCGCCGGCGATCGGTGCGCACGCGCGGCATCTCGACGGGACCCTTCCCGATCGCATCGGCCACGTCGCTCGCTGCAACACGTGTCACACGGTTCCGAAAACGGTGGCCGACCCTGGCCACATCGATGCGTCGGCGCCCGCCGACGTGAAGCTCCGGACCGACGAGTCTTACGACGCGCCCCAGCGGACGTGCGTGGTCGGTTGTCATTGGAACCGCGACCCGGGTCCTCGTTGGGACGATGCCTCGGGCAGCGCGCGCGCGTGCGACTCGTGTCACGCCTTCCCGCCCGTGAAGACCCGGACCGGCACCACGCACCCCCCCGCGGCGCCGAACCTCGACGTGTGCGTCACGTGCCACCAATTCGACCCGTCGACCCATGTCGACGGGAAGGTCGACTTCGCGCAGTGAGGCGCCGCATCTCGCCTTTCGCGGTCGCCGCGCTCGGAAGCGTGACCGTGCTCGGCCGCGCGGACGCCGAGCCGCTCCGCCTCAGGGCCGACGTCTTCGCACAGACGCCGGACGCGACGGGCTTCGTGATGCTCCAAGCCGAAGCGCGCGAGCGCAAGCCGGTGAGGGTCGACGCCGAGGCTTTGGTATGGACCGGTGTTGGGCTCGATGCGCGCTCCACGGCCAAACCACTCGGTGAAGCCGTGATCGCGTCGGTCCGCGTGCGCGACGCCGAGCGCGGGCTCGAAGGACGATTCGGACGCCTCCTCTACTACGGTGGAGCCATTCGCCCGATGCATTTCGACGGCGCCGTCTTCACGGTTCGATCGCCCACGGGAGCCGCGCTCGAAGCGTTCGGTGGTATCCCCGTCAGGCCCGCCTTCCAGGGGCGGAGCTTCGATTGGATCGTCGGCGGACGAACCACCCAGTCGATCGGAAAGGTGGGCAACGTCGGCTTTTCGTATTTCCAACAACGTCAAACAGGAGCCATTGCTCGCTCCGAGATCGGCCTCGAGGGCTCTCTCTTTCCGATGAAAGCGCTCACGATCACTTCGACCGCGGCGATCGACACGTTCCGCAGCGGCCTGGCCGAAGCGCGCGTCTCTGCCGTGCTCCACGACTCGGTCGATAGACTCGAGGTCTTCGGTGTTCGTCGAAACGCGAGCCTGATGCTCGCCGCGACGTCGCTCTTCGCCGCGCTCGGTAGTTACAACTCCGATTCGGTCGGTACGACGGGCTTTTGGCGCGCAGCGCCGAGGCTCGACATCTCTGCGACGGCCTCGGTCGACTTCGTCTACCGACATCCTGGTGCAACTCAATCTCTGCGTGCCGAGCTGCGCCTCGACGATCACGGGCGCGGCGCGATGGGGGTCGACGCGAGACGTGTCTCGATGCCCGATGCATCGTGGACCGGTGCGCGTGGATGGATCCGACTTCCGATCGTGTCGAAGCTGTCGGCCAGCACCGAGATCGAGGTCGCGGTCCCCGATCATCCGCGCGACCGCGGTGTCGCGTGGCCTTGGTGGCTCATCGGTTTGCGCTACATGCCGACCTCTTACCTCGAGACCGCTGCTGCTTTCGAGACGAGCTCGACCCCGCTCTACGCGCGGAGCTTCGGCGGACTTCTCCGCATCTCGGGCGCTTGGGGTGCACCATGAAGTGGCCGACCGCAGTCCTCGGCGCGGCGCTCCTCGTAATGAGCGCTTGCGCGAGCATTCTCGGGATTCGCCCGAAGGCCTCGCCCGAGCATTCGTTCGAGCATCGGGAGCACGCCATCGCGGGCGTTCATTGCTTGAGCTGCCACGATGGCATTCAGAACGCGGGTGAGACTGGCGCGCTGCATCTGCCGTCGACCGACAAGTGCGTGAGCTGCCACAAAGAGCCGCACGACAATCATGATTGCAACAATTGCCACGGTCTCCCCTACACGCGCGACCAGGCGACGCGCGCACGCGACGTCCTCCGCTTCGACCACGGGAATCACCGCTCGGCGACCAACGCCGATTGCATTCGATGTCACGCAGACTCGGCGAGCGGCTCGGGGGTGATGCGACCGCGCATGGCCGACTGTCTCAGCTGCCACGGCCACGACGACGAGTTCGTGAAGCGAGACTGTGACGCCTGTCACGTCGATCTCCGGAACGAAGGCACCCGTCCCGACGACCATCTCATTCACGATTCCGACTTCGCCAAGAACCACGCGGCCGCCGCGACGCGCGCCGACGGGATGTGCGAGAGCTGCCATTCCACACGGTTCTGCGCGAGCTGTCACACCGGCGGCATGATGCCGCTCGTGCCCTCTCGCCTCGCGTTCGACCGGCCCGCCGGCGGTGGTCTCCATCGCGCCGGCTTTCTCGCGCGCCACGCGGAGGAGAGCAAGAACGCGCCAGGTCTCTGCACGACCTGCCACGCTCCCGAGTCGTGTCAGAGCTGTCACGCGAAGTCGAAGCTCGACGCATCGGTTGCCACTTCGCGAAACCCGCACCCTGCTGGATGGGTCGGTCTCGCGGGATCGCGCAACGATCACGGGCAGGCCATGTGGCGAGATCCAGCCTCGTGTGAGGCATGTCATGGCGGCGGTGGAGAGGCACTCTGCGTGAAGTGCCATCAAGTCGGTGCAGGCGGCGGCAACCCGCATCTTCCCGGCAGTCGACCGAACGGCGACAAGACCGCGCAGCCGTGTGTTCGCTGCCACGTCGGTGGCCGATGAAGATCGTTGCGACGACGATGAAGGCGCGCCTCCGACGATCGTTCTGGCTGCTCATGCTCGCCATCGCGGCGATCGCCGGGGTGGCCTGCGGGCTCGTCGCCGACGATTCGAAGAAAGGCGAGGCGCCCGAAGCGGCACCGACGACGCTGCCTTCGGGCGACGCGAAGACGGCGCACGAAAAGGCTGGAAACACTGCCTGTTCGACCTGCCACGAGGCCGAGCACAAAGATCCCGAGTGGCGAAAACGCGCCATGGCCATCGGCCACGACGTTTCGCTGAACGTCAAAGAGCAGACGAGCTGCACCTGCTGCCATCTCGGAAAGATCGAAGGCTTCGGACCGCCCGTCGCCGAGCGCTGCAAAGACTGTCATCAAGACATCCACGTCACCATCCCCGCGATGGCGGAGACACACTGCCTCGCGTGCCACGATCTGAAGAGCGGGAAAGACATTCGCTTCAGCGCTTGGGAATGCCAGCGATGTCACAGCGCCGACGCGAAGGGCAGCGCCGCACCCATCGTCGACGTCCACGGCGAGGAGCCCTGCGAAGATTGCCATTCGCCGCACAAGGAGCCGTGGGTCTCTCCGCAGCGCTGCACCGATTGCCACAACGGAAAAGAGAAGGTGCAGCACGGCGACCCGGCGAGGCAAGAACAGCTCGTCTGCGAGGACTGCCACAAGCCTCACGAGCACGCGGGCGAAGCGACCGGCCGCTGTACCGAGTGCCACGAGAAGAACGACAAGCCGGGCACGTTTGCGAAGACGATCTTCACAGGACACGATGCGTGCACCAACTGCCATGCTCCGCACGCGTTCGCGAAGACCGAAGCGAAGAGTTGCTCCGACTGCCACAAGGAGAAGGTCGTCACGACCGGACCCATGCAGCATCGTGACTGCGAGAGCTGCCACTCGACCCATTCACCCCGCGACGTGAGCTCTGCGACCTGCGCCGGGTGCCACCAGAAGATCGCGGTGAACCACGCCGGCGGATCGACCGAGGCCTGTACGACCTGCCACGATCCGCACGCAGGCTCGAAGGGTCACCCGGCCCAGGCGGCGTCGTGCTCGAGCTGCCATGCGAACATCGGCCAGAACGAACACGCGCACTTTGGTGGACAGGTCGCGTGCGAGACGTGCCACAAGCCGCATACCTTCCTCGCAGGCGCTGCGCCGAAGTGCGCGAGCTGCCACGCAGCAGAGGCAAGGCAGGCAGCGAAGCACACCGATTGCTCGAACTGCCACGGTGACGCGCACTCTACGCACTCGGGCGCCGACGCCTGCGCGAGCTGCCACAAGCAAGAGAGCACGACGCTGACGCCCGGCCATACCGCATGCAGCCAGTGCCACGACGCCCACGGCGCCACGCTGCTCGCGAAGGCGCAGCAATGCACGAGCTGTCATGCGGCCAAGGCCAGCGGCCCGCACAAGGCCGTCAAGGGATCGTGCGAGACCTGCCATCGCCCGCACGGCCCCGGAGGAAGAGCGTCGCCACCGACTTGCACGACGTGTCACGACGCGAAGAAACAGGCCGGCGGAATGCATGCTGTCAGCGGGCACGCCGAATGCGCGAGCTGTCACACGTCGCATGGACCGCCCGATGCGAAACGCGCGACTTGTCTCGGCTGCCACACCGACCGACAGAACCACGAGCCGACCGCGAAGGTCTGCACGGGCTGCCACACCTTCAAGGGCTTCTAGCCGGATACGCCTGCTGCTTCAGGTCGAGCCGCCGCGCGGCGCCATTCCCGGCGATCGGTCGATGATTCGTGACTCGTTCGAGGACGCTTGTGCGCTGGGCAACGCCGCGAGGACGAACACCCCCGAGGCCCCGTACCGTGGAGCGCGCGTCGGAAACAACGACTTGCTCACCGGCGTGGCTGCGTGATTCACGATGACCGATCGGAATCGGTTCGCCAAAGTCTCCAGCAGAAAATCCGATCGGTGACGCGGGGCCTGCGTTCGTTTGACAGACAGGCGGACTATGCGCTTCTCAGCCTACGAGAGTAGGCTTCCCGTGCTCTTTCCTCGGGCACCCTTCTCGCTTCGGTTTCGACGGAATATCGATCGACTCAATTGATACGCCGGCCCTTACGGTCTTCCTGTCGAATCTCCTCTGCTTTCCGCGTCTAGATGTCGAGCTCGCCGTCGAGCATGAACCAGCTTGCTGGGTCGGAGATCGTGCGTCGTTCTCGCTCGCTGAGCGCCGGGTCGAGATAGACGACCATCACGCGAGCCCCCGGACGCCTGATGAAGCCCAACGTCCGGAGGCGCTCGCCGAAGCTCGCAGGCCCGAGGTAGCTGAGGACGATGGACCCGATGCCTTTCGGACGAAGGTGCTGAGCGAGCGCGACGAGGAGCTCGGAGGCGGTGTGCTCGAGGTCCTCGCAAAAGACGTCTTGGACGATGGCGTGGTTGTCTTCGACCGAATAAACCGCATAGCCGGCAATCTCGCGCCCCGAGCTCTTCGTGATGCAGAAGAACCGGTATCGTGCCGTGGTGAAGCGGGCATAGCGCCATTCGAGGTACGCCTGCGTTCGCTCACCTGCGATACCGCGCCGTGGTCGAGCGCGCCTCCAGAGGGCCTCGAATCGTGCGTCGGGGACGTCGACCTCTTCCACCGAAAAGTCGCCACCGACGGCGAGCGAAATGCATCGGTCCGCGACCGCCAGAACCGCGTCTGCGAGAACGCGCGCAGGGTTCACCAAGAACGGAGCCAACGACAGCTCGCCGACTTTGTAGCCACTTCGAATCGGCTTGACCCAGGTGGTCGTGCTACCCACGACTTGGTAGCCGACGCGCTTGCACACCGCGAAACTGCCCTGGTTCGGAAAGCCGAACAACAGCTTGTACCCGCCGGGCCACGAGCTCTTCGCGAGGCCACGTTGAACTGCGATCGCTGCGCCGGCGATTCGGTGGCTCTTGTGAACGGCGAAGTCGCAGAGCACACCCGCTCTCACGTCTTCGCCGTCGACGCTGACGTACCTGGGGAAATACGTACCGCAGCCGACGACGTCATGCGTCTCGGCCACGAGCCCCAGATACGTCATCGGAGCGCCTCTCGGATTGGACTCGTAGAGCCACTTCATCCGGTCTTCGGCGTGCGCTGAAATGTTCGCATCGAGAAACGCGCCTCGCCAAAGCGAGTCGAGCGCGCCGCGATGCTCTTCAGGACGGTAGGGCGTGGAGCTGTACGACATGAAACCCTCGTATCGAGTAATGAAGCCGGCCCTTGTTTCTGAACATCGAACCCTCGAGTGCTCAGGGTCGAATCGCGACCTTCATGACGCCATCGCGCTGATTGGCGAATAGCTCGTAAGCCTCTTCGATCGCTCCGAGGCTGAACGAGTGCGTGACGAGCTCGCGGAACGGGAGTCGCTTCGCGAGGACGACGCTCATGAGCCGTCGCATGCGCTCTTTGCCGCCTGGACACAGCGTCGAGACGATCGTGTTGTCACCCAGCCCGGCGAAATAGGCGTCGAGCGGAACTTGGAGATGTCCGGAATAGACGCCGAGGCTGGAGACGGTTCCTCCCGGCCGTACGCTGCGCAGACACCTCTCGAAGGTCGCCTGCTGTCCCAACGCTTCGATGGCGACGTCAGCCCCGCCTCCGGTGAGTCGCTTGATCGTCGCGACCGCGTCCTCGCTGGTGTGGTCGATGACGACGTCGGCACCCATTCGCTTCGCCTGCTCGAGCCGCCGAGGGACACTGTCGACGGCGATGATGAGCGACGCGCCAGCGAGCCGAGCCCCGGCGGTGGCGCACAGGCCGATGGGTCCTTGCGCGAAGACGACGACGGCGTCGCCGATCTTGACGTGCCCTCGTTCGACGGCCGAAAACCCAGTCGACATGATGTCGGGGCAGAGGATCACGTCTTCGTCGGTGAGGCCGTCGGGGATCTTCGCGAGGTTCGCCTGGGCGTCGGGCACGACGACGTAGTCGGCTTGGCAACCGTTGATCGTGTTGCCGAAGCGCCACCCGCCGATCGCTTCGAAGGTGTCGCCGCCGTGACTGCATTGAGCGCCGTCTCCCGAGAGACACGCGCGACACTGACCGCAAGGAGTGATCGCACCGACGATCACGCGGTCGCCCTTCGCGTATCCAGTGAGCCCGGCGCCAACCTCTTCGACGACTCCGACGAGCTCGTGGCCGACGACGAGGCCAGGCTTCACGGGATATTCGCCTTTGAGAATGTGCACGTCGGTGCCGCAGATGGTCGTCAAAGTGACTCTGACGAGCGCCTGGCCGGGGCCCGGCTCGGGCTTCGCGACTTCTTGCAATTTGATTGCACCGTTCTCGACGAATACGGCAGCTCGCATCTTCATGATCGTCCTCCTCTTCTCGAGGAAGCGCAGAGCAAGCACCGAGCCATATCGCTCACTGTGACGAGCCGCCGCGGCAAATCGTCGCTCGAGTGGCCAGAGGCGCGCATGAATTGCGTCGACGCGAACGACATGACCCAAACCAGACGGTCGGGCCCGTTTTCGCCAGTGCGCGCTGACCCCGGCCGGATGTAGCCCCACCTACGCGCGTGTCGTCGACGAAATCGTCGCGCCCGCCACAGCCGCGCACGATCGCCTCAGACGCACGCGCCCCATCGATGCATTCCCGCGCAGTGAACGGATCGCGCTAGGCCCTCCAGCAAGAACGGCCTCGAGTCGCGTGTGTCAGAGCTCGTCAAGGGTCATGACCCGGACGAGATCGAAGCCCGACAAGACGCCACACACCCGATGATCTTCGACGACCAGAATTCGGCGTACGCGCATCTGGATCGCGTGACCGGCGGCACGGTAGAGCGGCGTCGAACGGCTCAAACAGAACATCTCGTAGCTCATCACTTCTTCGAGCGGTGCATCGAGAATCGACTGTGGGAGCGCGCGACAACGCAGCGCCTCGTTGTGAGTGAAGACTCCGATGGGCCAGCCCCCGTCGACGACGACGAGGCCCCGCACGTTGGCGGCTTCGAGCTGAGAAATGGCCAAGCGGATCGGCTCGCCCAAATCGATCGTCTCGACCGGCGACGTCATGACGGTGTCGATGGGCGCCTCGATGTGGTGGAAGAGCACCGCGCGCATCGCATCGCGCGCGCTGATGACCCCGGCCGGCTTTCCGCGGCGAAGCACGACGACGCGATGAATGCGATGCGCGACCATCTTCACGGCGGCCTCGCGGACCGGAGCGTCTTCGTCGACCGTCACGACCTCGGTCTTCATGAGGTCCGACGCGCGCTTGGGCGGAGCGACGATCTTCGCGTTGCGGGCGGTCGGAGGAGAGCGGAGCTCGATGCTCGCCACACGCAGCAGATCGGTCGTCGAAAGGATTCCTCGCAGAGAGCCGTCGGCGCCGAGCACCGGAACGGCCGAGATGTCTCGGTCTTCGAGGAGCCCTTGTACGTCTGCGAGCGACGTCTCGGGCGTCACCGAGACCAGGGCGTTGCTCATGTACTCGCGGACCGGTGTTTCCCAAAGGCTCATCAGCGAGGATGCTAGCAGAGCGCGCGCTGCCCTCGTGTCACTCGTGACGCCGCTGTCGCTGCCGCTCTTTTGCGGGAGCCCCGACCAACAGAACGCGCGTGACCGCGAGCGCTACATCGACTCGATGACGAGCGAGATCCCCTGTCCACCACCGATGCACATCGTCACGAGGCCATATCGCTTTTTCTCGCGGCGAAGAGCGTAGGCGCAGGTGAGCGTGAGAATCGCGCCGGTCGCGCCGAGCGGATGTCCGACGGCGATCGCTCCGCCGAGAGGGTTCACCTTCTCGGGTGCGATGCCCAACTTTTCGAGATCGCGAATGACCGCGATCGCCTGAGGCGCGAAGGCTTCGTTGAGCTCGACGTGATCGATCGCGCTGCCCGCGATCCCCGCCGAAGCGAGCGCCTTCTTCGTGGCGGGGACGGGGCCCCAGCCCATGATCTTCGGGTCGCATGCCGCGACGCCCATCCCCGCGATTCGAGCCAGCGGCTTCGCGTCGACCTTCTTCGCGTCTTCCTCGAGACCGATGACCATCGCGCCTGCACCGTCGACGACCGCGCTCGCATTGCCGGCGGTGATGATGCCACCTGCCTCGAAGGCGGCCGACAAGCGACCCATCTTCGTCATCGAGGCGTCGTCGAGGATGTGCGTGTCGTGCGTCACGACGAACGACCGATCGCCCGACTCGACCGTGACCGGGACGATCTCTTCTGCGAACGCGCCGGCGTCTCGGGCCTTCTTGGCGAGCTCATGTGAACGGAGCCCGAACGCGTCGGCCTCGGTACGGCTGATTTCGTAACGCCGCGCAAGCTCTTCGGCGGTGTTGGCCATCGCCATCTTCGCCGACGGATCGTAGAGGCTCATGAGCAGCATGTCTTGCAGGTGCGTCCCCGAAGAGAGTGTCTTCGTGTCGATGGGCCCGTACTTCTGGACCGCCTCGCCGACCTTCTTGCCCCGCTGGTTGTAGAGGCTGAATGGGTATTGCATCGACTCGGCGCCGCCGACGACCACGAACGGTCGCTCTTCGTCGTGGCGAACCCCGGCGAGAATCATCTCGGCGCCGACTGCGATGGCCTCGGCGCCGCTGCCGCAAATGCGGGCGACGGTGAGCGCCGGGACCGTCTCTCCGAGACCGCCACGCCACGCCATTCCTTTTGCACCATAGATACTGTCGCGATGGCTGTGCTGTGCCATCCCCATGACGACGTGCCCGACGAGGGACTTGTCGACGCGCGTGTTCTCGAGCGTGGCTCGGATGGCGAGGCCGCCGAGCTGCGTCGCAGAGAAACGCGAGAAGAGGCCCGGCTCTCTGTTGTCCACGAGAATGTCGGCGCGGGGCGTACGGCGCGCGCCGTCGAGGATCACGATGGAAGAGATGCGCTTCATGATGGCTCGCTCACTCGTGGAGGAAAGCGGCCGGCACGCGCGGCCCGTTCTGGATGAAGTTCTTCATGCCGATATCCATGTCGATCGTGCCCTTGCAGCGGGCGAACCCGTCGGCCTCGATGACGAGCCCCAAGGCGAGAGGCTTTTGGAGGCCGCGCTTCAAGACGTCGACCAAGATCGCGTCGATGGTGAGGCTTCGATGCCCGATGTCGCACGGCTCGAGCTGCTCGGGGACCGTGACCGCAGCCTCTTGGATCTTGGCGAGCGTGACGTCGCCCGAGAGGACCTGTCTGATGAGAGCCTTCGCAGAAGCGATGGGGTCGGCGACCGGAGCGCCATAGGCCCAACCCCATTCGCAGGCCTCTTTGGCAGAGACCGTTCGGCCCGTGCGCAAGAGATCGAACGCGTGGATCAATCCGATGAGGCGCGGCAAGCGCTGCGTTCCGCCGTAGCCGGGAATGATTCCGAGATTCACTTCGGGCTGACCGAGGACGAGGTGGGTGCCGACGATGCGCGCATGACACGCCATCGACAGCTCGGCGCCGCCGCCGAGGACGGGACCGTCTACGGCTGCGATGATTGGCTTCACCGACGACGCGATGCGCTCGAAGATCGCGTGCGAATCGAGGCACGTGCGGCGACAAGCCTCGGGATCGCCGAGGACCGCGAGCTCTTGGATGTCGGCGCCTGCGAGCGCGCCGTCGTAGCTCGTCAGAACGATGCCTCGAACCTTCGGATCGGCCTCGAGAGCGGCGACGGTGGAGTCGATCTCCGCGAGCGTCGACTTCGAGAGCGCGTTCTTCACCTCGGGTCGGAAGACCTTCACCGTGGCGATGTCGCCGTCGATCTCGGTGAGGACGTTTCGAGCGAACGGAGGGAGCTTCTCGTCGGTCACGAGCTTCGGGACCACGAAACCTGGATGGGCGTCGGCGAAGGCGACACAGAGCGCGCGAACGCGTTCGGCGCCTAGGTCAGCCCCAATTTCGAGGGTACCTTTCGAGAAGCCGAGCGCCATGCGCATGAGCCAGTTGGTCTCGGTGGGGAGAGAGACCTCGTTCTCGATGAGGAAATAGGTGCGAGCGAGGAGGACGGCGAGGATGCGGCCCATCACGAGCTCGGCGAGCTTCGCGTCGTGGACGGGGTTCCCGGGCGCCTTCCGATCGTGCCAGGGTTTGTCGCCTTGCTTCTCGAGGATCGAGGGCGGCGCGAACCACGCGGTCCCGGTCTTCGCCTTCTGCATGAGGACCTGACACTTGTGGACCAGCAGATTGCCACGCGTGAGATCCATCACGTTGAAGGGGCCACCGCCGCCGATCGCGCCGTGCACGATCGCGTCGACCTGCGCCGGCGTCGCCAAGCCTTCTTCGACGATGCGCGCTGCTTCTGCAATGTAGTTGCAGAAGACGTCGTCTGCGGCGAAGCACTCGACGTCGGCGGTGACGATGGGCACGCGTCCGAGCTTTTCGATCGTATCGGTCATTCGCTTGCCGAGGGCGGCGTCGCCGCTGAGCACGACCTCGATCGGAAGCGATCGCCAAGCGGGAAAGAAGGGATGGTTCACGAAGCAGCGATCGGGGTGCTTCGCGTCGCGCGCGATCTCACGACGCGGGATGCCCGAGGTGGCGAAGCCGATGAGGCACTCGGGCCTCACGACTCCTTCGAGGCTCGCGAGGATCTTGCGTTTGACGCCGAGGTCTTCGCTCGCAGCTTCGAGCACGTAGTCGCATTCCGAGAGCGCCGAGAGCTCGCCCGTGGGGACGAGCGCCGCGAGGATCGCTGTGCCCGCCTGGGGCGCGATCTTTCCTCGGGCGACGCCCTTCTCGACGTAGCCGGCAATTCTCGCCGCGCCGGCGAGGAGCGCTTCTTCTCGAATGTCGACTAAAAAGACCTTCGAATTGGGCTCGCGGGCGAGGGCGGTCAAGAACCCGTACGCCAGGTCTGGACCAATGGCTCCAGAGCCGATCACACCGACAATCATGGGGAAGCTCCTCGACGTAGGACCCTAGTAGTCCTCCACCGCGCCCGCAACCGGTCCTCGTCGGTCGAGGTCGAGGTCGAGGTCGAGGTCGAGGTCGAGGTCGAGGTCGAGGTCGAGGTCGAGGTCGAGGTCGAGCGCGCGAGCTCCGCACTCACTGGGACCTTGAAACCTACATGAGCGATCCTTCATGCTTCCCCGATCATGCGGAGATTGGCTTTCATCGCGTTCGCTCTCGCCCTCGCTTCATACTCCTCCGACGCCTTCGCGGTCGTCGAGCAAGTCGACGGCACGGTGATGCCCATCTTCAATGCGGCCACGTGCCCATCGGGAGGCAGCCCCATCAGCTGCGTGCCGACCGCGCTCAACATCGGTGAAGGATTGCCCGCGACCTCGTCGACCAACCCGCTCAATGCGGTGCTCGACGCCGCGACCTCACCCGAGGTGTTCGCCATTCCGCAGACGGGAGGAGTGTACGGCACCGTCAAGGTCACCGACCTCGTCGAAGGCGCCGGCTTCGAGAACTCGTTCGGTTGGTACAACGTCGACGCACCGAACACGCTCTACGTGATCACGCCTTGCGCCGACGAGCCCACCAGCGTGCGCAACGTGAACTTCCAGACCGAATTCACCGCCGGTCGCTACCTCGGCGGGTTCATCGGCTTCTTTCTCATCACGCCGGAGAACCAGCCCGTCGCCAACAACTGCGGAAGCCTCGGCGACGTCGGCCATCTCTACTACACGGAGCAGGCGAAGAACGGCGACGGCAACTACGTCCACTATCTGATTTACACCTCGAAGGTCGACAACAAGCGGTTCTACTTCGGATTCGAAGATTTGTTTCGCGGCGGCGACAACGACTTCGAAGACATGTTTCTCCAGGTCGACGGGCTCGTGGTCGCCTGTCAGCCGACCGCCGAAATCTGCGACGGCAAAGACAACAACTGCGACGGGCTCGTCGACAACAACCCCGTCGACGCCGGAACGCCGTGTGGTGTCACCGACACCGGCGCATGCAAGCTCGGCATCGAGGTCTGCCAGAACGGTGGCCTCTTGTGCGTGGGCGCCATTCTTCCGTCACCCGAGGTCTGCAACGGAATCGACGACAATTGCAATGCGGTCATCGATGACAGCCCCTTTGGTGAAGGGGCCAATTGCGGCTCCAACGTCGGCGCCTGTCTCTTCGGCGCGCAGACCTGCGTCGGGGGCGTCTTCGTATGCGTCGGCGGCAAAGGACCGACGAACGAGATCTGCAACGTCATCGACGACGACTGCAACGGAGCCGTCGACGACAACACGATCGACTCGGGCGGACCGTGCGGCTCCAACGTCGGCGCGTGCAGCCCCGGCATTCTCGCTTGCACGGTCGGAATGGTCACCTGCCAAGGTGGCATGTTGCCAGGCCTCGAGGTCTGCAATGGCGTCGACGACGACTGCAACGGAGCCGTCGACGACGGCGATCCTGGTGGTGGGGCCGCGTGCGGGATCGACACCGGCACCTGCAAATCGGGGCTCGAGCACTGCGTCGGCGGCGCGGTCGTCTGCGTCGGCTCGATCGGCCCGACTCCAGAAATCTGCGACGGGCTCGACAACGATTGCGACGGGACCGGCGACAACCTCGCGACCTGCCCGAACGGATCACAATGCATTCAAGGCAACTGCGCCGCGCCGTGTGGACAAGGTGAGTTCCCCTGCCCCGGCGGCCAGCAATGCATCAGTGGATTCTGTGAACAAGTGAGCTGCGCCGACGTGACGTGCAAAGCCGGCGACCATTGCGAAAACGGGGTATGCATTCCCGATAGCTCGACTCAATCGGGCTCGAGCGGCGCGGGCGGACAGGCCTCGAACGGCGCGACGACCAGCACGACCGGAGCGGGCGCCGAGGGTGGCGCGGGGATCGGCGGCCCGTCGTCGCGCAACACTTGGGGCCTCGCGACCGGCGGCGGAGGTCTTCAATGCTCCGCGAGCCCGACCGGCTCGGCGAGCCTCTCGACTCTGATCGCGATGGCGATCGCCGGGCTCTCTTTCTCGCGCAGACGTGCGCGACGGGCATCGGGGGAGGTCTAGCGATGAGCCGCACCTCGTCTACGATCTTCTCGGCAGTCGGAACCCTCGCGCTCGGGGCCCTCGGTCTGTCGCTCGGCACGGGCTGCGACACGCAAGCCTATTGCTTCGATTGCGGGACCGGCTCGTCGACCGCGAGCACGGGTGGAAGCGGCACCGGCGGCGCGGGCGGCGGATTCATGACTTCGACCGGCGCCTTCAACACGACGACCGGCTCGTGCGGCGCCGACACGATGGTCGACCTGAAGAACTGCGGTTTCTGCGGCAACATCTGCAACATCGCCAATGCGTTCCCCAAGTGCGAGGGCGGATTCTGCAAGGTCGAGACCTGCGCACCGGGCTGGCTCGATCTCGATGATCAGGTCACGAACGGCTGCGAATACCAGTGCACACCGTCGAACGGCGGCGTCGAGATCTGCGACGACCTCGACAACGACTGCAATGGGCAGGTCGACGAGCTCTTCACCAAGAACACCGACAAGTTCAACTGTGGCACTTGCAACGACGTGTGCACGTTCGCCAACGCCGAGCCTGGTTGCGCGAATAGCATCTGTTTCCTCGACCATTGTCTCGTCGGGTTCCACGATCTCGACGCCATGGCTGCCAATGGGTGCGAATACCAATGCACCCCCACCAACGGCAGCGTCGAAATCTGCGATCTCACCGACAACGACTGCAATGGATTGATCGACGAAGGAATCGACACCACCGTCGACGTGCACAACTGCGGCCAGTGCGGCACCGATTGCACCGCGCTCTACCCGCATGCGACAGGCCTCTGTCAGGCCTCGTCGTGCTCTTTCGGCCCTTGCGTCGTCGGGTTCTACGACGTCGACGGCAACGCGCTGAACGGTTGCGAATACCAATGCACGCCGTCGAACGGCGGGGTCGAGATCTGCGACGGAATCGACAACGACTGCAATGGCGTGAAAGACGACGGCACGCTCCCGCAAGTAGGCCAACCGTGCGGCATGAACAACGTCGGCGAGTGCCTGCTCGGACAGAACCAATGCCAGAACGGCTCGATCGTCTGCGCCAATGCCGTATTGCCCAGCACCGAGTATTGCGACGGGCTCGACAACAATTGCGACGCCACCACCGATGAAGGCTGCCCCGCCGCGCTCGCCGGCGACATTCGACTCGACTTAGGAGCGGGCTCGGCCGTCGGACAAGCGACCTCGACGCAGATGCACGCGGCCGCGCTCGGAAACGTCGTCTTCGGCGCGTGGCTCGACCGACGCGCTGGGAACGCCGACATTCGAGGCAACGTGTCGATCGACGGCGGAGTCACCTGGCAAACGCCGATCGACGTCGCCGTCGCGACCACTGGCGCGCAACAGGTCGAGCCTTGGGTCACGCTGTCGCCCACGGGCGCCTACGTAGCATTCGACGAGTTCGCGGGCGCCGTCCGACAGATTCGCGTCGCGCGTTCGACCGCCTCGCCTTTCACGGGCTTCGCGGCTTCGGTGCGCGTCGACCATCTCCCTTCGAGCGCCGATTCCTTCTATCCGCGGGTCGTCGTCGCGAACCCGCAGGCCGCGAGCGACGATCTCGTCGTCGTGTGGCAGAGCATCACCGGCAGCGGGACGAACGTGCAGACCGACGTCTATCTCCAACGCTCGCTCGACGGAGGGGCAACCTGGCTTCCCAGCGATCTGCGCGTGAATTCGGTCGCCGGCGTGGCCGAGGCCCCCTCGCTTTCGACCGACGGGCTCGGTCACGCTTACATCGCTTGGCGCGACCAGCGCAACTCGGCCTCCGAGGTCTTCTTCGACGCCTACGACGTCGCCGCCGGAACCCTCGCTGGGAACAAGCCCATCTCGGCTGGCAATCCATCACAAGACATTCAAGTCGTCGGAGCGAGCGGCAACGCGAGGGTCTACGTCGCGTGGACCGATCTACGCGGCTCGAAGAGCAACATTCGCGTGAATTCGAGCGCGAACGGCGGCGCGACGTTCGGCGCCGACGGTACGATCGTGAATCCCGATTCGACCTTCGCCGATGCCTCGTCGCCCGATCTGATCGCCACCGGCGCACGAGCCTTCGTCGGTTGGGAAGACACGCGAAGCGGCAAGTCGGATATTCGCGTCAACGCCTCCGCCGACGGCGGCGGTACGTGGGCGAGCTCGACCGCGCGGGCCGATCTCGGCTCGAACGCGGGTAGCTCGAGCTCGTTCGAGCCCAAGCTCGCGTTCGGTGCGAGCTCCCGACTCTATGTCGCTTGGCAAGATCGCAGGAATGGTCGGGGCGACATCTATGTGAATCACTCGTTCGATCTGGGCGTGAGCTTTCAACCAGACGATCTTCGCCTCGACGTCGGCGGGCCCGGAGCGCCCTCCCCGCTCGGAGCCGCCGACTCGCGCTCACCATTCTGCTTCTCGACGAACGGAGGCGCGCGAGGCGTGTCGATGTGGATCGACAACCGCACGTCGACCGGCACCAACGGAACGTTCTCCGACGTCTACGTGAGCTACATCCAATAGCCACACGCGGGCCCTCTGAGGCGCCCGGTCGAAATAGGCGCGTCGCGAGACCGCCGAGACCGAAGCGAGACGGTCGCTCGACGAGTGAGCACCGGAAGCCTACTTTTGTAGGCTGAGGAGCGGAGAGAGGAGGCCGCCTGTCTCACGAAGGTATCGGCGGAATAGCACCGAGTTGTTTATACGCAGGCCCTCAGCCGCCCCTCAGGCCTTGCTGTCGCATCCGCGGACTCCGAGTGGTTTGAAATCGCGCGAGGCCCAACCGGCCGAAGCTTCTGCGCCGCGGTCCAAGGCTCAGCTGATGACGGGGAGAGCACGCCGAGGCAGCACCTCGTTGTGGCTGCCCATGCGATAGCCGGCGAGGTCGAGCGTGACGTAGGCGAAGCCGGCGTCTCGGCCCCGACGAACGATTTCGGCGCGCAGATCGGGTGAAGCCGCACGAACGAGGTCGGCGACGTCGAGCTCGATGCGCGCCATCGCCTTCGGAGGTGACGCGTCGTTCGTAGCCGCGCTCTTGGACGCTGCGTCGCCCGTCGCGAGCTCATGGTACCGAACTCGAACCTGACGAAACCCGAGCGCCTTGAGCGAGGCTTCATACGTTCCGATGCTCGAGAGCCGATCGCGCGTGACGCTCGTGCCGAACGGTATTCGGCTCGACAGGCACGCTGCCGCCGGCTTGTCCCAGATGAGAAGACCGAGGGCCTCAGCGCCGCTGCGGACGTGCGCCTTGGTGAAGCCGAGCTCGACCAACGGACTCCGAACTCCCGCTTTCGAGGCTGCTTCGAGGCCGGGACGGTAGTCACCCAGATCGTCGACGTTCGTCCCGTTCACGACGTGCGCGATCCCCCACGACTCTTTTCGAGCGAGGGCGATCCGGTAGAGCTCGCTCTTGCAATGAAAGCAGCGATCGGGCCCGTTTCGTTGATAGTCGGGGTTGTCGATCTCGAGCGACTCGACGACTCGGTGGTCGGCGCCGATCTCCTTCGCGACGCGGATGGCGTCTTCGAGCTCTGCGGGAGCGAGACTCGGCGAGACTGCGGTGATGGCGACGGCACGCGAGCCGAGCGCTCGGTGTGCTGCGGCGAGCACGAACGCGCTATCGACGCCGCCGGAATAGCAGACGAGGACGCTACCGAGACCGACCAAGTGCGCTTCGAGCGCCGCGAGCTTCGCGGCGATCTCGCGGCTCATCTCGTCGTGGGTCGCCTCGCTGATCTGATCGATGG
This sequence comes from Polyangiaceae bacterium, assembly GCA_043755175.1. Lineage (GTDB taxonomy): Bacteria > Myxococcota_A > Polyangia > Polyangiales > Polyangiaceae > CAYYKK01. The sequence continues at coordinate 9,073 of JAYUUB010000274.1, read as the reverse complement.
GGTGCTGCACGGTCGTCTCAAGCGTCGACTTCGTGAACACGAAATCCGGCCACGCTCTCGCTCGTCTCGAGAATGCGGTTGATCCAAGCAGCGTCTCGCTTCGAAATGGCGATGAGTCGCGCTTCGCCGTTCCCGGAGGCGGGGGCCGGAAGGCCCGCGAAGCCGACCTTGGCCGCTTCGGCGAACGTCATGACCTTCGCCTGCGTCTCCTTCTTCGCCTCGGCGCTGAGGAGGGCCTCCGGGTCGGTCCCCGGCACGAAGTAGACCTCGAAAACCATCAACATATCGGCATCCTCGCCTGGAATTCGCCCGGGATTCAAGGGGCCTCGGAGGCCCGAGGGCGCCTCCTCGGGCGAGGCACCACCTCCAAAAACTACCGCGCGGGGACGAACTACGCCACGATCGCTCCAAAGGGATGGATTCGACCCGCAAGCATCGCTCTCTCGGCCCTCGGGCCGCCGCCGCGCTCGCCGCCGTCACGCTGCCTCTGAGCGCCGGGTGCAGCGACAATTACCTGCCGCCGAACGCGGTGCCGGATCCAGGGAGTCGCGCGCCGATTCCCGCGTGGTTCGACGCGAACGCGGTCTGGAACCCACAGAGTGGAGACTCGCGGGTCTACATCGAAGGCAAGATCGTCTTCGACGTCGATCGCGCGACGATCAAGCCCGAGAGCAATCCCGTGCTCGAGAAGCTCTTGAAGTTCTTGCAAGACCGGCCCGACATCACGCGCCTGCGCATCGAAGGTCATACCGACTCGACCGCAGGTGAAGAGTACAACCAGGAGCTCAGCGCGCGACGCGCGCTCGCGGTGTGCGATTGGCTCGTCGACCGCGGCGTCGACAGTCTTCGCCTCATCGCGGTCGGCTACGGAAAGAAGAAGCCCATCGCGCCGAACAACATTCCCGCGGGCCGGCAAGAGAACCGACGCACGGAGTTCCACGTCGCCGAGGTGAATGGCCGACCGTTCTCGGCGGGCGACTTCGAAGGCGGAATGGTTCTGACGGTCCTCAGCGCCGAGGAGCGCGAGCGGCTCAAGCACCCGCCGAAGGTCGAGGTCGCGAAAGTTGCGCCCTTCAATCCCGAAGGCAACATCATCAAGAACGTGAAGTCGCCGCCGCCGAAGTCGCCCGACGACGACGCGCCGCCGGTTCTCGTCGCTCCCAAGGGCAAGAAGTAGCGAGCGAGTGCACACGGCGGAGACCCTCCGTGCCTCGGCCACCCGACAAAGTGCAGATCCTCGCGAGCTGGTGGAAGACCTACGTCACCGATCTGCGCGACGCCGTCGACGCCGAGTCGGCCGAGTATCGACGAACGACGCCGTCCGCGCTCGTGACGCGTCGCTTGGCGTTCGTCATTTTCGGCGCAGGTCTATGTCTCATCGCGATGCACTTCGGAAGCCGCGATCAGCAGGCCACGTGGGCTCTGCCGATCTTGAAGGGTGTCGGGCTCGAGCGCACGAGCCAGCGCCTCGCGTACGCGCTCTCCACATCGCCCGATCGACGCATCAACCAGCGCATCTGGTGGGCGACGAATCAGATCCTCGCGTACAGCCTCATCCCGATTCTTCTCATCAAGCTCGAGCTTCGCGAGTCGCTCTCGAGCTTCGGCTTGCGGATTCGCGGCACGGCCAAGCACGCGAAGGTCTACCTGCTCCTCATCGTCCTCGTTGCACCGCTGGTGTTCGCGGCCTCGTACGGAGACGCTTTCATCGCGAGGTATCCGTACTATAAAGTCGCGCCGGGTGAATCGCTCTGGCCTGGATTCGTAGGCTGGGAGCTTCTCTATATGGGGCAGTTCGTGGCCCTGGAGCTCTTCTTCAGAGGGTTCGTGATTCAGGGACTACGCAACGTCGTCGGCTATGCAGCCGTCTTCGTTCCCATCGTTCCGTACGCGATGATCCATTTTCAGAAGCCCCTCGTCGAGGCGATCGGAGCCATGTTCACGGGCTTCATTCTCGGGAGCCTGAGCCTGAAGACGCGATCCATTTGGGGCGGGGTCGCGGTTCACATCAGTGTCGCGTGCTCGATGGATTTCCTGAGCCTGTGGCATCAAGGCCTTCTCTTCTGAGGCTTCGTCTCCGAGTCCTACTTCTCGAGCGAGACCAACCTCGGTCACGGGCCGAGGTGCTTCGCGCGGGAGTCGCTCCGGTACCGTCGGAGGAGCGTGAGCATCCCCGCGAGCGAGCTCTGGTACTCGAGGACGTTGCCTTTCGGCGTCGCATATTCGAGATAGAGGTTGTCGTCGGTCGAAATGGGCAGAGCCGACCCTTCGTCGAGCTCGACGTCGGAAACGAGCCGCTCGAGATCGTCGTCGGCTGCGATGAGCTCGCTCAGAAGATCGGCCAGGTGCGGTGCGTCGAGCGTCGCGCGAATGTCGGGTCGCGCTTCGAGTTTTTCGAGGCGAGCGCTCGAAGCGACGAGGGGTCGGTCGCTCGCGACGAGAATGCCTTGTGCGCCGCCTTCGAAGAGCGCCACGTGCGCGAATACGCCGCGGAGCGTGCGCACGATCGTCGCCAGTTCTTTCGGGCGGATGTGGTGGAGCTGAACCCACTGTTGCAAGATTCCGCCGTTCGACATGCGACTCTTTGTCAGCTCGTAGAACTCGCGGGAGTAGAGGTTGCTCGCGCCCGCGAACCACACGCTCGTGAGCTCGATCGTGATGAGGTCGTAGGGGGCGGTCGCGACGAGGAGCACGTTGCGTCCGTCGTTGAGCGACAAGTGCACGCGTGGATCGTCGAGCGCGCTGCGGCTCGGCCCGCGGAAGAACAGGCGCGAGGCTTCGACGATCGCAGGTGAGATTTCGGCGACGTCGATGTCTTCGAACGGATAGGCCGTGATCGTCCCGAGGGTCGTCCCGGTGCCGAGGCCGATCACGAGGGCACGCTTCTCCTTTTCGACGAAGAGGGCGGGATAGTGGGCGAAGCGACGCTGCGCCTGCATCTCGTGACCGTCGTCACCCTGGAACTTCCCGTTCGTGTAGAGCGTCTGCAGAGGGCCACGCTTGACGACGGTGGTCACGCCGCCATGAACGTCTTCGCGCACGAACGAAATCGAGTCGGGAGGCGGTCCGTAGGTGAAGTAGACGTTCGCGCCGTTCGTGAGACGCGCCAGGTTCCAACGAGGGAGCAGGATGACGAGCACGATGGTTGCGGCGGCGAGGGCGTAGCTCGTGGTGCGTTCGGGCTTCGAGTCGGCCTTCGATCGGTCGTTGGCCGCAGCGCTCGCATCCATGGCCTGGGCGAGGACTCCGAACAGCGCGAAGGCCACGCTCACCGCAACGAGTGTTCGCTGCGATCCGAGCATCGGCAAGATGAAGTAACCGGTCGCGATCGAGCCCACGATCGTGCCCAAAGTGTTCGCCACGGTCAGCGCGCCGACGTCGCGCGAGACGGTTCGGCGTTCGGCGACTTTGGCGAGGAGCAACGGGAAGGTCGTGCCCATCCAAAGCGTCGGCAGGACCAAAATCACGAACGCCGCGATGGCGCGACACACCTCTCGCCCGGCCCACGACGTGACGTGCTTGCCTGCGAACGCGAAGTAGCGCGGAAGCTGATCCCATAGAGGCATGGTGAGAGCGAGGGTCAGCGCTGCGTAGAGAAGGCCGCGCGCGAGCGCTCCGCTTCCGTGTCGACGCGCGAAGCCCGGGCTGCGTGCTGCACCGACGCCGAGACACACCAAGAACACGGCAAGCATCAACCCGAATGCGTAAGCGCTGTTGCCGATGAGCAGCGTGAGAAGATGCGTCTCGACCACCTCGGCCGCGAACACGAGAAATCCCGAGGCGACCGCGAAGACGAGGAAGCTTTTCGCGAAGCCTTCGTCGTCCGCGGCGTCGCGCGCGAGATCGTGCGCGGGGACGGCACCCTCCGCCGGAGCCGACAGACCCTTCACGACCGCGATCACTCCGATCGCGATGTTGATCGCGGCGGCGGTGCGCATCGTCCCGCGAATTCCGAGCATGGGTAGAATCGCGTAGGCGCTCGCGACCGAGCCGAGAGCCCCGCCGAGCGTGTTGATCGCGTAGAGCCTCGCCAGCGCGTGCGCGCTCTCTCTCGTTCCTGCCACGACGCGCGCAAGCATGGGCAAAGTGGCTCCCATGCACGCGGTCGGGACGAGGATCACGACGAACGTGAGCCCACCGCGCGCCGTCGTCAGGAGGCCGAGAGAGTCGGGATGGGTTCGGGCGATATCGACGTAAGTGCTGGCGAGCAGAGCGAATACCCAAGGGGTCGCGATGCAGACGATACCGACCGAGATCTCGGCGACCCCGTACCCGAAGATGGGTTTGGCGAGTCTCGGCGCGATCCGCCCTCCGAGATGTGCTCCGAGCGCGAGCCCCGCCATGAATGCCGAGAGCACCGTGCTGATCGCGTAGGCCGTCGCCCCGAAGATCGTCGCGAGGACTTTGGAGAACGCGACCTCGTAGAGCAGACCCGTGGCGCCGGAGAGCAGGAACAACGACGCGACCAGCGCGAAAGAGAGAGCGACCGGCGGCGCTGAGCCGAGATTGTTCCGGGGAGGGGGCAAGGCGCGCGGACGCTAATCGTTGAGACGGTCGAGGACAACGACAAGGAGGCCTGCGTTGCGATGTGCGCGGCGTCACATTAGGGTGGACCGATGTCGATGCACACGGCGCTCTCCGACCCGAAAGAGGGTGAATGTCGCCAGCTGCTCGAGATCGCGATGCGCCGCCACGACCTCGGCCCGCTCTCGCCCATCATGAGAAGCCGAGGGCTCGGGCCCTACCGCGGCTACGGCGAGATGTTGGCTGTCGTCGCCCATTTCGCCGACCGGGGTGTGCGGCTCCTCCGCTACGGCCGAAGCTCCGGAGGCGAGCCCCTCTTCGCGCTCCATTTCGGTTCCGAGGCTTCGTTCGCGCCGCGCTCGCTCGCGCGAACGGCCGTCGTGATTTCGGGCCTGCATCCGAACGAATGGATCGGCATCGAAACGCTCTTCACCACCCTCGAGCGTCTCATGGGCCGCGATCTGGGTGATCGCGCCGTCCTCGCTCTTCCGCTCGCCAACCCGGATGGCCTCCGAAGGGTCGAGCGAAACCTGCGCGCCGGCCGTCGCCGTTTCGTTCGCCACAACGGGCGCGGGGTCGATCTGAATCGCAACTTCGATGCATCTTGGGGCGAGCTGGGTCTCGTTCAGCGCGCGCTGTCGTTCGTGTTCTCACCCGGATCACGGCCACAGAGCGAGCCGGAAGTCGAAGGTATCGCGCATCTGCTCGCCCCGTTCCGCGTCGACCGCGCGCTCTCGCTCCACAGCTTCGGCGGAGCTGTCCTCTACCCGCTGGCCTCGTCGACGAGACCGATCGCCGATCAGCGGGAGCACGAGCGTTGGGCTCGCCGCATCGCCGCTGCGGCCGACCCAGCGCGTCCGTATGTCGCGAAATCATGCGCCCGCTGGGCCCGAGGAATCACTGCCGGCGGTCTCGAGCTCGATTGGTTTCACGAGCGGCACGGCGCTCTTTCGCTCCTCGTGGAGTGCTCGCGGGGCGGTCGTGGCTTCACGCCCTCGCGCTTGCTCGACCCGTTTGCGTGGTTCAACCCGCCAGAAGTAAGCGAGGTGACGCGGGCCATTGCCGACGGAGTCGCCCCGTTTCTCATGGGCCTCGATCCCTGAGATCTGCGTCACTCGGCGGCTTCGATGCCCTTGTCTTTTCTCGCACGCGCGAGATCGAGGACCATGTGAATGTCGTCGATGTGCGTCCCGTCATCCATGCGGAACGCATCGAGGCAGACGCCGATCTCGGCGAATCCAAGCTTTCGGTAGAGCGCCCGAGCAGGGGCGTTCTCCGAGAACACTCGGAGATCGATCCACTCGAGCGTGGGCTCGTGGAGCGCCCAGCCGAGCGCCATCTCCATCATCTGACGCCCCCAGCCCTTGCCAATCTGCTCGCGCTCGATCCCGATCGAAAAGAGGGAGCGGTGAAGCGCGGTGTCGACGTTGGGGCCGCGAAGCTCGGCGTGTCCGACGACCCGCGGGAAGTCCGTGAACGATCTCGACCCACGGGGTCCCCGCGGATCCCGATCCCAGAGGAGCCACGCGCGTCCCCAGTCGGTCGCGCGAACGTCGATGCTCCAGCGGGCCTCCATGTATGCCTCGACCTGCTCGCGATCGATCGCACGCATGACCCCGAAATGCGGGAGCCCTTGTCGTCCCGATTGGAGCAGATGCCTGGCCAGGTGGGCGGCGTAGTCGCCGACATCCACGGTGCGCGCGGGCATCACGAGCATTCGCAGAACCCTAGTCGACGGCGGACGAAGTGGCGATCAACATCGAGCACTCGCGCGGGGGCATTCGTTCGTACCTTGACACGCTCGCGCTCGGGCCCAGGGGCTGAGTGCTCGTCCGATGTCCAGTGTGCAGCGCCTTTGTCTTGAGCCGAAGGCCAGGCCGGGGCAGGGTCCCCCCCTCATGCAGTCCCGGCAGCATCGGAAGTCATTGGCCGGCCTTTTGGTCATCACCGCGGCGCTCTCGCTCTCGAGCTCCACGTCGGCAGGAAACCGCTACGCGCTCGAGCCTCCCGCGGTCGAGTCGACGCGGGCGTTCCAGTACGCTGCGCTCGACAACGACAGCTGTTTCGCCGAGCTCGACCGGCGTCATGTGCCCTACCACCCGGTCGAGCCGACCCAGCAAGTCGAGGGGCCGATTCGCTTCTCGGGACCCGTGCATGGGGTCACCTTCTCCTTGACCTACCGAGGACCCGACACGAACGACGACGCGTCGTCGTCGAGCATCGCCGACTGCCGTTTGGCGCTGGCCATCGACGATCTCGCGAAGGTCTTGGAGAAGCACGACGTCGTCCGGGCCGAGTACTTGTCGATGTACCGCAAGCGCGGCGTCGGCTTCGTCAAGGCCGGCAAGCGGCACCCGTCCGGTCGGGCGATCGATCTCGCGACCGTCACGCTGAAAGACGGCAAGACTTTCTCGGTCCTCTACGACTGGCACGGCCTGGTCGGTTCGAAGACCTGCGGAGAGGGCGCGACGCCGCCGCGCAAAGACACCGAAGGGGCAAAGCTGCTCCGCGAGATCGTCTGCGAGCTCGATGAGGAGCAGTCGTTCAACCTGATTCTCACGCCGCACTACGATTGGGGTCACAAGGACCACTTCCACATGGAAGTGCGCTCCGACATTCGCTGGTACCTGATCCAGTGAGCTGACGCCACCAAGCCATGGCCGATGCCAGCAGCAGGCTGGCGTCAGGGTCTCACGTCGACGTAGGTGCCTTTCACCTCGGGGTAGAACGAGGCAACTGCGTACCAGCCCTCGGGCATCTCGGGGCGGAACCAGCGCCACATCCATTGAGCGTCGGCTGGAGCCATGTTGATGCAGCCGTGGCTCTTCGGTCGACCGAAGTCGTCGTGCCACCAGGCGCCGTGGAGACCGAAGCTGTCTTTGTAGTAGCCCACGAACGGAACCTCATCGACCGCCCAGGGCTCCTTCTTCTCGACGCCGCTCATGTCGGCTGAGTAGAGCTTCCACCCGATCGTGTAGAGACCTTGCTTCGAGGTGTGCCCTTGCGAGCGTTGGGTGATCCCGTCTTGGCCGGGCGAGATGGCCGTCGCGAATATTGGGGTGTCTCCCTCGTAGGCGACGAGGGTGCCCCAAGTGATTCGCACTTCGATCCAGCTGTCGTTCTTGCCGACCCCTTTGGGCCGGTCGGTGCGCTGCTTCATCACCGTGAGCTGGTCGTTCCGTACGTAGAATCCGTCTCGGGTGTGCCAATACATCCCCTTCGGTCCGCGAACGAGCTCGGGCTCGACACCGATGAACGAATGCCGCGGGTACGACTCCCCGGTCTCGACGAAGTCTTTGCCCGAGGTCTTTCGGAGCTTTGCGACGTCGCCGATCCAGCTGAATCCTAGCGGTAACTGCATCTCGGTATCTTTTCGAAGATCGACACCGTGGAGGGCCGAGCCTGTCGCGACTCGCACTTTGTCTTTCGGGATGAGGCCCAGGTTGGGAGTGACGAGCCACGTGCGGCCTTCGGCGTCGAACTCGCGCGCCCAGGCCACTTTACGCCCAGCGAAAGCCTCGTCTGCACCGAAAAGGTCCGGCTTCGTCGAGTCGAGATATTGGGTGAAGGCCTTCGACGGCCCATTGCCAGCGGGATGGAGGTCGATCGCGCCCGTCGCATCGGCCGCCGGTATCTTTTGTAGGTAGGCGTCCAATCCCTTTTCGTTCTTGCGCTGCTCTTCTTTGGTGGGGATTCGCAGATACTCGGGAGACCCGATCGCGAACCCCACGTGAAAGGGGAGCGCCTCGGCCGCATTGGGCAATACCTCGCGCGCGGCGACGGCGCGTACGTCGTTCGCGTCGAGCGTGGACGCTGCGCCGAGACACACGAATCCTCGCGGTTTGACGGAATACCATCCGCCCTTACAAGGCGATAGCGTGGAGCCGCCGGGCCCCTTCGTCAGCTGATTCGGATCGAGCAGAGTAATCGATTGCCCCGCCCTGAAGAGCCCGATGAGCGCTGCTTTCGTATCCGGTTTTTGGAGAATCTTTTCGTAGCCGGAGACGGCCGTGATGCTCGGCGTTCCGGGCCGGCTCGTCACTGGCTGGGCCGCTTCCGACGGACGTGGATCTTCGCTCGGCGTCGCAGTCGACGAAGGCGTCGGGGCCTCTCCGAGCTTCGTCGGAATGGCGTCGCTCCGCGGTCCTGATCGCGACGCGACGTGGGGCTCGAGCTCGTGCGAATTACACGCCGTGATTCCGAACGCGAGGGCGAGCGCGCACGCAAAGAGAGGCCTCGAACGGTGCCGCGCGCTGCTCCGAAAATCATCTGCGGCGCCGCGCGATTCGTACGAGCGCGCTCTGTGCTTCGTCGTCCTTCGCGGTCCCCAGTCGTTGACTACCCGACGATGATCCGAAAGCTTCGACGATGAAAGCATGACAAAGCTTACGGCCGCGAATCGCGATGCGCCAAAAACGCTGCGAGAGACTTGTCGCCAGCTTCGAGCGGGGCCAGAGCAGTCAGGACCATGAGCTTCTTTCCGGTGACTCCGATCCGCGTCTTTCAGGAACGCCGTCGGGCACTCGCCCAGAGATTCGCCGCGCCGGCG
>JAYUUB010000273.1:0-2801 GCA_043755175.1 Polyangiaceae bacterium | reverse complement strand
CGCCGAGCTCTTTGCGCGAGTGGGCAACATGACGCCATCCAAGAGCACGATCGACCGGCTGCCGAAACTTCTCGCGGAGCGTTGGGAGATGGATCGCGAGGCTTTCGAAAGGGCCTTGCGCGAAGGCTTGGAGATCCCCGAGGGCGCGGTGTCGATCGCAGTCTCGCTCGACGACGTATTGGCGCCTATCGACGGAGGAAACAGCCCGACCCAAGTACGCGCCGAGGCGACATCGGAGGGGCGCACGAGCAAGGGTCCGGCTGGCTATCGCGAGGCCGGCTGCGCGACGGTCGCTTTCTGCGATGACAAGGGCGACCTTCTCGGCGCGATTCGAATGGCCCGTGCGCCCGAGCCGAAGAAGGCCACGCTGAAGAGGATGCTCGCTGCCGAGGTCACAGCAGTGTTGGCAGCGCGGCCCGAGTTGAAGCTCATCAAGATCGCGGACGGAGCGGTCGACAACTGGGACTTCCTCTCGTCGAATGCGCTGCCGAAGGGAGAGGAGGCGCTCGACTTCTTTCACGCAAGTGAACATCTTCACGTCGCGCTTGCCGCGGCCTACGGCGACGGAACGCGGGAAACGCGACATCGTCATGAATCACTGCGCGACACGCTTCGGGATGACCCCGCCGGTGCAGATAAGGTGATTCGCGCATTGAAACACTTGGTCGCAACGCATCCCCAGAAGAAGTCGATTGGTGTCGAGCTCGCTTACTTCCGAAAGCATCGCCGTCGCATGCGCTACGCCGAGCTGAGCGAGCGGGGCTTCATGATCGGCTCCGGCATCGTCGAGGCCGCCTGCAAGACGCTCGTAGCGCAACGATTGAAACAGAGCGGCATGCGATGGAGCGCCAGCGGCGCTCAGGCCATCCTGACGCCGCGAGGCTGGGACCAAAGCGAGAGATTCGATCAGGCGTGGGCGCTCCTTGCAGCGACCTTCCATATCGAGGTGACCGTCCTCGCAAACGTGATTGCGTTCAAGCCGAAGGCGGCGCCCCGGTCAGCGAAGCGATCCCCTGGAACGTCGTCACGATGAGGTCTACACCCTCACGACAGGGCAGGCCGCAACGCTCGAGACCGTCGGACTCGGCGTGCCGGTGCTACTCGCGCTCGTCTCGTCGAGACTGCCGACCGATATGCTCGGCGAGCATGCCGTCGAGGTCGCGACAGCGGTCAGGGACATCAGAATGTTTCTCATCATGTTCGTAGTCATGGGTGTTCCTCCACTCTTCCATGAGTGTCGGCTGCGCTCGAACCCGTCACGGACTCGGCTTTCCGATCGCAGAGCCCGGTGACGGAATGAAAGCGCACGAAGAACGAACGCGATCCGAGTGGATCGAGCTCGGGAACTGGTTCATGAATGCTCGTCCGGCAAGCTCTGCTTCGGCGGTTCGGCCGGCGGCGCACGACGCGAGCACGCGAGCCGCCTGTCGCTCCTCTCGCAAGGCACCGTCCGGGTGACGCGCTGCCAAGTCGTCCAGCGCCGTGAGAGCCTGAGCGCCCTCGCCACGCTTGAGCGCGCTCTGAGCCTCACGCAGAAGGGCCACTTCCTCGTCGAGCTCCGAGCGCGCGTTCTTCTGCTGGGGCGAGCCCACTCGCGGCTCCGTGATCGCACCTCCGAGCGCGATCGGAACGACGTCTGCGCTCGGCCGAGCGTGATTGACAGAGGCACGCTTGGCCTCCGCGATTCTCGCCTGAGCGGCCTGGGGCGGAGCGTCTGCGGCCTCGTTCGCGACCAAGGGGTCTGCGCTCTCCGCGCGAGAGACCGAAGTAGCGGGCGCGGAGCTCGCGAGCGGCGAGTCTGCATGAGACGATTCCGCGGACGGTGTGGCGGTCTTGGAGGTGACCGCCAAAGTCGAAGACGCGGACGTCGACGAGGTTGCAAGAGCCGATGGACGGTGTATCGCCGAAGCGCCGATGCCGGCGGCGCCAAGCAACATCACTCCGACTACCGCTCCCTTCACGCTCCAAGCCGACGCAAAGACGAACGATGCCGTGAGCGTGGTCGGCGTCGCCGACGCGCCGGCCACGCTGGAACCAGCAACGCTCGAGCCAATACCGCTCGCTCCAGTCGTGCTCGCTGGAGCGGCCGCGGTCGTCGAAGCCGCTGCAGCGCCGACGATCGTCGCGACGCCGACCTGGGCGGCGATCGCGCGTTCCATCCGGCGACGCACCTCGGGGGTCGGCTTGGACGATCGTGCTGCCTCGAGGAGGCACCGACTGCGGGAATGCAAATGGCTCACGGTCGACCTCCTCGGACTCTCGCTGGGGCGGATGCGTCTCTCGGGGTGTCTCTTTCGACCGCGGCATCGAAGGCGTGGCGCGCGGCGCGCAGTCTCGAATAGACGGTGTTCACATTGAGCCCCAAGGTCTCTGCGATTTCGGGCGCCGACATCTCCTCTAGCTCTGCCAGCACGAATACCTCGCGCTTCGACTCGTCGAGGGTGTCGAGCAGCCGCGACAGCGTTCGGATTGCTTGCGCCATCGCTGCCTCTTCGTCGGGGGCGGGCGCGGCGTCCTCTACGTCGGTCCCTCTCTCGAACGCCTCCCGCGCATCCTTTCGTCGGGCGCGCCGGCGATGGTTTCGAGCCACGCCGAGCGCGATTCTGCTGGTGCTCGACGGTGTTTACGTGCGCGAGACGGAGGGCGGCGGAGCGCTGGTGTTCCATCCGCTCGCAGCCCCTACAGAGGAAGAGCTCGCGGAGGTGGCGAAGCGGACGGCGCTTCGGGTGCAGAAGGTGCTCGCTCGGCACGGCCGGAGCCTCGACGGCACGAGCGAGCGCGACGATGCCGAGCCGAGCGGC
>JAYUUB010000272.1:0-59139 GCA_043755175.1 Polyangiaceae bacterium | reverse complement strand
GTGAAGTGCGACGGTCGGTACAAGACCAAGAAGTATCGGGTCCAATACCAAGAGACCGACTTCGCCTTCGTGAGCCGTCTCCTCGAAGACTCGGGGATTAGCTTCGTGCTCGAGCAGCGCGGAAACGGCACGGTCGTCGTGCTCCGCGACGCTCCCGAAGCCGTTTCACCGAGAGCGACTCCTCTCGAGCATGTCAACGACACGTCCGCCGGACCCCGACTCTACGCGACCGATCTCCGTGCTGCACGCCGCGTCCGACAAGGACGTACGACGTTTGCCGATCACGATCCGCGCCTCCCGAACCAGCCGCTCTTGGCCCATGCGGTCTCGAGCCATCACCCTCTCGAGTCCCGTCTCGAATCGTTCGCGTACACGCCGGGCGCCTTCAAGTTCGGCAACGACGGTCCGAAAGACACCCCCACCGCTGACGACCGAGGACGAACGCGAGTGGACCCCGATGAGGCGCGCTTGATCGCCGAGCGGGACGCTGCCGTCCGCGTCGCGCGATCGCAGAGGTTTTCATTTCGTTCCAACTGCCTCGAGCTTCGAGCCGGCACGACGCTCGCCATATCGAATCATCCCACCGCCGAGAGACTAAAGAAGCTCCTTCTGACGAAGGTGAAGTACTCGGGCACCTCGGAGACACACACCGTCGTCTCGGCCGAAGCCGTCAGCGGCGAAGTCTCGTACCGACCCGAGCGAGCGACGCCTCGCCCCAACATCTCCGGAGTCGAGTGCGCGACCGTCGTCGGTCCGACTGGCGAGACCATTCATTGCGACGAATTCGGACGCGTCCGCGTCCAGTTTCATTGGGATCGGTACGGCAAGATGGACGAGCTCTCCTCGTGCTGGATCCCGGTGAATCAGCCGTGGGCCGGCGAAGGATTCGGGATGGTGAACCTCCCTCGCATCGGCCAAGAGGTCCTCGTCAGCTTCCTCGGTGGCAACCCCGAAGAGCCGGTGATCGTCGGCCGCATCTTCACCAATTTGAAGAGGCCCCCGTTCGCGCTGCCTGCCGCGAAGAACGAGAGCGGCTTCCGCAGCAAGAGCGTCCCCGAGACGGGGGGCTACAACCTGCTCCGCTTCGTCGATACCGCGGGCAGCGAGCTCGTCGAGGGCCGCGCCGAGAAAGACATGACCACGCGCGTGAACCACGACAAGGAGCTCTCCGTCGGCAACGACCGCCGCATGGACGTGTCGCACGACGACGAGGAGCACGTCGGCGGAAACCAGCGCGAGTCGGTAGGAAAAGACAAGCTCACGCAGGTCGTCGAGAACCTGGTTTCGATCGTGGGCAAGGAGCGCCTGCTGAAGACGCTCGGAAACATGTTGTCCCACGCGAAGACGCACACCATCGTGGGTGACGAGACCACCAACCTCTCGGTCGGGAGCTCGTTCATCTACATGGACAAAGACACCATCATCATCAAGGCGAACAAGGTCTTGGTCGATGAGCACTGAGCCACGATGAAGATGTCCCACTTGGCATTTCGCGGAGTGGCAGCGCTCCCCGATCTCGAATGTGACTTCGTCTCTCCCACGACCGGTCGCCCCCACGATCTCATCGTCATTTCGGGCCCGGCCGCCTCGGGCAAGACGCGTCTTTGCGAGCTGATGCTCGCCGTCTTCGAGACGGTCGGTCCGTATCTGGGCATCGTTCGCGCCTCCGATTGGATGAGCGATCCGGTGCGCGGCGCGCGTGTGGAGCTCGACCTCGAGTTGGGGAGCGACGGCGGCGACGGACCCGCGCCCGCGAAAGCCGCCCATGCTGTCGTGAGCTTCAGCTCGAGCGGCGTGTCGTCGGAGATCGACCGCAAGGTCACCCGCTACCTCGCCCAATACGATCACGATCCGACGCACGGCAAGCGCGAGTACTTTCCCGAGAATCGCCAACGCGCATGGGGAGCTCGCCATGACGGGCTCGCCGCTCACGAGCAGGCCTTGCTGCGAAGCTCGAAGGACCCGCAAAAGTACAGCTTCGTGCCCCGTTTCTTGGCCGCGCTGCGCACCGACTCGACGCGTCTTCGCGTCTTCGCATCCGGGCTCGAGCTGCTCTCGCCCGCGCTCCGATACACGCCGGCCACGCGGACCGGCGACCCGACGGCATGCTTCGCGAGCTCGAGCCGCAGCGGTGTTCTTTACTCCGAGCTCGGAAGCGCAGAAGCCGACGCCGTGTTGATCGCCGCGACAGCCGCCATGATCGGGTTGAATCACTCGGTCGTCTTCCTCGATCGTCCGGAGCTGTACGTGCCGACCGATCGGCTCGTGCCTTGGGTGCAATCCCTCGCGCAGATCGGCGTGAACAACCAGTGGATCGTGGCCACGAGCGATCAGGGGCTCGCCCAAGCCGTTCACCGCTCGCAGCTCGTCTCTCTCGGCCAAGGGGAGTCTCTCGGCCAAAGCAGCTCTCTCCGCGGAGGAGATCGCTCCGCAGCGCCATCGTCCCCGCCCTCCTCGTGGAGGCCAGCGTGAAGATCCTCAGCGTCCAGGCGATCGACGTGGCTGGCATCGCGAACGGGGTCTACAGCTTCGCGAAGACCTCCGAACAAGCGCATGATCGCGTGCTCATCACGGGTGGCTCGGGCACCGGAAAAACTCGGCTGCTCGAGCTCGTGATCGCGGCGCGGCAGCTGCTCGCCACAGGGGAGAGAGTGATCGAGCAGTCGGCGTTCATTCAGCCCGGAAACCGAACCTGCAAAGTCATTCTCACGTGGCAGCTCACTCCCGTTGAGCAGGCCACGATCGGCGCAGCGACCCCGGTCGTGTCGACCGAGGTCATCTTCCGCGACGACGAAGAAGACGAGGTCGATCAGCGCATGAGCTTCTTGCTCGAGCGCTACAGTCACGACGACGCGACTCCCAAGCTCGAATACTTCTCCGAACGGCGCCGCCTCGACGTCGGTGGAGGCGAGGCGTCACTCGAGGAAGACGATCAGATCTGCCTGCGCACCGACCCGAGCCCGCGCAAATTCTCCTGGATCCCTTCGTTCTTGGCGCAGTGTCCAGACACCCCTGCCAAAGCGGCTCGGTTCGCCAACACGCTTCATCGCTTCTCGCCGAGCTGCGCTTACGATCTGGAGCGTCACGTTCTCTCGTCGTGGGGGCGTGCCCTCGAGAGCCTCACCGAGCTCTCGGCGAGCGAGGCCGACTCCATCATGTTCTCGGCGACGGCCGCGCTGGTCGGCCTCTCGGGGTCGATCGTCTTGGTCGACAAGCCCGAGCTCCACGGCATCGATCCCGTGCGTGCGCTCGATGGCCTCTCTTCGCTCGGCGCAGACAATCAGCTCATCCTGGCGTCGCCAACGCCTGCCTTCGCCGCGAGCTTCGACGGTGCCATCGTCGACCTCGGGCCCGGGGCTTCATTGAACCGAGGTCCAGGATGATTTCCTACTTCTGCAACGAAGCGGTCTTGCAGCTCCACGACCTCCACAGCCTGGTCGACCTCACGCGCCAATGTCTCGAGCTCCGTACGGAGCAGGGGGCCGAGCTTCAGCTGGTGATCGAGCGCGGTCGGCCGACGCCGAGCACGAGCGTGGCGGCTTCTGTCGAATCGAGCGTGGCCGAACGGCGGCGATCGCTGCGAGGGTTCGAGCTTCTATCGGCCCGAGAGCGCGAATACCCCGAGGTGACCGGCACCGAGGTCCGCCTGACCTACATCGACAAAGATCGCGGCCCCCTCTTCGTTCACGAATTTCACTGCACCATCGACACGAGGCCGGTCGTCTACCAGGGCTCGTGTCGCGTGGCGCACGCCACGGCGTGCGACGAGTGGATGCAGACCACGCTCCATTACCTCAAGCTGCGCTGATGCGGCACCCCACGGGGGCGAGAGCAAGAGCTCGACGTTTACGGCCAGAAATACGACGAAAACGAGAGACAAGCCCTTCACCGAACGGTTCGGTTCGTCCGAATCGTGCCCGAGGCCTGCTCGAAGCCTCGAGATCGCGTCCAAGCTCGTAGGACTGCCCGACCCCGCCGGGAAACGCTATGGTTGCCAACGTGTCCCGACCCCGACCCTCTTTCGTGAGGCGCCGCGCGCCCCGCGCCCTCCTCGCTTTCGTGCTTCTTGCCCTCTTGGTGGCGGGCACGAGCTGTTCGAGCATCGTCAACGCGAGCCCGGGTCTGCGCTGGTGGCTCTTCTCGAACTTCGGAGCCCAGCACGTGTGCCCCGAGATGATGAAGAGCAGCGTCACGCTCCGCACCCAGGATCGCGCTCCGGGGATCGGCCGCTTCTTTCCGACACAGTGCTCTTACAACGTGAACGACGAAACGAAGACGCTCATGGTGAACGTCGCGGGCACCGGCTACGCCTACCTGCCTTCGGCGAAGCGCGTCGGCTTCACCATGACGGCGAGCGTCGAGTACCGACCCGACTTCATGATCGCAGGCGACGATCTCTACGTCTGGGGCAAGTTCAATCGGCTGGTCAACGGCCCGAAATTTCAGCTCGGCTTCGTCGAGAACAAGATCCTCGACGTCGCCACGGCGATCACTCCGCTCGGCTCGAGCGCCAACTGGATCGGAAACCAGGTCGTCGCTGGCTTTCTCACGCGCGGCTTCACCGTCGTCGACAACTCCGATACCGGTCGTGAGTTCTCGCTCGGTCAACTGAACCCGCCGCAGAAGCCCTTCCGCCCAATCGAAGTGACCGACAAAGACGCCTACACTTTCTCGAACGAGACGGTCGACGTCTACTCGAACCAGCGTGACTACCTCGGCCCGTTCGAGGTGACCGACTCCGACAAGAACCTCGAGCTGAAGATGAACCTCACGGGCAATCCGGTCGAGCTCATCGTGGTCACCAAGCAGGTCGGCGACCAATGGCTCGACGGATACGTGAAGGGTCAGGCTCTCACGCAGCCACCCGGAATCATTCTCGCCGGCTCACCCGTCCAGATCGGGTCGTCGACCCGAAAGTTCCGTTTGCAGCCCGGCCTCTACTACGTCGTCGTCGACAACACTTCGGCCGCGGGGATGGTGAACCCTCCCGCCACGACGATCTTGAATCCACTCTTCGATCCCGCTGCGCGACTCAGCTACGTGGCACAGCTGACCGAAGCGCAATGAGCGCGGTCCCGCGCCACAGGGCCGTGGCGACGTGAGCTCCACGCCTGCGCGCAGAGCCCCGCGAGCCGACGAGCCGCGCACGTTCCTCGACAGCCCCGTGAGCGCAGGCACGTGCGCGCTCGCGATCGGCGTCACCGCTCTCTATTGGGCCGGCAAGAACATCGACCCGCTCACGATGAGCCCCGAGGCCTTCGGACGACAGCCTTGGCGCCTCTTCACCTCGGCGCTGGTTCACGCGCATTTCCGATCGACCGGCTTCACCGGGGTCTTCCATCTCCTGTTCAACGTCGCGTGGACGTTCCGCCTCGGTGGTCGCCTCGAGACTCGCTACGGCTCGCTCCTGACGCTCCTGCTCTTTCTCGTGCTCGCCGCCGGATCGTCGGCGGCCGAGTTCGCGATCTTTCGCGGCGGCATCGGCCTCTCCGGCGTGGGCTTCGGGCTCTTCGGGTTTTTGTGGATCGCCAGCCAACGGACCGCAGAGTTCGACGACGTCATCGACCGACGCGTCGTGGTCGGCTTCGTCGCGTGGTTTTTCTTCTGCATCGTCTCGACCTATTTCGGAGCGCTCCAGGTCGCGAACGTCGCGCACGGCATGGGATGTCTCCTCGGCGCCCTCGCCGGCGCCGCCGCCACCGCCAAGACACCAGCGAAGCGCTGGATCTGGTTTTCGTCTCTCGCCGCCGCCGTAGGTCTGTGCGTCGCAGGCGGGACCGTCCTTCGTCCGATCATCAACATCGACGGCTACTCGGTCGAGACCGCAGCGACGGCGTACGACCTCGTCGACTCCGACCCCGCTCGCGCAGCCGAGCTCTACCGTCGAGCCCTCGAGAAAGAGCCGAAGAACCCGAACTACACATACAATTTGGGTGTCGCGCTCGTGAAGTCGGGGCGACGTGACGAGGCCGATCCGCTGTTCGCGAAAGCCTGCGAGCTCGCTGGCGGCAGCGACGAGCGCTACTGCCACTGAAGCGGGCCGCGACCCGCGAGCCAGAGCGCCCTCGGGGCCGACCGGAGACGGCTCGGTTCAAGCGACGGGAAGCTTGCCTTTGCGACGGAGTTGCTGAAGTAACTCTGCGAAATCGGGCGGCGGATCGGCGTGAAACTGCATCGGTCGCTCGTTCGCCGGATGAATGAATCCGAGCTCGGCTGCATGCAGCATGCAGCGCGACGCCGGGATGCGGATCCCCTTGTACTGACGGATGTAGACCGACTCGCCGACGAGCGGGTGGCCCGACTCGGAGAGGTGGATACGGATCTGGTGGGTGCGACCGGTCTCGAGCCGGCACGAGACGAGCGTCGCGCCTTCGAGCGCTTCGACGGGCTCCACGTGCGTGATGGCGAGCTGACCGCCGATGCGCGTCGAGCTGGCCGATCCACGGAGGCCGTCGCCGCGGTCTTCGACGAGGGTGGTTCGGAAGGTCTGCTTTCGATCGAGCGTCCCATGCACGATCGCGAGGTAGCGACGCATCGTCGAGTGCTGGCGAAACTGGTTCGAGAGGTGCTTCTTCGCCTCGAGCGTGCGTGTGAAGACGAGCAGACCGCTCGTCTCTTTGTCGAGGCGGTGAACGACGCCGAGCGGAGCGCGCCCCCGATCGCCGCCGCGTCGCTCGGCCTTCTTGGCGAGGATCTCACGGACCAACGAGTCGAGAGTCTCTCTCGCTTCGTCGGGGCTTTCGTCGCCGAAAGGAACGGTGATGACGCCTGAAGGCTTGTCGACCACGACCACGCTCGCGTCGAGGTAGGCGATGTTGCGCTCGAGATGGCTGACACGCGCCATGTGCGGTCGGGGGCGAGCAGGCTCGAGAGCGATCACGTCACCAACGAACGTCCGCCTTAGCGGATCGAGCGCGACCTCGCCATCGACCAAGACCTTGCCCGACGTGATGGCCTTGCGCGCGGCGGGCCAGGAGATATCGGCAAGCTCGCGCAACACTCCATCGAGTGGTTTTTTGGCCTGCTCCTTCTCCAGCGTCCATCGACCCTTCATCAGCGTCGACGTCTTCGGCGGCGAGGGAGGTTTGGGAGCTGTCGTCGGGGTCGACGGTGCTCGGGCGTCGTTGGTCCTGCGTGGGCGTCGATTCACCGGAGTCGCATGCTACTGCGCGCAGGTACAGCCACGGTGGAGAAACGCCCTGAACCCTGTCACTCTCGACCCCAACCGGCCGAACCCGACGCAAAGACGCGCGCTTATGTTGACAGCTTCGTCCCGAAACTTGGATGATTCCCCCCGCGCGATGGATTGGGTGGAGTTCGGCTCACCACGCGAGACTCAGCATCCCCCGCGTTCGTGCCTCGGCGCCGCAGCTCGGCGACCAAGCTCGAACGCTCACGTTCCGTACATCGCGTCTCTCCGACCGCATCCCGGCCGGAGGGTTTGAACCGCGAGACAACCCAGGAGCTTCTGTGGCTACTACGATTCTGGCCGTCGACGACAGCGCCACCATGCGAAAGATCCTCGAGATCACGTTCGCGGGGACGGAGTTCAACGTTGTGACGGTCGACCGCGCAGACGCGGCGCTGCAGAAGGTGCGTGCCGAGGCGTTCGGTCTCGTCATCAGCGACATCACCCTCGACCCGAACGGCTACGAGCTCTGCAAGCAGCTGAAGCAAGCCGCCCCGTCGACGCCGGTGCTCCTCTTGTCGTCGCGTCAGAACCCGTACGACAACGCGGCCGGCTCTGCAGCCGGTGCCGACGACCACATCGACAAGCCCTTCGACACGCAGCAGTTGATCGACCGCGTGCAGAAGCTTCTGCGCGAAGGCGTTGGCGGTTCACCGACGCAGGCGCAGCCTGTCGCGACCATCACCGCACAAGCCGCCACAGGCCAGAGCCCACGCGCACGCACGCTGATCTACGGCGGTCCCGGCGCGCCTCCCGCAGCAGCGCCCGCTCCGGCCCCCGCTCCCGCTCCGGCAGCGCCGATCGGTGGCCAAACGCTTCCGTCGGCTGCGTCGCGAGGCATGGGCTTCGGCGCCGGCAACCCCATGGCCAAGCCCGCGGCACAGCCCGCTCCGGCGGCCCGACCCGCTCCGGCCGCAGCTCCCGCGCCGGCGCCGAAACTGGTCGCCGCGAATCCCGCAGTGGGAGCTTCCGCAGCTGCCCCGGCCATCAGCGCCGCAGTAAATGGTCATCTGGCTGCGAAGGTCGGCGAGCTCGGTCTCACTCCTGCGCAAGCCGATGCCGTGATGGCGCTCTCTCGCGACGTCATCGAACGCGTCGTCTGGGAGGTCGTCCCGGTCTTGGCCGAGGCCTTGATCAAAGAAGAGCTCGCGCGCCTCACGAAGTAAGAACGTTCCGCGGCGCAGAGGCTCCCCCGAGCCGAGCGCCGTGACAGCTTTGGGGGGCGAGACTGGTAGCCCTCCCCGCGACGATCGGGTAGGGCCACAACGAAGAGGCTCCCTACGATGGTTGATCTCGCGAAGGCTTACGAGCCGAAGGAAGTTGAAGCGTTCTGGTCGGCGCGTTGGATCGAGAGCGGCGTGTTCGCCGCGAGCGACACGCTCCCCGATCCGCGGCCCCGCTACGTGCTTCCGCTGCCGCCGCCGAACGTGACGGGGTCGTTGCACATGGGCCACGCGCTCGTCTGCACGCTCGAAGACATTCTGGTTCGCTACCACCGCATGGCCGGTTACGCGACGCTCTGGCAGCCCGGCATCGATCACGCGGGCATCGCCACGCAGACGGTCGTCGAGCGGCAGCTGAAGCGCGAGGGTCTCTCGCGACACGACCTCGGTCGCGAGAAGTTCATCGAGCGCGTCTGGGCCTGGAAGGCCGAGAGCGGCGGTCGCATCGCGGAGCAACAACGCGTCCTCGGCGCCAGCTGCGATTGGGCCCGCTCGAAGTTCACGATGGATCCCGACATGGCGCGCGCCGTGCGCGAGGCGTTCTGTCGGCTCTACGAAGAAGGTCTCATCTACCGCGACACGCGGCTCGTGCATTGGGACTGCGAAGCGCAGACGGTGCTCTCCAACCTCGAGGTCGAGAACGAGCCCGCGAAGGGTGAGCTGTTCGAGTTCGCGTACCAAGTGCTCGCCCACGACGGCTCGCTAGCGAAGACCCAAGAGGGCTCGATCGCCGAGCTGGTGGTCGCGACGACGCGTCCCGAGACGATGCTCGGCGACACGGCGGTCGCGGTCCATCCCGACGATCCTCGCTACACCCACCTCCACGGGAAATTCTTGCAGCACCCGTTCGTCGACCGAAAGGTGCCGATCATCACCGACGCGATTCTCGTCGACATGGCGTTCGGAACGGGCGCCGTGAAGGTGACCCCAGCTCACGACTTCAACGATTTCGCGACCGGCAAGCGTCACAAGCTCGAAGAGATCTCGATCCTCACGCTCGACGGGAAAATGAACGAGCTGTGCGCTCAGTTCGCAGGCCTCGATCGCTTCGTCGCCCGCAAAGCCGTGAAGAAAGCGCTCGACGAAAAAGGCCTCGCACGCAGCACGAAGCCTCACGAACTGATGCTCCCACGCAGCGAGCGAAATGGATCGATCGTCGAGCCGATGATCTCGACGCAGTGGTTCGTGAAAATGAAGCCGCTCGCCGAGCCCGCGCTCGAAGCGGTGCGCACCGGCAAGACCGTCATCATCCCCGAGGAGTGGGCGAAGACGTACGAGCACTGGATGACCAACATTCTCGACTGGTGCATCTCGCGCCAGCTCTGGTGGGGTCACCGCGTTCCGGCGTTCTACTGCGACGCTTGCGCCCACATCACCGTGACGCGCGACGAGCACCTCTCGACTTGCGAGAAGTGTGGCTCCACGAACGTGCGCCAAGACGAAGACGTTCTCGACACGTGGTTCTCCTCGGGGCTCTGGCCGTTCGCCACTCAGGGATGGCCCGAGAAGACGCCGGCGCTCGAGAAATTCTACCCCGCGAGCGATCTCGAGACGGGCTACGACATTCTCTTCTTCTGGGTTGCCCGAATGATGATGATGGGCATCCACTTCATGGGCGAGCCGCCCTTCAAGCGCGTGCTGCTCCACGGTCTCGTGGTCGACGAGACCGGCGACAAGATGAGCAAGGTGAAAGGGAACGTAATCGATCCGCTCGATCTCGTCTTCGGCGCCTCGTTCGACGAGGTCGTGCAGAAAGCCCTGCCCGGAGCGCCGATCGAAGACGCCTTGAAGAAGTTCAAGAAGGCTTACCCCTCGGTCGCACAGATGGGCGCCGGCTTCCCGGCCTATGGCACCGACGCGCTGCGGATCACGCTCGCGAGCTACTCGCCGCAAGCCAAGCGCATCCCATTGTCGCCCAAGAAAATCGACGGCTACAGGCACTTCTGCAACAAGATTTGGAACGCGACGCGCTTCGCACTTCCGTACATCGAAGAGGCGAAGGTCGAACGCGAGCCGCCGAAGGCCACGCTGCTCCTCACCCGTTGGATCCTGTCGCGGCTCGCTGCCACGGCCGACGCCGTGAAGAAAGGCATCGACGAGTTCCGTCTCGACGACTCGACACAGGCTCTTTACCGCTTCGTGTGGAACGAGGTCTGCGACTGGTACCTCGAGCTCTCGAAGCCCATCTTCGCAGACAAAGGATCGGCCGCCGAGGTCGAGACGCGTGACGTTCTCGCGCACGTTCTCGAAGCCACGATGAGGCTCCTTCACCCGATCATTCCGTTCATCACCGAAGAGATCTGGCAGAAGCTCCCGCGACCCGATGGCCACGCCGAATCGATCGTCACGGCCCCCTTCCCGACCAACGCTTCGGGCCTTTTCGACGTGGAGGCCGAGCGCGACATGGCAGCTGTCCAGGCCGTGATCGGCGCCGTACGGTCGATCCGTACCGAGCACGGCGTTCCCTGGGCCCACGAGATGCCAGTGGTTCTCCGAACCGACGATTTGGCGCGGCGCGAGCTCTTGACGCGCGAGGCGAGCTCGGTGAAGGCGCTCACGAAGACCGCAGGGCTCCCGCTCATCGAGCCTCGCGGAGGAGCGAGGCCCAAGGGCTCGGTCATGGCATCCGAGAGTGACGTCGAAGTGCTCGTCTCGCTCATCGGTCTCGTCGATGGGACCAAAGAGGCCGAGCGCGTCGAGCGAGAGATCAAGAGCACCGAGAAAGACATTCTCGCGATCGAGAAGAAGCTGTCGCTCCCGTCGTTTGCCGACAAGGCTCCGAAGGAGGTCGTGGCGGAATCGAAGCTCCAGCTCGAAGCGATGAAGCGAAAACGCGCAGCGCTCGAAGACGCTCGAGGCATCGCGGGCGAGCTCGGCGCCAAGAAGATCGATACCGGCGAGACCTGATCGATGTCGAAGAGCGGCGAGGAGACGGAGGACGGCGCTGAGGCGGCGACGGCCGAGTCTCCTCGTGCAACGTCCAACGACGACGACGCGCCCACACACGACCACGACGCGGCCCCGAACCACGACGAGACCGCGGCCCCGAACGACAGCGACGCTTCCAAGCCCGATGAGGTCGCGGCCCCGAACGACGTCGACGCTTCCAAGCCCGATGAGGTCGCGGCCCCGAACGACGGCGTACACGACGAGCTCGAGGAAAATGACGAGCCTCTCCTACCCCGGGGAAATCGTCTTCGAGTCGCTCGCGGCATCGCGCTCGCGTCGATTGGGACGCTGCTCGGCGTAGCCTTTCTGATTCTGCCGACCACTCCGCGCGGAGGCGTGCCTTCGGTCGCGGTCGCGGTGGTGATGGTCGTGATCGGGCTGCTCGATCTTCTGGGCTCCTTCTCGGACCCCGACGCACGCGTCGCTTCTCGTACGCCGTTCGAAGAGCTCATTGCTCCTCTCGGCATTCTGCTGACTGGCCTCGCCATCACTTGGGCCACCCTGCGTTGCGCTGTTGCCGGGATCGAGATTCACCTTGGTAGCAAGGTGATTTCTCCTGTCGCCTATTCAGCACTCTTGGCCCCGCTGGGCTTCATCGGCGCTCTCGTCGGGGTCAGTCTCGTCCTCGGCAAGATGGGCGTTCTCTCGGCAGACCGACCGCCACATCGGCGTCACGGCTTCTGGCTCCTCGTCATTGCAACTTTATTGTATCTGCCAATGTTAGGCAGCTACTCGCTGATCGATCCGTGGGAGACGCACTACGGCGAGGTCTCGCGAGAAATATTGGCCCGCCAGGATTGGATCTCGCTCTGGTGGGCCCAGGAAGACTGGTTCTGGTCGAAGCCCATCCTCGACTTCTGGCTCCAGGCGCTCGGCATGATCGCCTTCGGCGTTCGATACGAACCGGGTCAGATGCTAGCCGCCACCGGAGAGGGTCATCTTCCCTTCCCAGAGTGGGGGGTGCGCATGCCGATCTTCCTCATGACGATCGGCGCCACTTACCTGCTCTACAAGGCTGTCGCGAAGGTCTTCGGCAGGCGCGCCGGGTTCTTCGGCGCGATCGTTCTCACGACGATGCCGCAGTGGTTTTTGATCGCTCATCAAACGATGACCGACATGCCCTTCGTCGCGGCCATGGCCGGAGCGATGGCCTTCGTCATGCTCGCGGCGAACGAAGATCCGGAGCGGCTCGTTCGCGCCTACGAGATCGGTCTCGGCCCGTTGCGCGTCCGTCTCTCCGCGTTTCACCTCGTGATCGGCACGATCCTCCTCACAGCCGTTCCGCAGATCCTCTACCTCGTTTCGAAGAACATCGCGCTGAACCTCGACCCACGGTGGGGGTTGCGCTCGCCACCCATCGTCCTCGTACGCGACTCGTTCATGAGCGGCTCGGCAGGCAACTGCGGGCTGCCGGGAAACAGTGCGTGCGATCAGGTCTTCCCGACCGTTCCTTCGCTCGAGCCTGCGCTACAGGCGCTCTTCTGGGTGCAAGCGCTCGCGGTCCTGCTCTACATGAACTGGGGCGAGCGACGCGCGCAGCGCCTCTACTACCTCGCGGCCTGGTATCTCGCCGCCATTTCGACGATGGCGAAAGGCCCCGCGGGGATCGTCATCCCGGCGGCGTGCGTCTTCATCTATCTCGTCGTGACGAAGCGCTACCGCGATCTGACGCGAATGGAGCTCACTTCGGGCCTCTGCATCATGCTCGCCGTCGCGATGCCATGGTTCGTCGCGATGTACGCGAGGCACGGCGAGCCGTTCCTCGATCGCTTGCTCTTCCACGACATGTACAAGCGAGCGTTCGAGCACGTCCACGACACGAACAAAGGCGACGACGTCAGCTTCCGCTACTTCATCTGGCAGCTCGGCTACGGAACGTTTCCTTGGATCGGCCTCGCGCCCGTCGCGTTCGTTTTCTGGCTGCGACGCCGCGAAGACGTGAGCGGAGAGGGGCTCGCCGCGCTCGAGCGCAACAAGCAGGGAATGTCGGCGCTGCTCGTTGTCTGGATCTTGGTCGGCTTCGCGATGTTCTCGCTCATCCAGACCAAGTTTCACCACTACATCCTCCCCATCGTTCCGCCGATCGCGATGCTGGTCGGGATCGTCGGCGACGATCTCCTGCGACGGCGCTCCGAGACCGGGGCATCGTTCCGCGATCGATTCGAGAGCGCGGGGCTCGGGCTCGCCGCCGCGCTCGGCGCTGGGCTCGTCGTGCTGGTCGGCCGCGACATGGCCCACAGACGGGTCGATCAACCTGCCGATGCTCGGCTGATCGATCTCTTCTCGTACAACTACGAGCGTGAGTGGCCCGAGTCGCTCGACTACACGAAGCACTTCTGGATCGCGACGTTCGTGTGCGGCGCCGCGATGCTCCTCGTCAGCGTCGCGCCGATCCGCAGGCACGCGACGATCTTCTTCACGATCGTCGCGAGCGCCTTCACCGCCTGGAGCCTCGACATCTACCTCGTCGAGACCGCGCCCCACTGGGGGCAGCGCGAAACCGTCGTCGCGTACTACCGAGAGAGTCGGAAGATCCCGGGGCCCGTCATCTCGTACCAGCAGAACTGGAAGGGCGAGAACTTTTACATGGGAAACCACATCGCGTCGTTTCCCTCGAGCGGACAAGCCTTCAAGGCTTACATCCAAGACCAGCGACGCAAGAAGGTGAAGACGTTCTACTTCTTCGCCATCCCAGGCCGCATCGGCTCGCTCAGCACCGAGCTCGGCTACACGTCGGAGCTCGTGACGTTGACCGAGCTCTCGCTGAACAACAAATTCGTGCTGGTTCGCGCGACGTTGGATTAGCGTGCCCGAAGAGCTTACGACGATGCGGCCCGGGGAACAGTTCGAGCGGTACACCGTCGAGGGAATCCTCGGGAGCGGCGGCATGGGCTGCGTCTACCGAGCACACGATCCGAAGCTCGGCCGCGACGTCGCCATCAAGGTGCTCTTGCCCGGCGGAGGCCAAGACGCGACGCCGAGCGACGAGTCGAAGGCTCGCATGGTTCGCGAAGCGCGGGCCGCGGCAGCGCTGAGTCATCCGAACGCCGTCTCGATTTACGACGTCGGCGAGAGCGACGCGAACGGCCCCTACATCGTGATGGAGTTGGTCTCGGGACGATCGCTTCGCGACGCGAGCCGTGATTCTTCGGCAAAGACCTCCGACAAGATCCGATGGTTGAAAGAGACGGCGAGCGCGCTCGCAGCGGCCCACGATCGAGGGATCGTTCATCGTGACGTCAAGCCCGAGAACGTGATCGTGCGCACCGACGGCGTCGCCAAAGTGCTCGATTTCGGCATCGCGCGACGCTTCGATTCTGCGATCGACCCCAGCGCCCCCACCGAGGCTCCGTTGCCCACGCTGACCGAGCAGGGCGCTCAGCTCGGAACGCCGCTCTACATGGCGCCCGAGCAGATCAAAGGCGACCCGGTCGATGGTCGTTCTGATCAGTTCTCCTGGGGCGTCTTGGCGTACGAGGTCTTCACCGGCAAGCTACCGTGGCGCGTCGACAAAGGTCCGCTCGGCGCCGCGGCGTCGATTCTCACCGACAAGCCGCCACCAATGGCCGACGTCTCGACCGAGGTCGAGGCCGTGGTCAAACGAGCGCTCTCGAAAGATCCGGCCGACCGGTACGCGTCGATGCGCGAGCTCATGTCGGCACTCGACGAGGCGGGGAGCGCGACCCAGGTCGCGACGAGCGGCCCTTTCGTCGTCAAAGACAGCGTCGAGCCGGCGCCAACTACGAATCCGTCGCCACGGCGAGAGACCGATCCCTCGCCTCCCGATCCGAGGCGGTACGACACGGCGCAGTTCAAGCAGATCTTCCAGCGCGCCCTCGAGCGCCAAGAAGCCGACGGTCGCTACGAGCACGAGGATCTCGTCGCCGCGGCGCGCGAGATTGGAATTCGCGACGACGTGCTGGCGGCGACACTCGCCGATAACGAGCTCGCCGAACACCGAATCGAGCTCGCGAAGCAAACCGGGGCGGAGGAGCGCCGGCGTGCGGTCCGGAGGTTCTGGCGCCTGGCCTTCAGCCTCGCGGTCGCCAACTTCATCCTCTTCTTCATGGCTCACGTCTGGAACCGATGGCTGCTCTTCGGAACGATTCTCGGCCTCGCAGCCCAGCTCCGAAACATCTACTTTCCGAGAGAGCACGACGAGCGCCGCCCTCGTCGAGAAGACAGGCCACGACGCCGCGAAGAGCGACGTGACAGAAAGCGCGGGAGTCGTCCGACCTCGGCGCCCGAGTCGGCCTCGCTCGGCCCGTCGAAGGCGTCGCGCAAGAGCGGCCCGAACGATGTCGATCCTCGGATCGAAGAAGGTGTGCGAATCCTCTTGAGCAGGACCTCGAAACGCATTCGAGTCGCAACTGCATCGCCAAATCAAGAACAGCTGAGCGAAGAAGAAGCGGCAGAAATCGAAGAAGACGAGCTTCGAAGAGTCGACGAACTGCGAAGAGCCGACCAGACGCGCAAGCGCTGAGAGCGCGGTCAGGCCGGTGCGGGCATCGATGCGAAGTGCTCCTCGAGCGCTTCGACGACTCCAGCGATCGTGCTCACACGCGCCGTGACGTGCACGTTTAGGCCATTGCGAAGCGCGGCCGCGGTCGTGATCTCTCCGATGCTGGCGACGACGACCGACTCGAGCAGACGACCGGCATCGGATCCCAAGAGCTCCACCAAATTGTCGACGGTGCTCGGCGAAGTGATCAGCGCTGAATCGATGGTCCGCGCTTCGAGCATGGAGACGAGCTCCGACCGCCGATCCGCGCTCGCCATGCGGGTCTCGTAAACCGGGACGACGTCGACGTTCATCCCCGCAGCACGCAGCGTTTCAGGGAGCACTTCGCGTGCGACGAGCGCTCTCGGGATGAGAGCGCGCGCTCCTACCGGCTCGATGTGTCGAGCGCGGAAATCGGCGAGAATCGCCTCGGCCAAGGCCTCGCCACGAAACTCTTTCGGGACGATGTCGGGTTTGATCCCTCTCTTTACCAGCGCTCGCGCCGTTCCCACACCGATCGCTGCGACCCGAGCGCTCCCGAAGGCGCGCGCATCTTTGCCCGCGGCATCGATGGCGTCGAAGAGCTTCGCGACGCCATTTTCGCTGGTGAAGACGACCACCTGAGCATTCCCCATCTCGTCGACGGCGCGGCGAACGAGCGCCGGATCCGGTGCTGGATGCACCGCGATCGTAGCGACCTCGATGGCCTCTGCGCCTCGTCTCCTCAGCAGCATCGACGTCGACTCGGCCTGATGCTCTGCCCGCGTGACGAGAATTCGTTTCCCGAACAGAGGCCAGGCGTCGAACCAACGCAGCCGGTCGCGCAGACGCACGACGTCGCCGACGATCAAGACCGACGGGGACTTCAGCTTCGCATCACGCGCACGAGCGGCGATGTCGTGCAGCTCCCCAAGTGCGACGCGCTGGCCTGGATCGGACGCGGACTCGATCATCGCGGCGGGCGTCGACCTCGCTCGGCCCGCGTGCTCCACCAGCGACTCGCAAACGGCCTCGAGTCTTCGCAGTCCCATGAGCACGCAGATCGTGCCGCGGACGTGGGCGAGCTCGGAGAAATCGAAGAGCGATCCATCTCGCAATGTCGCGCTGACGAAGGTCACACTCGACGCGAGGTCGCGGTGCGTGAGGGAGAATCCGGCGTAGGCGGCGGCCGCCACCGGAGAGGTCACACCCGGAACGACCTCGAACGCGACGCCTGCCCGAACGAGCGACTCGGCTTCTTCCGAACCGCGTCCGAACAAATACGGATCTCCGCCTTTGAGACGAACCACGCTCTGTCCGCGTCGAGCGCGAAGGACCAGCTCGGCATCGATCGCGGACTGCTTCGCTTGTTTCTCTCGAGACCCGCTGCCCCGCTTGCCGACATGGACGACCTCGGCGTCGGAGCGGGCGCGACGGAGAAGCGACGCTGCGACGAGCTCGTCATGCATGACGACGTCGGCCGACTCGAGAAGCTCTGCCGCCCGCTCGGTGAGAAGCCCGGGATCGCCAGGGCCCGCGCCAACGAGGTAGACGACTCCGGATCGAGCCGAAGAACGAGGGCGATCCGCATCGGACATCACGCGACTGTCGCGCGCCGCAGGCGTGAACACCACTCTAAAGCCGTCGAGCCCCCAGCGCGTTCGCCCGAAAAGCGCCGTTGGAGCAGCTGAACCTACTTGACATGTGTCTCGTTCTGGCTATGTTGCGCCCTCGCTCAAGGCTTGGGCCGCTGGCGGGTCGGGGGACTTGGCCCAAGCAAACGCGTCCTCACGAGTCGATGAGCACGCCTGATCACGGGCCTTGTTCCAGGCCCTTGAAACACGGGTTTTGTTCCAGGCCCTTGAAACACGGGCCTTTCAAACAACGGCCCTGGGTGAACGGTTGCGAACGATGCGCGCGTGGAGTCGCAGCCGACGTTCGATCAATGCTCATGCGGCCACTCCGCACTAAGCAGATGCGGGTTCGACTCGAGGTGTGGCCTGAGACGAGGCCCACCCTAGAGCGGTTTCCTCGACGACCATTCTTCGCGATGACGGTTTTTATTCGATGACTGCAGCACGTTCCACGGTCCCGAGCGTAGAGAAGGTGCCAGAAAGCGGCTTCGGCTGGACTTTCGGGGCCAGCTCAATCAATGAGTTGAGAGGGCTCTGCAGGGCAGGGAAATTTCAGGAGCCATGGCCGTGAGAATGAAAGCAGGAGCCCTCGAAGTTGCGGGGGCTGACAGGTGGTACGTGACCGATGGAGCGAACTCCGTCGGTCCGGTGCGCCTCGATCTGCTCGCGCGAGGCGTCGAGGCTGGGCGCGTTCCGCTCGACTCGTTCGTTCGTCACGAAGCATGGAAAGTCTGGCGGCCCCTCACCGACTTCACCGACTACGTCGAAGAACAGAAGGCTCCCCCGCTACCGCAGTTTCCGCTCCCCGGTGATGAGTCGGCTCCGCGCGCTGCGTTCTTCGGTGCGAGGCTGCCCGAAGGTTTTCCTGCGGCAGATCTTCGCTTGCAGGAGATGGGGCCTGGGGCTCCCGAGCACGGTTCACTGGGCTCGGCGTCTCGCGATGAAAGCGGTGTAGCAGAAGGCTGTCTGGCTCAAGGTCGTATCGCTGAAGGCGTGCTTTCGCCGGAGCTCGCTCGAAGACCCTCCCTCATCGAGTTTGCCTCTTCCGAAGGTGTGCCTTCGCGAAGCTCGAACGAAGGCAACGACGTTCTACCCGGGCCGATGCCAGTGGCCACCGCCATGTGGTCCGATCCCGAAACCGAGCTCGACGGCAGCTTCCGCGATGGCTTCGCTGACTTTCCAGACGGATCTACAGAGAGCACCTTCGCGGAACGAGGGGTCGACGTCGAAGAGCTCGATAGCCCGACCGATGTCTCTCGCGATCTGCTCGGCGCCGATCGTCGTGAGCTCGCCGCCGCGTTCAATCCTGCGACACAGGACACTTCGACGCAGGCTGATTCCGCGCAAACCCACGGGAAACAACCCGCTGTGACACGGCCCGCTGTGACACAGCCCGCTGTGACACGGCCCGCTGTGACACAGCCCGCTGTGACACGGCCCGCTGTGACACAGCCCGTTGGGGCGCGCGTCACGGATCCGCAGGCCAACGCACCTCCTGTCGAGGAAAGGGTTCGAACGCGAGCTGCCCCCCCGCCGGGTGCTCCTCCTCTCCCTCTTCGCGCGAGGGTCGCCTCGACGGAAGCGAACGAGGATTCTCCGCGTGGGGCGGGTCCGAGTCCCGCGCTGCCGAAGATCAGAGTCGCTACTGGGCTTTTACCGGCGGCCACCGACGACATCCCGAGGGCAGCAGCCGCCGATGCTTGGGGCGCTGCACGTCCGGCAGATTCGGCCGACGCGCTTCCCGAAGACGACCTCGCGGGCGCAGCCGATCTTTCAGATGCGTTGCTGTTGTTGCTCGGTGGCGTGATCAAGCGAACCAAGGCCGACGTCGCAGTTCTCTTCCGGATGGAGGACGACGGCGCCAGAATCGTATGCGCCCACGGCCCTGAAATGCTCAGCGTCCTGGGCGACCGTGCCGGTTCGCTCGATGCCTCGGTCGTCGCGGCGTCGACCGGAGACCTGGTGCTCTCCGAGCCGACTCCAGGCCCCGTGGGCCGCGCGATGATGAGCCGATTCGAGAAGCTCGGTATTTCTCCGATCAGCGCCGTGCTTCTGTCTATTCGCGTGAGAGGGCAACTGCTCGGCTTCCTCGAGCTGGGTCGTGGTCATTGCGAGCGCTCCGAG
Source organism: Polyangiaceae bacterium (assembly GCA_043755175.1). Lineage (GTDB taxonomy): Bacteria > Myxococcota_A > Polyangia > Polyangiales > Polyangiaceae > CAYYKK01. The sequence goes on along the minus strand of JAYUUB010000272.1, from coordinate 39,540 downwards.
AATCCTGCGTCGAGCTCGGCGGGCTTGCGTCCGACGCCATCCGGGCCTTTCACGGCACGCCAAGTCGTGAAAGCCGAAGACCTCGTGCTGGCGTTCGTCCAACACGTCACCGAGCGCGGCTTCGTCGACTGACGCTGTGACCTTCGACCGAAGTAGTCGGGTCAAAAGCCACGGTCGCCTGACCATGTCGATCGACATCAGCTTGGTGCTCGAGCATGTTGATGGGCTTCGATGTCGGTCGCCCAGTCATGTCGTCGGGTTGCCACGGTCGTAAGGCGACCGGTCGAAATAAGCGCGTCGCGAGACCGCCGAGACCGAAGCGAGACGGTCGCCCGACGAGTGAGCACCGGAAGGAAGCCTACTTTTGTAGGCTGAGGAGCGGAGAGAGGAGGCCGACCGTCGCAGCGAAGGGATCGGCGGTCGCAGCAGCACTCATTTCGACCGGGCGCCTCAGGGCCGGCGTTCAAGCAAGTCGATCGATATTTCGTCGAGACCGAAGGGAGCCTTTTGCCCGAGGAACGAGCACCGAAAGCCTACTTTTGTAGGCTGAGGCTCGGAGAGACGAGGCCGCCTGTCTCACGAAGGTATCGGCGGACTAGCACCGAGTTGTTGATACGCAGGCCCTCAGTACGGGTCGAGCTTGTCTCGAACGTGGGTGACGGTTCGGCTGCACACGACTCCTCTGGTCGCACGGGGAGCGGCGTCCTACACTGCCGGAGTGTTTCCGCACGTAAGACCGCGCCGACTCCGCCAATCACCCGCCATCCGTTCGCTGGTGCGCGAAACGCAGATCTCGCCGAGCGATTTCATTCTCCCGCTCTTCTTCAGCGACTCTCTCGACGAGCCGAAGCCCGTGGTGACGATGCCGGGCGTGTCGCAGCTTCCAGTGAGCGCGGCGGCTGCGCAGGCTCGCTTGTGTCGAGACCTCGGTCTCGGCGGCGTCATCCTGTTTGGTCTGCCCAAGACCAAAGACGCATCGGGCTCCGGCGCGTGCAATCCCGACGGCCCCGTCCCGCGTGCCGTCGCCGCAATGAAAGAAGCCGTTCCCGAGCTCTTGGTGATCACCGACACGTGCGTCGACGAGTACACCGACCACGGCCATTGCGGCATCTTGAAGAAAGACCGGCACGGGGAGATGGTGGTCGACAACGACGCGACGCTCGAGGTGCTTGCACGAGCGGCCATCGTCCAAGCCCGAGCAGGGGCCGACATCGTCGCGCCGAGCGACATGATGGATGGTCGCGTGGGCCACATTCGCGAAGCGCTCGACGCCGACGGTCTCAGCGACGTCGCGATCCTCTCGTACGCCGTGAAGTACGCGTCCGCGTTCTATGGTCCGTTCCGAGAAGCCGCAGACTGCGCGCCGAAATTTGGCGATCGCGCCGGCTATCAAATGGACCCAGGAAACGTTCGAGAAGCCATGCGCGAGCTCGCGCTCGACGAGGCCGAGGGGGCCGACATGGTCATGGTGAAGCCGGCCCTCCCTTACCTCGACGTTCTCTCGCGCGTGCGGGAGGCGACTGATCTTCCGCTGGGCGCGTACAACGTGAGCGGTGAGTACGCGATGCTGAAGGCTGCTGCCGCCGCGGGCATGCTCGACGAGAGGCGCGCAGTCCTCGAGCTGTTGCTCTCGATCAGGCGAGCCGGAGCCGATTTCATTCTCACGTACCACGCCATCGACGCGGCCAAGTGGCTCGGCGCATGAATGGCTCGAAGGCGAGATTTCTGGGTTTCGCGAGCGCCGCCGTCTTCGCGACGCTCGCTGCAGCGTCGACCCTCGGCGGCTGCGACGTCATCACGAGCGTCGGACCGAAGAGCTGCGACCGCAGCGAGAAGGCGAACCCCCCCGTCGACTACACCGAAGGAACGGTCGAAGGCGGCATCTACATGTCGTCGCCGTGGGACAAAGATCTGCTGTTTTTTCCGGGAGGAATGCAGCTTCGGCTCTTTCACCATCTTGGAACGACACCTCGGCAAATTCAGGCCTACGTGGCCTTCGACGAGAAGGGGGTCGACGGAGGCCTGCTCGCGCCTGCAGCAGGCAACGAGGTCGTCGTCAGCGCGATCACCCCTGAAGCGATCACCGTGACGAACGGCGGGTGCGCCGATTTCTGGCTGCTGATCACCGCCGAGACCACGGCGCTTTCTCCGCCCGCGGCGTCGCCCACCGCGGCGCCCTGATCACCGCGGTGTGCGTCGAGCGCCACCGTGCGGCTCGTCGGGCAGGGCTCGTCGGGCAGGGCTCGTCAGGCAGGGCTCGTCAGGCAGGGCTCGTTAGGCGGGGCTCGTCAGGCAGGAGGTGCGCTCGAGGTCGATTCTGCTGCTGCGAGCTCTGTCTTGGCGAACTGCAACCGATGGAGTCGCGCGTACACGCCCGAGAGAGCGAGAAGCTCCGCGTGGCTGCCTTGCTCGACGATTCGACCTTTGTGGAAGACGACGATGCGATCGGCCGCGCGAATGGTCGAGAGCCGGTGGGCGATGACGAGTGACGTGCGGCCTTCGATGACGCTCTCGATCGCGTGCTGCAAACGGGCTTCGGTCGCGCTGTCGACGTTCGCCGTGGCCTCGTCGAGGACCAGCACCTCGGGATCTTTGTACAGCGCGCGAGCGAAGGCGAGGAGCTGCCGCTCACCCGCGGAGAAGTTCGTTCCTCGCTCGATGACCTTGGCGAGGAGGCCGCCTTCGCGCTCGGAGAACATCTCGAGGGCGCCGATGCGAGCGAGCGCGCGGACCACGCGGTCCATGTCGGGCTCGGCGTCACCCGCAGCGATGTTGCTCGCTACAGTGCCGGGGAAGAGAAAGACGTCTTGGGGAACGACCGCGAACCTCGAGCGGAGCTCTTCGGCGTCCCACTGGTTGACGTTCGCCCCCTCGAAGCGGACTTCGCCGTTCGAGACCTCGTAGAGCCTGAGAAACAGCGATGCGACCGTGCTCTTTCCTGCACCCGTCGCGCCGACGAGGGCAACCTTCTCGCCACGGCGGACAGCGAACGAAACGTCTTTGAGGACGTCGACCTCGGGCTTGTAGCCGAACGTGACGTGATCGAGCTCGAGGATGGGTCCGTCGAGGTCGGGCTTCACTTTTGAAGCTTTGCCGCGCTTCGGTGCGTCTTCGTCTTTGTTGTCGAGCAGCTCGAACACGCGTTCGGCCCCCGTCATGGCCGACTGCAAAAGGGTGTAGCGGCTCGAGAGATCGCGAATCGGCAAGAAGAACATGTCGATGTACGCGACGAAAGCGAACAGCGTCCCGAAGGTGATGCGATCACGCGCCGTGTGGAGCCCAGCGGCCCAGAGCACCGATGCGATGCAGAGGCTCGAGATCATTTCGATCGCGGCGTCGAGCGTCGCATCCCAGACGATGCTTCGGTTGTTGGCGTTGCGATAGCTCTCGTTGATCTCGTCGAACTCTTTCGCGCCTGCTTCTTCGCGTGCGTAGGCCTGGACGAGCGCCATGCCGCTGACCTGCTCGTTCAAGTAGGCGTTCATGCGAGCGGTCTTGGTGCGCACCGCGCGAAAGGCGTCACGGATGCGTCGGCGCGTGTAGTTCACCCCGAGCGCGACCGGCGGGAGCGCAGCGAACGCGATGAGCGACATCTTCCAGTCGAGCGACATCATCACCGCGACGATGAGGCCGAGGCGCACGAGATCGCCGAACGCATTCAGCGCGCCCGAGCCGAAGACCTCGCCGATGGCGTCGATGTCGTTGGTGACGCGCGTGACGAGCCGGCCCACCGGTGTGCGGTCGAAATACTTGAGGCTCCGCGTGTGCAAGAAGGCGAACACGGCGCGGCGCAGATCGGACATGGCGCGGGCCCCGGCCATCTGCATCAAGTACATTTGCGGAAAGGCGATCGACTGCTCGACGATGACGACCGCCGTGAGCAAGAGCCCAGCGTGCGTGATGGCGCTTGGATCTTTTGCGGCGCCATCGAGCCCGGCGCGCATGATGAGCGGGCGCGCCAACGCCAGGGTCGAGTTGAACGCGAGCAACAACAGCGAGATCAACAGCCCCCGACCGTGAGGCTTCACGTAGGGCCAGAGTCGCCGAAGGTTGTTGGCGTCGTAGGCGGTGAGCTGACCCTCTTCGTGGAAGCGCGCGAGCGCGGCGGCGCTTCGACCCTGCGGCGGGGCGGGGGATGCGCCGTTTCCAGACCCCTTGGGAGCAGTGGTGCTCATGAGAGGACCTCGGCACGGGGCGGTGGGCTCGAGGGCGTCGCGTCGATCTGTGCGAGGTCGGCTTCGATGGCCTGCTCTTCGGCGAAGGACGCGTAGAGACCTCCTTCGAGGACGAGCTCGTCGTGCGTTCCGTGCTCGATGACGCGACCCTTGTCGAGCACGACAATGTCGTCGCAGCGCTTGGCGGCGGCGACTCGGTTCGTGATCAGGATCACTGTTCGACGGGCCTTTTGCCGATCGATCGCCGCGAGAATGGCAGCCTCGGTCTTGGCATCGACGGCTGACAGCGGATCGTCGAGCACCAACACCGGAGCATCGCGAAGGAGCGCTCTCGCCAACGCGACGCGCTGCCTTTGGCCGCCAGACAGCTGCACGCCGCGCTCACCGACGACGGTGTCGAAGCCCTCGGGGAGGTCTTTGATCTCGGTCTCGACCTCGGCCTCACGTGTGGCGTTGCGAATCGCTTCTTCGACCTCGGGCGCGTCGGGATCGTCGAGCGAAAAGCCGACGTTGCGGGTCACAGTCGTCGAAAAGAGGAAGGCGTCTTGCTGGGCATAGCCGATGCTTGCGCGGACGCGATCGAGCGAGAGCTCGCATACGTCGTCTCCGTCGAGGAACACGGACGCTCCGGGGGTCGGCATCAAGCGTGGGAGCAACGCGGCGATGGTGCTCTTTCCGGAACCGGTCCGACCGACGAGAGCGAGCGAGCGCCCCGCGAGGACCTCGAAGCTGACTCCATCGACCGCGGGTTTGTCGCCGTACGCGAACCGAAGCCCCTCGACTCGAACGTGGCCCTTCACAGGTTCTTTGCGCACGAGCGGCCCGCTCGTGATCTCGGGCTGCGCCTCGAAGATGACCTTGAGTCGCTCGTAACCGGCGCGACCGCGTTGGATGATCGAGGCGACGAAGCCGAGGGCGAGGAGTGGCCAGGTGAGCCGCAGAAGCGCCAACCAGAACGACACGAACGCGCCTGGTGTGATCATCCCTTCGGCCATGAGCGTGCCGCCGTACCAGAACACGATCAAGATCCCGATCGCGCTGATCGTACCCATGATCGGGCCCATCGAACCTCGAACGCGAGCCAGCGTGAGGCTTTTGTCGAGGTACTCTTTGTTGAACACCTCGAAGTCGCGCGCCTCGCTCGGAACGAGACCGAAGGCTCGAACGACTCGCACGCCAGACAGACTCGCGAGAACGCGATCGCTCATGCGGCCGATGGCCTCTTGGTTCTCTCGGTTGCTCTTGAAGAGGCTCGTCGAGAAGCGTCTCGTCGTGGCCCAGAGCACGGGCATCGTCGCGAGGCTCGCGAGAGTGAGGCGGATCGAAACGCTCGACATGACGTAGAGCGCGCTCGCGAGCGAGAAGACCGAGCCGACGATGTTGAGAATGCCGAAGCCGAGCAGCAGCCGCACCTGCGTGAGATCGTTGGTCGCCCGGCTCATGATCTCGCCGGTCGGCATCTTGCGGAAGAACGCGGGGCCGAGGCGCTGCAAGCGATCGAGCAAGACCGCACGCATCTCGTATTCGACGTTGCGACCAGCGGTGAAGACGGTGATCCGCGAAGCGACACGCACGCCGGCCGCGACGATGCTGACGATGAGAATCCAGAGCGCGGCCCAGCGCGCGTCGCCGCTCCGGAGCTGGTTGGCGGCGTCGACCGCGTCGCGCACGAGAAAGTCGCGTCGCGCCATCATGAACTGCTGGACCGAGAGCAGAAGCCCGCCGCAGCCGTACAGAGGCAGCTTGTCGACGAGCTGCCCCTTGAGCGTGTAAGGATACTTCGACGCGCGAGACGCGCTCTCTTGGTTGTTCAAGCTCACGTTTTCGAGCGGGCGGGTTTCGAATGGAACCTGCGCGGGGGGAGGACTTCTAGCAGATCTCGAGTCAGCCGTGGACTGCGGCGCTCATGAAGAAACCTGTCGAAGGTCGAAGAGACGCTGCGCAATTTCGGCGAAACCGAGACCGCGTTCTTCGGTGGCGACGAATCTCGGCGTCACCGAGAGACGCGTGGCCCGCGAACGAACGTTCGCGACCCCGAAAGTATGTCGGAACGCGGAGAACGCAGGACCGTCGTTCTCGCTGTCGCCGACGTAGGCGTACCGAACTCGGGCGAGGGTCGGGTCGATGCCCCGCGACGCGAGAAGGTTAACCGTCCCGGACGCTTTGTCGAACGCGTCGAAGGTGAGATGCATGTGAACGCTCGACACGAAGGTGCGTGCGCCGGCTTCCCGGGCTTCGCGGACCGCGCTCGCGACGACTTCTGCGGGAGCTCGTCGATGCTCGCCGATGTCGAGGGTGACGTCGCTCGACCGAGCGTCATTGTCGTCTGCGCGCTCGATCTCGGGATGGCGAGCGAGGATCGCGTCGGCGATGACAGTCAGATCGCGGCGACGTCTCGCGCGCTCTTCCGCGGCGCAACCATCGACACGACGCATTCGTCCGGCCTCACGAACGAACGAGATCGCCCCATTCTCTGCGATCGCGCCTTCGATCGGCCACTGGCGCGCGATGACGTCTGCCCACCCAGCCGGCCTCCCGGTGCACGCGAAGAGCTCGAGCCCCGACTCGCGCAGACGAAAGAGCGCGCGGTACGCGGGCTCGGTCAGCTCACCGCAATCGAGCAGCGTGTCGTCGAGATCGAACACGACGCCTCTGAGGGCCTTCGCGGCGTCTCTCGAGAAATCGGAGAGAGGCCTCATCGCGTCAGCGGATCGACGTGGCAAAAGACGCTTTTCAGATAGAGCCCCTCCGGAAACGCGGCTGGAATCGGGTGGTCCGGGCCCTGGATGTGACGCTCGAACACCGTAGCCCTGGTGCGTGCGTCGGCCGCCCCGAGCGCGAGCGCTCGGGTGAGATCGTCCATCGAGACCGCGCTCGAGCAGGAGCAGAGGAGAAGGATCCCAGAAGGAGTCGTCGCGCGACACCCGGCCTTGGCGATCTTGCGATACGCCGTGAGCGCCACCTCCTTGTTGGCGCGCGACGGAGCCAACTTCGGTGGATCGCAGATGACGAGCCCGAAGCCGCCGTGGTTCGAGGCTTCGGTGAGCGCGCGCGCTGCGTCTTCTTTCACGAACTCGATGTGGGAATCGAGCTGATTCGCGCGCGCGATTTCTGCCCCGATCGTGACGGCTTGCGCGCTCTGATCGACCGCGCGCACCCGCTTGGCTCCGCCCCGCGCGGCGGCGAGCGCGAACGCGCCGACGAAGCTGTACGTGTCGAGGACGGTCTTGCCGCGAGCGAGCTCTTCGACGCGGCCCCGAACCGTGCGCTGATCGAAGTAGAATCCGGTTTTCTGGCCGATCGTTAGCGGCACCTGGTAGGCGAACCCGCGCTCGGAGAAGCGCAGCGAGTCGAGCGCGACGTCGCCGCGCACCACACCCGATCCGGGCTCGAAGCCTTCGCGGCGCTGGACGGACTCGGGCGTTCGATCGAGGATGGCGCGTGGAGCGAAGAGCTCGTGGAGCGCCTCGAAGACGAGGCCTTCGCGGCGCTTCATGCCGATCGTGTTGAGCTGAACGGCAGCGATGTCGTCGAAGAGGTCGATGATGAGCCCAGGAAGATCGTCGCCCTCGCCATGAACGAGCCGGTAGCCGTTGGTGAGACGACCCGGCGTCTCGTTCGGAAGGCCGAGCTCCTCGCGTCTCTGCTTCGCGCGTCGGATCCGCTCCAGGATCAGCGCACCATCCACGTGCGTCGTGTCGCGCGTGAACATCCGTACCGCGATCGCCGACTTGGGACTGTAGAGACCCGTGCCGAGCAAGTGTCCCTGGGGATCGACCACCTGGACCTCGTCGCCTGGGGCGGCTCCGCCCTCCACGCGCTCGACGGCCTGTTGGAATACCCAGGGATGACCGAAGAACACGGGGCGAACGTGTCCGGCCTTGAGCGTGACCCTAGCCATGGTGTGAACCATAGCTCACACTTCGCCGTGGCGTGCCATGCACGATCGGTGGCTGGAGTCGGAAGAAGAACGTCGATTTGGGGGGGATGAAGAGTGGCACCCCCGTTGCTAAATGAGATTGGGCGCACGACACCCTGTTCGGTGTCGGCCCCCGCCCTCGAGGAGTTTCCCATGCGTCGCTGGTTGGCACCTGCTTGCTTCCTGCTGGTCTTGAGCCCCTCGGCTGTCGCGTTGGCGGACGGTGACTGTCCTCCGGGCAGTTGGTTCTGCGAAGAAGCGAACGTGAAGCCGCCGCCCCAGGCGAAGCAGCAGCAAGAGGCCGAAGAGCAGGCCGACGAGCAAGAAACGGCAACGACGCCGCAAGATGCGCCCCTTCCCAAGAAGAAGAAGCACCACAAGAAGACGTCCGCCGACGCCCAACAGGGCGTGGAGCTGCACACCCAGGGTCCGATCGTCATCTACACGCAGGGTCAGCCCATCGTTCAAGGCGAAGCGCCGCAGGCTGCTCCCGCACTCCCGCTTCCTCCCCCTCCCCCGTCGAAAAAGAAGCGTCGTTGGCGCGAGCGGTTTGGTATGAACCTTCGCGGCGAAGGCGCGGCGTTCACTTCGGCCTACGGTGGCACCGCGGCGATGGGCGGCGTCGGCATGAGCTTCAGGTACCGACCGGTTCCTGCGTTCGCGCTCGACGTCGGCGGCGACATCCTCGGCGGCAAAGACTATTACCACAACTCCCGAATCGAGAGCGCGTTCAGCCTCACCGGCATGCTCTACCTCAACCCCGGAAGCCGGGTGCAGGTCTACGGCTTGGGCGGCATGAACCTCACGCACGCCGAGATCGACACCGGCAACCGCAACGGCTTCGATTCGATGTGGAGCTCGACGATGAGCCACGACTACATCGGCGGTCACGCGGGCGCGGGCATCGAGTTCCGTGTCTCACGGCACATCGGCCTCGGCATCGACGGCGTCGGTCTGCTCCGTCACCGAATCGATGGCGGAGCTCCCGAGTTCCGCGACCCGAAGACAGGCAACACCACCGACACTGCGGGCGCCGGTCTCTTCCGCGGCGGCATCACCTTCTGGTGGTGAGCTCTCGAGCTAGTTCGCGTCTCTCGACTCTGGAGCTAGGTCGCGTTTCCCGACTCTGGAGCTAGCTCTCGTCGCTTCATCGTCGTTCGTGATGGCTCGTTTGGGGGTCGGTCGGCGACCGCGTGCTGACGTGGTCGTCGTCGATTTAGGCTAGTTCCCGCGGATCTCACGAGCAAACGTCGACAAGCGATTTTCCTCCGGAATGACGAAGTCGTCGGGGAGCCCATCGATCTTGCAGACGAGCCGACGCGTCGAGCTGCCAGCCTTCCCGCAGAGCTCGGGCATCTCGAGCTCGACCACCTTCATTTGGTGGCGAATGAGGAGTCGGCGGACACGGTCTGGCAAGACCGTCGCGGCAAGGAAGGTGTCGCCGATGGGCAAGACGCTCGTCGCATGGCCGTGAAGCTCTTCTTCTGAGACGAAGAGCAGACGGTCCCGACCGAGCCGTGCTTCGAGGAGCGCGAGGCTGTCGTCGTCGATCACGTCGACGCAGACGACGAGCGAGCGCGCATGCTCGATGGGGAGCAGGGCCATGTCACCGTGAAAGGCTGGCTTCCAGATTTCGATGAGCATCTTCTCGCAATCGAAATGCTTGCCGGCCGCTTCGGCTCCCGCACGGTCGGTGCGCACACCCCAGAACAGAAAGGCGAGTCGACCGAGATGGGCGACGTCACCCTGCCCCTCCCAAGTGCCTCCTTCGATCTCGACTGGTTCGAGCCCGAGACGCTCGACGAAGGGTTTCCACTGGTCGCGCTCGCCTTTGCGATGGTCGAGCTTCATTCGGGGAAGAATGAATCGGATTTTCCCGCCCTCTTTCAGCGGCGGGAGCGAATGGCCCGCTTGAGCGGCGAACGGAAGCGCGGGAAGCTCGTCGTCGGGCGGTAGGACCGCGACCTTCGCTCCGAGGCCCTCGATCGCTTCGGCGAGCCGCAGCCATTCGTCGCGCGCTCGCGGAGCATCGAGCTCGGGCGCGTCCTTTTCCCAGAGGTTGGGATGACCCCGGAAGCTCCATGAGGGGCTCGGAGGCGACATGAGGTAGAGATCCATGGCTCGAGGAATGTAGCTTAGTCGAACGAATGCCGTTCACTTACGAGTACGAGAGGCCCGCGCTCGCGGTCGATTGCGTCGTCTTCGGCCTCGGCTCCGCACGCTCCGCCGAGGGCGAGCTCATGGTGCTGCTCATCGAGCGAGCGCTCGAGCCCTTCGCCGGCTCGTGGGCTCTTCCGGGAGGCTTCGTTCAAATGGGCGAGACGCTCGATCATGCAGCGGAACGTGAGCTGACCGAGGAGGCGTCGATCGAGGTGAGCTACCTCGAGCAGCTCTACACGTTCGGCGACCTCGCCCGAGATCCGCGCGACCGCGTGGTGTCGGTCGCGTACTTCGCGCTCGTCAACTCCGCATCCCATCCGCCAGTGGCCAACACCGACGCCAGGCGTGCCGCGTGGTTCTCGACCAAGGAGCTGCCCGCGCTCGCGTTCGACCACGCGAAGATCGTCGAAGTCGCGCGCGAACGGCTTCGGAGCAAGGTCCGCTACCGGCCGATCGGCTTCGACCTCTTGCCCGATACGTTCACTCTGACGCAGCTGCAACGTATGTACGAATGCATCTTGGGCAGAACACTCGACAAACGGAACTTCCGGAAGAAGGTGCTTTCGTTCGGGCTCCTCGAAGCGACCCACCAGAAGGAGACGGGGGTCGCGCACCGCGCCGCCCAGCTCCACCGCTTCGACCGGGTCGCCTACGAACGATTGGTCGAGCGAGGCTTCGACTTCGAGCTCTGAAGTCGAACCCTCGAACGAGTCGAAACGATCGTCGCCCCGAGGCAATGAAACCGAGCGCCCGAGCGTAGGGACGAAAACTTCCGAGAGGTCACGGACACCTCATCGGATGATCCGTCTTCCGGCTGGTTCGGAATCAGATCCGGGGCTCGCGAATGGACCACGTGCTCGGCTCGTCTCACTCCGGCGTGGCCGAGCGTGGTGGGTTGTTGTAGGACGGCGAAGGGATCATGGCGGAGAATCGAGCTCAATGACGTCACGCAGAGCGACGTCGCGCAGAATGACTCGCCCTCGAGGGCCGAGCGCTCGTGCGTCTCATGCGGGTCGTCGCTGGCTTTCAGCGATCGTGCTCCTCTGCGTGGTCGGGTTGGCTCTCCTTGGGTCACCGCGAGGCGCCGAGGGTCGCGTGCCAGGTCGAGACGCGGTCAGGGTCGATGACGTCGACCAACTCGGCGCCAAGCCGGGCAAGAAGAAGCCGAAGCTCGTCGCGGCGAAGGCCGGTGCATCCGACAAAGACGCGGGCAAGTCGACCGACGACGACGCCGGAAGCAAGCCTGACGCGAAGTGCGACCCGAAGCCCGACTCGAAGCCCGACTCGAAGCCCGACAGGCGGCCCGACATCGGCGGCGCTCCTTGGTACGTGGAGAAACCGCCGCAACGCACGCAGACGCAAAAGACGCCCGATGAGCGCGGTGGCGTGAACCCGTGCATGACGAAAGATCCCGGTTGGGGGATTTACGACGGTTGGGATCGATCACCCTCGATGGGCCAGATGATCATGCCCGTGCGGGGCGGCGTGACGAAGTCGGGGAGCTTCGACGTCATCTTCCATTTTCACGGCCACGAGCCCGCTCGCAAAGAGTGGGTGAAGGTCATGGATGGAGCCGTCCTCGTCGGCATCGATCTGGGAATCGGATCGGGCGCGTACAGCTCGGCATTCGCGGGCCCGAATTCTTTCAAAGAGCTCGTCGAGAGCGTCGAGAAGGGCGTCGCGCAGAAGCGAGGGATCCCCGAGGCCAAGGCGCGTCGGATCGGTCTCAGCGCGTGGAGCGCAGGCTACGGAGCGGTGCAGCAGATCCTCACGCAGAGCTATGGGAAGCAGTCGGTCGACACGGTGATCTTGCTCGACGGTCTGCACACCGGATACATGGGCGACGATCTCGACAGGACACAGCTCGAGCCGTTCATCGATTTCGCGAAGCGCGCGAAGGCCGGCAAACGGCTGATGTTCGTCACCCACTCGTCGATCATCCCGCCTGGGTATGCGTCGACGACCGAGACCTCGAACTATCTGATTCACGAGCTCGGCGGAAAGGTGAAGACCGCCAAGCCGAAGAAGAACGACACGATGGGGCTCGAGCTGAACTCCAAGTTCGACAGCGGCAACTTTCACGTCCGAGGCTACGACGGCAACGACAAGATGGACCATTGCGCGCACCTCGGCCTGTTGCGCGACATCTTGAAAGGCCAAGTGAAGCCCCGTTGGAAGTCTCCGAAGGGCTTCGGCGCGAAGAAGAAGAAGTGAGCTCGACGGCGCTCGAGAGCGCCGATCGATGGGCGCTCTAGCAAGCTGCTAGCCGACTGCGAGACCTTGACGCTCGAGGAGCGCGTCGACGGTGGGCTCGCGGCCCATGAACGAGCGGAACAGCACGTCGGGCGGCTCGCTGTTTCCGCGCGAGAGAATGAGATCGGCGAAGGCTCGGCCGACTTCTCGATTCAACAGGCCTTCGCGCGCGAAGCGGCTGAACGCGTCGGCGTCGAGCACCTCGGCCCATTTGTAGGAGTAGTAGCCGGCGGCATAGCCGACCGGGTTCGCGAAGAGGTGACCGAAGGTCGCGATCATCGCGAACGACTCGGGAAGCTCGGCGGTGACGTGGTCGGCGAGAATACGACGCGCGTAGGCCGTGGGATCTTCGTCGCCGTCGAGGTCGAAGCGGGTGTGCAGATCGAGATCGACCAACGCATAGCCCAGCTGCTGCATCTGAGCGCTGCCGCTGCGATAAATGCGCGCCGCGCGCATGCGCGAGACGAGCTCGTCGGGGATCTTCTCTCCGGATTCGTGGTGGGCTGCGACGAGATCGAGCGGCTCGCGCTCCCAGACCCAGTTTTCGTGGAGCTGACTCGGAAGCTCGACGAAGTCCCAGGCGACGGCGGTTCCGGCGAGGCGACGCACCGGGACATGACTGAGACACTGATGCATCAGATGTCCGAACTCGTGGAAGAGCGTTTGGACCTCGCGATGCGATAGGAGAGAAGGCGAGTCACCGACGGGAGGCGAGAAGTTCGCGGCCACGACGGCGGCATGGGGTCGTCCGGGCGTGCCGGCGCGAAGCGGCGCCATCCACGCGCCCTGCACCTTGTTCTCGCGGGGGAACAGATCGACGTAGACACGAGCGAGGAGCGTTCCGCTCTCGTCGAAGAGAGCGTAGGGGCGAACGGCTTCGTCCCACACGGGCGCGTCGACCGACTCGAAGCGAACGCCGTAGAGACGCTGGAGAATGGCGAAGAGACCGGTGAGGGCGCGATCGAGCGGGAAGAAGCCGCGGACCACTTCTTCGTCGAAGTCGTAGAGCGCCTGGCGCTGCTTTTCGGAAAAATATGCGACGTCCCACGCCTGGAGCTTCTGGCCGGCGAAGCGCGTGAGCGCCTCTTTCTCGAGGGCGAAGGCCTTCACCGTGCGCGCGCGCAAATCGTCGATGAAGCGGCGCACGCCGGCGCCGGAGCCGGCCATGCGATCGGCCGTCGTGAGATCGGCGAAATCACTGAAGCCGAGAATCTTCGCCTTGCGTCGACGGAGTCGAATGATGTCGCGAATCAGCGCGCGGTTGTCGAGCGGGCCACTCGACGCGCGCTCGTTGTACGCGCGGTAAATCTTCTCTCGGAGCTCGGCGTCGTCGAGGTACGTCACGGCCGGAATGAAGCTCGGTGCGTTCAGCGTGAACCGAAAACCGAGGGCGCCCTTCGACTCGGCGCTCTGACGCGCAGCCTTCTTCGCGGAGTCGGGGAGGCCTTGGAGACGCGCCTCGTCGTCGACGACGAGATCCCAGGCGTTGGTCGCATCGAGAACGTTCTGCGCGAACTTGGTCGTGAGCTTGGCGAGCTCGACGTCGACCTCGGTGAGCTCTTTCTTTCCAGCGGCGTCGAGGCCGGCGCCGTGACGTCGAAACTCTTCGAGGAGCTTGTCGAGATGACGGCGTCGCGGACCGACGAGCGCCTTCGCCTCGCTGGTTTCGGAGAAGGCGACGAGACGCGCGAAGAGCTTTGGATCGAACGGTAGCTCGGACCAGAATTGGCTGACCGCGGGCTGCGCCTGGGTCCAGGCTTCGCGCAGCGCCGGCGTCGTCGCGACGCTCTCGAGGTGTTCGACGACACCGCTCGCCATTTCGAGCGCCTCGGTCACGCGATCGAGCGCGTGGAGGGTGTTCTCGTAGGTGGGGGCGTCGGCGCTGGTCGCAATCGCGGAGACGTCGGTTCGCGCCTTCTCGAGCAAGGCATCGAGAGCTGGCCCGACATGCTCGGGCTTCACGCGATCGAAGGGAATGGGATCGACGGGGGCTCCGTCGGCATCGAACAGCGCATCGAAGAGCGGATTGAGCGTCGGTTTCTGCATGGCGGCGTGGGGAGCCTAGCACGCGTATCGGCTTTGACGCGGACGGCACACGGGAGTTAGAGAGCCTCATGGTGTCCGTTTCGATCGTCGGCGTGAGCGGCTTTTCGGGGATGGAGCTCGTGCGGCTCTTGGCGCCACGGACCGACGTGAAGCTCGTGAGCGCCTTCTCCGACCGATGGCAGGGCGAGCGCCTCGGGACGTACGTAGAGTGCTCGGGACCCGTGAGCAGGCTCGAGGTTCTTCCGATGAGCTCGCTCGACGAACGCATCGGCGACGCACAGATTGTACTGCTCGCGACGCCTGCCGAAGTCTCGGCCGAGCTCGCATCGAAGCTCTGCGCGCGCGGCCTACGGGTGCTCGATCTGTCGGGAGCCTTTCGTCTGCGCGATCGCGCGGTGTTCGCGAAATATTACAAGTTCGAGCATCCGGCGCCCGAGCTCTTGGCCGAGGCGCACTTCGGATTGCCGCAGGTGCCGGGCGCCGAGGGTGATGGCCCGACCATTCGCGAGGCGCGCATCGTCTCGAACCCAGGCTGCTATGCGACGGCCGCGATGTTGCCGCTGGCCGCTTTACTCGACCGATCCGGAGCCTATGGCAACGTGGGCTCGCTCATCGAGGCGACTCCGCTCTTCGTCGACGGAAAGAGCGGCGTCACCGGCGCGGGTCGCAAGGTCGCCGAGAAGTACCTCTTCACCGAGGTGAGCGAGAACGTCTCGCCGTACCGCGTAGCCGATCACCAGCACACGCCCGAGATCGAGCAGGCGCTCTCACGCGTCGCGGGCGAGGCGGTGGCGGTGACCTTCGCGCCGCACCTCTTGCCCGTGAAGCGAGGCCTCATCGCGACGAGCTTCGGCCGCATGAAAAAAGGCGTGTCGGGAGCCGATCTCGAGGCCAGACTCTCGAGTTATTTCGCGAACACGAAGTCGCCGCTCGGAGACATCGTCGAGGTCCGCGCGCCAGAAGACGTCACCATCGGCTCGGTGGTCAACACCGTACGTGCACGCGTGGGCGTCCGAGGTGACGATGCACGCGGGACGTTCGTGGCGATCGCCGCCATCGACAATCTGCTCAAGGGGGCCGCTTCTCAGGCGCTCGAGAATCTTCTTCGAATGATCGCTCCCATTCCGTGATTTCGACGCAGCGCCTGCGCGCACACGAGAGACGCCGACGATGAATCAGGGCTCGACGAGATAGACCGGAGTCGAATCGAGGCTCACGCTGATGGCGCCATTCGTCGGAGTCAGCGTCTTCGGAGTCATTCCGGTCTTCGCCGCGTCCCAGCCGAAAGAGCTCCAAGGGGCGGTCGTCACGAGCGAATACGTGGCATTCGCGGTCTCGGTCGTTCCCGCGGCGTAGGCCCACAACACCATCGCCTTCTTTCCGGCTTTGGTGACGAATGCGGCGCCGCGAACATCGCCCGGAAGCGCGAGCGCCGTGGTCGCCGTCGGATCGAAGCCTGCTCCGTCGAGAACCGCTCCGAGCGTGCGGTAGGCTTCTCCGGTCGGCGTTCGCTTGGCGGTCGCGGGGGTTTGACCCGATAAATTCTCATAGCAACCCATCGAAGAGAACGAGCTCGTCATCGGGTCGGCCCCGTCGGAGAGAATGAACCAATCGATTCCAGAGATCCCTTTGGCCTGCGCCGTCACCATCGCCTTGACGATGTAGTTCTTGGCATAGTCTTCACCGCCGGGTGCATTGCCGACGGCGACGCGTGGCGCACCGCTCTCCGTCACGACGAAGGCTCGCGGGCCTGCATTCGCAGCGTCGAGGGTCGCCTGAAAGTCGTCACGCTCTTTGATGAGCCCATCGACTCCGGCGTCGGAATTGCCTGGAGAGAAGATGGGGTAATAGTGCATGTCGACGACGTCGAAGTAGCTCGCACCCGTCTTCGGGAATTCGGACGAGACACCGCCGCCATTCGGATCGTCGGTATAACGAAGGACCGCCGAGAGAAACGGGGCATAGCCGAGACCGCCGACGGCGACCTTCACGCCGCTGTCGACATGCTTCGCGACCTCGCTCGTGATGCGAAGCATTCGCACGTAGTCGTAGATCGAACCATTGAAACGCGGCAATTGATCTTTCGTCGGCGGCGAGGTCTTCCAGCCGTCGACGACCTGCCAATCGGAGACCCAATCGGGCTCGTTCCACACGCTGTAGACGCGCACATAGTCTTTGTACGTCGTGACGGTGTGCTCGACGTAAGTCGCCCACGAATTGGCAGGATTGACGCTCCCGTCACCGAGGAAGATCGGCTGATAAAGATCGTTCGGAATGTAGAACACCAAATCGCCGTCCGAGACGTTCGCCGAAGCGCTCGAGTGCTCGCGCGTCGGGCTCGTGAGAAAGGCCACGTTGCTCGTGATGCCGTCGGCCTGGTAGGCGATGTTGTTGTTGACCTCGATGTCGTAACCCCATTTGGCGAAGAAGCTCTCGGGGAAGCTGACGCGTGCGCCATTGGCTCCGACATCGTGTGAGAGCTTCGCGTTGTCTTGGTTGGTGAAGCCCGGGACGTAGCCGAAGTTCATTCCGCGACGGAACGGGCCGCCGAGCGTTCCTCCGCCCGCACCGGCACCGCCGCTCGCGCTGGAGGTCGACGTCGACATCGATGTGCCGGCCGACCCGTTGGTCATCGCAGTTGCCGCGGAGCCCGTGGCCGCCCCACCGCTCCCGGTCGCATCGCCGTTGCTGCATCCGAACGCGGCGAGGGCGGACGTGAAGGCGACGAGCTCCCATCCGCGCACGACTGGCTTCGACATACCCCGTTCCTGAGCAAGGCGTGCGCCAGGTCATTTTGGCAGAAATTCCCGCGCATCGGACCTCGTGCGACGCGAGAGGTCGCACCGTCCGCGACGTTCGGAGTCGCACCCTTCGCGCTGTCGCGGGTCGCACACGGGGAGCAACAGCCATCTGGCACGGCGATTCGTTCGACCCGCGTCGTGCGAGCGCTAGAGATCGAGTGCCCACGTAGCGGTGGCAAAGCCGCCGAGCGGACCGGGCGCGATGCTCACGCGCGGCACCGAGTGGTCTTTGGGCGAGAAGATCCATATTCCGGAGGCGACGGCGAGCGATGCTATCGAGAGACCGAGCGCGACGCCGGAGACGACGAATTTCGTTCGAATGGGACCGAGGTCCGCTTCGGAGCAGGTCTTCGTCTTGCCGCAACCCGATTGCACCGTCGACAGCTCGCTGCGTGCGACGCCTTGAAGCACGCCGAACGTCGCGAGAGAGGCAGCGCTCACGCCGACGAAGACCCAGGGCGTGACTTTCAGCGCCACCGACCGTGGTGGTGACGTTTCGGCCGGAGGCTTGGGGGCCGGGGCGGCGACAGAGTGTGTGCCGGCCTTCGGCATGATCACGTCGACGACGCGCGCCTTCTCGCCTTCGGCGATCACCACGACGCGTTCGACCGACGGGCGCGAGCTCGACTCGAATCGCAATGTCACTTCACCGGGGTTCATCACGACGGCCGATCCGTCGAGGCGCGAGACGAGCGGCGCTCCGTTCGCCGTGACGACGACATCGGCGAGATCGCCTCCCTTTTCATCGTGGACGCGAAATACCAGGCTCGGCAATCGCTTTTCGGTCTCGTCGAGCCAAGGCGCGCAGTCCTTCGCAACGATCTTGGGGCAGGTGTCGCGGGCGCACCGAGCGAAGCCTTCGCGCGCCTCTTTGAGCTTGCCCTTGTCGCGGAATGATTGCGCGTCTTCGGCGGCGGTCGCGCACACGTCGGCTTCAGAAGCGATCGCCGAGCGTGATCGCGAGAGCAAGGAAGCGAAGAGCAGCGCTACGACGATCGAAGTCTTCATAGACAACCTCGTTTGTATCGTTTCTTCCCGGTGGAATCGATGAACGTCGGTACCGAGCAATCTTCTTTCTTCGGCGTCGCTCCGGGCTTGGATGTGCTCGGCGGTGGATTCATCACGATGGGCGCGTGGGCGGAGGGCGCAGGATTGATCGTTGCGCTCGGCGGCGCGCTCGGTGCGCTCGAAGACGGCGGGCTCGACGAAGGCGGGCTCGTGGGTTGGCTCGACGGCGAGGTCGGGACCGACGGAGAATCCGAGGGGGGTTCTTCGTTCGGTCTCGGCACGTTCTCGCGGCCTCTGAACACGACGAACGAGAGAACGGTCACCAGCGCGACGCCCGCGATCCACAATGCGCCGCTTCTCCGAGTCGACTTCGCCGGGCTTCGCTTCGACATCACGGCGCCGTGCGAAGCGCTCGTGATGGGCTCGTTCGGCGGGGGCGCCGCGTGCGCCTCTGGCTCGATGGGCGGAGCACCTTCGAGGGGTCGCTCGCTCGAGTCGGTCATCGACCGACGGATCTCCGAAGGCGTGAGGAGGGGACCCGGCCGAGCTATCTCGACCTTCGTGGGCGACGTCCCAGCGAACGCATCGTTGGCTGCCGCCGATAGGTCGCTCGAGTCGAAGGTCTCTACGACGGCGAGCTTCGCAGCCTGCGCCGATAGAGAATCGCCCACGAGCATCTCCATCCAAGCGGCGACCTTCGACGCTCTCGCGGGCTCGATGGCACTCTCGATGGCTTTGGCCATCTCGTCGGCTGTCGCAAACCGCTTTTCGGGATCACGAGAGAGCGCTCTCATGATCACCTCATCGAGCGCCTTGGGGATTCCGGAAACGCGCGAGCTCGGAGCATCGACGGTCCCGAAGAGCAATTGCTCGAGCACCTCGGCCTCGCTGGCGCCGCGACGCAATCGCTCTCCGACGAGCGCTTCCCAGAACACGGCACCGGCTGCGTAAATGTCGGTTCGACGTGAGATGGCGATCGCCCGCACCTGTTCGGGCGCCATGTAAGGCAGCTTGCCTTTGATCTTTCCTTCTTCGGTCGTGTGAAAGCGCCCGGCGGCTTTCGCGACCCCGAAGTCGACGACGAGCGCGGTGCCATCGCGGCGAATCATGATGTTCTGTGGCGTGAAGTCGCGGTGGACGAGCCCGAGGAGCTCGCCACGCTCGTTCTTCACCTCGTGGGCAGCGTGGAGCCCATGCAGCGTGTCGATGACGATCGCCGCGGCGATCGCCGGTGGAATGCCCGGCCCCGATGGCGCGACGTCGGTTTCGGAAGCTTCGCTCGGCTTCGTTTTCGAGGCCGAAAGTGTCGCGCGAATGAGGCGGCTCAGCGTCTCGCCATGGAGATAGTCCATGACGATGAAGAGCTCGCCATCGCTCGAGACGATGTCGAGCGTCGAGACCACATTGGGGTGTTGAATGCGTCCGGCGAGCCGAGCTTCGTCGAGAAGCATGGTGACGAACTCTGGATCTTTGGCGAGGTGCGGATGCAGACGCTTGATGGCGACGGTTCGCGAAAATCCGGCGGGCCCGATCAGCCGACCGAGATGCACCGTCGCCATGCCGCCACGAGCGAGCTCGTCGAACAAGGCGTATCGGCCGATCACCTGCATCGAAGCGGCCGCGCTCAGGGAGTCCAGCAACAACGAAAGCCGATGTATTCGGTCTTCAGATTGCGATGGTGAACGGTGTTGTGGTCGACGAATTCACACGTCGCGAACTCTTGCTGGTTGAGCGCTCCTCCGCGCGGATAGCAGGTGTCGAGATCGGGAGTGGCTCCCGAGCCCGCGTCGCAGTTGTCCTCCCATTCGAGGACGTTACCGATGAGATCGATGACGTCGCCGTGATCCCAATGGCTCGCGCAGCCGGGAGGCTTGTCGACGTCGGTCGTTCGAAAAGCGTTCATCGTGCCCGGATCGCCGAGATTCGATTCGGTATTGCAGACTGGACTGCTCGTCGGGTGCTGCACCCCGAGGGCGTCGAGATCGTAGGTGTCGCCGTATCCGTAGGTCGCGTTCTTTTTTCCACGACATCCGCGGTACCATTCTCCTGATTGCGTCCAGGTGAAATCGTTGGTGGCACCGCCAGACGAATCGATGGTCTTTTGGTCGAGCTCACCCGCGCAGAGACGCTTGCCGGCCCATTGGCAATAGATGGCGGCGTCGCACCAATCGGTCCCCTGAACGGGCTTGATCGAGGTCTCGGGGTAGTTCAGCCACAAGTAGGGATTGCCCCCGCCCTTCGGCGTCGCGGCGTCTTTGGTCGCGGGCTTCCATTGGCAGGCCTGCGGAAACGAGGACGCGAGGACGTCGATGCCGATGTGAAAATCGAGAAACTCGGCATACTCGGCGATGCTGGTTTCGGTCGGGTCGATGCAGAAGTGCGGGAGCGGATCGCGGTCGACGTAGATGCCGAGACCGCCGTGCATTCCACTCTTGAGAGCACAGGGATCTCCACTGCCGCCACCCGAGCCTGATCCGGTGCCCGTCGTACTGCCGACATCGGATCCGGTTCCGCTGGACGCGCCGGTGGTCGAGCTTTGCGTGGAGGCTCCGCCCGCTCCGCCTGGGCACCCCTTCGCACAGGTCCCGTACTCGCCGACACTCGGAAACAGACCGCAGGCCGAGAGCGTCATCGCCCCAAAACAAGCCACGAGACCGAGAGTCCGCATCTTGGGAGATCGTACCATCGTCCGGCGCGCGACGCGCATCGATGCGCGAGAAGCCAGCGACCTCTCCCCACACGGTCGTCTCTCGCGAGAGCTGACCCCCCCGCGGAAGGCTAGCGGGAGCGAGCGCGCAGTCGCTGAAAGTGGCGCCGCGCGATGCCCGAAGCAGCCGCAGCGTGGGTCACCACCCCGCCATGCGCTTGGAGAACCCGCTCGAGATAGCGACGTTCGAGCTCGTCGACGACACGTGAGCGTGCTTCTGCGAGCGGAAGATTCGAGCGAACCGTCGCTTCGATGAAGTCGACTGCACCCTCGGATTCGCTTGCCTCGGCGGGTGGGCTCGGTGGGGCCCCTCGGGAGCCTCGCGCGAGATCGGCGTCGTCACCGAGGGCGACGGCTCGAGCGACGACGTTGCGAAGCTCGCGCACGTTGCCGGGCCAATTCCATTCGTTCCAGCGAGACAGAAGGTCTTCGGGAGGCGCACCGGATTTACCCGATTGCTTCCAGAAATGGGTAGCGAGGAGAGCCACGTCGCCGATGCGCGCACGGAGCGGAGGCAGCTCGACACGCGTCACGGCGAGGCGGTGGAACAAGTCGTCGCGGAACCGGCCGGCTTGCACTTCTTTGTCGAGATCACGCCGAGTCGCCGCGAGCACACGCACGTCGACTTTGCGAAAGTGATCGCCACCGACCGGCCTGACCTCGCCGCGCTCGAGAGCGCGCAGAAGCTTTGGCTGGAGCGCGAGCTCGAGATCGCCGATCTCGTCGATGAACAGAGTGCCACCGTGCGCCTGCTCGAAGACTCCTTTTCGACCCGCAGTCGCCCCTGTGAACGCTCCGCGCTCGTGGCCGAAGAGCTCGGACTCGACGAGGCTCGGAGCCACTGCGGTGCAATCGAACACCACGAAAGGCTGGGCCGAGAGCGGCCCTTCTTCGTGAAGCGCTTCTGCCAGCACTTCTTTGCCGGTGCCAGTCTCGCCTTCGATGACCACGGGCACGTGTGCATCTGCGAGCTTCTTGCATAACGGATACAAGCGGCGCATGGCTCGGCTCGCTCCGATCAAACGGCCGAAGCGATCGGCGTACGGAACAGGAGGGTTTCGGCCGTCGACCTTGTGCTCGACGAGGATTCGTACCGATCCGACACCGATCGTCTCTCCGCCGGTGAGGAACGCGTCGGTGATGAAGACGTGATCGATGCGTGTGCCGTTCGTGGAGCCGAGGTCGGTGACGCGAAGGCGCGCCCCCGCCATCTCGATCGCGCAATGGCGTCGCGACACGTCGGGATCGTCGAGCTCGAGGTCGCAGGCCGATGATTTTCCGATGAGCAATCGAGCGGGGGCAGCTCCGTCGAGCTCGAGCGCGAGGCCAGCCGAAGTCCCGTCGACCACGCGAAGAACGAAGGTTCCGTTCGGTAGATCGGTGACGAGCCCGCGAATGGAAGTCGCCTGCGTCTCGGAAGCCATCAGAGAGCGGACGATAGCACGCCCGCGTCCGAGCTCAGCGTGCGAGGCGCGCGCGGCGGCGGCGAGCGAACGACGCAGAGAGGCCGATGAGCAACGCCAGCGTCTTCCACGATCCTCCGTTCTCGGGGGCACGGATGGCGCACGTTCCCACCATGCCGTTGTCGCCGCTCCCACTGCCGGTGCTCGCTCCACCGCCAGCACCGGCCGCAGAAGCTCCGCCTGCTCCGGATCCTGTCGCGCCGGGGCCGCCGCTGCCTGTCGCGCTCGTCGACGGATCGGGCGCCTGAATCTCGAACGCCACCGCGTCTCCGACCACGACACCGGTGGCCGACTCAGCGTGGAGAATCACCTTGGCCTCACCATCGAAGTCGAACATGCCGAGTGACACGAACGCGCCTCCTCCGGATTTCATGTCGACGTTCACCAGGGTCGATCCGCCCGCGTGAACGATCTCGACCGGGATCGATGCGTGATCGGCTTCGCTCGTGAAGCGCAGCTTTACGTCGTACTTCCCTGCGGCGAGCGTCGTCGCGAAGGTCGCCGAGATGCCATCTCCTGCCGTGGCGCGATGCTCGTCCCATCCGTAGTAGCCAGGCTCGTCTTCGGCGCGTGCCCAGGCGCCCGTGAACGATGCACCTGCATCGAGGTTGTCGATGATGATCGCATTCGAAGCGAGCTCGGCTGGCGCGGGACGAGACTGGGCGACGAGCCAATTCCAAGACGCATCGTTGTCGTACGTCTTGGTCCAAGCATCGTGGCCACCGGTCGGATAGAGCGTGAGCGCGAGGCCGTGGGTGGGGGCGACGACGTCGTTCACCCAGGTCCAAGCCGTGCCATCGAAGGCTGCGGTCATCGTGTTCGAGGCTGCGAGCCCGCTATCCCCATTCGCGTGCGGATAGCCACC
This sequence comes from Polyangiaceae bacterium, assembly GCA_043755175.1. Classification (GTDB taxonomy): domain Bacteria; phylum Myxococcota_A; class Polyangia; order Polyangiales; family Polyangiaceae; genus CAYYKK01. The sequence goes on along the minus strand of JAYUUB010000272.1, from coordinate 16,143 downwards.
GAGCACGTCCGAGGCGCCGCCTCCGAGAATGGCGCTCGCGATGTGGTTTGCCCACCCGATCGAGCTCTGTCGAGTCACCGTGCCATCATCCCAATCGTGAAATGCCCATACTGGAAGGCCCACGAGCTTGGTGGCGTCCGAAGGACCCGACGCACCCGCAATGGGCATGATCGCCGCGAGCTTGTCGCCGTGATCGCGCGCGTAGTCCCAAGTCCCACCGCCTCCCATGCTGAGTCCGGTCACGTAGATGCGACGCGGATCGACGCGGTAGGTGGCGACGAGATACTGCAAGAACGTGTGGAGCTTGGCTGTGCTCCACCAATCGGCCGATTGCGGTGCAATCACGAGCATCCCGTGATCTGCGAAGTACGTGCTCCCGTTCTTGATGAGCTTCGCCGGGCCGTGGTTCGTCACCGCCGCGAAGAGCTGGGTCGTCCCGTTGCCCTCTTCTCCGAGACCGTGAAGGAACACGACCATCGGCACCTTGGCGTCGGGGCTCGTCGCGTACGTCGGAGGGAGCGCCTCGACGAAGCCGTAGGGCGCGGTCGTCGATCCGAGTGGATGCTCGACGAGCGCGCCGTCCGCGAGCGCTGCCGTCGGCAATGCACCCAAACCGAGAAGCGACAGAGCCACGAGAGAGAGCGATCGCATGATGGGTCGACACAGCAAGCCGCAGACCAAGCGGGATCGGCCCGTGAAAACGCCTCCCGCATGCGAGTGCGACCTCCGAGGTCGCAGCCCACCGCGACTTCGGGCGTCCTCCTCTCGAGATCACCGGTGGAGGCTCAGTCGCGGTCGACCTGCGCGAGCTTCTCGCGAACGGCGAGCACGTGGGTCCTGCTGCGGATGGCTTCCTGCGCGGCTCTCTCTCGTTCACGCTTTTCGTTCGCGAGCGTCGTCTCTCTGGCCTCGGCATGGCGTCGCGCGAGAGCTGACGATTCGCGCGCCTCGGCCAGCAGGGACTCGAGTCGTGAGACTTCGAGCGTCGTCGCGCTCGATCGCTCGTTGGCTTCGACCAGCGCGACCTCGGCCATAGCCACACGACCAGCGTGCTCGGTGAGAGCGGCTTCACAGCTTGCATGAGCCGCCTCGGCGGCCTCGATCTGCAGCGTCAGCTCGCGTCGCTTCCCGTCACGAGCACGCTGACGAGCTTTCTCTTCTTCGGCTCGGGCGTCGACCTCGGGCTCGGCCTTCGGCGCCGGCAGCGGTGCCTTCGGAGCGCGCGGTGCTTCGGTCTCGCTCGGCTTTTTCTCGCTCGGCTTTTTCTCGGCCGGCAATGTCTCGCCGGGCAATGTCTCGTCGAGCAATGCAGCGAGCGCCGCAATGTCGATGGGGGAGAGATCTTTGGCGAGGCATGCCGCCGGGGCACCGCCCCATCGGCCGCTCGTACCAATTGCGGTGACATTGGTGCGGACGCGGTTCATCACGACGTCGGAGGCGGGGAGCTCCGCTTCGGTGAGCAAGCGCAACGCCTCTCCGACGAGCGCCTCGATCGTTTCGCGCTGTTCTCGTTGAAGCCCCGCGACATCTCCGCTTCGAATGCCGCGTAGCGAATCGCGCATCGCGCTCCGAAGAGCGACGCCGTTCTGCAAGAGATTCACGAAGACATCGCGCGCCGTCGCCGATACGCGATTGGTGGCCCAAGCCGATGGCGTCGGCTTCGCGAGCGCCGCGACGCGGCCGGCTCCCTCTTTGTCGCCGGCCTTCTTCAGCTTCGCGGCGAGGGCTTTGCGCCCTTCGAGAAAGCCGTCGAGGCTCGCTTGGTGAAGCGCTGCAATGGATTCGTCGATGTCGTGGCTCATGGGTTGGCTAGCAAAGCAGCGATTCTGCTGTCACCCACGTGGAAAGCGCCAGCGATCCGTTCTTGGTTCTCGCTGTAGGGCGCTCGGCATCCGTCCAACGTACGTTCGGCAGAAGCGAGAACGTGCCGCTGTCGAGGTCCAGATCCGAGCCATCCCCAAGCACGGCCCGCTTTTCGAACGGACATCCACCCCATCGTCTGCCCACCTACGCCCTTCCGCGGGAGCGAGCCGCGCGCCTCCACGCGAGCAGGAAGAGCGGAACCAGGGCTACGGCCAACAACCAAGGTGAGCGAGCGAGCGAGCGCACTGGGACCACACCGACAGCTCGCAGTGGTGGCAGGGCTTGAACATAGCGGCGCCGTCGGCTGAGCCTTGGACTTGACTTGCACGGGTACGACAAGCCCCGGAGCAAGGTCGATCGAGCAGTCACACTGCGGGTCGGTGGGGTTGCATTTGCAGGGCGCCACGTCTTTCCCCTGGTTCATCTTTCGAGGGCTCTGACTCGTCGGGGGGCCGCACTGGGCACGCCAATCCGTGGTAAGCCTCTGCGCTCTGCGGGGCCGGCAGTAGATCGTCGCTGGGTAGTTCGTGTACCTACCGGCGCACCGGACGCAAAAGCCGTTGCTCACGAGATAGCTCAAGCACTCGTCCTCGAGGAACGGTCGAAACTCCACCTCGATGCACTCGTCTCCGCCCTGCGCGGCGTTCTCCAGCGTGCAGCGGTCGGCGATCGCAATCCGTGTCCAGTATTCTGCCTCCCAGGGCTCCGGAGGAATGTCGGCACGAGCTGGCAAAGTTAGAGCGCAAGAGCCTACCAATGCGACGCCGCACAATGTGCGAAGGGCCATACCAAAGAGAGGCGGGGACCGATGGGTCGCGCATTCGCCGGAGTCTGGCTCATTCTGGTTTCGCATCGCTTGCCCTTTCGTCGCGCCTACGCCGGAGCGTCCGCGCATGGCTATCCTCTTGGGTGAGCGGTCGAGGCCACTCATTTTTGTGCAGCCATCCGGTGCAACAGAGTTTGCTCGGTGCGGGCCGCGATCACTTGGGCTTCGGCATTCCGAGCCACGACAACCACGCCTCACCGTAATGCCACGACAGCGGCATGAAGGCTTCGCCCTGGACCCTCGGATAGATCTCCGTGAAGAGCTTGGCTTGCGACTCGAGCCCCTCTGCGGGCTTCGCATCGCCTCGGCTGAACGAGGGAACCAGCGCTGCATACGCGCCACCCAGCCGTTCCTCTAGCCCGGCCAGTTCGTCGCGCGGGATATCGAACACGCTCCTTCCGGGCGGGGTGCCCTGACCTGCTTCTTGGTTCGATACGATCTCGTTGGTGGCGGGGTCGATCTCGACGAGCCTGGTCACGGGCGAGAAGACGAGCCCTGGTTTCCCATCGAAACGTGCAATGCAGAAATAGGCTCTCAACTTGAGTGTCTTGTCGACGAAGGGTAGCGGGTATGAGTGCCACGCGCCGTCGGTGCGGTCGACGGAATCGAGGCGAGTCATCGTTGCCTTGAGGTTCATCATCTCCACCTTCTTTTCGGCGCAGCCGAGCGCGAGCGCCGCGAGCAGCTGGAGCGTGGTGCGTCTACTGCAGCCTTTGCTTGCCCACGGTGAGGGATGCCCCGGGAATGAGTGCCCGATCGAAGTCGTCCTTCGAGACGAACATTCCGCATTCTCCGAGACCCGTGTCGTTGATCATGTACCCAGACACGTTGCCATCTCCGTCATGTTGGACTCCGATCACGAGAATTTCGTGATTCCAATCGGGACCTGCGCCCGTCCAAGCAGGCCAATAGTAGTAGGGATGCACGCTCGCGCTCACTGGATAGCCGTCGGACACCAACGCTTGCAGCGAGGTGGAGTCGTTTGGCGCCTGACGTGTTTCGACGCCGACCTCGGGGAGTCCGAACAGCGTCTCTCGTCCGTCGGGATTGGTCGATCCATGGGCCCAAGGCTTTGCAGGATCGTGTCCGACCAGATCGCGCGCAATGCCGATCTCGATGAGCTCGTCTTCGGTCAGCGCTTTCTCTCCTCGTTTATCGGGCCGGGCGTTGATCACCATTCGCCACGCTTCGAGGCCACAATTCCCATAGCTCTGACGGTTGCCCGGCTTGTGCCGCGTCGCTGCTGCGGCCTCGCATGCTTTGGTGCAGGGTGCGGTGCAGCCGACAGACGCCCGACTCGCGGCCCGCCAATCAGCACGTTGCTCGAACCCAGGAGAATGGCCCCGTCCGTCGTGAGATCCGTGGCTCGTGCCGCGCTGCAACCGTTGATCATCACTGAACCCGAGCCCGTCACGACGAACTTGCCCGGGCAGCCAGATCGATCGCCACCTTTCGCCGCAGAAGCGCGGTTGACGTTCACGCCGAGTGTGGAAGACGCATCCAGCGCGAAACCGCTGTGCATGCATTGGGAGGCATCACCATTCCGCGCAACGGGAAGACTCATGCAGGTGTCTTCGATTCATCGCGGGTCTCCTGTCGTTGACCCTGGCCTTGAGTCCTTGCGCGACATGCTTCGGGGCCACATTTTCCTTGGCGGCCAATCCTTTGAACTCGTGCGCGAGGTGGCTGGTCTTCGTGCGTCCCAAAGTAGCGGCGCCTGCGCGCGGTCCGCTACTCCCAAGTGTCGTGCTTCGCACGCCACGGGAGGGGAACGTGGCTGCGATTCAACGGCGCCGGCCCAGCTTCAGAGTTGGAGCTACGAAATGAGCCGCGAATGGATCCCGGACGCAGCGATCAAGGGGTTGGGGGAGAACCACAATGCATCCTGAGTGCTTCTGCAATGGTGGATCAGCCGGTTTTCTTATTGCCCCAATGACTGGGTTACTGCGACGACACCCTTGTCACCGCTCGTCGCTTGGTCGACCGTATTGGTGCCGCCGGGGCCACCTGAGCCTGCAGTGCCGGGGGCCGCAATGGTTGGAGCGCCGGTCGGCGCAGCCCCTGCGTAGGCAATGCCAATAGCGTGGCCGCCGCGGCCTCCGCCGGCCGAGCCACCATTGCCGCCTTGGCCGCCGTCGCCGCCATCGCAGGCCTTCTTGACGCCGCTACCGAGTGCGCCTCCGCCGCCCTTCGACCCACCTCCCTGACCGAGTTGCCCATTGCCACCTTTGCCCCCATCGCCGCCCTTGCCGAGCGAGATGGAGACGTTCGTGAGGGTGAGCGTCGTGTGGAACGCGAGCACGCCGATGCTCGAGCCTCCGCCGCCTCCGCCGGTGCCCTGATGGCCTCCGCAGCCACCTGTGCCACCGCCTCCACCCCCCGCGCCGTTCAACGCAGCCGTCGCTTTCGAGCCGCCACCACCTCCGCCGCCCTGGCCGCGTGTGCCCGCTTGACCGTCTTTGCCGGATGCATTGATGTAGGAAGTTGCAGAGAGCGTCCCGAAGTCCGTCGTGGGCGCGCCAGTGCCGAAGGTGCCGTCGTTGCCTCCGGTGCCTGTTGCTGCGCCGCCATTGGTTCCGCCCTGATTGCAGTTCCAACCACCCAAGACCTCACCGAATCCCGGATTTGCACCGGAGCCGGCGTCCCCAGAGGCACCGTTCAAGCCACCATTGCTCGGCGCGGTTCCACCATCGCCGCCTTTGCCGCCACTGCTTGCGCCATCATCACAGGTATTCATTGCAGCCCCGGCTCCGCCGTTTGGGACCGCCGTTCCCGCATTGCCTCCGAGGGTTCCCCCTGGTGCGACACCAGGTTGCGCTCCGCCGTCCATTCCGGCTGCGCCCTTCTTGCCATTGCCGGCTTTGAGAAAAACGTCTTCGAGATCAACCATCGCATTGGCAGCAAGCACCGCGACGCTCGATGCTCCCTCGGTCGTAGCGTCGACGGCTTCGATGTCGATGGATGCCAGAAAACTCGTCTGGGTGCCTTCGGTGATGGTGACCGCCGGGAGGTTCGCGGAGCCTTGGAGCTTCGGGTGGGGATTCGCTGCGTGGTACGTCCAGCTCGCGCAATCGAGGCCCCCGAACACAGAGACGCCAGAGGGAAGCGTGACGGCGCCCGTGAAGCTCTCGCCTCCGCAGACGTAGATGCGCGGCTTGTCCTTGACGGATGAGGCTGCGCTCACGACATCGCTCACCGGACTCGCCTGCGTGCCACTACCGGTCGCAGAGGCTTTGACGAAGATGCCGCAATCGGCCGGTATCGCCTGACCTTCCACCAATGCGCACGCTGTCGGTATTCCCGTCGAGCTCGTCGTCATCGACCCGCTCGAGCCTGTGCCGCCGGCCCCTTCCACGCAATGCGCGCTCAAGCAGATGTCGAGGTTGTAACAACCGGCGCCGAGAAGAGTGGTGCTGATTCCCAGACCGAGAAGAAAGAATGCGCGCATGGATACACTCCGCTCGAAGCTTGCGTTTAAAAGCGACCCTGAAGGGTGACGCCATTCGTTGTCGGCCCGAGCATTGGGACGACCATGACGGCGCGCTCGCCCTCGGCGTGTTTGGGCGCCGTCAGAGCCCAAATCAGAAGCCCCGTGCCAACCCCAATGCCGGCCGCGCCCACAATGAATCCCGCAGTCGACGCGTTGCCAGACGTGTTCGCCTTCTTGGCCGCATCGAGCAGATCTTGGCAGTCGGCCGCGAGATTGCCTTTCGTGCAAGTTCGACCCAGGGACAGCTTTTCGGCGCTGCTCTTCTGCCCTCCATGGGCGGCGAAGAATCCGATGCCCAAACCGAGCCCGACCGCGCCGACGCCGTAAGCCACGATTGCGGGTGCGAACGAACGCTTCTCCACCTCACCGTGCTCGGGAGCGAGCGCAATCCGAACGTCTTTCACGCCGCCTGCCAATACGTCGACTTCGTTTCGGCCCGGCTTGTAGCCGTCCTTGTGCGCCTCGATCACGTAGTGCCCCGGGTTCACGTAGATCGTCTTCGGTGTGTCCCCGAGGCTGTCGACGTCGATGCGTATGGTGCACGTCTCTGGCGTCGAGCTCACCTTGATCGACCCGACGTGCTTCTTTGCCTCGTCGAATTGCACTTGGTACGCAGCTTTCCGCTCCGGCTTTGGGTCGAACTCGAGGCCATAGTCGAGATGCTCGGCTGCATTCCGCCACAGGTGAAGCTCGGCCTCGCAAAGCCCGAGCAGCCCCGCCGCCTGGGGTTCTTTGACCAGCGCAAACGCCTCCGCCGCCTTGGAGCGACAAGTTTCGAAGTCCTTCTTGGATGCCGCATCGGCGGCGGCATCACGCAGCGTGCGCGCCTGAGTCGACGGATCGTGATCGTCGGCACGAGCGGTCGAGCCCATGCACAGCACGACGATCGCCGTTGTGCTGGCCAATATTCCTCGGAGCCGTTGCATCTCTCAGTCGTTCCCTTTCCAAGCGCCAAAAGATCCGGAAGAGCCAGTCGCGGGGCCGGCCGTGTTGGGCACGGACGGCTTCGAGCTGCCCGGAACCGAAGGAGTGGCCGCCGGCGCAGCCGAATGCACAGCGGAGGGACGCGCACTCGGACTCGTGCTCCGCGCGCTCTCGCTCGGAGCAGGGGTGCCCGATGCGGTCATGCTCGGCGCAGCCGGCGCAGTCGTGCTCGCGCTCTCCGCCGTACTCGCCGCAGGCCTCGCTTCCGGCACCACCCCGGTCACGCCCGGCATCGCCGAAGGCACACCCGAGCTCACGTCAGCATTTCGATAGAAGTACGCACCCAATCCGCCAGCCGCGACGAGGAACAGCGCGCCTGCCAAGACGAGCAGCCTCCGTCGCGGTGCACGTCGTCCACGCTCGAGCGCCTCAGCCTCCGCTCTCTCCGCCTCAGCGAGTCGCAGTGCTTTCCTCGCCTCGACCCTCGGCTTGTCTCGGTCCGCGCTCGCCTGGTCGTTGAGGATGCGCACGCCGAGGTCCAACCACTGCTCGGCAAGTTGCAGATACCTCTCGCTCTTGGGGTCGAGCGTCTTCGCCTCTTCGCGTGCCATGCGAAGCTTGTTGTGCTCGAACGTCTTCGCTTCGCGCTCGAACCCTTGCTGCGCCAGCTGAAATGCCTCGGGCGTCGGTTCGGCGAGCGGATTGGGGTAGTGGTCCCGATCCGTGCGGCCGCCCGTTAGCACGACGGGCTCGGACTCGAGCACGTCGACCGACCCGACCTCCGGAACCTCGGCGTCGGGTGGCAACGTTTCGACGACCTCTTGACTCGGGTCCGGTGGCGCGAGCATCGATGCGATCGGCAGCTCGGGTTCGGCTTCGGTTTTCGCAACGAGCGCCGCTGCGGGTTCTCCAAGGCCTGGCTTGGTTTGCGGCCTCGCCGCGGCCTCTCGAGCCGCTGAAGCAATGCCTGGATCGGTGTTGGGTCGTCCCCCCAGCAGCACGGGCACGGGCGGATGCCTCGCGCTCTGCCGTCGTCTCGCCATGCCGCCAGCAGGAGCCTTTTCGACGACGACCGCCTCTACGCGAGCACTCTCCTTCGCAGCATGGGGCGGCACGGTCCCTTCGACCTTGAACCCTGTCATCGCTCCCACGAGCACTGCATCTTGGCCAAGCTTCTCCGCCGCATCCAACGCCTCCGCGAAGGGCTTGACGGGGCCGAGCTGATCTTCACTCGGAAGAAACTTGTTCGAGGAGTCGCTCATTTCGTGGGCATGTCGTCCCAGCTCTTGGCCGGACGTTGGGGTGCTTTCGGATGGGGGCCGATCATGGGTTTCGTGGACGGCGTCGAAGGTGGGGCAGCGATCGACAACGCTGGGACAACAGCGCTGGTCAAGCTTTCTGCGGGTGGATCCCAGGCCTTCGGTGGCGCGGACTCTACAGTCCCGGCCGAGGGCAACGCCACTTCAGTGTCAGACGGGATGGGCGGGAAGCGGCTGTACGAGCCGACATGGTCGCCGCCCAATTGGGTGAATCGGTACACGGCGAAGACGACCACGAGGAAGGCCATCACGACCCCCACCAGGATGTATGACACGACATCGGAGATGGGTCTGCGCTGCGTCCCGCCCACCGAGAGCGAACCACTTGCGTCGAGCGGCTCGGTGGGCGCCACCGGCCCGCCATGGGCCGGGGTGCTCGGGCGATCTTGTGAGCCGCGCGGGCTCGTCGCTGCGCTTGCGCCGAGAGGCCGAGCCGCAGGATCGACGGTGTTCATCTGAATGGTGCGAGGCACGGCGCGAAACTCGCCGGGCAAAAGCGGCACCCCAGACTGCATCGTCTCGGGTGCGGGCTTCGGTTGCGCGGGCTGGAACGCAGCTGCAGGCAAGACTGGCGCTGGCAGAGGTGATGCCGCTTGGGGCCTGAGCTGCTCCGGAGGTGGCAGTGCGGGCGCGACGCCGACGTTCCGCGGTTCGAGCGATGTGTTCGGTACTCGACGAGGTCCAACCTCTGCACGGCGAGCGGGCTTTTCGGCCGCCGGAACGGGAGACGCTACGAGTTTGGGTGCTTGGACCTCTTCATCGATCGCCGCCTGCGCCCCGCGTGGCACCGCGTCTCGCTCGGTGGTCGGAACACTCGGTGCCTCCAGGGCGACGCCCTCGGCCCGACGCTCGTCGCCGAAACGCGTCCCGTCGGGATCGAACGTGTCGGCCTGCGGCGAGCTCGCTCCGGGCATGGGCGCGATCTCGGCTGCCGGAACGGGTTCAACCCGATCGGGCGGAACACCCTTCGGGAAGGCCGTCTCCGGCACCTCCTCGGTGACGGCCGTGTCGAGGTCGGTTGCGGGCTCACGCGATTCGGGCGAAGCCGAAGAAGCGGGGCCGCGGTTCGGCAGCGCCGGTGAAGCTTGCTCGGCCGCAGCTGGGGCGTCGCCGACTGGGCGCGCTGGTCCCGGCTCTGGCGAGCGAAACCCCGAGCTCAGCAGATCGGTCGATGCCGTGGCTGGTTGCGCCGAAAGAAACTGCCGCAACCCTCGCGAAAGATCCATTGCGCTCGGCCGCCGCGTTGGATCGCGCTCGAGACATTGATCGACGAGGTCTGCCAAGGCCTTCGGGATCTTGAGACCGCTCGCCGAAAGCTTAGGAGGCTCGCGTGACTGCATGGCCCAGGTGGCCTGTTGCGGCGACGGAAGCACGCCGGTGGTCGTTTGCCAGATCTGTCTGCCCACCGCCATTTCGTAGAGAACGCAACCGAACGCCCAGAGATCGGTCTTCTCCGTGAGCTCTTTCGACGGACCGCCGAGCTGCTCGGGGGAGGCATAGAGCGGCGTGGCCAAGCGCTTGTCGCCCACCGTGGTGCGAAGCGCGCTCGATCGAATTTTGGCGAGCCCAAAGTCGATGATCTTGATGTGCGCGCCCGCCAGCACGAGCACGTTCTCGGGCTTGAGATCACGGTGGACGATCGATGCCGCATGGCAGGCCATGAGCCCATCGGCGATCTGCACGCCGATGTGAAGCCATTGCGCATACCCGAAGGGGGCCGAGGCGAAGATGAGCTCGCGCAAGGTCTTGTGCTCGCCCAGGTATTCCATGACCAGAAAGACCACGTCGTCGGCTGTCACACCGCCGTCGTACATGCGGACCAGATTCACATGTTGGGCGCGTGCACCGGCCGCCGCTTCTCGCTGCATGCGCTCTCGGTAGAGCGCGTCGGCGGTGCGCTTGAGAGGCAATACCTTGATGGCGACATCGCGATCGAGAAACGGATCGTTCGCGAGATAGACCTCGCCCATGCCGCCTTTTCCAACCAGCTTGACGACGTCGTACTTGCCGAACTTTTGGCCCGGTGTGAGCACCTGCTTGTGGAGATAGTCGCTCACGAAACGCGCTCCTCGGGCGGCTTGGCAACGATGACGGGCCCTACCATAGCTGAAGCCATTTCAAGATACCCACGGCGATTCCGCCAAAGAACACGAGCGCTCCGCCAAACCCCACTGCGATCCACTTGGCGCCCACTGCCAGAGGGACGAGGCTCCGTGCTCGAGAGCCGGGGGGACGCTGAAAGGGCGCGAGGACCTGCGCACCGACGAACGCAGGACGAGGCGCCTCGGCCGCGGCTGATCTCGCAGGCGACGCCTGAGGTGCAGACACCGCATACGAAGCCCGAGCGTCAGGTGCAGCCAAAGGAGACGTAATCTGGGCATCACGCCCTGAGAAATCTTTTCCCTGAGAATGCTGAGCCTCGCCGTCACGGGTCGCCGCCCACGAGTGGGGAGCTGCACCCTCTGCGTTGCCCACCACCAAACCGCTGCTCTCTGTCTCTGACTTCAAAGATGCCTTGAGCGCCTGCAAATTCGCGCGCGAGGGGACGGGGTGAAAGGCCGTTGGCTTCGACCCACCGAATGCGGGCGGAGGCGTCAATTGCAAGTACACAAAGGGCAGTGACAAAGGCGAGCAGGTCGGTGTGACCCTGGTCTTTCGCTGCCCCAGCAATTCCGGGTCCTGGAACGCCGACGGCGTCACCGACGCCAACAAGCAGATTTGTGCCTGTTTCGACGGCTACGTCGCGTCCGGTCTGACCTGCGTCACGCCGACGCGCCCCGTCGACAAGATCTGCACGGACGCGCTCTACGACAAGCTCAAGGACGGGTACGAGCAGAGCTGCAAGGAGTCCGGCGGAATGAGCTGTAGCGAAAAGAAGATGGGCCGGAAGCAGTATGGCGCGCTGACATGCGACACTGCGAAGGAGAACCTCGGGAAGCAGAAGACATGCCTCGCCTCCAGGAACGAATTCGAGCAGAAGTGTTTTGCGACCGTCGACGCCGCTCATCAGAAGGTGCTAGACGACCACAAGCAAGGCGTGAGTACCTGTGAAACGGCAGTGAAGGACAAGTGCTCCTCCGCTCCGAAGTGAGACTGCGAGCCGCCGTTCGCTTAAGAGGGCCTGCCGTAGCCTCGAACGAGGATTGAAAGGAGAATGGGCACATGCTCGATGCTGCGTTGCTCGCGGCGATGGAAGCGGGAGACATCGTGTTGATCCGGGATCTCCTGAGCCGGGGCGCCAGTCCCGACGCGTGCACCTCCGGCGGCTGGCCGGCTCTGTTCCTCGCCATCGACGCGGGCAACGCCGCTGCTGTCCAGGCCCTACTCGATCACGGTGCCAATCGGGAGAAGAAGATGGACCGCGACTCGGCAGTACTGGTCGCGGCCTATCGCGGCAACGTCGCGATCGCTCGAATGCTCGTCGAGGGAGGTGCCGACGTGAACCTGCGCGGCGGAGAGGGGGATACTCCGCTCAAGGCTGCCGCGGAGAAGGGCAATGTCGAGCTGGCCAAGCTCTTCCTCGATGCCGGCGCAGACCTCGAGTACGCGGGTGGAATCGACGGAATGACCGCGCTGGGCATGGCCGCGACGATGGGACACCCCAACGTCGTGCGGCTGCTCCTCGATCGGGGGAGTAGCCCCGCCACTCGAGATCACGCCCGCTCCACGGCGCTCGATCGAGCGCTGAAGGAGAACGACGGCGCCCCGAGCGAGCTGCGCGAGGCGGCGATTCGTATGCTCCGAGAGGCACTGGGACCGCAGCGATGAGCGAGAGCCGGACAGCCTTTCCAGATCGACGAGACGTGCTTCGACCAAGTTTGGCTAGGTGAAGCGGTTGTCGTCGCTCCCCGAGCAGCCAATAACACGCACGAGCTGCAGAGGGCGAACGCAATGGCCTCTCACGTCAGGTCGAAAGGACTCGTTCCTGTCGACGAACGCGCCCGCTCATGGTTCGCGCAACTGGATGGAGGCAACTTGCAACGAGGTTTATTCGTCTGTCTCGCCGCTATGGCCCTGCTCGCTTGCAAGAGCACGTCGAAGCACGACCCTCCCGTGCATGCTGCGCCCAGCGCTTCTCAGACCGCCGAGAATGCCCGAGCTGCGCGCCCTTCGACGCTGCTCTGGGTAGGAGCCATCGATGACGAGCGTGACGTTCTATCCCTTCACAGAGCAATCGGCGGTTGGCTGAATCAGCTTCCGTTGGCCCAACAGTTCGAGGCCTTGCACCTGAGCTTGGACGGGCCGCACGATCCAAGCCCGCCGATCCCCGCCGTCGTTAAGCTCGCAGGCACCAGCGACGAGCTCTTTCTCGGTCGAGTCGACGAGCCTGGTCGCGATGGCCGCGTGCGCGTCGGTGGCTTTCGTAGCCGGGACGCCTCGCCGGCCTGGCTGTCGACGCGCCTCGATCTCCTGAGCGAGAAGCCGAGCGGCATCGTCATGCGGTTGGAGGCGGGTATCCTCGTGGTGACCACCGCAGACAAGCACGTTGTCCTCCTCGATCCGACGACCGGTGAACCCCTCGCCACGCGCGTGCTCGAGGCCAAGGCCGTTCGTATCTGTGGCCCTGAGCCCGGAACGGTCCGCATCGACGAGGTCGTCGGGAAGAGCGTCGACATCAAGCTCAAAGACCGTTCCTTCACGACCTCCAAGTCGACGTGTGATGCCGACGAGCTCGACGCTTTGCTGAAAGGCGCGAAAGGTCCACGACCAGTCTCCAAGGGCCCTCTCCCAGAGGGATACACCGACCTGCGCGAGCTCGATGAAGGAGGTGTCCGCCTAGCTCTCGGAAAAATGGGAAACGAGATGAGGCTGATGGGCATCGACCAAGCCCCGAGGAGTCGCGATCCGCTTTGGCTGGCCACAGTCGGGGCCGGAGAGCTGGCGGTTTTCGACTGGCACCCGCTCTTCTGGAGTGACGGAACCGAAGTGATCACCGAATTTCAACGGGCGGTTCCTGGTACCAGGCGTGGAGAGCTCGACTCGACCGGCACGCATGTGCTGTGCGCATTCGATGCAAAGACCGGTCGAGAGCTCTGGCGAACGAGCCCCGAGAAGAACGCGGGGTCGCCGTTGGGGTTTGTCGTGACCACCACCCACGTGTATGTCGCGCGCGGCTCGCAACTCGATGTCTTCGACCGCGGCGGAAAGTACGCTGGGTATGTTGGATGGCATTAGGGGCCCGCGTATAAACAAGTCGGTCGATATTCCGTCGAGACCGAAGTGAGACGGGCGCCCGAGGAACGAGCACCGGAAGCCTACTTTTGTAGGCTGAGGAGCGCAGAGACGAGGCCGCCTGTCTCACGATGGTATCGGCGGAACAGCACCGACTTGCTCATATGCGGGCCCTTTTAGCGATTCGTCGGCGCAGGACGTCGAGCCCACAGTCGAAGCTCGACGTCTTTGCATGCCCGCTCATCGGGACGTCTCCCCGTCGTACCGCTTCGTCCGCGCCCTTCGGATCTCTTGCCGAGTCATGGCCCCGCGCATGAAGGAGAGCGCCCACCGCGGCGGCGGGAACGCGATCGTCACGCACCACCGGTGCCGGTGGTCGAGGCACTCGAGGACGTGCTTGTGTTGGAGGAGGTGCCTGCGCTCGAGGACGTCGTCACCGCCGCGCTCGGCGGAAGACACGCGCTAAACCGGACAGCGCCGTCGTTGGTTTGAAAGCCCGTGCAGGGTTCGCCCCCTGGGCAACCGGCGTTTGGATCGTTGAGTGTGCAATAGGGGGTGCAGATCGCGACGATACAGATGAGTCCGTCCGCGCACTCCGCGCGCCCCGCCACGAGGGTGCATGCTTCACCCACTCGAGCAGGACCGCTATCAAGGCATTCGAACGACTTCGAACCGTCAGCCAGCCAGCAAGTCTGCCCAGCTTGACACTGGGCCGCACGCTCGTTGCACGGCGGCAGTGCATTCTTTGAAAGGGCCCCGCCCGCTCCGACCGTGCCGCCGGAAACGCTCGTCACGCTCCCGCCGTCGACGCAGGCAATCAGCCACGCCGAGACTCCGACGGCTATCGTCGAAACGGCTCGCTTCAGGCACGGAACCCACCTCATGTTTCCACCGTACCATGAGCTCGAACGGCGAACGCCGTCCGAGATTCGTCTGGGCCCCGTCGCCCGGCGCTCCGACCCCCCCCCTCGCAACCGCGAGGTGCCAGACCTAGCTGCCACTTGGGCCTCGCGCGCGCTGAATGCGAGGCTGAACGATGTGATTCGTGGTGGCAATCGCGACTACCGAACCGGTTGCCGCTCCAACGACGTTGAGGCTCGACACCGCTGAATCAAGAGAATGAACGTTGACAATACCCCTACTATCTCGCTAAGGAATCTACGATGAGCACCACCGACAAACACATCCGCGAAGCCGTCGAGTCCTTTGTAAAGGAGCTCGAGACCCTGATTCGTCAAGCTGCCGTCGCCGCGGTCGCCGACACACTTGGAGTGGGCGCGGGCTCCTCCAGTCCGCACCTCGCCGCCGCAGCCGGGGCGCGCCGCCGCGGCCGGCCCGCCAAGTCGACGCTGGCCGCCAAGGCGGCGCCGGCTGCCAAGGCCTCATCGGCCCCCAAGCCTGGACGTCCGGCGTCGGCCCCGGCCGCTCGCGGTTCGAAGGGCAAGCGCATTCGCCGCACGATCAAAGAGCTCGATGCTATCGGCGTGCGCATCCATGAGTACATCGCCAAGAACCCCGGGCAGCGCGCCGAGCAGATCAAGAAGGCACTGCGGCTCGGTGCCAATGACTGGGCACTTCCGATCAAGAAGCTGGTGGACGAGCGACAGCTCACGACGAAGGGTCAGAAGCGCTCGACCACGTACAGCTCGAAGTGATTGCCAGAGAGCCGAAACGGGCACGTCTCGCGTGTCAGCAGAAACCACCGGCGGGCGTGTATTGCGTACGGATCACGCCGCCTTCGGTCGCTTTGACGAATCGCTCGTAGGGTGAGGACACCGCGAAGCGACTCTCGGCACTCTGAAGCCATCTTTCAAAGGACTACGCCGCTCGCGTCGACTTCTCGCGCCAACGCTGTCCCCAACGTTTTGCGCGAAGTGCGACAACGGTTGTGGCGGCGCTTTCGGTGACGCCGCTCCTCACCTGAAGGTGGGCAAGCCGGAGCGTCACGTACCGCATGCGACGGATGAAGCCGAGGTGGTCCCAGAGCTTGGCCCGTTGCTCGTTGTCAGTTACGCGGTCATAGCTTTGCGTGAGGTACCTCTGGACCGACTCGATTGCCGAATCACGCGAGTCGAAGTCGTTCTTCCAAAGGTCGAGAGGCCTGGAACGTTCGCTGACATGCGGCTCTACGATTGCGAGTGCCTCTGCGAGTCGCTCCATCAGGTGATACCCATCGAGCCCCTCTTCCCAGCTCGGCAGGCTGGGCGAACAGACACCCCTCGTTCGCTCTGCGAGCCATACGACGTCTTTCGCCACAGGACGAATGGTCGCAAAGCTCTCTCGGCGTGATTGTTCGTCGGCTCGACGCCAGGTGTTCGAGCAAACGTGAAGAGCGCCTCTCGATGAGCGAGGATGTCGGCACATGCGCCGGAGACACCGCGAATCTCGAACGAGACTCCGCATTCGAGCAGATTCTCGATGGCGAGCTGCGCGATGTTGGCGATGTTCTGGAAGCGAGCGCGAGACAGGGTGCCGTCGCGCACGCGATGCCATTGCGACAGCATGGCCTGGGTGACCAAGAGCAGGCTGTCGCCGAGCTGAGCCGCCTT
>JAYUUB010000271.1:0-8365 GCA_043755175.1 Polyangiaceae bacterium | reverse complement strand
CGCTCGTTCGAGCCACGCGGTCCGATCGACCTTCGAGAAAGCTCCGTCCGGCTGGTCGGTCCGAATCACCCGGCCCAGACCATCATACGTGATGACCGATGTCACCCCGGTCTCCACCAGCTCCACCTCGGTTTCGTATTCGAAAACGGAGCTAAAGTAGGGCTCGTACTGCTTCACCGGCTTGCCCTTGTTGTTGAGCACGGTGCGACCCGACCCGACCCAGCGAGGGTTCTGACTGATGAGGTGCAACGGCAGGACGAGCGCTCCGCTTCCGTCGCGCTCCGGTGCCAGCCCCGGCTCAGCCTGGACTTTCGTCATCGCGATGCGCCCGCTGCCGTCCGTGTAGACGTAGGTCTCTTGCCAGCTGGCTGTTCCTCCATGTTGCCGGCGAGCGAACGTATGCACGACGTTGGGCTTCTGAGCAATGTCCCATCGGGTGAAGTCGTATACGTACTTCATCGTGGGATTGCTCAAACTGTCGCCGAGGCTCTCGCTCGTCTTACCCATTACCGCGACAGCTTCAATCAGGCCGAGCGGATCATACGACGCAGCGCTGCGATTGCCATTGGGGTCGGTGATGAGGCTTGGCGCAAGGACCCGGTAATCATGCGTGGCGGCCACAACGTTGCCAAGCGCATCGGTGATGCTGGCAGCAAACAGGAGATGCGTGTCGTAGGCGATAGTCGTCGTATTCCCGAAGGGGTCGATGATGCTGGTTGGGAGGTAGAACTTCGTTGCGTCAAAGACGGCGCGACCACTCGGGAGCCAATACCCGGTCTCGCCCGCCGGCGTGACGTACCCGCCCTCGGCGAGTATGGTCGAAGTAACCTTGGTGCCAAAGACCAGAGTGATGAACGCGTCGGTCCAGTCGAGAAGGTAGGACTCGTAGAGGAGGGCCTTCGGATCCGCGGTCCCGAATGCAAGCGCAGCGGGCAGGGCCGCCGAATTGTAGTAGCGAACCTTCTCGCGCTGAACTTGGCGACTTTCGAGGCCCGTCACGGCGGGTTGGTGGTAGCCGATGACACTCGCGTTGAGGTAGTTGGTACGGACGGCCGCCGATGCGAGGAAGCCCAACGTGCCGACTTGACCGGTCAGCTCGAAGGTGCGCGTTTCGAGAGGGACACCGATCCGATGGCCAGCCGCAGTGTTGTCGGCGTGAAAGACATCCTGTTCGGTGACGACACAGTGGAGGGCGGTTTGCTCGGCGTAAGTCGATACGGATCGCCGGGGGTAGGCCAAAGAAGCCGATCGGGTGACAATGCCGAAAGCGTCGACGTCGAGGGCCAGGGTCTGAGAGGCACGCGGATCGTCCGCGGCGCGTTCGTAGGCCCAAGAGCGGCTCTCGCGGTCGATTGTGTGGAACACGCCCGCGAGGTCGTTGCGGCCGGCGCCAAGTGCCTTCTGCGGGGCTTGAAGCTTTCGAGCCTCGTAGTTCTTCTCGGTGACAGAATACGGAGTGGCCGCGGCAGCGGTGTTGTCGAGCTCGAAGACCTCTTGGCGAAGCATGCTCCCGCGTAGGGCACGGGCGGCTTCTTGCAGCTCTTGGGGGCTGAGGTTTGGAGGCAGTACGCAGTCGAGGTGCGGCACGAGAGCAAGGACAGCATCACCCTTCCAGTAGTCCTGGACGTACGCCGCCCCCTGAGCCGCCTTCTCTCGCCAGGCACCGGTGTGGAACCACGTCTTGGTCAAGATGGGCGCCTGCGGAACCTCGCCGTTGATCGGTGGGGGGTAGGTCGGGAACGTCCCCTGCCCGTGCTCGGCCCCGAACCGCTCGGCGTCCGTTTGTTCGACGTAACCAAAGCCTCTGAACTCGCGTTCGGCCGTGTCGTAGTGGCCGTGGTGGTACGCGTACTGGGTGACGAGACGTGTCCGGCTGACGGCATCATAGCTATCGACCTGGTCGACGACCTGCACGGGGAACGGGAGCTTGGTGACCCAGCGACGCCCTGCTTTGCGGTCGGCAAGGTAGTGCTTGGTCGATGGCGCGTAAGTGAAGTGAACGAGGCGCCCTGCGTGATTGTCGATTTCGACGAGAAGGTGGGGTTTGATGCTCGAGAGCGGATCGAGGTATTGGGCAAGCGGAAAAGAGGCGTCTCGCGCAGGGCTCCAAAAGACGCAGCTTGTTCCAGTACCGAAGAGATCGATGATGGTTCCGCTCGCCGCCTCGGGCGGAGCCGGAAACAGGGTCTCGGCCGAATAGCTGTTGCCGGATTGGTTGCGATAAACCCTCACACCCGTCGTGTGAAAGTAGAGGAGGTCGGCTGTGCCCGTGCCGTCGAGGTCCGCTAGGCGCACCCGCCGCGCGTCGAATAGGGCGTGGTTGTCGAGAAAGGGTGAGGTGTCGAGGTGGATGGCCGCGCCGAAGTGGCCATAACCGTGGTTTGGCCAGTAGGTCACGCCCGAGGCGGTTACGCGAACGAGGTCCGCAAGCCCGTCGCCATTCATGTCAGCGATGAACACACCGGCGAGCGGGTCTGCGAAAACGATTCGCGCCCCCTTCTCCTGATCGTCCGGAAGCGGGACCTTTCGAGCCGGCCCGTAACCATCACGACCAAGCGACGGGTACCACTCGAGGTGGTTGCCGCGCGTAACTAGGATGTCTTCGAAACCGTCGCCATTGAGGTCGACGAGGCGCGTGTTCGGATCGCTGAAGTCGACGCGGGGGAAGCTGCGAAACGGAACGAAGGGCCCCCAACCGTCTCCGACGCGCTCCTGAAAGCCCGGCTGGGTGCCAGCCAAGGTGACCATGGCGAGCGTGCCGGAGCCGGCCACATCGACGAGCTGCGTTGGGCCGGAAGCAATGCCGGGCGAGGTTCCAAGCGTTCGACCCCCTGAAAGCTTGCCGGCTCCGAGATTCCGCTTGTAGCGCTGGGCACCATCTTGACTGATGAGGACGCCCGGAATGCCTTCTGCGTCGAGGTCGACCCATTGCGCAGCCGTACCGAATGCAGAGCGCGGGAAATCGTCGGCCAAATCCGACTTCCCAAGATTCTTGACGCTCTTCGAGAACGTATCTGGGCTGTATGCGAAAGTGACCGGCGGCATGGCTCGAACCACGTAGCCAGTGCCCGACCATGCGTAGCCCTTGAGCGTCGCGCTCGCGAGCTTGGTCATACGCGGGTCCTCGCTGTAGGCGAGGTCGAGCGATCGCACGAAACACGGGTTAGGCGTCAGCTCAGTGAAGTTGTGGAACACGAGAACGCGTCGACACAATCGATAGGTTCGAATCTCGAAACCTGCTCGATAAGAAGAGAAGGCATCTTGTCGCACCGTCCACACGGTGGATTCACCTGGGGTCGGCAGTGCAGCAGAATGCTCACCGTAGTCGAGAACGATCTCGAACTCGAATTGCCCAGGCGTGGTTGTGCTGCCATACCGGACTCGCTTCAAGTAGCGATTCGCAATGAGAGCAAGCCCGTCCTTGCGATGCTTTTCGCTGGGTCTACCGAGAGGAAGCCCGACGAGATCTTCAGCCTTGTAGATGTATTCGACGGCGTTGCCGCGGTCGTCTTCCGTCTTGGTGAGCAGCCATGAGAAGACACGCTTGGGCTTGTTGGCCGCGACGGTCTGGGTGGGATCCTCGATGCGGCTCGCGCTGGTAAGGCCAAAGGTGCTAGTGACGTTGTCGCGTGTGACCGCACGCCACCAAACATCGCCCGTCGCTTTGGTGAATATCTTCTCAATCACCGAGAAGAGGCCTTCCACGCGCGGTCGAAACCGGTCGCGTCGTTCGGTCGCATTGTCGACGACGATGCGCTGTCCGGTGCCGTCGAGCATGGGCACGAGATCTTCCGCTCCCGAGAGAAAAAAGACGTCGCTGTCCTGGCTATCGAGATACTCGGGGAGCTTCTTGTCGGTCTTGCGTGCAATCTGCGGCAGCGACAACGACCAGCCCACCCCGAACACACCGTTGCCGGCTCCGGAGTCGTACGAAAGGGAGAGCTCTGGCGTTGGGCCGCGCGGCGCGGGCGAGACAGGGAGCGGTATCGAGAAGGAAGCCGTGCCCGTCGCGGGATTCACCTTGAAGGTTTCGCCGATGCCACGAATAGCCCCGCCCCCTTTCGGGAGCTCAAGCGAAGGGGCGCTCGTCGAGGCAAAAGCTCGCTTCGCGACTCTTCGCTCTCCCATCTCCGCCTCGCGAGCGGTCGGCGGTTTGCCCGCCTCCGCGTCCGGCGAAGACCCCGTGTTCTGCTTGTCGTCCTCGCGTTGCATCCAGGGCTCTCAGGTCAACCCGTAGGTAAAGGAGATCCAAAGATCTTGGATCAGAGGGATCGTCGGCGTGCTCGGGGTGATGGTCCAGGTCTGGTCGGTGCTGGCAATGGCGGTTCCTGGGCTGAAGGTGAACGTCTTGTAGAAAACCGCACCGCTTCCGATGTTCGAACCTCCGCCCATCGCAGAAGCCGAACCGCTGGGAGGCGTCACCGTGAACGTCGGTGCATCAGCGGTATTGCATCGAACGTAGAGCTTCACCTGAGTGATTGAACCGTGAGTCCGACTTCTACCCTTTGGAAAGCTGCTCGGTGATGTCACGAGAAGGAGGCTTGCAGCGGAGCCCTCCTTAAGTGCCTGCCACGCGTCGGCAAACGCGTACGGCACCCGCCACATCGTATTGCGCGAAGCGGTGAAACCGCCGACAGGTGTGCGCCCCTCTCTGGCTGTGTAGCGCAGCTGAAGCACGACGTCGGAGATGCTGTCGTAGGGAAACTCGTTGCCCCCCATCAGCTCGAATCGCCACTGTGGAAGGGGCGACTCAGCGTGGGCGCCTGCCCCCTCGAACGGGAGGTAGCGATCGTCGCGGAAATTCAGCTCGAACATCCCCGCGTCATTCTGAGCCGTGCTGGTCGCAGTTGCGCTCACCGCCCCGGACCACGCTTCGCGTGCGGCGGCAGTCGGGGTGCGCCGGGTCTCGGCGTTCAACATCGTGAGTCGGCCGTTCACGCTTTGGTAGGGCCCCGGGGTGCAGTGGACGGAGATGTTCGCCGACTTGATGCGCCGCAGATGGTGTGTCGGGAAGTCGTCGTCGAACCGTGCCTCGTCCAGGCGGAAGGTGCCGCCGTTGGCGACGCCCTCGCGAATGGTCATGAAGGCGTCGGGGTCGAGCTCGGCGATCGACACCGTTTTGGTGAGCTCGTATTCGCGCTTGTTCTGCGAGTGGTACGCGCTGTCCATGCGCCTGAGATCTTGGGCGAGCCGCTCTCCAGCGAGCAGGCCCTTTCGCAGACCTTCCCAGTAGCCGAACTTGACGAAGGACTGATCCGCGGCTCGTTCGAAGTTGAACGCCTTCTCGGCCCGTCGGGCCATCTCGTAGGCGAGCTTGAACGCCTGGTAATAGACAGCGGAGAGCTGCCCGACCATCCAGCCATACAGATCCTTGTTCGTGAACCGGGTGCGAAGGAAACGCTCGACGTCTTTGGACTGTCTGAGCTGTTGCTCCAAGAGTCGAAGCTCCTGCTCAGCCATCGCTACGCGGACCTCGGCGGCGACGATCTGCTTCTCGATCTGAGCAATCTCGAGCTTCGCAAGGTTCGCCTGGTGTTTCCAGTCCTCCATGCGTCGCTGGTAGCTGGCGACGGTGGCGGCGGTACCCGCGGCCGTGGAGACCGCGTGAGATGCCATCTCGAGCGCATCGCCTGCTCCAAACGAAGCACGGGCGACGTTCGACGCACCAATCAAGACCAACGCGACCGGTGACGCCATGCCCGCCCCGCCAGTAACCGCGTCAGGGGCCACCGACGTCTGGCTTCCGCTCGTCTTCAGAACCTGGGCGCCGATGCTCAGTCCTTCGGCCACCCCACCAAGCGCCATCGCCGCTATTTCACCCGGGCTCATGAAGGAGCGGCTCTCGTAGTACGCGAGACGCGCTTCGGCCGAGCGCAGCGAGAGCGTCGTCGACAGCAGGTTCTCCCTCGCTTCCGAAAGCTGCGTCTTACGGATCTCTCGCGTCGATTCCTGGTTCGCAACCTCATGGGTCGACCGGAGCTGCGACAATGTCTCGGCGTCCTTCTTCTCGAGGGCCGAGAGGAGCGATGCACCCAGTCCGACCACGGAGCTAGTGTACTCCGCAGCACGGGCTGCAAGCACCGCATAGCGGTAGGGCGGCGCGGCGACGGAGAGGTCGTTGAGCACGCTTCCAAGGTCGAGCCCCGCCGCTTTCGCTCTGACCAGCAGACCCGGGTCGATGGGAGGCTGGAACAGCGGCAACGCCCGAACGAGGCCTTCGATGTTTTGGCAATGCCGAATCTTGAAGAGCCGATCGGCAAGCGTGTCCCACAAAGCGAACAGCTTCTCGTTGTTCGGGACGCAGAAATAGGGCGTGCCCGTGACAGTGGCCGGCAGCAGCTTGAATCCCCGGCACTCGAAACCGTCCTGGGGAACGTTGGGTACGATGGCCTCGGTTTCAACCAAAGCGTTCGCAAACGAATCGAAGGAGCCCAGCGGCGGATCGTCAAGCTGCTTGTACGACTGACTCGGGTCGGGCGTTGGATCTGAAATCAGCGTAGGCTTGGGGCCGAGGATCTGGAGAGCGAGCAGGTACAGCTGCGTAGCCTCGTTGATGGCCTCGATAGAATCCTGCGAGAAGAGTTGGTCACCCCAGCTGATGAGATTGTCGACGTACTTTTGTACGACCGCTTTCTGGTAGGCAACGATGCGTAGGCGCGCGAGTGCGTGCGGATCGAATGGATCTTCCCGCCATTTTGCGATTTGCGTGACGAGCAAATCTGAGCCTGGCGTTTGGGATTCACCGTTCGCCCAGGCGATCAGCTCCTGGCCGAGGGCTGTTTGGATAGAAGCGAGGTCGTCGTTCAGGGCGAACGGGCGAAACTTCCAGTAGCGCGCCGCCAGATTGGTCGTCCCGGTGGGCGGCGTCCCGTCAGTTGGGTCGAAAATGGTATGGAACCACTTCCTCGCCTCGTCGAACCGACCCTCCTGGCTGAGCCGAGTCGCGATGAGGAGCGGCACGTGAAAGAAGAGCTCCCAGTTGTAGACTCCGTATGTGGAGCCATACCTGAAGTCGACGATCTCGTCGGGGAACGGGGTCTCGACGTTATCTACCTGCGGCGAATAGCCAGCCGAGATCGATGCGACTTGGACCTGCGGCTGGTCGCTCGGCCGGAGCAGCCCGTCAATGCCATTCAGCGCGAGCCTAGTTCGGAAGTCATTGACGAACGGGTGGCAGAAGAGCTCGAAGCGGTAGTTCTTGTCGGCGGCGAGCGGGGAGTTCTCAATCGCGATCGGCGGCCCCCAAGCTGTTGCGATGGTTTGATAGGGTCGAGATTTGAGATCCATGAAAAACGACCGGTTGGCATCTTGAAAGACGACGTGGGGTCGCTCATGAGCCGGCTCAGGCCCACGGTGGGCGACGACCCTGGAACCGGCCCAGACAGTGTTGAGGACCGGCGCTTGGGCCATCGGTGCGCCATTTTCGATGAGGTAAAGTTGAAGCTTCGACAAGCCCGAGCCCGAGATTTGAAACCATTGATTGTCGGCGGCGGTCCCATTGGGTCGCGTTACGTCGAGCGGCCCTCCGTCGTGGGCAGGGTCCGGCGCAATGAAGATTGTCTGCGAATCAAAGCGGCCGGTCCAGTCAGTGATCCACGTGCTCCGCCCGCCAGTGAACTCGGTGGTTCCAACGTTGAACCGGAATGTGGCGACGGTCCGGAACTCACTCGAGGTGACGCAAAGCATCGTGAGCTTGATCTGCGCCCCGCTGGTGTTCGCGGTGAAAGACACAAACCCACGAAACGGCGACGTGTCGAGCTCGACCGGCTCGGATTGCGACTCCGACGCCGACCAGCCGCCCTCGTTGAGCTCCGCGACAGACATTCGAACCGTGACCCCAAGTTGGGGTGGGGCTTCGCTGTGCTGAGCTGCGGTTTGGGTCGCCGCCTGCTGGTGGCCAAAATCATACACGACCTCGTTGATTTCGTCGAGGATCGGGTCGCCCGTATCCGGAACGTTGTCGTCGGACGGGGAAGGCGCGGGCGTGGGAGGGTTGGCGGTCACCGGTGGTGCCGGCTTGGCCTTGTCCTCCATCAGGGCCCAGAACACGTAGAGCTTGCCGCCCAACGTGACAGGAACGATATGGTCCCCTTGAATATCGACGTCCATCTTTCGCCAGGGAGTCCACCCTTGGCTCGTACGTTTGCGGTGATAGTAACGATGGGGTTTCTTCGTTCGGCCAATCACGTGAACGACCGTTCGGCCGCTCGTGAGAAGCAAGCTGGTCCGTTCGGTGTGCAGGGCGACGATCTCGAGGTTGGCTATGTGTACCCGTTCACCGGGCAGCCGGCAAAAGCGAGGGCGGTCGCGTGTTGTCGAGGGCCGCATGACATGCTTCATCGAGGAACGCGAAGACGGATCTCTT
>JAYUUB010000270.1:0-8367 GCA_043755175.1 Polyangiaceae bacterium | reverse complement strand
CTCTTCACGTTTGCTCGAACACCTGGCGTCGAGCCGACGAACAATCATGCCGAGAGAGCTTTGCGACCATTCGTCCTTTGGCGAAAGACGTCGTATGGCTCGCAGACCGAACGAGGGGTGTCTGTTCGCCCAGCGATCATGACCGTGGCGCATTCGCTCCGATTCCAGAAGCGCCCAGTCTTCCAGTTCCTGGTCCACTCATGTCAGGCACACTCCACTGGTCGCTTGGGACCGTCGCTGCTCCCCACCCGGTGAACGGGTACAGCGGAAGTGACGATGAGAGGCTCGCCCCGTCAGCGCACGTGAGGACGAGGGCACCCTCGGTCGACAGATCGAACGCGACGCTCGAAATTAAGCATAAGTCGCTTTCGCGCACGACTTGGCAACAAGGAGCGCTTGTCGGCGAAAGGTCCGGCGGTGATTCATGCGGGACAGGATGGTGCTGACCTAGGGCTTCATTCTCGAGAAGCGCATGGAAGCCTCGCGAGCGGGGCCATTCAACCCTGGGCGGAGTCATCCGCGATCGCGCTTGCGCCACTCCGCCGGTGCGAGGCCGGTTTTGGCTTTGAACAGTAAGGTCAGTGCCCGCTCCGAGATGCCGATCCTCGCGCCGATCTCCCCGAGCTTCAAATCCCCGCATCGCAAGAGCTCCTTCGCGCGCGCGAGCCGCTCGGTGACGACCTCGTTGTGGAACGACGTGCCGTGACGACCGAGGGCGCGCTGGACGGATCGTGGTGACATGCCGAGCCTCCGGCTCACCTCGTCGAAGGGAGTATCGATGCGCGCTTCGAGGAGCTCGCGCGTGATGCGCACCTCGCGGGGCACATCGCGTACCTTGAGCGCGATGCTTTCCACCTCCACACAAAGCGCAGCGCCCGCGTCGCCGGCGACGAGCGTGAACGCCTCCGCGGCGTCGGTGAAGATGCGGTAAGGCTGCAGCTGTCCCGTCACCGGCATGAGGCCCGTAAGGAGCAAGCCGATCGGACCTCCGCGGATGATGCAGGTTTGCAGACGAACGCGCCGCGCGAGGTCGCCCAGGTGCTCGACCATCCACGAGAACAGGATCTGGAGCGCCGCCGGATCCACCGTGTCGACCCCCCGGGTGTCGAGGACCACGTCGAACGAGGTATCCATCGAGCGCAAGCTGCGCTCGAAGAGCTCGAGGATGGTGCGGGTCTCCGCTTCGGACTGCCGAGCCCAGAGCACGATTCCCCCGAGGGACGGCGAGGCGCACCACACCACCGACGTGCGGAGCACGCAGAAGCGACCGGAGGGAGCGGCGAGGAACCTTTCGTAGGGCGTCTGGATCATGAGTGGGAGGAAAAGTCGGCCGCCGCGAGACTACTCGATGCGCGGCGCGCGCGGCTCTGACGTGGCGCCAGATTTCCGGTGGTTGGCGGATATCTACGGCCGAACGCAAGTAGCGTCAGCTCAACCATGCACCTCAGATGGTGAGAAAGCGCTGCCCGATGCGACTCCCTTCTTTACCCCTCATCGCTTCGACCGACGTGGCCCTGCTCGTGCCGTGGGCATTGCGCAGAGTGACCCTGCGCAATGCCCCTCTGCGGCGAGCCGGGCTCCTCATCTTCGCAAACCTCGTGACCGCTTGCGCGGTGGAAGCGCCTCCGATCGACGATGCGGTCGAGGAGCCCGCTTCGCCGATCGCGGGGAGCGCGGGACTCCGCGCGACGGCGGGAGAGTACCGGTTCCACTCGGCGCTGGGCGCGAAACTGAGGTTCCCCGTGATCCGGGCGGGGGTTCTCATCGAGGAACGGCATTTCGATCAGAGCCTGCCCGCCAGCAAGTTCAGGCACTCCATCCACCTCTCCACCGAGGCCGGGCCCGCGGTCATCCTCGAGGTGTGGGACAACCCTCGCGGGCTCGACCTTCACGCCTGGTTCGACGCGCACCTGGCTTTCCTCATCAATTCAGCGTCTGGGGCCGACGAGGCGAGCCCGGCCGAGCACGTCCGGGTGAGCGAGCGACCGATGACGCGAGCGCGCGTGGCCGGGATCCTCGTCGAACAGCCACCCTCTCCCCAGGCCCCGTCCCAGTCCATCGCCGTGTTCGCCCTCGGGGATCGAATCATCCGCGTCAGCGGGATCAACCCCGAAGGCAACCCGACGGCGCGCGCGATGTTCGACCGGGTGGTCGAGCAAATCGAGCCCGAGGTGGCGCGATGAACGCATCCCGAGTGCTCCGGGCCGCGCTTGCCGCGGCGACGCTATCCGCAATCCTGCTGTTCGGCGCCAGCGCCCTCGCAGACCCCTCGTGCGGAGGGCAAGACCACCAGGACGCATGCGGAGGGGGCAACATCTACCCTTGCTGCTATCCCTCCGACGGCAACTGCACCTGGTGGGCCTGGGAGGCGGCGTGCCGACACTGGGGGGTTGCCTTCCCCAACTGGGGCAACGCCAACACCTGGGGCAGCAATGCCTCGCTCAACCCGCTCGTCGACGTGATTGGCTCGCCGCTACCGGGCAGCATCGCCACCAGCACGGTGGGAGGCTACGGCCACGTCGCCTGGGTGGAGGCGGTGAACGGCGGCTCGGTCACCGTGAGCCAGGAAGCCTGTCACGAAAGCGGTAACCCCGGTGGGTACAACATAGCGGACAGCTCGATCGGCTATTTCGACAGCGGCTTCGTCGTTCTGCACGGCGCGGCCTGCCCGTGCAACGACGGGGACACACAGACCGAGGCCTGCAGCAGTTGCGGCAGCCACGTGCGAACGTGCCAGGCGTGCGCCTGGGGTGCCTGGGGAACCTGCGAGGGCCCACCCGAGGTCTGCGACGGAGTCGACAACGATTGCAATGGTCTGGTCGACGAAGGAAATCCACAGAGCTTCGGACCGGAACTGCCCGATTACGCGGCGACCCTCGTCGACGTCTCTTATCCCCAGATGCTCCATGTCGGCCAGCGCGGCGAGATCTGGGCAGAGTTCCGCAACGTCGGTGCCAAGGCGTGGCCCGATCACGGTATTTGGCTCGGCGCCCGCGGCGGCGCGAGCGCCATGTTCACGGCCGGATCGTGGCCCGCTTGGAACGTGGCCAGTCAGCTGAACAGGCCAGTTCTCCCGGGCGAGATCGGGCGATTCACCTTCGCTGTCACCGCGCCGGATCAGCCGGGAGCCGAGATCGCCGACACATTCCAGCTCCAAGTTGCCGGCGGCGATTTCATCGTCTGTCCGACGGCGGAGATCACCCCGAAGATCCAGGTGCTTCCGGGGACGGGCGGCAGCGGGGGCGGCGGCGCGGCCCCGACTGGGACGTTCCCCCGAGCCGCGGCGGAGGGTTGTTCCCATGCACACTGGAGCGACGGCTCTACCGCCGGTGCTGGGCTCGTTTTGGCGCTCGTCGCGCTCGCGCGGACCCGTCGACTCCTGCGGCCCATCAGGCGCTCGAGCCGCAGTGGAGAAACGGCGATGGAGAGCTCCAAGTCCCACCGTGCGCGCTGGGCGAGCCTGGCCATGCTTGCGGCCGGAGCAGGGTTATCGTGCGCAGGCGAGCTCGGGGACGGCTCGGCGCTCGAGCTGGTGAGCGTGTCGCCGGCGCGGATCTCGGCCCGGGGCGGTGACATGATCAGTTTGCACGGTTCCGGCTTCACGGCGGCAATCTCGGTCCGCCTCGGCGGTGAGCTAATGGAAGGGCTGGAGATCGTGTCGGCCACCGAGGCGCGTTTCAAGGCACCCCCGCTCTTCGCAGGCCCGGCGTCGGTGGCCGTGGAAACTGCAGGCAGCGACGTTGGCCGGCTGCAGCGCACTGTCGAAGTGTTGCCGCTCGATCTACGCTTCGTCGAGGCTCCAGAAGACGCGCTGCCCTCGAGGCCGAACGAGACCGTTGCGGGGGCGGCCGCGGGCGATTTCGACGGCGATGGTGCGATGGATCTCATCACCTGCGCACCGGGCACGTCCTGTCGCTTCCTCAAGAACGACGGGCGCGGCAACTTCACCGACACCTCCCCGGCGCGCGACCCTGGACGCGGCGCCGTGGACCAAGTGCAGATGCGAGTCCCGCCGCGTTTCCCGGCAGAGATCCTCGACGTTCGCGCGCTCGTCACCGCGGATTTCGACGGCGACGGCGACCTCGATCTCTTCGTGGGAGTGGGCGATAGCAGCCCTACGGTCTATCGGAACGACGGCAAAGCCACGTTCACCGGCGCGGAGTTCGGGGCTGTGCCGCCGGACAGCGACACGGTGACGGCGGTTGCGGTCGGCGATCTCGATGGCGATGGCCGGCCCGACCTCGTGGTCGCCAACTCCACTCCGGACAGCGTGCCATTTCGCGTGTACCTCAATGCCAGCACGTCCGCGGCGATCCAGCTCGAAGGCGCGCCTTCTGACGCGGTTCCCGAGCGCGATTGGATCGTCACCTCGCTCGCGCTCGGCGACTTCGACGGGAACGGATCCCTCGACCTCGTCCTCGCAACGCCGGGGGCCACCGACGGCGTCGAGCTGCGCCTGCTCCTCAGCGACGGCAAAGGCGCGTTCAAGCCGGCGAAAGGCCAGCTGCCGAACGATCCCCCGGGGGCCATCACGACGTTACTCACAGGCGACGTCGACGGGGACGGCGACGTCGACATCGTTGCCGTGAGCGCCGGCCAGGACCGCTTGCTCGTCAACGACGGCACCGGCCACTTCTTCGACGCCACCGCGAGCGCCATGCCACTCGACGCCTCGAAAGGCACCTCTGCGGCGCTGGTCGACCTCGATCGCGATCGCGATCTGGACCTCGTGATCGGCAACGCTGGCGGCGAGACCCGGCTCTACCTCAACGATGGAGCGGGCCAGTTCGTCGATCGCACTCCGCTCCTGCCGATCCGTCCCGACGGCACCGTCTGGGTGGCCGCGACCAACGTCGATGCCGACGCCGACCAAGATCTCGTGATCCTCAACGCGGCCCCGACCCCCGCCCGCCTCTACCTCTCCGTGGAGCCTCCCAATGCGCCGCACTGATCGAAGCCTCACAATCGTCTCGCTCGCGCTGCTCCTCGTATCGTGCGGAGAGGCGGGCTCCTCCACCCTCGAGCTCACCTCGGTCTCGCCGGAGCACGTGTCGGCGCGCGGCGGCGAGACGATAACCCTTCAGGGACATGGCTTCGGACCGAGCCCCAAGGTGCGCTTCGGCGACGCCGAGGCCGCGGTGAGCACAGCGACCGACACTCGGATCGAGGTCATCGCCCCGCACTCCATCGCTGGCAAGGTGAGCGTCGATGTCGAGGTGCAAGCCATCCACGCTCGACTCGACGACGCGCTCAGCTTCGAGGCGCTTCCGCTCGCCTTCGTCGACGTCGCATGGCAGCGGGCGCCATCGCTCCCGGTCGACGGGGGTCTCGTCGCGATTGCCGACGGCGACGTCTTCCAGGCCGCCCGTCGTGAAGGGGTATGGGTTTACAGGAACGACGGCAAAGGCTCGCTCCATAACCCCGAGCTCCTCGAGACGGACGCGGATCCGTTCGACGTGTACTCGGTCCTCGCCCAGGATTTCGACGGCGACGGCAATGTCGATCTCTTCCTCGGCGGGACGAACAAGACGCCGAGTCGGATCCGCTTCGGCGACGGCAAGCTTGCGTTCACCGCGTCGTTGACGGCCCTCCCGGTGCTGTTCGGCACCGCGCAGACCGCGATCGGGGTGGACCTCGACGACGATGCCGATCTCGACTTGGTGACGGTGGGCGCGGCGACCGTGGTCGACGGCGCACCGGGCGTAGTCATCCTGGTGAACGACGGGCTCGGGACGTTCACGAACGTGACCGCCCAGCGGCTCCCCGGGGGCGCGTTCAACGCCGCGGGAGTGGCCACGGGCGACGTCGACGGCGATGGCCACGTAGATCTATTCTTCGCCGGCGACACCGGGGCGAACCGACTTTACCTCAACGACGGTCATGGCGTGTTCCGACGCGCGGCCCCCGACGCCCTTCCGCACGACATCGCGCCCGGCGCCGGAATTCCGGCGCTCGGCGATTTCGATGGAAACGGCAGCCTCGACATTTATCTGCCCACGGCCACGCACGATCGGATCCTTTCCAACGATGGCTCGGGGCGCTTCGTCGATGTCACCGATCTCCGACTCGGGCCCGACGCCACCGCGGGGAGCCGTGCGGTGCTCAGCGACGTCGACCTCGATGGTCACCTCGACGTCGTCGTCGCCGCCAAAACCGGCGGCGTCCGCCTCCTCCACAACGACGGCACCGGGCGGTTCTACGACTACTCCGCCGAGATAGCGGGCAACGGATCCGCTCTCCTCGTTGCCGGCGTCGCGGTCGGCGATCTCGATGGCGATGGCGACCCCGATTTCTTCGTCAGTCGCCCGGGATTCGCGCGTGCCGCGCTGATGGTCAACTGGTCACCGCTCTCGTCCCAAGACCAAGACGGCGACGGCTTTCCAGACGAGGTCGACAGTTGCCCCACGGCCTCGAGCTTCGATCAGGCCAACGTCGACAGTCTGCCCTTCCGCTGCGACTCGACTACGACGTGCCAGGCCGAGACCGAGTGTGATCTCGTGGCCCACGGAACCTCCGCGTACCTAATCTGTGGCGCCCTGAAGGCGACCTGGACTGACGCCTCGACCGCGTGCGTGGAGCGCGGCGGACAGCTCGTGACCGTCTCCAGCGCCGAGGAGAACGCATTTCTGCTGAGTCTCGGCGTGAGCGACGCCTGGATCGGCTTCACCGACGTGGCGACCGAAGGCACGTACGTCTGGATCTCGAGCCAGAGCACCTACGTCAACTGGGGGATGGCCCAGCCCGACGACGGTGCCGGTAACGAAGACTGCGCCGTATTCCTTGCCGACGGGACGTGGAACGATGCGCCCTGCGACCAGCAGCGCGGTTACGTCTGCGAAGACGTCCGCCAGCGCATCCCCGATTCAGGCGACGCCTGCGACGCGTGCTCGATGAAGTACGAGCCCGGCACCCCGCCCGTAGTGCTCGGCGACGCCGGCACCTGCGCGACCCCGTAGGGGCTTTTGGATCGCGAAGCCAAGCGCCTGAACGCCCTTTCTCGACGCGAAGCACTCAGCACCCGAGGTGACAATTTCGTACTCTTCCCAACGGCAGACGCTGTCTGTCTCTCCGTCTTTTCACGTTGAGCCTCGGGGAGCACCAGGGTGCACGCTCCGGAGGCGCACCGCAGAAGTTCTCTGCGCCAGAGCGCGCGGCGGTCATCGCAATCGCCAATGCACCTCAGTTCGCAACCAGGCGACGGACCGCAGGAATACTGCTGCCATTTCGACTGTCCGCCAACGACGCGAGCGAGTCCATTCCGCTCGGAAGCACTGCGCATTGGTTTCTCAACGGGCTGCTCAAAAGGCCGGCATAGCGGGCTTGACCCTCATTCCCCTCTCCCGGCCGAGCCCCAATCCGCCTCTCGCTTCCTCTCCCTTCCAACCTTCCCGTTCCTCTGCCTCTCCTTTCACAGCAGAGCCGACGCCTACAAGTCTCCCGGAACCACTGCCGCCGTCGGTCAGGCTCGTACGAGCGATGCCTCGTACCGACGCTTTGCGAGGTAGCCTGCCACGAACCCGAACACGTGAATGGCGAGCTTGATCCCTTGCAGCAGAGTGGCCATCGACGACGTGCCTCGAAGCATCCCGAGAATGGCCATGGCCGCGCCGACGCCCTGCAAAAACATGATCCGTCGGAGCGCCGCGGGCTCACCCTTGTAAAGCTGCCATGCGCGGAAGGCGTAGAGCCCGATGAGCAGACAGGGGATCAAGACCTGGGTAGAGGGTGTTCCCCCGTACGCGACGCCGACGCCGATGAGAAAGGTCAGAGCCGCCCAATAGACGCCCGCCAATGCAGCACCGATCGCTGCAAGCAAGAAAGGCGGCTTCGCGACGGGGGGCTCGGAACCGAGCGGAGGAGCTCCGTAAGCGTTCATGGTGGTCGGCTCAGAAAGACTTCGGGCGCCCGTTCGCATCGAGCACGATGGCCTGCTTCACGTCGGAGACCTTGATCGTCGTGGGGCTGAGATCGTTGCCCATCACGGTGATCGTCCCAACGCCAGCGCCATCGGTGTCGACTGCCGCGACGATCCCAGAGGCTTCTTTGCCGGTCGTGAGATGCAGCGTGACGACCGGCATCTCCTGGGTCTTGAGAAAGGTGACGAACGCGAGGTTGTTCATGCCCGTCATGTTCGTCGGTCCCGGCCCCGCTCGTCCACCAATCTTGGCCGATCAGTGCGAAGCGAGGACCTCTTTGATCGAGTCGAAGCGGGTCGGCGCGCCTCGAGCCGAAGTGGACGAGGCGTCCGCCGATGTCGAGCTGCTCGACGAGAGAACGCCCTGGCACGTGAATCGGCCGATGGGCGCGCGCTTTGGGTCGCGCACCGAAGCTTCGGTCAGGTCGATGATGGGTGGGGCCATCAAAAGA
>JAYUUB010000269.1:0-23510 GCA_043755175.1 Polyangiaceae bacterium | reverse complement strand
TCAACAAGGGCCCCATCAACGCGCTCTACTTTACGACAACCGATGGTCCGAGCAATCTCGCTCGCCTGACCTACGTCGTAACGCAATAACAGCCGTCGCCGAGCTGGCTCACAGCCGTGACGAAGCTGGCAGGAGCACCGAACCGTTCCAATGCCCGGGCGGCGCGAGACAGATCTCGGCGCTGCCGCCGATGAGCAAGTCGAGCTCTTTCGTAGCGCGCGGCTCTGCGTGAAACGCGAATGCGTGGCCTCCGAGGATCGCGTGCTCAACCCTTTCGCGGGCGAACTCCACCAACAGATCTCTGAAGTCGGGCGGCAGCTTCATGGGAAGGGTCCTTGAGAATGCTCTGCTCGTTCCACATGTCGAACACGTACCCAAGCCTGTCGTTGGGGTTCACGGATCGCCACAGCGCAGCGCTGACCTCGTCCATCGCGTCGCCACGCAGAGCGACGCCCCCCGTCCACCGCTCGCGACGCAAGCGGCTTCGCTCGAGGGCTTCGCGGTCGGTCGATTCGTGTGCTTCTGCCGCGTTCTTCATCTACCGCGAGCGTACCCGATCGAGGCGCCTCCGCGGCGAGCGCCCGAGTGCCGGTGAGCGTCGGCAGGGCCTCTTACTTGTTCCGGGGGATCGTCTCCTCCTCGCCGTCAGCGTGACCGCGGCTTCTTCTCGATGACGCGGAGTTGCGCTCCTTGCGTTCGCTTCCCACTGGCTTCGAGGCCTGTGGAGGTGAACCTCTCCGCCAGCGATGGTAGCCTCGCAGCATGATGCCGCCGCACCTGCGTCCCGTGCTCCTCGAGCTCGAAGCGCGTGTTCGTCGCCGATTCGCCGGTCGAAAGTGCGAGGTGCGGCTGTTCGGCTCCTACGCGCGAGGCGAAGCGCACGAAGACTCGGATGTCGACGTGCTCGTGCTCGTGGAGGGCCTCTTGCCAACCGAGATCGCACAGGTGGCCGACGCGACGTTCGAGCTCGCGATCGAGACCAGCACGCCGCTCGCTGCCGTGGCAATGGCGACGGCGCAATTTCAGAGAGGGCCCGGACGCGGCCTCGTGCACGAAATCGAGCGCGACGGCGAACGACCATGACAGCCCCCGCGCTGATGGCTTCTGTCTCGGGCGAAGTGCGTCACGGCCAATCGGCGTTCGCGGCGGCCACGGCATTGCGCGATCTCGGCATGCTCAATGATGCGCTCAGTCGCCTCTACTACGCGGCCTTCCATCATGCGACGGCGCTCTTGCTGACCGAAGGTGTCGAGCCTTGCCGCCATCGTGCGATGCCAGGGCTGTTGCTCACCCACCTGACGTCGTCGGGCTTCGACGCGACCGACGCGGCCCGTCTCGCTCGCCTCTCGACCTATCGCGACATGGCCGATTACGAGCGAGCGTTCGACGCGACGAAGGAGCTCGTCGATGCGGCTTTCGTCGACGCATGGGCGTTCATCGAAAAGGCCACTCTATGCCTGCGCAACCGCTCGATGCTCGCCGATCCCTAACCAGGCGAACGATGCGTCGAGGGCCTAATCGCCATTTGGTTCGAGTCCATGCGCGGCGAGGCCGAGCTCGAGCGCTTGGGCGCGCTCCCAATCGGCGCGCGTGTTCACGTTGAGAAAAGTCGCGAGGCGTGAATCGGTCTCGCCGATGGGTGGCTCGACGAAGAGGTCGTCGCGATCGACGAAACGCGTTCGCGCGCTCTGCGCGAGCAGGCGGGCGCGTCGCTCTCCCGACGCCACGAGATCGCGAGCGCGCGCCGCGAGCGACCGGGCATAGAGGGCGGTCAAGGGATACGTGTCTCCGTCGAGGCGCGGAACGATCGCTTCGAAGTCGTCGCGCAACGCGTGAAGACGCGCGACGACGACGGCCGAGACGAATGGAACATCGACCGCGCACACGAACGCCCAAGGCGTCGACGCATCGAGCGCGTCGAGGCCTGCCGAGAGCCCGACGAGCGGGCCCGCGTCGGGCAATGGATCTCGAACGACCAAGACCTCGGGTGGCAGCAGCGGAAGCACCAGCGCCGTTTGCGCGACGACGACGACGCGCGCGCAAACGCGGCCGAGCCGCTCGGTGACGCGCTCGACGAGCGTCACGTCGCCGAATCGGAGCAAAGCCTTCGGCTCGCCCATGCGCTGGCTCTCCCCGCCCGCGAGGACGATGGCGGCGAGCGATTCGATGCGAGGAGGCGCGGAGAGGGTCACTCGAGCCGAGTTAGCGCTTCTGAGCTTTGTACTTCTCGTACTGCTCCATGAGCGCCAGATACTCCATGCGCCCGAGGACGTTTCCGCCCGAACCGGTCGGATGAATCATGTCGGTGTTGCCGAGTCCCGCTTGGACCCAGGCCCACATCGATCCGGAGCCGCCCATGGCTTTGTATTGGTTCCAGAAGGCCCAGCCGTTGTCGCCAGCGAGCGTCTTTTGGTGATCGACGATCACCGGAACGACGGCCTTCGAATGCCCTTCGTCGGCGGTCTTCGAGGCCATGTCGGGCGGACCGACGAGCATGAGGCTCGCCTCGGGCAAGGCCGCGTGCACCTGATCCATGACCTTCTTCAGGTTGCGATCGTAATCGCCCATCGGATCTTTCGAGAGCTGTCCTTGTTCGTCGAAGGCCATGCGGCCGTCGGTGATCTCGTTCGTTCCGAACGCGAGGACGACGAGATCGGGCTTCGCCGCTTTGAGGACCGCAGCCCAATGCGCGTCGTCTTGCTTGTCGAGAAAGCGAGCACGCGCGCCGGTGATGCCGAGCGCGCTCAAAGTGACGCCCGGAACGTCGCGCTCCATGCGCATACCGAAGAGACGCGTGGCCTTGTCGGTCGTGGTTCGGACCTCGCACTTGTGCGGGCCGTCGGGTGCGCTCACGACCTCGTAAGCGACCTTCTTTTCGGGGCCGGCGGTCGAGAGACTCTTCACTTTTTGACCGTCGATCAGAATGTCGACGTCGCCGCCGTCGGGCTGCGCGAGGTATTCCAGCTCGAAGCGCGAGGCGTTGCGGCCCCACACGTCGCGGTCGGCGGTGCCCATGCTGAACCATTCGTCGGTCTTGCGCGAAGTGAACGAGACGCACCCGAGACCATAAAGACCATCTTCGGCGTAGGGGCCGATGCAGCGCGAGGTCTTCCATTGGTCGCTCGCTTTGCGCGACACGTCGATGTGAAACCAGCCGGGAAAGGCGTTCGCAACGAGCGCATAGCCGTGGCCCGCGTCACCGAAGCGTGTCTGGAGCAGACGGCGGAGCTTGCCGGTGATGAAGTCGCTCGCGACGATCGAGTCGCCGTAATAGACGATGCGCACGATCGCGCCTGGCTCTTTGCGTTCGGCGGCGAGGAGTCGATCGAAGAAGTGATTGAGCGCTTTGCCCGACGGATCGTCGAGACTGAGCGGCGGCTTGCCCTCGTCGAGCGCAGCCGGGATGACGTTCTTCACGTCTTCTTGGGCGATGGGCCCTCGTGAATCGGTGGGCCCGCGCTCGAGCTCGTCGGCGCGGTTCTGTTGATCGACCGTCTCGCCTGGAAGACCCATTTCGCCGACGCGCTCGACCGGAGGAGGGACGGCCTTCGCCATGCGTGCGTTCTCGGCGTTCACGTCGTTGGTCAGACTCACGCCCTCGGTGAGAACACGGAAGCGCATGAGCTTCGTCGTCGAGTATGGCGCGAGAACGAGCGCGCCGAGGACGAGGCCGGTGAGCGCGATCTTCTTCGCGACCGGGAGCTTCGGGCCGAAGAGCTCGCGGTGCCCGATGGTGAGGCGTCGGGCCTCGTCTTCGTCGTCTTTTTGGACGGTCTCGAGGAGCTCGCCGAACCCGGCTTCGTGGAGAGGCGTCTCGCCGCCCTCGCTGCGCGCGTTGCTCTTTTCGGCTTCGTCAGCCTTCGCTTCGCGGGCGCTCTTCGCCTTTGGCTTGGGACTTTCCACGGCACCGCGTCGGTACCACGGACTTGCCGGCTAGGCCAATCGTTGGGCGAGTCGGTCGAGGCGCGCCAATATGTTGGTGTCGCGTGGCGTTGTGGTAAGTCGGGCAGGCTCCGAGGAGCGCCCGCGCGATGCTGTTCAACACCCTCGCTTTCGCCAAGTTCTTCATCTTCGTCTTCACGGTCTCGTGGCTGCTCGCGCGTTGGCCGAGGGCGCGGTTCGGCTTTCTCGCGACGATGAGCTACGTGTTCTACGCGGGGCTCGACGTCTTCGGCGCCAAGTTTCTCGGCGGCATCCGCGACCAAGGCTTCGTCGCGGCGCTCCGTCTGTCGGCGCCGCACCTCATCTTCGTGCCGATCGTCTTCATCGGATCGACCGTCGACTACTGGCTCGCCGTCTGGCTCGCCCGCACCGACGATCCGAAGAAGCGAAAGCGCGCGCTCTTCGTGACCATCGCGATGAACACCAGCGTGCTCTTGGTGTTCAAGTACTACAACTTCGTCCTCGATCAGCTCGAGGGCCTCGCGCATCTCGTGCATGCGCCCTTCCCGAATCTGCATCTGCACATTCCGCTGCCGATCGGCATTTCGTTCTTCACGTTCATGTCGCTCTCGTACGTGATCGACGTCTACCGACGAACGATTCCGCCTTGTAGAGATTACGTTCACTACGTCACGTACATCTGCTTCTTTCCGCATCTGGTCGCAGGCCCGATCATCCGCGGCAAAGACCTGTTGCCGCTCTTCGCGCGCCCCGCAGCGCTCACCGCAGCGGCGGCTGGCGAAGGCATGTTCCTCATGGCGGCCGGCCTCTTCAAGAAGGTCGTCATCTCCGATTACCTCGCATTGAACCTGGTCGATCGCGTCGTCGCCGAGCCCACGAGCTATTCGTCGGTCGAAGTCCTGACGGCGATGTTCGGCTATGC
Source organism: Polyangiaceae bacterium (assembly GCA_043755175.1). Classification (GTDB taxonomy): domain Bacteria; phylum Myxococcota_A; class Polyangia; order Polyangiales; family Polyangiaceae; genus CAYYKK01. The sequence goes on along the minus strand of JAYUUB010000269.1, from coordinate 18,685 downwards.
CATTCAGGTCTATTGCGACTTTTCGGGCTACAGCGACGTCGCCATCGGAGCTGCGCTCCTTCTCGGCTACCGATTCAAGATCAACTTCGACGCTCCCTACAAGTCGTCGAACGTCGCCGAGTTCTGGCGGCGCTGGCACATCTCGCTGTCGAGCTGGCTACGCGATTACGTCTACATTCCGCTCGGCGGCGGGCGCGTGTCGAAGCCGCGCAAATATCTGAATCTGTGGATCACGATGGTGGTCTGCGGCATCTGGCACGGCGCGGCGTGGAGCTTCGTGATCTTCGGCGTCGTCCAGGGTTTCGCCGTCGTCGCGACGCACATCTATTACGAGCTCCGCGGTAAGAAGCTCGACGAAGCCGAAGGTCCGCTCAGCGTGGGCCGCATCGTCTCGGTGCTCGTCACGTTTCTCTTCATCTCGCTCTCGTTCGTCTTGATTCGCGCGCCGATCGACAAAGCCATCTTGATGTACAGGCAGCTGTTCGTCTTCTCGACGTTCACGCCGAACCTGCATCGTACGGTCGTGCTCATCATCGCCGGTGGCGTGCTCGTGCAATGGTTCCCACGCAAGATCTACGAGCAGGCGCGTGAAGCCTTCGTCCGCGCGCCCGGGCTCGTTCAAGCGGTCTGCCTCTTCGGTGTCGCCATCGCGCTCCGCGAAGCGGCGAGCAGCGAAGCCGTGCCGTTCGTCTACTTTCAATTCTGAGAAGAGATCGCTGGCGATTCCACGTGTACGGCGACGGGCCAGAAGCTCTCGACCGATGGAACCCCGGAGTAGATCGCGATGTTGGCGACATCGCCGTGATGGGCCAAGCTCGGGATTTGGACCGTGAGCGTCGCGGCCTCACCGTGTTCCCAGAATCCGCACGCGCGCTGCAGGTCACGAGCTCACAGGACGAAGAGGGTCGTTAGGGCCTGCGTACAAATAAGTCGGCGGAATATCGCCGACTTATTTATACGCAGGCCCTTAGCTTCTTGTCGCTCGGTGTCGGAGTCTGATCACTACTTCGTGAACAAGAGAGCGAGCAGACGAAGGAGAGCGGCACCGATCGCGAGCGGTGCTGCCCAGCGCATGATGCGGCTCACTCGTTCGCGGACTTTCTCAGGCCCCTCGCGCATCGCGAACCAGAAGACGAAGCCGATGATGCCGAGAACCAGCACCGTGGCGATCACCACGGGCGCCACCGACTCACCCTTCTCGATCGCGTCGCGAAGATGAAACCCCGTGATCAAGACGAGGAGGGGTAGAAATACGAGCCCCATGGCGACGAGCCGTCGGCGTTGGGTCTTGGCATCGGGAGGGCCAAGGGGTGCACCTGAGCGGAGGCGGCGAACGTCGAGGTGCAAGAGCCCTCCGAAGAGCGCGAGCGCGGCGGCGAGGCCCATCTCGACCTTCATCGCGAAGCTTCGATTCGCCGCTGCCTTCTCGCGCGCGAGCCCGCGATCCGAGATCGGGAGACTGAACGACGGCGTCTCGGGCAGATAGGTCACCGTGAAGACCTGGCCCCGTTCGAAGGGCGCTTCGCGTCGCGCGACGTCCCAAGTGTGCTCGATCCCATCGACCGAATACGCATAGAACGTCGTCCCATTCGCAGTCGACACCGCCGTCACGTACGCGTCGGTCGATTGGCCGTGATCGGCGAGGGCATCGAGGCGCTTGGCTTGCCGTTCGAATAGAAAGAAGAGCCCGAGCGGCGCGAGCAACGCCGCGGCAAAGAGGCCATTGCGCCATCCGGCCAGGGTGCGAGCTCGTGAGCCGGGAGAATCGGGATTCACGGAACGAGACCGATCCAACTCGGACTGCTTCAGTTCGTCGCAATCGGCTTGGGAGCCTTCGGCGAGAGCGCCGCCTCGGGCGAGATCCACGCCTGCGTTCCGAGAGCGAGCTCGCCCTCGTCGAGGCCGGGTGGCTTCGTCTCGGAGAGGATGCCGCGGCCGGCCGCCATGATCAGATCCATGCGTGAGAACACGCCATCTTCGTCGAGCTTGTAATCGTTCTTTTCGATGCCGAGGAGGCGCACTGCGGTCACGTCGGCATAACCGAGGATGTGGTAGCGAACCGCGTTCGATCCGAGCGAAGTGCCCACGAGCGGACCCACCAGGTTCCACGGGATGATCATCGGAACGTTGAGCACCGTCGCGGCGCCGGCGTTGAGCCACTGGTCGGGGTTGTACTGGAGGTAGGGCAGCTGAAAGCGATTCGCGATCGTCACCGACGCGCGCACGTTGCGGACCTTCACGTCGAACGAATTGTTGTTCGTCACCTTCATCATCATCGTCAGCTGCACGCCAGCGGGCGTGGCCGCGGTGACGCGCGCGCCATAGAGCTCGAGCACCGGCTCCGACACGCAACCCGACACTGCGAAGAGACCGAGCAACACGACGAGAAGTCGAAAGATCTTCACTTCGGTCACTGTAAAGCACCGAACGCTTCGAGACCCAGGCTGATTTGCACTCTTCGGGTCCGGAGCGTCCTCCAAAGAGGGCACCGAGACCGGAAAGCACACTTCAGGCGTCGAGGGTAGCGGCGCGGACCACGTCGACGTACCGCTTGGCGGTGTGATCGAGCGTGTGCGGCTTCATGCTCTCGACGAGCTTCGCGCGGTCCCACGGCTCGGCGAGCCCCTTCGCGAGCGCACGCGCCAGGCCGGGTTCGTCGGCGGCTTGCGCCATGAAGCCCGCGCCGGTGAGACCGATGATCTCGGAGACGCCACCGACGTCGGAGGCAACGACCGGACAGCCACACGCGAAGGCCTCCATCAGCGCGTCGGGCCAGCCTTCTTCGAGACTTGGGAGGCAGACGAGATCGGCTGCCGAGTAGTAGTTCTTCATGTTCGATTCGGGCTGAAAACCAGCGAATTCGACGCGGTCGCTGATGCCGAGACGGAGCGCTTGCTCGACGAGCCTCGGCCGCTCGCCACCGTCGCCCACGAGAATCGCGTGCACGCTCCGGTCGAGCTTCGCGAACGCTTCGAGAAAATGGCAGACGCCTTTTTCGGGAGCGAGACGGCCGGGAACGACGATGATCGGGCCGTCGTGCAACGCGCGGATCGTGCGACGTGCTTCGGTGCGGTCGATCTGAAAGAACTTGGTCGAGTCGATTCCTGTGGGGACCCAAATGACGCGCTCCGGGCGCGCGCCGAGCTTCTCGACCTCGCCCTTCAAGTGATTGGAGACGGCGATGACGCGGGTGGCTTTGCGCATGGCCCAAGCGATCTGCGGGCGTCGATAGGGCTTTTGCGCGTAGTCGTTGATGTCACTGCCCATCACGCGAACGACCGTCGGGAGGCCGAGCATCTTTCCGAGCCACACCGCCGCCGTTCCGTCGGGGTAGGCCCATGCCGAAAGGATCGCGTCGAATCTGCGCTGCTGCGCGAGCTTGATTAGCGGTGCGAGGAGCGACGCGGCGAAGAGACCGGCGTAGAGCGCGCGGCCGACACGCGGCAGATGCATCGTCCGCGGATGGAGGATGATGCTCCCGTCGTCGTCGTACTCCCGCTCGGGGACCTTGGCCATCGCGTGGAGCGAAGGAAAGCGACGCACCAGCGGCTCGGGATAATACGGCAGCGGCGCCACCACCTCGATGTCGGCATAGGCGCGCATCGCCTTGAGAATGCGCGTGTTCCCGGGGCTCTTGCCAGGTTGGTACGGCGAGCTGTAGAGCGTGCTCAGAAACAGGATCTTCATTCGCTCGTCCTCGGAAGCCGTCGCGTCACGTGCGGTCGGTCGCCTCCGAGATCAACGCCCCGGAGAGTCGACGGTCGGCGCGTCTCGGTCGAAGCGCTCGTTGTCGAGACGATCGGCGGAGCGGGCCCAATACGAGAACATGAGCAGCTGAACGAGAGGCATCGAGTAGTCGTTCGTGCCCTCGCGGTGAGCCCGGAACATACCGTGAACGAAGTCGAGATCGAAGAGTCCCTCGGCCGACTTCGATGGATTCGAGATGGCCTCTTCGGCCTCTCTGCCCCACGCCCCTTTGAAGAGCGGCCGGAGCGGCGTCGGAAAGCCGACCTTCTTGCGCTTCACCACGTCGTCGGGGAGTCGATCGCCGAGGGCGCGCTTCAAGATCGCCTTCTGATCGTGGGGCTTCACCTTGTAGCGAGCCGGGACGCGCGTCGCCAGCTCGACCAAACGGTAGTCGAGGAAGGGGACACGGAGCTCGACCGACGCGGCCATGCTCATCAGATCGCTGCGCGCGAGGGTGTTGTCGACGAGCCATCCGCGGCAATCGACCGCAGCCATCTGCGAGATCGTCTCGGGGCCGCCCGTGCCGTCGTAGAGCGAGCGCATCGCTTCGCGCGCGTCTTTGCCTGCGTAGAGATGGCGCGAGCGCGCCGAGTACATGTTCTTCTTCAGCGACGGGTCGAAGTAGTTGAGACCCAGGTACCGACGCTCGAGCGGCTCGCTCGCGTTGCGCAGATGCTTTTTGAGCTTCGCCGAGATTGGGAGCCTCTCGGCGGCGCTGTCGACGAGCGGACCGAGGTGAGCGAGGAGGCCCTTCGGAATGAGCTTCTGGGCGAGCGAGATCGCGTACATCGTTCGATACGCCGTGTAGCCGAACCACGTCTCGTCGGCGCCTTCACCCGAGAGAACGACGGTCACGTGCTTGCGCGCGAGACGACAGACCGCGAGAAGCTGAGCGACCATGGGCTCGGCGAGCGGCTCGTCGAGGAGCGAGGCGCTCTCGATGAGGAGCGCGCCGTTCTCTTCGGCAGAGAGCTTCAGCTCGTGGTGGCGCGTGCCGAGACGTGTCGCCGTCTTGCGTGCCCACTCGAACTCGTTGATCGCCCCCGGAACGTCGACCCCGGTGCAGAAGCTGTCGACGCCGTGGGCGCTCGCTTGGTTCTTCGCGACCGTCGCAGCGATGGCCGTCGAGTCGACGCCGCCCGAGAGCAAGACGCCCAACGGAACGTCGGCGCGCAGACGCAAGCGAACGGCGTCGTCGAAGAGACCGCGCACCTCGTCGGCCCATTCGCGCTCCGACTTGGAGTGGTCGGGCGAGAACTGCATCTTCCAATAGCGTGAGTGCTTCGGCTCTTTGCCGGCTTCGAGGACGACCATGGTCCCCGGCTCGAGCTTCTTCACGCCGCGCACGATCGTGCGGGGATTCACGACGTAACCGAGCGTCATGAAGTCGTCGAACGCGTCGGGCTCGAGGCTCGTGTCGACGCCCTTCGCGCCGCGCAGCGCCTTCAGCTCGGACGCGAACACCACACCGTCGTCGGTGAGCGCGTAGTACATGGGCTTCACGCCGGTGCGATCGCGGCAGAGGACGAGACGGCGAAGCTTCTTGTCCCAGATCGCGATGGCGAACATCCCGTTCAGCTTCGTTGGAAAATCGAGGCCCCACTTCTGGTAGGCGAGGAGCACCGCTTCGGTGTCGCTCTTGGTGTGCGGCTCGAGGCCCGAAGCGCGTAGCTCGTCGAACAGCTCGAGGTAGTTGAAGACCTCGCCGTTGTAACAAATGACGAGCGAGCCATCGTGACTCTCCATGGGCTGGTAGCCGCCTTCGAGATCGATGATCGCGAGGCGTTTGTGCGCGAAGCCGACCGATCCGTCGACGAAGAAGCCCTCACCGTCGGGGCCGCGATGGTCCATGCGTCTCGCCATGATGGCGAGATCGCCCTTCGACACCGGGGCGCTGCTCTTGAAATTGAATCTGCCCGCAATCCCGCACATAGGGAGCCGTGATTACCATGAGCGCTCGCCGGGGGCATCAAGAGCCGAACCGATGGGGTTGGCGCGCCGGATCACGCGTCGATAGACTCGTTCACCCCGTGAGCTCGCCGATCCGCCTCGAAAGCCCATGCGACGTGGCCTGGGCCGACATGACCCAGTCGGCGCACCGCAAGCACTGTAGAGAGTGCGATCGCGTCGTAGACGATCTCACACGGGCGACCGAGCGCGAAGCCCCTGGGATGGGTGCGCTCTTCGGAACCGATCGGTTTTGCGCGTTAACGAAAGCTTCAATTGACGGTCCGACGCACCACGCCAAGCATGCCCCATGCGTTTCGGCCTCGACCCTTTCCTCTCCATGCTCATCGGGCTCTCCTGCTGCGCCCTCGCATGCAGCGCCCGATCCTCGCTTGAGCTCGGGACCGGAGGCTCGTCCAACGCGGCAACGGTCACCTCCGCCACGATGTCGCACGCCTCTGGCACGAGCGCGACCAGCTCGAGCACCGGCGCGCCCGAGCCGCCGTGCGTCGACGGTGAACAACGAGCGTGCGGCAGCAGCGTCGGTGCCTGTAAGCCTGGGCACCAGACCTGCCAGGCCCACGTCTTCGGCGCGTGCATGGGGGAGACCGGGCCCACCGAAGAGACGTGCAACGGGATCGACGACGACTGCGACGGCGTCATCGACAACGGCTTCGGCATCGGGACGGCGTGCGCCGGCACCGGTACCGATCAATGCCTCGATGGTCTGATGACCTGCAACGGGTGCGTGAAGAGCGGTCCAGAGAAGGTAGAGATCTGCAACGGGGTCGACGACAATTGCAATGGCGTCATCGACGCCGACTGTGAGATGGGCGACTGTCAGCCGGCGCTGCTGGTGACCGGTTCGACTCCCTCGTCACCAAGCTGCATCGACTTCCCGGTGATTGCGGGGAGCTCGGGAACGATTCAATACCCGTGCGGCGGCGGCCTCGTCACCGCTGACCTGGGCGGTATCCACTTCACCGGCTCGGTCTCGAACAACTTCGTGTCGCTCGACGCGGTGGTGATTCAAACTCCCCCGCAAACCCCCGATGGCTGCACCTGGCAGCTCTCGCACCACATCGACGGCGCGCTCTCGTCGGGCACCGTGACCTACTCCTACTCCGAGGCGGTCATCGCCGGGTTCAACTGCTGGCAGCCCTGCACCGAGACCGGCGTCGTGCAGATCAATTGGACTCCGACCAACTGATCCCACCCCGTTCGACTCCTGCCCGTGGGGTGTCATTCGGCGGACGCGGACATGGCGTTGCTGCATCCGGTGGTGAAGACGCTGCCCGAGGTGGGACCTCGATGGGAAGGCGCGTTCGCTGGGGTGCCTTCCAGGCAGCATGACACGGTCGTGTAGCTCGCCGCGCCCGTGACCCGCCCGTGCCCGAGCAACGGGAGCGGTTATCGCATTGGCTCGTTCTCGCAAACGCGTCTCCCATGACTCACTTCAGTGCTTCTTCACGGGCTCGGGGTTGGGTGGGTGCTTGCTTCGGGGTCTTGCTCCTGGCTGGATGCGGGGTCGTGACAAGCGGAGGCGATGGGTACGGATCGGGCGCCAGCTCGGGAGACCCGGCGTCAGGCAGCCCGAACGGCAGCACCAGCCCTGCAGCGGGGACGCTCACGGCGGGCGCCTGGGACGACAATCGGAACTACGACTTCTACTCGGCCTATCTGAGCGCGCACACGTTGCTCGAAGGCGCCCCCTCGTTGACACGAGAAGAGCGCGACGCGTCGCACGAGGCCTTCGCAGGGCCGCAGCCGGCGAAGACGTCGCTCGATGTCGTGTTCGTCGTCGACGACATCGGGAGCATGGGCGACGAAATCGCCCCATTGAAGACCGAATTCGATGCGATCTCCAGCAACGTCGAGGCCCGCTTTCCAGGAACGCCCATTCGCTACGCGACAGTCGCTCATCGCGATTACCACGATGACTTCGTCGTTCGCGCGCACGACTTCCGCGACAATCCAATGGTCGTGAAGGCAGACATCGACACCATCTCGGTCGACGGCGGCGACGACTATCCTGAAGCGACGGCGAGCGCGCTCGAAGCGACGAACCAGCTCGGTTGGCAAGCCGACGCGCGCCTCGTGTTCTAAATCGCCGATGCGCCGAGCCACTTGGACGAAGGCGACCGCGTCGCCAATGCGATTCGCAGCGCGAGAGACAAGCACATCCACATTGATCCGGTCCCGGCGAGCGGCGTCGACGACCTGGCCGAGTATTCGATGCGAGCAGCAGCGCAGCTCACCGGCGGCAGGCACGTGTTGCTCACCAACGACTCCGGCGTCGGCGATACGCAAAAAGAGCCCGAGATACCCTGCTACTTCGTGACCAAGCTCGACGTGGCCGTGAAGCGCATGATTAATATCGAGCTATCGGGTGAATACCGCGAGCCCGTCGCCGATCAAATCATTCGCACGGGCGGCGACCCCCACGGAGGCGCCTGCACGCTCGGCTCGGGTCAATCCTTCGCCGTGTTCTGACGGTTCTTGCGCGTCGTCAATTGACGCCCACTGGCAATCACTTCTTTCGCGCGAGCTTCGCCACGAGCTCGCGCGTCGATCCGAGGGCACTCTCACGTTGTCGCTCGTCGTAGGCCGGGAGCATGCGATCGAGGAGCGGAGCGAACAGCGGCGCCAGCGTCTTGTCGCCCAGATCGTTGGCAATCTCGGCGAGCGCGAACAGGTACCGTGAGCCACTCTGTTGGTCGAAGCGCTCGGGAAAGCTCTCGAGCCAATGCACCAGCATCGGACGGAGCGCCGGATGTCTGGCGCGCGCGAAGAGACGCATCGAATAAGTTCGCATGAGCTCGAATTGGCGGAGCTTGTCGGGATCGTACGTCGGGTATCTCACGATGGGCTCGAGCAGCGAGAAGAGCGGCGAGGGGTCGATCTTCGGATGCTCGACGAGCTGAAAGAGCAGACCCCTCAGGGTCTTGTACGCGACCCCGGTTCGCAGCAAATTCCGTTCGGCGATGACCTCGGCGAGCAAACCGACGGTCTCCGACTTGTGATCGTGAAACGCGGCGTCGACCTCGGGTTTCAGCCAATCTTTCTTGCGCGCAAGGCGCGCGATGCTCTTCGAGACCGGCCTTTCGTCGACTTTGGGGCGTTTCGTTGGTTGGGCGGCCGCCTTCGTTGGTTTGGCCACCGTTTTGGCCACGACCTTCGGCTTCGCTTTCGATCGTGAGGTTGCCATGACACCAATCTACAGACCGCTCGGAGCATTCGGGTCGAAAACGTTTTAGCGGGGGCGCGACGCGACGAGACCAGCGAACTGCCTCGGGTCGGTCTACATTGAGTGGGTGAACGAGAGATCATGAACCGGCATCGACGCTACGCGGTCGTCGTGGGCCTCGGCCTCCTCGGTGGGAGCTGTCATGCGTCGGGCTGGGACCTCGACGACATCATGTCGATGAAGACGCCGCCCGATCCGCCGCTCGCGGGCCCCGTCGTGATTTCACCGTCGTCCGAGGCACTCGATGCGCAGCGCGCCGCGTGCCACTTCGGTGAAGGAGCTTCGGCGACCGAGACGCTTGGTGCGCCATCAAAGGCGCTGGCGCAGATCCCCATTCGCCACGTCATCGTGGTCATGCGCGAGAATCGGAGCTTCGATCACCTGTTCGGCGCGCTCCACGTGCAAGAGCCCGAGGTGGAGGCCATTCCAGACACGTTCGCGAACCTCGATGCGACGGGCCAACCCATTCGCCCCTTTCACGCGACGACGACCTGCCTCGCATCGGATCCGGCCCACCAATGGAATGGAATGCACGCCGACGTGAATGACGGCGCTATGGATGGGTTCGTCACGACCGCGGCGAGCTCGACCGATACCAATGGCGCGTTCGTCATGTCGTTCTACGACGAGACCGACCTACCTTTCTATTCGTGGCTGGCGCGCACCTACGCGACGGCCGATCGGCACTTCGCGCCTCTTCGTAGCGGGACCGATCCGAACCGCGATTTTCTTCTGTTCGGAACGAACGCAGGCATTCGCGAGACGGGGCCCACGGCCCCCGATCCGTCGACTCCGTCGATTCTTCGCGCATTGATGGATGCGGGCTACACGTGGGGCTCCTACAGCGACGATCCAGCCTTCAGCGGTGCGCTCAAGTGGAGCATCGGCGATCCCGGGACCCATACCGAGAAAGATCTCCTCGACGCGCTCGACCACGGAATGCTCCCCAATGTGGCGTTCGTCGATGGTGTCGACAGCAAGACCGACGATCACCCCCCCGGCGACCTTCAGGTGGGCGAAGCGTGGCTCCACCAGATTTACGACCACGCCGTGCGAAGCCCGCAATGGAAACGCACCGCCCTCGTGTGGACGTACGACGAAAGCGGTGGCTTCGCCGATCACGTTCCTCCGCCCGACGGCTGCGCTCCGAGTCTCGAGTCGAAAGACCGCGCGTTTTTCGAGCGCGGCGCGCGCGTTTCTTTCGTCGTCGTATCGCCCTATTCGAAACCTGGTTACGTGTCGCACGTCGTCCAGGATCACACGGCCATCACGCGTTTCATCGAAGCGATTTTCGGCTTGCCGGCGCTCACGCGGCGCGACGCGAACAGCTCGGCGCTCCTCGAGCTATTCGACTTCGCCTCGCCCCCCGCGCTGCTCACTCCCCCCGACGCCCCCGCCTCCGGCACGAACGGCTGCCAGTGATGTTCCTCCTGGGCTTTTGATCTCTGAGCTCCTGTTCCTACCCCCGACCTCTGAGCAGAGCTCCTGAGGGAGCCTCTGAGGAGAGCTCGAGAGGGAGAGGAACATCAGATCGGAAGAAAGGAAGGCGGAGGGGGTCGACGCCTTCCAGCGAAAGCGTCTCGGCACTTTGCTCCTCGAGACCATCACGGTCGCTTCGCGCGAACGCGGCATCCGAGCATACCACCTCGAAGTGAAGCGATCGAACGCCGCCATGCGTGGTCTCTCGGGAGAGAAAGGCTCGGTGATGCGTCGCGACGCTGGCGCCGAGCGGATTTGCGAGGTCGTGCTCCCGGTTCCACGGCCGCAGCGACTCGTGGCGGCATTCGGAGCACAGCTCGCCCAGCTCTTCGCTCGACTCGTCGGAAACCGACGTCGCGACGCACACGATCGCGTGTCGAGCGCAGCTCCCCTTCGATCGGCGTTTTCGATCTGAGAATCTGCTTCACCTCGAGAACACGGCGCGCATGCTGCGAGCGCAACTTTGCATGCGCCGATCGTGCGCGAGCCGCGAAATTCCGGCTCGCATTCAGCGTCGTCGACGATCTGGTCGACCGAGGCCGTCGCGGCTGGGTGTGCGCGTCGCGGGGAGCAGTTGGATCGAGCGCCGACTAGAGCTAGAACGATTTGCCGCTTGCCCATGAACAGCCCATCGAAGAGCGCGGGTCCCGCGAGCATGGTCTCCGAAGCCTTGTGGCGCATCAAAGGCGCAGCGGTCGTCGGACGAATGACGGCTGTGCGTGCCGAGACCTACGCGGCGATCGTTCGACGAACGGTTCCGACCCTCACCGCAGCGCCGCCCGACGCGCTCCGTCCGTACGAGATTCCGAGCGTGAAAGAGCTCGGTGCAGGCGATCGCATCCTCGCCGAGGTCGATCAGGATGGCTACGCGTTCGCCGAACACCCCGCCGACGAGGTGCTCTTCAATCGTCGCGAGAAGCGCATCGCTCGTCTCCGCTACGGGCTGAAGATCTTGCTCCACAAGGGCGAGGTCGTGATCGAGAAGCGCTTCAATCGTGGGCGTTGGTGGGGCCTCTCGCTCGGACACTACCTTGCCGGGCAGCTCGAGCTGCCGTTCTTCAACGAAGCCGCGTCGCTCGTTCACTTGCGCGACGTCGACGGGGTCCCGCGACTTCGCCACATCGATCTCGCGAACCGCGTGCTGCTCATCGACTACATCCACGGTCAGACCCTCCAGAAGCGCATCGCCGAAGAGGGCGCTCAGATCCTCGACGCCGACGGAGCCGGTTTTGGCGGCCTCGACGAGCACACCCGCATGGAGCGCGAGATCGCCGCTTACGCTCCCTACAGGGCGTCTCACACCGAGCCTGTGGGCCGCCTCGCCGCCGAAATACTCCGCGCAGGCGTCGCTCCTCTCGACGTGAAGCTCGGCAACATCATCGTCGGCGCCAAGACCGGCAAGCACTATTGGCTCGACTTCGAAGTGGCGCACCTCTCGTCGTGCCCACGCCACGACCTGTATCGCCTCGAATCACGCGAGCTCGTCGAGAAGTGGTTCGGCGTCGACCCTGCGGTCTTCGACTGATTGCTAGTCTTTGCTGTGAACCAGTAGCAACTGGGTTGTGACAGCTACTTGCAGCTCTTGGTTTCTTGGAAGCTCTTCAAACTCTCTTCGCAGACCGTGTCGGCGATGGGTCCGGTCTGCTTCAAGTAGTTCTCGCAGCTCGAGTTGTTCGAACCGGCCATCTTTCGACAGCACTTGGCTGCCTTCTCACAAACGGCGCTGGGCCCGCCGACCCCGCTCGTCCATCCGACGGCCATGATGGCGACGCCGATCCCGACGATCGCCCCGACGAGACCGATCCCAAGACCGATCTTCGCGCCGAGCGGCATTCGAAAACCTCGCACCGGCGTGCCGATCGGCATCTCCATACGCGATGGGCCCCAGGGATTGCCCGCTCCGACGCCGGGAGCGCCCGGCGCGTTTCCGTAAGCAGGTGCGCCATAAGCAGGAGCGCCATAACCGGGAGCGCCATAGCCAGGTGCGCCATAGTTGGGAGCGAAGCCACCTTGCGGAGCGCCGAAGCCCTGGCCCATCGGAGGCGCATTGCCGTATCCACCGGGTGCCATGCCGGGACCGGGAGATCCAGGAGGTCCGACACCGGTCGCTTCGATCGCGATCTTCGACGGATTCATCGGATCGACCCGCACTGCGAGCCAAGATCCCGGCTGCACTTGTGGGATCTGCAGCTCGGAGACCAGCGCCGTGATTTGCGCGGGGTAAGGGGCGCGACCCTCGCCTTGAACTTCGGCTTGGATGACGAGCTGGAGCTGACGGTCGACACCGACGGTGACCGTCATTCCGCCCATCTGAACGTTCAAGACGCGTGCGCGCGCAGGCCAGCCGACACGCAGCAAACGATCGCGCTCGGCCGATCCTTTGAGCAGACCACCGAACACTCGGAACATGACGAACAGCGTGACGCCGACCAGGATGATCGTGGTTGCCACGCCGAAGAAAGGCATGATTTCGAACATGGTCCCGAGCCCCCGAGAGCGCGCGAAGCGGACCCAGCTCGACCGTGCGTCGAGCGAGGCATCCTAACTAGGCTACGGCCACGGCACCGGAGAACCAAAATACAAACGGCGCGAGCCCCGCGGGTTGGGCGGGGCTCTGCGCGCGCGTTCTCTCGCGACGGCGATCAGCTGCCGGGCGTGAACATGATCGGATAGGTCACGGTGACGATGCCGTCTTCGGGTTGCGGGAAGCTCACGCCGTAGAAGGCGTGGACGACGCAAGAGATGACCGCCGAGTCGGGGAGATCGGAGCCGCCGTTCGAAGCCGATCCGACAGCGCCATCGGTGCCGATGACGAACCGAACCGACACGCGCCCTTGGAGGTTCGGGTTTCCTTGCAGACCGTTCTGGTAACACATGCGGAAACGACCGAAGTTCTGACGCACGACGCGCTGGATGACCTCGGGGGGCAAACGTCCGCCGACCTTGGTCTCGCCGTCGGGACGCATGCGGGGAGACTTCACGCCGTGTCCCGATCCGAGAACGCCGCCCGTATGACCGAAGCCGGTGCAGGGCCCACCGTCGCAGGTGCCCATGCCACGACCGACCGTGTCGACCTCGGTGAGCCCGATGCCGAAGCCGTGCCCACCGCCACCTTCGCCGACGCCCGAGAGACCAAGACCGCCGTTGCCAGCGGCTTCACCGAAATCGGGGCCCCACATGTTGCCGTTGGCGCTGACGGGATCGCTGCCCATCGCGATGTCGCCGAAGTCGGCGTGCGGCGCCTTCGTGTCACCATTCATCGTGTTCAAGACGCCGATCATTCCGAAGTCCTGCGCTTCTTTGAGGGCGACGGCGCGGCTCAACGTCTTCGTCTCGGACGAGCCCTTGATTGCAAAAGCGTGGTTCTTCTCATGCGAGGTCTCCGAGCCGGTCTTGCCTTCGTCGCCGACTGCGCGCTTGCCGCTCTGGCCTGCCGATTCTTGACCCGCGTCTTTGGCTTGGTCTTTCTGGGCTTCTTGCTCACGCTCGGCCATCGCCTTGAAAGACTGGGCGAGCACGGCGCGCTGGTCGTCGGTGATCTGTCCGTCATCGGAGGTGTCGAGCGCCGGCATGAAGGCGAACATCGACGCGAAGATGCTGGCGTGGAGAATGCCCGAGAAAGCGGCGTAGCCGAGGGCGCGCTTGTTCGGTACGGCGTGGCCGGCGAGCTTCTTTCCAGCGTTCACGGCGGCGAGCTCGAAGGTGAATCCACCCTTCTCCATCGTGACGCGCGAGCCTTGCGGCAGCGCAATTTCGTACGCTCCGGCGAGGTGCGTGGAGGGAGTTGCGAGGCCCTCGGCGATCGCATCGGCGATCGAGAGCGAAGCGCGTCCGGGGATCTGAATGCGACCGGTGGAGTCGGCGGCGAGCACGGCGCGCGAGCCGCCCGACGGGTCGGCGACGAGCAGCGGAAGAAGGGAGGTACCGAGCTTGCCCTCGGGCATCTGAAAGTCTGCGCCTTGCTCACCGACGCTGAAAGTTTGCGACGGAGCGAGGTGAGCCACATGCAACACGGTCTCGGCCCAGCGCACCGTGACGGCGACGGCGGCGTTCGCGCTCTCGAGCTCGGTGGTGTCGGCGAGCGGCGCGCTCGGGATGATCGCGTAGGTGTACGAGCCCTCGGGCGCGGTCGCGCTCACGACGTCGGCTTCGCTGGCCTCGCTCTCGAACGGCGACTTGATTGCAAAAGCATCGACGCCGAAAAAGGGGTTCTTGCGAGAATCGAACGAGATGGGCGACGACGACATGAGAGTCTCCTAGGACGCGCGGTCCTGTGACTGGTGGCTCGGGCTGATGTCGCACCCGCTCGCACGAGCAGTGCTCGAACGGTGGGCGGGCTCGGGGCAGAGCTCCCGAGGCGACATGCCAGGCTCGCAAGCGCTTCGGGCAGACGGGCTCTTCGCCCCTCCGTCCCGTCTTCGCTTGCGTTGCCCTACCAAAGACACGGGTCTTCGGAGTTGGTTCCAACTTTTTTTTCGCGCCCTCTGGCGGCCTTTTCGATAGCTCTATCCATGTGCGCACATCTCTCACCGGCCAGACCTTCCTCACCTTCGCCCCCGAAGCGTGCCGAAAGCTCGCAACGGTTCACCTAGACGATCCTGCGCGAGGGATCGCCGAAGCCGAGCGTGCGCTCGGGAGAGTGCCCTGGCACAGCGACGTCGACGTCGCGGCGTGGGTCGTGGCCCATCCGTTCCACGGCCTCGTCGCGCTCGCTTGCTTGAGCGACGCGCCGCTCTCTCTCGCGGGAGAGCGCATCGCGGTGGTGCTGCCCGAGCTCGCCGGACTGTGCGTTCCGCCGCGCGTGGTGACCTACGAGCACGAGCGTCCCGAGCACGACGGCCATCCGACGCCGCTGCTCGATCGCGTCATCCGCGCGCTCCGAATCGCTTTGCCTTCGGCCGACGCGCTCGCGCCCGCGAGCCGCGCGCTGCTCACGACGGTTCTTCTCTTCTCCGACGTCGCCAAAGGCGGCACGCCCGCTCAACGCGAAGCGTGGCGCGTTCGTCTCGGCGTCGACGGCACCGTCCACAACGAAGACTCCGCGGTGATTCTCGACGACGTGATGAGGCGGGTCTTGTCGAAGGCGCCGCTCTCCGAAGATGGTCGCTTCGCCGACCGCGCGCGCGCTCTCTGCGCATCGAGCGGTCTCGTCGGCATGCGCATTCGTGGAGAAGTGTCTCGTGACGCCCTCGGCGCGCTGCTCGACTTCGCGAAAGAAGAGCCAGATGGCGGCGCCGAGCTCGGGCGCGTCTGGTCGATCGTGAATCGCGCCGAGACGAGCGCGGTTCGAACCGGGCTGTGGACCGATCCGCTCGCCGCGGAGTTCGCCGAAGAAGAGCGCGCCATCTTGATGACGACCTCGAGCCACGAGCTCACTCGCTCGCCGCTCTCGGAGCGCATCACGAGGATGCGAGGTGGCGTCCTCGCGTCGCGTGAATCGCAAGAAGAGGTCGAGCGAGCCCTCGATCGCCTGCAGGGGGCGCGACGGGTGTTGGAGATCCGACTCGCGCGCGCGCAGGTTTGGTATGCCGAGGCATCGCTCGGCGCGCTCTCTCTCGACGCGTGCGTGCGCCTCCTTCTGTTCCTCTCGGGCTCGGCGCTTCGCGCGCACGTCGAGACGAGCCGAACGTGGCATCTCGATCTGCTAGGGCTCGTTCGTGAGCTGCGAGACTCGAGCGGTCATCCCAAGCGATACCCGGTTCGCCTCTTGGAGACGCTCCTCGAGGCGACGAAGACCGATCGACTCATGCAGGGTCACATCGGTCCGGCGCCAGAGAAAGCTTCGGCCGAGTCGGCCTCGAAAGAGAGCGACCAACACAACGTCCCGCTCGTCTCGTTCCCGTCGACCAAAGGAGGCGAACATGCGCTCACGGTCAGCCTTCGCACGAGCGACGAAGCTGGGGCGCTCCTCACCCTCCTCTCGGTCTACGAGAAGAAGCACGCGCCAGGGTTCCACCACACGCTGAAATCGTTGTGCGATCTGTACGATCTCCGAAAAGACGACTTCGACCGGGTCTCGAACGAGGCAAGCTACCTCTCGTCGATGAACTCGGCGCGCTCCGACAAGAGTCGAATGCTCGACTTCGTCGTCCCCGGCACGATCGTCGAGGTGGGTCCTGGAGGCGGCGTCGTGCTCGATCTCCTCGCCGAACGGTTCAGCGGCTCGCGCATCGTGGGGCTCGACGCTTCTCAATCGGTCGTCGAAGCGCTGAAAGAGAAGCACGCCGCGGCGAAGGCACCCTACGAGATGGTGCACGGCGACGCCTTCAAGCTCTCCGACATCTTCGGTCGCGGCGAGCTGACGACCGTGATCTTCTGCTCAGTTCTGCACGAGATCTTTTCGTACGTCGCGTGGGGAGACCCGCCGGCGCGGTTTCAGATCGAGAGCGTCGACGCCATCTTCATGGCTGCGTTCCGCGCGCTCGCTCCGCGCGGTCGCATCATCGTGCGCGACGGCGTGATGCCGAACGACGAGCCGCGCGTCGTGGAGTTTTTGACGGCCGATTGGCGAGACGGGCTCGATCTCTTCGCGAAGACCTACGAGCCGCGACGCATTCCGTTCGAGGTGCTCTCACCGACCCGCGTGAAGATGAGCGCGCGTGATCTCTTCGAGTTTCTCACGACCTTCACGTGGGGCCCCGACTCGTTCCCCTACGAGATCCGCGAGCAACGCGCGGTGCTCCCTCGCGCCGAATACGTGAAGAGGCTCATCGCTGCGTGTGAGAAGGCGGAGCCAGGAGCGAAAGCTGTCGAGGTGCCGGTTTCGGCAGATCTCCAGTCGTATTTGCAACCTGGTTACCCGACCAACATCGCTCCCCACGTGCGCATCTTCGACGGCACGGGTGAGCACGAAGTGCCCATGCCAGACGTGAACGGCGTCTGGGTGATCGAGCGCGTCGCCTGACTGGCGCTGACTGACCACGGAGCGAAGCGCTGACATGGAGCGAAGCGCGGGCCGGGGAGCGAAGACTGCCGGGAGTCGTCTCCGATCTCCCGGCGTTCGCTGGCTTCTCCGGTGGCGAAGAACTTTTCGGTCGCGAGCCGCTCAGTCGACCGAGTCGGACTCGAGCTGGGCGAGAAGCTCTTCGGCGCGGTCACCTTTGATGTCGAGCGCTTCTGCGAGCTCGTTGATGAGATCGTTCTCTTCGTCTTGGATCTCGTTGTCGGCGAACGCAATCGCTGCGGCGAGCGAGAAGGCGGCCTCGGTGAGCGCCGGATCTTCTTTCAGAATCGGAGCGATGGCCTCGAGTCGAGCCTCTTTGCCTTGCTCGTAGCGCGCCTTGCATTCGGCCAGCATCTTCTCGATGTGGGCCGTGCGGAGCGCGTTGTCGGTGAGCCCGCGCACTGCGCCACGAAGCACCTCGAACTCGGCGTCTTCGACTTTGCCGTCTGCCGCGATCATGAGGAACATCACCTCGAAGAGCGCGTCGAATCGGCGGCTCGCGTCGGCGTCGCCTGCGAAAGGATCGTCGAGCTGCTGCGGCGAAGTGAGGCGCACGCTAGCGGGCTCGCCACCCTCGCGAAAGTGGTTGCGGATACGCTCGAGGGTCTTCGGCTGGAGCCTGATCATGGGGCGAATCTCATCGTGACCCAGGCCGCACGTCAACCCTGCGATCGCTGGGGGGCTTCTCTGGAACGTCATGGCCGGTAAGCGTCAAGGTTGTTGCCGCCTGAAAGCTCACGCAGCCGCCGATGAGCCAGATTGGTGCCGCGAACGCCTAGAGCCGTTCGGAGGCGCCTCGTGGCACCTTGCTCGTCATCGAGTGATGACGGCGCGAACCTGCGTCGGATCGAATCCCGCGGTGATGCCGGGGCCGTGCAGCCGAGGCGGAGACCGTACAGCGCTCACGAACCTCGAGCTCTCGCGGTAACAAGACTCGGAAGCTTGCCTAACCGAAGCGCGCGCCCCGAGTCTAGGAGCGACCTTTCCCGACGACCTGTGGGGCGCCCCGTGAGACCGGTGTGAGGGCGGTCAAGGTGACGCACCGCGAAAGTGTCAGTTTGCGTTTCCGGTCAAGAGCCGCCAAATAAGTAGGGATTGCTGCAATGAATGACGTCCGGGCTTCCGGTCATGAAGGTGAGTGTCGCGTTCTTGGAGCAGCAGAGTTGCTTGCAGGTCGCCAGCTCCATGGTGCAGATCTGACCGAGAGGAATGCACATCCCCGTGCTGGAAGAGGAGCCGCTAAGGGCCCGCGTATAAACAAGTCGATCGATATTCCGTTGAGACCGAAGTGAGACAGGCGCCCGAGGAACGAGCACCGGAAG
>JAYUUB010000268.1:0-2854 GCA_043755175.1 Polyangiaceae bacterium | reverse complement strand
TCCACATGAGCGTGTGCTGCGCCTTCAGCGGCACCGTCGTACGGAGATTGACGACGCGCGGCCGGCTCTCGCTGCGCACCGCCCGAGGCTCGACATAGGCCTGGGGCACCAGCCGCTCCACCAGGTCCTCGGTCTTGATGATCGCCCCCGGTTCGAGGCTCTTGATGAGCACGAGGACGGCGACGCGCGGGCCGCCGGATGCCTCCTCCTCGAATCGACGCAAGTACGCCCACACCAGGAGTGCCGAGGTGGCCGCGACGATCAGCGCGAGAAACGTTGCGCGTAGCTTCATGGACGCTCAGCAAGCAATTTGGATACCGGCGAAGGCATCCGGCTGGCGTCCCGTGGCGAGCGGCTCTTCGGGGCCCTGCCTCACGTGAGGCGCACGCCGGGTGCACAGCGTGGGTCGTGCCGAAGGTGCTGAGAACTCCTCGTGCACGGGTGGGGATCGATCTCGTCACTCCAAGCGCCGCAGTTGCTTTCTTCGAGACCCCGTTGCTAGGCATGTCAGATGCAGCCGCGTCCGTCATGCTCCGCACTTCACTCCTTCCTCTCCTCGTCTTCACGCTCGGCGCATGCGCTGACGCGCCGCCCGAGGCCAGCTCGGTGGCTCGCCAAGCGAGCGCGCTCGACCACGAGGACGGCGTCCTGCCGGAGCCGAGCGGGGAAGACCCTCGGCTTCCGCGTCCGGCCTCGTGGACGCGCGTGGTGACTCGCTCGCATCAGGACGAGGCCACGGTCACGGTCTTCGAGGCCAGCACCACTCCGGGAGACGCACGCGACGACCTGGTCCGGCGTCTCGAAGACGCGGGGGTACCACCTGGGTCCGGTCGTCGGAGAGGATAGGCGCGGGTTCGAGCGTGACGGTGTCCGCGTGGTCGCGCTGTTCGCGCCGATGAGCGCGACCCGCTCGCGCATCAGCGTCGCCGTACTGGCTGGGCGATGAGCCTAAGCCTTCTGGTTCGCTCGCGAGCGGAGCACGTAGAAGTAGCGACGAGCGATCCCCGACGCGGTGGCGGCTCGACTCACGTTGCCGCCGTGGGCGGCGAGCATGGCCGCGGTGTAGCGGCGTTCGAAGTCGCCCACCACGCGCTCGCGCGCCACCTGAAACGAAAGGCCAGCGGAGATGGTCTGCTCCACGAGATCTCCTGCCACCGGCAAATTCGACGACGAAGGCAACGAGGGGGAGGACGATGGGGGCAGGAAGCTCGAAGGGGGTCGGCGCCCCACCGCGATCGGCGCGAGATCACCCAAGGCGATGCGCTGAGCAATGACGTTGGCGAGCTCCCGAACGTTGCCAGGCCAGTCGTAGGCAACGAGTCGGGCGAGGAGCGCGGGGGTCAGCTCGCTCGAATCGCCGCCGTTCTGACGCCAGAAATACTGAGCCAGGATCTCGATGTCTCCCCGCCGACTGCGAAGCGGCGGGAGATCGATGCGCGCCACGGCGAGTCGAAAGAAGAGGTCGTCGCGAAAGCGTCCCTCCTGGATCTCGCGTTCCAGGTCTCGACGCGTCGCGCTGAGCACGCGGACGTCGACCTTCACCCAGCCCTGCCCACCAACGCGCTGGATTTCCTTGCGCTCGATGGCGCGCAGCAGCCTCGCTTGGAGCGCGATGTCGAGATCGCCGATCTCGTCGATGAACAACGTCCCGTTGTGGGCCTGCTCGAAGACGCCCTGCCGCGTGCTGTTCGCGCCCGTGAACGCGCCACGCTCGTGCCCGAAGAGCGCCGATTCCAGGAGGCTCGCCGGGACGGTCGTGCAATCGAACACCACGAAGGGCTTCTGGGAGCGCGGCCCCGCTTCGTGAAGCGACTCGGCGACGACCTCCTTGCCGGTACCGGTCTCGCCCTCGATGAGGACGGGGACGTCGCTCTTCGCGAGGCGCTCGAGGAGCGGGTAGAGGCGGCGCATCGAGTCGCTGGCGCCGATGAGGCCGCCGAACCGTATGGCCGAAGTCGTGGAAGGCAGGCTTATGGGACCGCCGAAGACGATCTGCACGGCGACGGGACCGAACTGGATGAGCTCGTCGCCGCGAAGCGTCACGTCGTGAACGCGAAGGCCGTTCACCCAGGTGCCGTTGGTGCTCCCGGCGTCTACCAGGCGAACGCCGGTCGCGAGGACCTCGAGCGATGCGTGGCGCCGAGAAACACTCGCGTTGTCGAGGCAGAGCTCGCAGGACGGACTCTTTCCGACGTACACCTTGGAGGGGTGCGCGGACGTGAGGACGAAGGGGACACCCGCGGGGGCTTCGGATACGATGCTCAGGGTATAGGACGCACCTTCCTTGCTGCTCCCGTCGCCCCCAAGACGGATCGTCTCACCCTCGGTCAGTCTCTGCACGGCCGGCAATTGTGCCTCTCGCCGTTCCGAGGCGCAAGCGACTTCAACGCCGAGCGCCGGCGCGACCACCTACGACGATGACGTCACGAAACGGTCTCGGCCCGAAAGCTCGAATCGTGGGTCGCTACGAGCTACACGCGGAGCTGGCATCCGGAGGAATGGGGACGGTGTTTGTTAACGTTCGCGAGGGGGCCGCCGCGTGGGTCCATGTCGTTTGTTTCTCACTGTGTCGCCGTCTTCTTGGTGCGCCGCTCCTCTTCGGTATGTCCATGATGATCGATTGCGTGCATGGTGCACAACCATGGCGTTCTCGGACGACGACGCGATGGAATGCAGGCTCGGTGAGTTTCTCAACGGCCGGATCGGCCGTCACCTCGGTCGCCGCGAGCAGAAGGAGTCGTTTGCGCTGTACGCTTACGGCATTCTGGCCGACGGCGAGCGCAAGAGCGTCGAGCCCATCGCGGCCCGTGCGACGGGAAGCGGCGACGGCGCCGAGAAGGACGGCGCGGCGTGC
>JAYUUB010000267.1:0-8415 GCA_043755175.1 Polyangiaceae bacterium | reverse complement strand
TGCCGAAAGCCCTGATTCTCTCGTACGCAGGCTGCTCGACTTGCAAGAAGGCCCTCCAATGGCTCGAAGCCCATCGCGTCGAGGTCGTGGTTCGCCCCATCGTCGACGAGCCCCCGACGGCCCGAGAGCTCGCGGCCTGGATCCGAGAGAGCGGTCTCGACGTTCGCAAATGGCTGAACACCAGCGGCCAGAGCTACCGAGCGCTCGACAAAGCGAAGGTCACCGCCGCGACCGACCAAGACCTCGTCAGCTGGTTGAGCCGTGATGGAAAGCTCGTGAAGCGCCCCGTTTTGGTGGTGGGCAAACAGGTTCTCGTAGGGTTTCGCGAAGAGGCATACGACGCGGTCTTCGCCGCGAAGGCGCGGTAGACTCGGCTCATGGCGAGCGAGAGATCTTGGGCCGTGCGCTCGATGCCGAACGATCTTTTCAAGATCCGCACCGTCGGCAAGAAGTGGTCACCGTTCGAAGACCTCTACCATCGCGTCCTGGAGGTGAGCTGGCTCACCTATTTCATTCTCATCGCGCTCGCGTTCTTCACCGCCAATGCGACCTTCGCGTTCCTCTATCTACTTCAGCCGGGAAGCATCTCGAACGCGAACGACACGTTCCGCGACGCGTTCTTCTTCAGCGTTCAATCGCTCGCCACGATCGGCTACGGCCAAATGGCTCCGGGCACGCTCTACGGGCACATCCTGGTCACGCTCGAGGCCCTCACCGGTCTCCTCGGGTTCGCGCTCGTGACGGGCATCACCTTCTCCAAGTTCGCGAGGCCTACCTCGCGTGTCCTCTTTTCGGAGAAGGTCGTCGTCGGCGAGCGCAATGGCGAGCGCTTCCTCATGTTCCGCATGGCGAACTATCGTCACAACCAGATCGTCGAGGCGCGTCTTCGCGTCATCGTCCTCCAAGACATGGTCACCAAAGAGGGCGAGCAGCTCCGCGTTCCCGTCGAGGTCCCGCTCGTCCGAGAAACCACCGCCTTCTTCAGGCTCACGTGGACGGCCTCGCACAAAATCGACGAAAAGAGCCCGTTCTATGGGCCCGGCGCAGAGCAGGCGCTCCGCGACAAGCGCAGCGATGTCTACCTCAGTCTGACCGGGCTCGACGAGACGATCGCCCAGACCGTCCACGCGCGACGCTCGTATACGCTCGACGACATCGTCTGGGGCGCCCGCTTCAAAGACGTCATTTCGGCGACCCCCGACGGCGTGCGCATCATCGACTACCGAAACTTTCACGACGTGATCATGCAGCCCCTCACCGATTCGGCGAAGGCGACCGAAACGCGCGAAGCCAATCCCGTACCCTCGGCCGAGGAGTCGTCTTCCGCCGACGAAGAGCCCTCGACCTTCGACGACGACGCGGACCCCGAAGCAGACGCCAACGCCGACGGCTCCGGTAAACGCCGCCGCGACGTGCTGCTTTCCTGATCGGCCCCTGGCTCCGACTCTCGGGCTCGATCGAGAGATCGGGGTTCGACTCTGACGCGGGTCGAGATTGCCGGGGCCTCTTTCGCGAGCGCGTCAGCAGCCTGCTAGTCGAGCTCGGCATGCAGGAAGGCGAAGGCACGTTCCCACGCGAGCGTCGCCGATTCGGCGTGATACGCGTGCGGATCGGCCTCGCGCATGAACGCGTGGCCGGCGTCGTACATGAAAAGCTCGAAGGCTCCCCCGTTCGCGCGCACCCCTTCGGCGATCGCTCGAGTGCGCCCCGAATCGATGAACCCATCGTTCTTCGCGTAGTGCCCTTGAATGGGCGCGGTCTTCTTCTCGAGGTGAACGAAGTCGGCGCGAGGATTTCCATAGAACGGAACGACTGCAGAGAGCCCGTCCACGTTGAATGCAGAAGCGAGCGAGATCGCTCCCCCGAGACAGAAACCGGTGACACCGACCTTGCCGTTCGAGCGTGCGTCCGAACCGAGAAACGCGACGGCTCCGGCGATCTCCTTCATCGCGACGGCCGTGCTGAGCTCGTTCGAGAGCTGCATCGCGACCTCCGCTTCGGCCGTCGATCGACCGTGGTAGAGATCGATCGCGAGCGTCAGAAAACCTTGCTCCGCGAACCGCCCGGCCATGCGACGCACGTCGTCGTTGAGGCCCCACCACTCGTGGACGAGAACCAACGCAGGCGCGCTCGGAGTTTTCGGAGCGAAGAGCTCACCGCTGGCGCGTCCACCTTCGAACGGAAAATTCACGGCCTCCATGGCCGACGAAGGTAGCGACAACTCGTCTCTTCTGGCCAGCACGCCGAGGAGCCGACCGCGCCGAGCCCGGTTCTTTGCTACGATCCGCTCGCAAATGGCCGCGAAGCTCTCGCACGACGATCCGGTGCTCGGCGCCCTCACCGATGACCAGCTCACCGGCGACTACCGCGTCTACCAGCGCGCCAAGGGCCACCGCTTCTCGTCAGACGACGTCGCCACGGCATTCATCGCCTATCGAACGTGCCCCGAAGCGAAGCGCGTGATCGATCTCGGCTGCGGTCTCGGCTCGGTTCTCCTGCACCTCGCCTGGCGCATGCCCGAGGCGACGCTCGTCGGCGTGGAAGCTCAAGAAATGAGCTTCGAGCTGCTGCGCCGCAACGTCGATCGCAATGGGCTCGCCTCGCGCGTCGAGATTCACCACGGCGATCTGCGCGACGAGGCGCTCGTCACTTCGATCGGTGCAGGCTTCGATCTGGTCACCGGGACCCCGCCCTACTTTCCGCCCGACACGGCGCTCGACGCGATGGACCCGCAGCGAGCTTTCGCGCGCATTGAATACCGGGGCGGCGTCGAGGCGTACGTCGCTTCGGGCCAGAGACTCCTTTCGCAGACGGGAAGACTCGTGATCTGCGGCGACGCGCGCGCTCTCGATCGGGTCGAGCAGAGCGCGCCTTTGCACGGGCTCTCGATCGTCGCCCACTGCGACATCATTGCTCGAGAGGGTCGCCCAGCGCTCTTCTCGATATGGACGTTCTCGCGATCGGCATCTGCTCGATCGACCTCGGCGCTTACCCTTCGACGGGCGAAGGGCGATCGCACACCCGACGCCGACGACCTTCGAGAGTTCTCTGGCTTCGGGCGACTGCTGAAGAGCTGACGACGCCACGTCGTGGGTCGCGGCGAATACGACGCGGCCATGACGGCGTCTCGATCCTCGGAGTATCCTCCGCCCATGCGCTTCACCGCCGTGGCCTTCGCTTTGGGTTTGTCGTGCCTCGCCTGTCGCGACGGAATGGGAACCGGCGGCGCTGGAGGAACGTCTGCCGCGGGGAACGAGACATGCCAGGGCACGTTCCGATGGCTTCAGAAAGACGCCTACAAAGACACGGCCGGTCGCACGAGCGATCTCTGGCCTCCGCACACGACGACCGTTCTCGACATCACCTGCGGCGGTAAGAAGGTCGCCAAAGCGTTCATGTCGAACCACGGCACCGAGCCCGACGCGACCGACAAGGCGGGTGACGTCTTTCTGATCGAAGTGAAGAACGCGCAGGCCACCGGCACACGCGACGAGCTCTTCCAGCTCCTCGCGAAGTACCAGTCGTGCCATTGCGACCCCGGGACCCAATTCCTGAGCCTCGATTCGATCTCCGACGCGCTCGCGAAGCAGCTCCTCGACGACGTCGCGACCTACATCCAAGCCCACCTCACCTGCTCCATCCCTGGCGGAACGGCGGCGCTCCTCACCGATCTGCAGAACGGCAAGATCACGCAGGTCATCGGCGATCTACCGAAGTGCACGTGGGCGAACGGCTCCGGCTTCGAAGACGGCCTGAACGGCGCGTTCCAGGCGGTCGTCATGCAAACGCAAGAGACGCTTCAAGAGTATCACGTATGCAACAATGACGCGTCGCTCCAGGCCGCTCTCTTCGAACAGTTCGCCACGAGCCACCAAATCGGTACGTGCGACGACACGTCGGCCATGTGTCACGGCCCAATGTGGTTCTACAAACCCTGAGCGTCGAAGAGCTCTGCCTTGATGTCTTCGGACGCTCGCGCAGCTTTGAGACAAGTCCCTGCGTTCGTCAACGACGAGGTCGAAAACGCCAACAGCTTCGCTCGAAACGTCAACGCCTATTGGGTGATACGAGCGCTGCAATCGAGATCGTCGAGATCACGGGGACTCGAAAACGATCGGCTCGCCAGCCACGGCCTTGGCGAGGAGGCCGGTCACCTCGAAGCGCTCCCGGCACAGATCGAACGGGAAGCTCTCGATCCCGATGCGACACACGAAGGCGTCGGCCGCGGCGTCGCGGTCGAGGCCCATGATTTCGACGTACGTGGGATCACCGGCGTAAAGCGCGTAGCTCGCCGATTTGTCCTCGATCGCGACGACCGAGACGGATGGTGTCGCGCCTCCGCCGAAGAAGCGCACTGCCGTGTCGGCGGAGACCAAGGCCCCATCGCGCAAGAAGAGGAGCGCGCCGGAAGCGGACTCACCGGTGACGTCGTGGCGGGCTCCGCCTGGGCGCTCCCAGACCTCGATTTTGGCGTCATCGGTGCCGGCTCCAACGAAGACGCCGCTCGGCGAAATGGCGACAGGGCCGAACGTCCCGCCCGCGCGACGAAACGTCTCGAGCGTCTTTCCGGCGACGGGATCGAACAAGGTGAGCGCGTTCGGATCGGCGATGGCGAGGGCCCTACCGTCGCTCGTGAAGGCCGCCGCGCCGGCGCGTGTCTCGCTTTGCAGCGCGCCGTCGGATGCACGACAGACTCGCGTGGCGGCCGTCCCCGAGAGGGCGATGCGGGCACCATCGGGCGAATAGGCCACTCGCTGCGCTGCGCTCTTCGGGGGACCGTCGCACTTCTGCGAGATCGCGCCCGACGCGAGCTCGACTGAACGAGCCGCCGCGCCCGAGGCGACGACGAAGGATCGACCGTCGGGAGCGAACGCGATCGCGCCGCACGCCCCCGCCATGTCGAAAGTCGACGTCTTCAAGTAGCTGCCCATGTTCCAGACGAACACGCCATCGCCCCCGCACGTCGCGAGCGACTGGCCGTCGGGCGAGAACGCGAGGCCGGCGACCGTGGCGCGATGCGCGCCGAGATCACGCATCTCGCTGTGTGCGGCGACGGTCCAGACACGAACGTGGTGATCGCCCGAGCCGGTCGCCATTCGCTTTCGATCCGACGAGAAGGCGAGGAGCGAGCGCGGGTGATGATCCGCCTTGGGCCTCTCTCTCTTCCAAGGCTCGAGCGCGCTCGCGGTGGGCTCGTCGTTCGCAGCGTCGGTCGGCGGGGTTGGGGATGAGCGGGCGAGCTTTCCAATGGTCGCGTCCCAGCGCTTCCACCCATCGAAGTCGGAGTGCGCGAGAACACTCTTGCTGTCGGTCGAGAAAGCGATCGGCGCGCTGCCGTCCCGCGTCCCGTCGAGCTTCTGGAGCTCGACGCCGCGCGCGATATCCCAAATACGGATCGAGCCCCCTTGTGCGCCAGTCGTCGTCGCGCTCGCGAGGAGCTTTCCGTTAGGCGAGACGGCGATGGAGTCGAGGGTCTCCGGAAGCGGCGCCGCGGCCCCGCTCGGCTCGACACGGTGAACGAAATGCGCAGTCGACTTGCCGGTCGCGAGGTCCCAAAGCCAAATGGTGCCGTCTTCGCTCGCCGCGGTGAGCGTCTTCGCTCCGACGAACGCCACCGACGTGACGGCCTGTGTGGGGCCCTCGAGGCGAAAGGTCTCGCGATGGCGAGCGCGGGAATCGCGGATCGAGACGCCAGGTCCGAGGGGCGTCGCGACGAGGTTCCCGTCGGGGCTCAGCTTCGCGAGCGAGTGCGCGTACTCCTCGGGAAACGGCGGCTCGAGCACGAGCTTCTTCTGTGTCTCGGCCTCGGCGGCCACGATCGCGCGGTCGTAGAGCCGCTGCATCTCGGCGCGTTTTCCTGCGAGGAGCGCTTCATTGCCGGCACGATAGAGATCTTCGGCGGTGCGCTTCGGCGCCTTCGGCCGCGCCGGATCGAGCCACGTCGTCGCGAGAGCCCGCGCGTCTTCGGGCGCATCCGGGCTCGCGATCACCTGGCGGGCGATGGTCTCCGCGTCGGCGTCGCGTCCGAGCTCCGACAGCGCCCGAAGGCGCGGCGCCCACGTCGCTCTTGCGATCTCGGGACATCGCGCGACAGCGTGCGCCGAGACGCGGTCGATTCGGTCGAGCTTGCCCTCTTTTTCCAGCTGGTCCACGCGCGAAAGCGCTGCCTTCGCTGCGTCGCAAGGAGACGCGGAGGTCGCCGTGCTCGGCACCGCGGTCACGATCAGCGTCGCCGTGGACGTCCCCGACGACGGCGAGCTTGCCGGTGAGCACGCGAGCGCTCCCGTCGCAAGCGTCACGAGCACCGCCGACCGACGTAAAAGTTCGCCGCTGTCCATTCTTCGTCTCATTGACCCTCGCGACCCACTCGTGGTGTCGTGGGAAAGAGCAAGCGTCCACTATGCCCGATCAAGCGCAGACACTGAAGGTCGTCATCGTCAACCAGAGCGGAAAAGCGCTTGTCACCACGCTGACGCCTGAGCCGGGTGAAGCGCCAGAGCTCAACCTCTGCATAGAGATTGGGGCGCTCGACGACGCGACGTCGCCTCCGTTCCCGATCCCCGACGGGCAGACTGCGAGCTTCTCGACGAGCACGCCGGCAGGATCGCCCTCTGGCCCTCAAGGCTGGGTTTGCTACGAAATCGCGCCCTACAAGATCGTCATGCGCATCGTGTGGAGCGATCCGGCTTCGTCTGCGGGCGCCGAAATCGTGTCTGTCATCGACAATCAATTGGAGGGTGCGACAGCCGAGCTCGACGTCGGCCCTTTGACCTTGACCGACGCGTCGGGCACGGCGCTCACGCCCGATGCCGCGAAGACGGCCTCGACGATCACGGCGACGATCACCGTGAAGGTGAAGAGCATCCCTGCGACGATCCCGCCGCCTCAGCCTGGTGTGGCGACCGTGCCCGTCGCCGGCGCACCCGGCGCCTCGGGCGGGGTCAACATGCCCACGTTGATCAAGAAGTGGAACGACGCGGCTATGGCCCAGAATGGGCGTCGCAGAAAGATTCTGGCTGCGACCGCGAACCTATTCCCACTCGCCTTCTTCCAAGACGTGCTGCAAGCCGACGGGAGCATGAAGCCCAACGTCACGGGCGGGCCCGGCAACTCGCACGGCGGCGGGAAATACGCCCAGATGCCGTTTTGGAACAATCAATCGACGGGCACCTCGTGCACCTCGACCACGATCGCCGTCGCCAATCTGTGCAAGGCGCAGAATCGAAAATGGTGGGCCTGGGGCGCGCTGGAGCTCGACAAGGACGACAAGAAGAATCCATGGAAGCCTCCGAAGTGTTGGGTCCCTTGGGGATCCGATCCGGCGCGACCCTTGCCGCAGGTCGGCGATGTCTACGTGCTCTATCGCGACATCATCGGTCCGAACCCCAAGATCGTCGCCACCGACAACCCGGCGCTTCGCCATTGCGGCTTCGTCCTGCAGGTGCCCGACGACGATAACGGGCTGTGGGT
The DNA here is from genome assembly GCA_043755175.1 of Polyangiaceae bacterium. Lineage (GTDB taxonomy): Bacteria > Myxococcota_A > Polyangia > Polyangiales > Polyangiaceae > CAYYKK01. The sequence continues at coordinate 945 of JAYUUB010000267.1, read as the reverse complement.
CACCGCCGACGGCGGCCAGCGAAACGCGAACGACAAGGGCAACAAGCAGAACCAGGCTGCGTTCTTGAACACGCACTCGTGGAAGCTCGCGATGCCGGGCTCGAACGTATCGGATCAGACCGCGTGGAAGTCCGCGCTGAAGGCGCATCCGTTCGCCCTGCCAATCGAAGGAATCACCTATCCCTTCTTCGGCGGTGGGGCCGAGTCGGCCGCGGGTCTGAACATGGCCGACGCGAACCGTCTCATCGGCTGGATCGACATGAGCTCGCCCGACATCACGATGGACGAATCATTCATGACGGCGCCGAAGGTTCACACTCCCGGCCGCATCACCGAGGACGACTACCAGGACATCGGCGTGCGCATCGGGCTCGCGCTCGCGAACCCGACTTCGTATTGAAGGGCCCCTCGCCGGGCCCCTCGTACACTTTCGCGGGTGGCGAGGCTCAGGAGCCGTACGTCTTCTCGAGGGCGCTCGAGGTCGCGTCGTCTACTTCGCCGGTGGGCTGCAATCCCTGCGCTTGTTGGAAGAGGCCAATGGCCGCCTTGTCGCGCGCGTCGGTGTCGGCCTCGCCGATGCCTTCGGACTTCTCGCGATAGCCGAGGTGCTCGAGGCGCTTCCGAATGCCCGCGGGCTCGTTGATGGGATCCATGTCGCCGACGCCGACCGGAAACGCCATTCGCTTGTTGGTGAAGACGATCTTCGCCTCTCGCACGTGGAGCGGCACCTCGAGGATCACCGAGCCGTCGGCGCCAGACTTTCCTTCGACCGGAGCGCCGACGCCCTCGACGGTGTACGGCTCATTCGCGAACGGTCCTTTGGCGTCTTTGAAGGTGAGCGCGAGGGTCGTCGTAGGCACCTTGGCCTTGTAGGTGTTTTCGGTGCCCTTTCTGAGCGCGATGCCCTCCCGGCGCGGCCTGGGGAATTGCAAGACGTCGCCTGGG
>JAYUUB010000266.1:0-8487 GCA_043755175.1 Polyangiaceae bacterium | reverse complement strand
GAAGTGGGGGTCGTCCGGGAGATCGGTCATGGGCTCGGGGAGCGGGGTTCGAGCCGCGGGGACGGGGTTCAGACGGGCCTCCGAGGGTTTTCACGGTTCAAAATCCCTACTCGCACCATCGTGCGACCGGTCGACACGATGTCGTCGATCACGACGGGGGTGTGACCATCGGCGATGTGCTCCGGCGCCGAGATCGAGACATCGCGATCGCCCCGCCGGGTCTTCTCGAGGATCACGAACGGCGCACCGCATCGTTCGGCGACCGCGGAGACCCACTGCACGCTCTCGGCATCCGGACCGACGAGCACGGGGCGCTCGATCTCCGCAGCGACCCAGTGCGCGATCGACGATGCGGCGCGCGCGATCGTGGTGGGAATCGAGTAGACGCCGTCGAGCGAGTGGTAGCGATGGAGGTGCGGATCGACGGTGACGAGCCAGTCTACCGTGCTCGACACCAGCCGACCGAAGTAGCTCGCGGTGACGCCTTCGCCCGGATTGAACCGACTGTCCTCCCGCATGTACGCGAGGTAGGGCGCGACCATGCCGACTCGCGACGCGCCGAGATCGCGCGCCGTGCCGGCGAGAAAAGCAACGCGCAAGAAGTTGTCGCCGTGCAGGTTGCCGACGATCGCGACATCGCCCGTGATCGCAGCCCGATCGAGCCGGACGTAGAGCTCTCCATCGGGAAACTGTCGGATCTCGGGCACCGCGACCTCGAGCCCGAGTCGCTTGCCCAGACCGCGTGCATGGTCTTCGCAACCGGGGATCGCGATCAGCAAGGTCACGATCCGATGATATCAGGACCGCCAGGCGATCGGATTGAGCAGATGAGTCTGTTGGCCGCGCCTGCGTGAAACCTCACGCAAGCTGTCAGCTCGGAGCTTTGGCGACGGTGCACGCATCCAGCGACGGCTGATTGAACGACTCCTTGATCGTCCCCTTCGCGGTCACCTTGTCGTACTGTTTGAAACCCTTGGCTTGCTCGGTCGTGTAGCAGGTCAGCGTGAACTTCGTCGCGTCCTTGCTGTCGACGAGCGAGACCGCATAGGTGGTCACGCCGTTCGAGGTCGAGGAGCTCGAGCTGAAGAACTGCGCGGTGATCGCGAGCGGCTTGCCATCGAGGCTCGCCTTGTCCGCCGCGTAAGTTGCCGCGAGGCCGACGATCGTCGACGTGTCGCCCACCTTGCCGCCGGCGGTCTTGGCCTGCTCGCCCGGATCGCTCTCCTTGACCTTTGCGGTCACCGTGGCCTTGGCCTCGTCGTAGCTCTTCGCCTGGACGTGCAGCCCCTGCTTGACCGAGTCGGCGAACTGGTCGGACTGCAGCAGATCGCCCTCGGCCACGAGCTTGCTCGCCCAGTCGCCGGTTCCGATCGTCAACACGTCCTTGCCGTCCACCGTCGACCACACGCACGTCGTGGGCTTGGCTTCCCACTTGTCGAACATCGTGCTCCACGTCTGGCACGTGCCCTTGGCGTCGAGCGTCGCGATCTTGTCGCGCCCCGACATGCAGGCGATCGCCGCCTTGCCCTTGCGGTAGCCCACCGCGCCGTCGCCAGCGATCACCTTGCCGTCTCCGAGCAGGAACTGCTTGGTGTGCGTCGACGTGCCGCCCTTCATCGAACCCTCGGTGATCGTCTGCTTGAAGCTCGCGGTGCACGGCGAGTCGATCACGAAGCCGAGCTCGTGGTCGGTCTTGCCGTCAAACACGCGCGCCTTGTCACCCTTGATCTCGATCGCCGCGGGATCGCCCGCCATCGACATCGTGCCGCTCATCCGCAGCGTGAGCCGTGACGCCCACGCGCCCTGCCACGCCTCGCTCGCGCCCTTGGGCATCCAGCCGGCGATCTCTGCGGGCATGTTCGACGACTCGCCACCGCCGCCGGTCGCGCCGGTCGCGCCGGCCGCGCTGCTGCCACCGCTGGTCTCGGGCTTCTTGCTACACGCCGCGCATGTCGCCGCGCACAGGCCGATCAGGATCCATCGCTTGGTCATGCGCCGCACGATGAGCAACGAGCGCACCAGACGCAAGTGGTTGATTCACCTGGATCGGCGCGCGTTCGCGCTGCCAGTCCCGGCAACCCTGCCAGCGCAGGCAGTCGATCGTCGCCCTCGTCGTCTCTCGTCGTCGGCGGTTCAGAGCGACTTGAGCCGGGTCGCGCGCAGCAGCAACGGGATGACCTTGCGGTTGGTCACGATCGGATAGTGGCTGTACTGCGAGCGGATGTAGAGGAGCTTGGCCTGGCGCTCCTTCTTGGTGAACCCGCTCATCGAGTCGGGCACGTTCTCGCGCGCCATCGCGAACTTGTACTTGCCGGCGAACGCGGCGGAGTTCCGCGCGACCGACGCACCGACGATGATCATCTTGTGCTCGTCGGCGCGCTTGCCGCTCTTGATGAACTCGTCAAATGCCTGCTCGCCGGCGTACATCGCATCGAGCAGGATGATCTGGTCGACGAGGCGGTGATCGACCCACTGCATCACGGTGCGGAAGGCGCCGGAGTGGCCCATCACGACGACGGGACCTTCGGGCAACTTGATGTTTGCACGGGTCACCGCACGGCGCAGATCCGTCAGCGCGGGCCACTTGACGTTGTCCTCCATGCTCGACGGCGCGTCGGGCACGATGAACAGCGCGTTCTGGTGGCTCATCTTGAACTGGCGCGCGAGCCCGAGGGTTTTCACGGTTCGATTTCCCTAAGCGCTAGTTGATGTCCGCTTCGCGCCTGGCAATGACGGCGGTGGAGTGCTCGAATACGCCGAGCCTCGAAGCTATGGACGCGATGCTCGGCAGAGCACCACCTCTCTCGGAGGGAGCCCTAAAGTCTAGACCTCGCTCGTCGGAGCCCAGGTCGACGCCTGGCGCCGCGAGCCGTGGGTAAGGTCCGTGAGCCAGAAAGGAATTCGCGATCGCGGGGTGGTCCCCTTCTCGCGAGAGAAGTGGGGTCCTTCTGGTCAGCACTGAAGTGTCCGACTGCTTTTGGCCGAGAACTACCGGGTCGGCTCCGCGGGCTCGTTGCTCCGGAACGCTGTGCTAACGAGGACTGATGGAGACGTGGCTCGTCCAGGCAGCGCGCACAGAGCCGGAATTCCGTCTCGTCGTCACCTTCTTGTGGAGCGACATGCACAACGTCGACGCCGACGGCGACTCGGACAACAGGCCGCGTCGCGGGGGCGACGTCGACGGTCATGTCCGCGGGCGGCGCGGCGTCGATGACGAGGCGGGCGCGCTCGGCGCGACGGGGGCCGAGGCGGCGCCGCGCAGCCGGCGAGGACGGTCCAGGTGCGAGGAGAGCGCGGGCGCGCCCGTCAACGACGAGGCTCGAGGCAGTCGCACGTCTTCGCGGCGCGATCGCAGCGGGCGTCCATCGGCGTCGTGCCGCGGGAGCGCTGGAGGCTGATGAACAAGCAGTTCTCGGTGTCCGCGCAGTCCTTGTCCTTCTCACAGCGAGGGTGGCACTCGCAGTGGCCGACCGCCTTCGCGGTGGCGCCGCGGCAGCTCGCAGCGTCGTTCGCTCCGCGGCAGAACGAGCCGCAGTCGCTCGCGACCTTGCAGAGCCCGAGCTCCCAGCCATTGGTCGTCAGCGGGCCTCGATCGCAGCGGGTCGACTGCGCGAACAGGAAGCACGACTCGTCGGCGGCGCAGTCGGCGCCGGTCTCGCACGCGATCCTGACGTCGCCGTCCTGGAGCGAGGACATGGGTTTGCAAGCGCGCTTGCCGTTCGCCTCGACGCAGGTGGACCCGTCTTCGCAGGGCGCGCGTCCGCACGCCGGCGGGCGGCGCCGGGGCACGCTGCACGTCGATCGGCCCCTCGCCGGCTCTGCGGTGCACGTCGCGCCCGGGCGCGCGCAGCCCGGGTCTCCCTCGTTGCAGATCTCGGCGTGATAGCAGGCCACCTTGCCCTGTTGGAGCGGGAGGCAGGCGTTGTAACTCACGATGTAGTCGTCGGGCATCCAGGACTGCTCTTCACAGCAAGTCTCCCCCGCGGCGCAGTCGGAGGGGCCGTCGCAGGCGTGATAGTCGTTGTACCTGCATGCTTCCCACGAGGCCGTCACGGCGTCCCACGGGCCCGCGTCGGGAGGCGCGGTCGGTTTGGCGACGCACCCGCGAACCTCCGATTGGAATTGGCGCCGCTCCACACAGCACAGCTGCGTCTTCGCGTCGCAGCTCGTCGCCCCGCACGCCACGCGGCCTCGGCGGGTCTCCGCTGGCGCGGCGGCCGAAGCCGAGGGCGCCGGGGCCGAGGTCACGCCCTTCACGGAGGCCGGAGGCTCCGCTGACGGGGCCTCTCGCTGGCACGCCGCCAGGAGGAGCGCGACGACGAGCCAACAGGGCGTCGAGGGGCGAGGCCGCAGCATCGACGCATCTTACACGGTGCTCTTCGCGACCGGCCTGATAACCGACCTCGTCGAGGTGCCGAACGAGGGCGGCTCCAGGCGGAGGCTTCGGGGTGACGACGGCGCGCCACGACGAGCGCGCGGCGAAGACGCCGTGGTAGCGCACGAGCGGGTAGTACGGAGGAGCGCGCCGGCGACAACGGCGCGGCCGGCACCTTCCGCAATGGCGCCGCCACCTCGAGCGATCAAGGTTCGCCTCGAATCGCCGCGTGAAGGACGTGGTACTCCGCGTGCGCAAGCGCCGACATGCGCCCCGCCTCTTGCGCATGCGCCGCGCCGCCCTCACGACACCTGAGGAGACGGTGCTGTACCGGACGCTCCGAGCGCACTGGGAGGAGTTTTGCGAGCGAGCGGAGGGAGCTCGAGCGGCTGTGTCGCTACGTGTGTCGTCCGCCGATTGCGCAAAACCGTCTCGAGCAGCTCCCTGGAGGCAAGCTCAGCTACCTGCTGAAGAAGCCTTGGCGCGACGGCACGGTCGCGCTGGTGCTCGAGCCGCTGGATCTGATTGCGAGAGTCTGCGCGCTCATCCCGCCGCCCCCCGTTCGTATCGCTTGCGATACGAACCAGAAGACGTGGTCACATGGTGCGGTATCACGGGGTGCTGAGCTCGCATGCGAAGGTGCGGGCGGAAGTTGTGCTCCGGGTCGAGGATCCGGCGGCGAAGCAGCTCGTGCTGTTCGAGAGCGACACGGGCGTGCTCGGGGTGCTCGCTCTCGAGCGCGAGCCTCGTAGAAAGCCTTGGCCTTGGCTCCTTCGCCACGTTTTCGACGTGGACGTGAGCAGTTGTGTTCGGTGCGGCGGCGTGACGCGCTGGCTCGAAGCGGCGACCACCCCCGAGGCCCTTGCCAGGGTGCTCGCCAAGCAGGGACTCGGGGCTCGACCACTTCCCGAGATCCGTCCGAAGGCAGGTCAGCTTCGGCCAGGTCAGCTTCGGCTCGCGTTCTCGAGCTCGTGAGCGGGCGGCTCGTTGGATCGGGAACGGCACTCAAGGGACGTGTCAGTGCGGGGCTCCATCCTCAGCCTGCGAAAAGCTCGCTCCACGAGGGCTCGGATACGAGGAGGGGATCGTCCGGGGAGCGACGGGAGGTTGGGATCGACTTAGGGAGCGGGGTTCGAGGCGCCAGAGGTCGGGTTCAGACGGGCGGTTCAGACGGGCTGCCGAAGGTTTTCACGGTTCGATTTCCTGAAGCGCCCTAAGAGCCTACGAAGCGATTGCGAGCGAAAGAGGGGCGAATCTTGAGCGAATCGTGAGGATGCTGGGGGTACTATGCTGCACCTATGCTCACGCTGACGCCCGGCACGGTCTTCGATCCCACGTTCCTGACGGCCGCGGGCGAGCTCCAGGCGGGAACGGCCTTCGCGCTCTCGCTCGACGACTCCAAAGAGCCGCTGCTCGTCACGTGCCAACACCTCTTCGGCCCGGCGGGCGGGCTCTCCAAAGATGTGCCGCCCGCCATCATGTCGCGCTTCGTTCAAGGCGTTTCGCTGGTGGATATCGTCAGCAAAGACGCCTCCTCGCGCGCGGGCGGCGCCCTCACCCTAGCGAGCGCGGACGCGGGGGATCCTGCCTTTGACCTCGCCGCCTTTCCAATGACCGAGAGCGCGAAGGCGACCCCGCTCCGCATCGCCCCCACCACCGAGATGTGCGCGCGCGTTCGCTTGGCGGCGCGACTAAGAAAAGGCGGGCGCCCGGGTGAATTTCTTTATGACGCCATGTTTACCGGCGATGAGCCCGACGGCACGACGACGATCGTCTTCGACGACATGACGACCTACCTTCCAGGCACGAGCGGCGCGCCCGTCATTGACGAGGCCGGCTTGCTCGTGGGCATGGTCGTTCGCTTCCGCGAGCTCTCGAGCTCGCTCTCGGTTTCGCTCTTACCCGCGAAGGCCATTGAAGAGCGGCTCAAGGCGCTCGCTCCGCCGAAGAAACCCAAAGGCTTCTTTCAAAAGATCTTCAACAAGAGCTAATCCCCGGCGCGCCGAAGCTCTCGCGCGGCCTGGGCGATCGCGGGCCACGCTTGAAGGAGCTGACCGAATCGGAGCACCAGTCGCTGAAAGCAGGGGCGCCCCTTGGCCTCGCCGAAGGCGTCGACCAGATCCGAGGGGAAAGCGACGCTCGGGCTCTTTGCGCTGTAGCGCACGAGCGTCGCGGTTCGTTGTAGGTCGCGCGCCCAATAAAACGGCTGACCGCCGTAAACGCGCAGGAGCTCCTCCATCAAGAGGAGATCGAGGCTGCGCGCCCGAAGCGCGTGCAAACGGACGATCTCTTCAAAGCCCTCGAGGTCCTGCGAGGCCCAACGCTCCAGCGTCGCGCCAAGCAGGCGAAGGTCCTCGTCGGGCGTCGATAGATCCGCTTCAATGCGGCTCTCGAGGACGAGGTGGCAAACGAGGTCGCCCGTCGCAGAGCAGCTCAAGCTCCTCCAATGATCCTGGAACGTGGTCGTTCGCGCGATCGGCGGCTCGTGCGCCACGGTCCAAGAAAGATAGCCTTGATGAGCGCCCGCGAACGCGACGCGAAGGATTGCGCCAAAGACGCCGTTTCCATTGCGCTCGACCGGAAAGAAGGGCGGCAAGAGGCCGCGCGCGTCGAGCCCCAAGCAAAGGCTCACGCAATGGGCGCATTACGGGTTCCCCCGACAATCTGATGCGAATCCTCGCTGAGGACCATGGCGTGGCGCGCGCCGAAGGGCAGATCGGCGACGTCGCCGAATACGCGCGCGGGTTCGGCTGGACGCGCGACCCGTTCGACCGCTTGATCGTCGCTCATGCCCTCGCCCACCGCGCGACGCTCCTCACCGCCGATGAAACGATTCGCGCACACAGCCGAACTGCGCGTTGGGACTAGCCGTCGGAACGAACCGGACCTGCGGAAGCCATGCGGGCACGTAGGCCTTGTGGGTCGGGAGCCTGATCTCCTGGGGCGGTTTCGTCGGCGCGGGCTCGCCGATCGCCTACCCCGATCGTGACGATCGCATCGAGTCGTGCCAAGATACACGCGATGCCTACCGATCTTGCGTCCACGCTCGAGACCTCTCAGAAGGTCCTTTGTGAGCTTTTCGTGAGGACCTCCTTCGCTGGTGCGGAGGAGATGTTTGGCATCATCGACGATCCGATCGTACTCGACGGTGTTCCCCACAAGATTCGATTCTTCAAGAGCCTGACAAGTCATCCCCTTCCAGGCACACAGTCCACCATTGCGTACACCTTCTTCTTGGCGACGCCGGAGGGCGGCGTGAAAGAGCAGTTCGTTGAAGAGGTGAACAAGCAACGCGCAGGCGCACCCTGTAACGAGGCGCTCATCGTCTCGCACTTCTTGCGATTCGTACCTGGCAAAAAGGATTTCGATGAGCTCACTGAGGACCTTAAGAATGTACTTCAGCGCGGGCTCTATGAAGGAAAGCCCTACGAGTTCGCGTTTCAACAGGTGTGCCCAACCGCTGACTGGGACATGACACTGGTATTCGTCGAAGTGAACTCCGTGATGCGGGCCGCAGCGGAGTAAGCCGCTTCCCACTCACTTTGGTCGGCGTTCCAGCCTCGGCGGTTTGGGTCGCACGGCGGATGGAGATCGGCGCCGTGCTGAGCATCACCTACGACGGGTTCAACCGTCTCGCAGACGCGAGGTGGGCTTCTGCCCTCGTCCATCGGCTCGCCGCCGCACTTCAAGTCCCGTACGAGGCGAACGACACCGCCGTCACGTGAGCGGGGTGTCGCTAGGTGTGTCGTCCGCCGATTGCGCAAAACCGTCTCGAGGAGCTCCCGGGAGGCAAGCTCAGCTACCTGTTGAAGAAGCTGTGGCGCGACGGGACGGTTGCGCTGGTGCTCGAGCCGCTAGATCTGATTGCGAGAGTCTGCGCGCTCATCCCGCCGCCCCCCGTTTGCTGAGCGACAATTACTTCTCCCCGATGGACGACAACTAGAATTCCCCATGTTCGAGGCGTCGCGATCGCTCGTTTCCGAGCCGCGCAAGAGCGGACACTGGGCGGGTGAGCACGACGGACGCGCAGGTGAGGAAGCTGATGGAAGAAATGACGAAGCACGGCCGGGTCGGCCTCGCATCGATGCGAGCCGGCGTGGATCGGAAGACCG
>JAYUUB010000265.1:0-8491 GCA_043755175.1 Polyangiaceae bacterium | reverse complement strand
CGTCTTCGCGTCTTCGCGTCTTCGCGTCTTCGCGTCTTCGCGTCTTCGCGTCTTCGCGTCTTCGCGTCTTCGCGTCTTCGCGTCTTCGCGTCTCATCTCCGCGGGCCTCCGCGCTTCAAATCCACTGTGTCGAGTGCTAAGAGCGCGTTCTCGCGAGCCCTCGTAGCTCGCGCGGAACGTGATCGATGGCGAGCGGGTCGACCTCCGGCGGCCGGCTCGCGCTGCTCCAGAAGAGGATGGGCTGATCGCCAGGCGCGTCTCTCACGAGCGCGGCGAAGGCTTTCGCGCCGTAGACCGGCTCGAGCTCGTAGCCCTCGGTCTCGCGTGCCATGGCGCGTGCGCTTTCGCCTGCGGACGTCGCGTAGCCGTAACCGCGACCGACTTCGCGACCGTCGATTCGGAGCCGGAGCTTCTCGAGCCGGTCGGGAAGAACGAGCCCGAGTGAACGTGCGAAGAGCGCCGTCTCTCCGAGCATTCTCGCGAGGGTCGCTTCGGTGACCGTCGTCGGATTCGAAGCGCGTACGCCGATCACTTCGCTGTCGATGCCAGAGAGCGCGAGACCGATCGCCACGCCGAGCACGGAGCCACCGCTGCCGAGCGCGACGTAGATCGCGTCGGGCTTCGGCAGGAGCTTCGATGCGATCTGCTCTGCCAGCTCGAGCCCAGCGCTGACGAACGAGAGGTTTCCGAGGGGTGAGGTGCCACCCATCGGGATGACATAGGTCCCTTCGTCGTGATGATCTTGGACCGCGCGCTCGGCGCTCGACACGCTCGCGAATGGGCGAATCGTCGCTCCTGTTCCTGCGACGGCGAGCAGGTTTCGACGGACGGTTTCGCCCGGCGGCTGAGGCGCGAGACAAACCGTAACGTCGAGGCCGAGGCTCTTGCCGAGCACGGCTGTCGCGACGGCTTGATTCGATCCTGCGCCGCCGAACGTCACGACCGAGCGTTTTCCGCGCGCGATGGCGTCTCCGAAGAAGAGCTCGAGCTTGCGGACTTTGCCGCCACCGTAGAGGGGCGACGTGTCTTCGTCGCGCTTGACGTAGAGAGCCGAAACTCCGATGCGTTGGCCCAATCGAGCTGCGTGCTCGACAGGCGTCGGGAAGGAGCCGAGCGGCGTGCGCGCAATCGTCGCTTCGAGCTTGGGAAAAGCGCGAAACAGCGCGAGCCCGGGTGGCATCTCTCCGCGCCGAGTGCTGTCGACTCCCGAAAGTCGAGGCGGCGCATCTGCCGTCGCGGTGCCCCCAGGCGCGCGTCGCTGCTCCATCGAGTCATCGCTCGGATCGGTCCGACGACACGCGTTTTGGAACAAGGCGACACCCGCTCCGAATCCGAGCGCGATCACGTCTCGACGCGCGAGTCTGCTGGAGCGCATCAGGCGTTTACGCCTCGCGACGCGGGATCATTCCCGCCGCGCTCGCTCCGTCACGCGTAGGACGCGGCCCACATGGGCGCGAGCGGGTTGTCGGAGGCGAGCGCCCGAGCGCGCATCTTGGTGCGATCGAGGTGCACGCGATGAAGCCTGATCTCGACGCCGCTCGCCGAGCCTTCGACCGATGCCCATTCGGCGTGAGGAAGCAGCGTGGGGGTGTTGCCCGAGACGAACTCTTTGAAGGCGAGGCCGACGCTGCCTGGGTTCACGAGCAATACGCCCCTGTGCTGGCGCAGCATCTGAATGTGCGTATGGCCGCCCGCCATGACGGTGGCAAGGTGCCCGCCGAGCATCTCGTCGACCGCATCGGGAGGCGTCGTCGCGAGCAGATTTTCCATGTGCGAGCGAGGCGTCCCATGGAAGAGAAAGAGGCGCGAGCCTCCGTCGAGCTGGACTTCGAGGGTCGGCAAGAAAGAGCGGAAGAAGTCGAAATCGTCGGGCGTCAAACGGTCGCGACACCAATCGACGGCGTCGACCACGACAGGGGCTTCGGTGTACGTGTGAATGAGCGCTTCATCGAGCATGAAGGCGTCGTGATTGCCGAGGATGCACGGGCACCCGATGTCGCGCAGACGCGCCAGCACCGCCTCGGGCTGCGGACCGAGGGTGGCTGTATCGCCGAGGCACACGATTCGGTCGACGCCATGATGCGCGATGTCGGCGAGGACGGTGTCGAGCGCCACCTCGTTGCCGTGAAGATCGGAGATCAGTGCGACCCGCATGACTCGATCCTAGCAGCCCGTCGAAACACTCTGCGCGACGGTTTTCGAGACGCGTGAACTTCATTCGGCGCGGGGTCGAGAGGCCACGGCTAACTCGCTCCTACAGCGGGGTGATCTCTTCGCAGCTTTCGCGAGTGACCGCGCGATCACCGCGATTCGGCGGGTGAACCGTTCCTCACAATCACTCCACGAAGAGGGATCACCGAGAGCTGGACCCATGCGAGCACTGCGCCGTGCTATCCGCGTTTCGAGAAGCCGCGTCGTTCGTGGTCACGAGAGGGAGAGCACGATGCGTGCGGTTCGAATCGGGGTGGTGCTGGGCCTGGGCCTCGGCGCCTGCAAGCAAGAGCCGCGTGTTCTGCCGGCGTGCGACGTGTCGGCCGACCTTCCTTCGGTGCACGGCAAGGCCTCGGTCGAGGTGGTCGCGGCTGGCGACATCGCCGACTGCAGCACCGATGCACACCAGAAGACTGCGGCGCTCGTCGACCGCATCAAGCCGTCGGTCGTGCTCGCGCTGGGCGATCTCGCGTACCCGAACGGATCGCTCGACGACTTCCTCGATTGCTACGACACCAGCTGGGGGAAGTTTCGATCGTTCACGAGGGCTGCCGTCGGAAACCACGAGTACCACAGCGCCCACGCGGGCCCCTTCTTCGCCTACTTCTGCGGCTCGTCGGGCGAGCCGTTTCGCGGATACTACAGCTTCGAGATCGGCGCGTGGCACGCCGTCGTCTTGAACAGCAATTGCGGACCCGATCCCGATGTCCCGGCTTCGGTGAAAGACGAGTTCGGTGGCTGCGGCGCGGGCTCGCCGCAGGCGCGCTGGCTCGAGGAAGATCTCGCGAGCCATCCGGCGAAGTGCACGTTGGCCATGTGGCATCACCCGCGCTTCACCTCGGGCCGGTACGGCGACGCGGTGTTCATGAAGGACCTGTGGCGCATTCTCGATGCGCACGGCGCAGATCTCGTCCTGACAGGTCACGTCCACAACTACGAACGGTTCGCGCCGCTCGACGCCGATGGAAGACCCCACGAGACGGGTCGGATGCGCGAGATCAACATCGGCACGGGCGGACACGAGCTCACCGGCTTCGCCCAACCGAGGAGCGGAAGCGAGATCCGCGATCAGTCCTCGCATGGTGTAATTCATCTCACCCTCGACGAGTCGTCCTACAGCTGGGAGTTCGTCCCGGTCGACGGCGACACCTTCACCGACCGAGGTGAGGCGACATGCGGCGATTGAGCTTCGACGCATCGCTCGGGTCGCTCTCGTGCCTGGTGCTGCTCGTGCTCGCCTGCGCGCCGAAAGCGGCGAGCGCGGAGCCGACGCAGACCTTGCCCCGCACGACTTCGCCCTGGGAGCTCGGTCCGATGATCGGGTACGGCACCGAGTGGACGACGGGTTTGTCGCACTGGGGAGCGGGGATCGGACTCTCGCTCGACTACGAGCTTCGCTGCCACTTCACGTTCGGTGGTGCGCTGCTGCATCATCTCGGCGGCACCGAGTCGGCCACCGGCTTTCGCAATTCGTATGCAGCGACGGCGCGGAGCGACAGCTCGACGATCCACGCCGGGTATTCATTCTGGATCGCGAACCGCCTCCTGCTCAGGCCCGAGCTCGCTCTCATAGGAACGATCGTCAGCGGTAGTTCGGATGAGAACGGAGTGAAGCGCTCGAATCTCGCGCTGCTCGGCGGCTTCGGGCCGACGGGCGTCGTGATGGTTCGCGCAGGGTCGTTGCTCTTCGGGGTCGAGGGCGACGCGTGGTTCGTCCCGTCGCACGTCGTCGGCCCCGTCGGCGCTCTCTACGGCGTGTTCAGAACACGGCTGTAGGAGGGCTCGAACAGCGCTCACTCGTCGTCGGGCTCCGGCGTCTTGCCGGCCTTCTTGCGGATCCATCGATCGGCGATGAGGAACACGTCGCTCGTGATCAGATCGTGGTCTCCTCCCTCGAGGAACGTCCACGTGAAGTTGCCCTTGCCTGCGCGGTTGAGCTCGCGTTTGGCCTTCGGCAGAAGCGAATACGGAACGGTCGTGTCGCCTTCGGCGTGCAAGATCAAGACAGGAATGGTGATCTTCAGCCACACGTCGCGCTTCTGCTTTTGGAGCATCTGGCTCCAGAATTTCTCGGTGCGGCCCCAGAGCGGCTTGTCGGGATCGGGGCTCTTCAGATGCTCGATTGCCGCGTCGATGTTGCGCTCGTTCTCGCCGAGCGCTTTGGCGCCGAGGTGTTTCTCGCGCTCGCTCTGCTTCATCACCCTCTCGAGATCGTCGACGCCGCCCGCGAGGTTCACGATCGCGAGGATCTGATCAGGATGGCTCTCGACGTAGAGCGCGGCGACGTGCGCGCCGGCAGAGTGCCCCATGAGGATGATCGGCTGACCGGGATGGTCGGTCTTCAGCGCTTCGACGATGAGGCCCACCTCGTCGACGCGCGAGTCGAAGTCGGCTTTCTTCCATTTGTCGGTTCCGCAAGTCGCGTTGACGAACGCCTTGGGACGGACGAAGACGTAGTGCCCGGTGTAGCTCACGAGAAAGCGAAACCACGCGGCCTGCGAGTAGCTCTGACACTCGCTCCCGTCGCCTTCGACGAAGAGGACCACGGGTGAGGTCGCGTAGCCGGCAGGGCGCGCGTTCGTCGAGACGCCCTTTTCGTTGGAGAGCGTCGCCTCGTAGTACGCGAGGTGCTCGCCGTTGAAATCGTATTTGTGCTCTTCGATCGCGACCGGCTTCTTCAGCATGTTCTCGGCGATGCAGCCGCTCGAGGCGAGCGCGAGAAGCCCTAGCCCCAGCAGCCCGACTCGCAATCGGTAGCCGAGCTGGCTGCAGAGCCTTCGGGCAAACGTCTGGCTCGCCATGAATCCGGTCATCGAGACGTCGGTCATCCGTCGCTGATCTTTCGGTATCGAATTCGGTGGGGCTCGTTCGCGTCTTTGCCTCTGCGACGGAGCAAGTCTTCTTCGTACGCCTGGTAGTTGCCTTCGAACCAGACCACCTTGCTGTCGCTCTCGAAGGCGAGAATGTGCGTCGCCACCCGATCGAGGAACCAGCGATCGTGGCTGATGACGACCGCGCAACCCGCGAAGGCGAGGAGCGCGTCTTCGAGGGAGCGAAGCGTGTCGACGTCGAGATCGTTGGTGGGCTCATCGAGCAGCAGCAGATTGCCGCCGGTCTTGAGGAGCTTCGCCATGTGGACGCGGTTGCGCTCGCCGCCCGAGAGATCGCCGACCTTCTTCTGTTGGTCGGAGCCGGCGAAGTTGAACGACGAGACGTAGGCGCGGCTCGCGACTTCGCGCTTGCCGACCATGATCTTCTCTTCGCCGCCGGAGATCTCTTGCCACACGCTGTTCTTGGGGTTGAGCGCGTCGCGCGACTGATCGACGTACGCGAGCTGCACCGTCTCTCCGACGCGGAGCTCGCCGCTGTCGGGCTTTTCTTGGCCGACGATCATGCGGAAGAGCGTGGTCTTTCCGGCGCCGTTCGGACCGATGACGCCGACGATGCCGCCTCGCGGAAGACTGAACTGCAGGTCGTCGAAGAGGATGCGATCTCCGAACGACTTTTTGACGGCGTTCGCTTCGACGACGAGATTGCCGAGACGCGGACCGGCGGGAACGACGATCTCGGTCGCCTCATAGGCCTTGTCTTTGTCTTGTGCGAGGAGCGTCTCGTACGCGGCGAGACGTGCCTTGCTCTTCGCTTGACGAGCCTTGGGTGATTGGCGCACCCATTCGAGCTCGGCTTCGAGGGTCTTCTTGCGCGAGCTCTCGGCCTTCGACTCGACGTCGAGGCGCTTCTTCTTCGCTTCGAGCCAGCCGGAGTAGTTGCCTTCGAATGGGTGACCGTGACCCCGATCGAGCTCGAGGATCCAGCCGGCGACGTTGTCGAGGAAGTAGCGATCGTGGGTGACCGCGACGACGGTGCCCGGATAGTCGTGGAGGAAGCGCTCGAGCCACGCGACGCTCTCGGCATCGAGATGGTTGGTGGGCTCGTCGAGCAGGAGCATGTCGGGCTTTTCGAGAAGGAGACGACAGAGCGCGACGCGACGGCGCTCTCCGCCCGAGAGCTTGTCGCACTCGGCTTCGGGGGGCGGTAGACGCAGGGCATCCATGGCTCGCTCGACCGTGCGATCGAGCTCCCAGCCGTTGCCAGCCTCGATCTTGTCTTGGACGACGCTCATCTCCTCCATGAGCTTGTCCATGTCGTCGGGGTTCTCGCCCAT
This sequence comes from Polyangiaceae bacterium, assembly GCA_043755175.1. GTDB lineage: Bacteria > Myxococcota_A > Polyangia > Polyangiales > Polyangiaceae > CAYYKK01. Next base: position 2,115 of record JAYUUB010000265.1, on the reverse strand, counting down.
GAGCATGCCGAGCTCTTCGGTGCGCTTCAGAAGACCGCGCATCTCGGCGACCGCGAGCTCGACCTCTTCGACCACGGTCTTCGCGGTGAGCGTCGGCTCTTGTTGGAGAAAACCGATTCGAACACCATCGGCGGCCTTGGCCTCGCCGAGGAACTCCTTGTCGATGCCGGCCATGATCCGCAAGAGCGAGCTCTTTCCGGAGCCGTTGTGCCCGAGAACGCCGATCTTGGCGCCGGGGTAGAAGGAGAGCCAGAGGCCTTTGAGGACCTCCCGGTTGGGGGGATGTACTTTGCGTACATCCTGCATCGTGAAGATGAACTGATGGGCCACGGTGGTCGGACTATACCGGCTTTGGCGGCATGGTCGATAGGCACTGCGCGTCTGGTTGCCCGACCGCGATCGGCGCTCAGAATAGCGTGTAGACGAACGGGGCGACGTGGGCGAGACCGCTCGTCAACACGAGCAGAGCCCCCGCCAGCAAGAGTACGACGAGCAGTGGGATGAAGAGCGCACGTTCGCGCGAGGCGAAGTGGCGGAGCAGATCTTTGACCGTGACGAGTCGCGACAAGAACCTCATCGGGCGGCTCCGGAGGGCGCGGGGCGTCGAATGGCGACGTCTTCGATCAGCATCAGGTCGAGAGGATGCTCGAGCATGAACGACACGGCGTCCATCGCCGAGAGACACATCGGCTCGTGCGACGCGTTGAGTGACGTGTTGAGGACCGCGCGGCCTCCGCTGTGCTTTTCGAGCTCTTGGAGGACCCGGAAGAGCCCCGGTGAGCTTTGCTCGTCGACGGTCTGCACGCGCGCCGAGCCGTCGACGTGCACGACGGCTCCGAGCTCGGGCGACTCGGGATCGCGTACCTGCGCGGTCGTGGTCATGAAGCGCGTCATCGGCTCGTGGATGCCTAGGAAGAGCTCGTTCGCACGCGTCGAGAGCGTCGCGGGGGCGAAAGGACGGAAGGGCTCGCGCTCTTTGACCGCTCGGTAAAGGCGCTTCCGAACCGTCTCGGGACCGGCGGGCGCCAAGATGGAGCGGTACCCGAGCGCGCGGGGCCCCCATTCGTTGCGACCGGAGACGAAGCCGACGATCTCACCCGCCGCGATCCGCTCGGCCGCGAGCTTTTCGGGATCGGAGACCCGCTCGGCGTCGAGACCGAGGCTCTGCGCGAGCTCGAGTGCTTCGTCAGGCCGCGCTGCGATCCCGAGCCCGGCCGTCGTGAGCCGCTCGTTCTTTCGATGGGGTGATCGCATCAGGGCCGCTCCGAGCGCGCCGCCAGCATCGCCCGGAGCTGGATGAACGTAGACCGCGTCGAACCCCGCCTCCCGCGCGACGCGTGCGTTCGCGACGGCGTTGAGCGCGACGCCTCCTGCGAGACACAAAAGAGGAGCCTCTCTTCGCGCGCGGCGAGCGAGCGCGAGCACTGCGTCTTCGGTCGCGTCTTGCACGCTTCGAGCGATGTCGGCGAACTTCTGATCTTCGGGCGACTCGAGTCGGAATGGGGCTCCGGGAGGCCTGCGTGGGCCGAGGAGTGTCTCGAGCTTCGGGCCGAAGCCGAGCGCGACGTCGTCGAAGGAATCGAAATACGAGAGCTCGAGCTCGATCGATCCGTCGGCGCCGATGCGCATCGTTCGGAAGATCTCGTCTTTGTAGCGAGGCTCTCCGAACGCGGCGAGGCCCATGAGCTTCTGCTCGCCTTCGTTCACGCGAAAGCCGCAATAGGCCGTAAACGCAGCGTAGAACAGGCCGAGGGAGTGGGGGAAACGTTGCTCCGAGACGCACGCGAGCTCGGCTCCGTCACCGATCCAGAGCGCCGTCGAGGCCTCTTCGCCGACGCCGTCGATGGTGAGAACGGCGGCGCGCGCGAAGCCGCTCGTGAAGAACGCGCTCGCTGCGTGGCTCTCGTGGTGCTCGAGATGGGTCACCTTCTTTCGATCGACGTCGAGGGAAGAGGCGATCTCGTCGAGCACCCAGACTTTGCTCCCGAGCTGGCTCGCCATCGCTTTGTGAAAGCCCCCGAGGCCCCGCGGAAAGCTCTGGAGGCTCGAGACGAGCGCGCGCTCGAGCTTCTTGTAGGGGTTTTCGTAAAAGACGATCTCGTCGAGGTCGCCGGC
>JAYUUB010000264.1:0-23898 GCA_043755175.1 Polyangiaceae bacterium | reverse complement strand
CTCCGTGAGTGGCTCGGGTCTCGATCACTCCTCGGGCTCGACGACGTGGACGACGACCGTCAGGTTGTCGCCGTGCGACCATCGCGCGCACGAGCTTTTGAGCGCCGAGGTCATCAGCGCGCCGACGAGAGCCTCGGCGCTTCCCCCGCGCGACAGCACCTCCTCCATCGCGGGATCGTCGAGCCGGGCGAGGAGCCCATCGGAGCAGAGAAGGAATACGTCGCCAGCAATGGTGTCGAGGGCGTCGTGATCGACCGCGATCGCGGGCTTCATTCCGAGCGCGCGCACGATGACGCCCTTCGGGAGATTCGCGATGTCGGTCTCTGGGGGCGGCGGGCGAAGCCGCCGGCACTCGGCCTCGAGCGTGTGGTCGCTCGTGAGCTGGGTCAGCTTGCCGTCGCGGAATCGATAGATGCGTCCGTCCCCGACGTGCGCGAGGTGCGCGCGGCCGCGCACGAAGACCGCGACCTCTGCGGTCGTCCTCATTCCCAGCCATTGCGCCGACCCGGGATCGCGCCGGCCGGCCTCGGCGCGCTCGAGAAGCTCTCGATTGGCCTCCTCGACCGCGAGAGTCAGGGTCTCGGGAAGAGAGCCCCCTTCGAGCGCGGCGCGCAATGTCTCGATCGTGAGGTCGGCGGCAGGGCGTCCTGAGGTGGCCGCGCCCGCCCCGTCACAGATTGCGCAGAGGAGCGCCCCGTCACGCACAGCCACGAGCCACGCGTCCTCCTGGTGCTCCCGACTGCCTCGATCACTCAGTCCGCTGGCCATGCGCCTCGCTGTCGGGCTCGTGTGACGACAACCGCGTGGCAGGTTCCCATCTGACCACCAGGGGCAAGTTCACCTTTGCGAAAGCAATGTGAGGTTCGGTTGGCTCATTGAGGCCAGCAAGGAGCCGCGCGAGACGAGGAGCAAGAGGGGAGGTCAAAAGTTCGTGCGATCTAGGATCCGTAGCAACTCTCGAGGCACTCGATAACTCTGCATGCACGACGCGTCGCTCCTGCAGCTCGAGGTCGACGAGCCGCAGTTGGTGAACGTGTTTGCAAGCAAGCACTCTTTGCAGGCCGTGCTCACCTCAGTGGGGGGCATGGTGCAGACGGGCTGAGACTCGCAATCGGCCTTGCAGAATGAAGAGGCAATACAGGTACATTCGAGTCGATGCTGCAACTCCGCCATCGAAATTGGTTGCGCCTTTGCACAGCAGCGCTGGCACTCCACTCCCGTCGCGGTGTTGCATGCAGCGGAGGCCGGTGATTCGTTCGGCAGCGCTTGGCAGGCACTGGCGAACATACCTGAAAGCAATGCAAAAACGGCGAGGCCAACAACCGAAGGCAAGCGTACAGCCATCGGAGAGAGGCTGCCACCCCCTCGACGAACGTAGGGCATTCGGTGACGTTCGAGCGCTGCCGAGCCAAGTCACCCCATCGGGGCTCAGCGTCGTCGTGATCCGCCGGCTCCGCCTTCCGGATCCGTGCTTCCGATGAGGGAAGTGCGCGCCCCGCAGGCCAGCACGGAGCCCCACGAGATGAGGAGCAAGAGAGGGTGGATCGAGCACATCCGCGCCAGTCTACGGGACTCCAGCAGGACGCGTGGCCCGCGAAAAGCTAGCATTGAGCGGGATGAATCTGCCGAAGCGAGCCCTCTTCTTGGCATCGACGATCGCTGTTGCCGCGTGCGCCACGCCGTCGACCCCAGCGCCGGCCAACCCTTTGAGCACGGCTGCGGCGACGACTGCCTCCGCGCCGTCCGCCACGGCTCCGGCGCCGAGCCCCAGCGTGAACGTAAACCTCTACGACTTGTCTCGCACAGGCGAGGTCGCTCCACCACCGCTGGAGCCCGACCTTCCCAAGGGTGCCACCAGCCAGCCGATGACCCCGATTCTGAACGTCACGATACCCAAGGCAGGAGCCTGGCTCGCGAATGGGAGAGCCATCGCATCGCACGACGATCTGCTCCGGATCGCGCGCGAGGCGCTCGCGAGCGACCCGGCGATGCGAGCGGTGATCGTTGCGGACGCCGAAGCTCGCTGGGGAGACGTCGTCCGCGCGATCGATCTGCTGAAGCAGGGGGGAATTGCCAAGCTCGCCTTCGCGGTGTCGCCGATCCCGGCGGCGCTTCCGCCCGCCCCAGCCAAGCCGTGATCACGGCCGCTTGATGAGCCCGACCTGTGCGGCGCGCGCTCCGTCAAAGAGTCTTCGCGTACCCCAAAGACAACGCCGCCTTCGCCGCCGCCGTCGACCTCGACGCGCAGGCGATGACGGCCGCCAAAGGTGCGCTCAGGGCGCTACCGCGTTAGGGGCCTGCGTAGAACAAGTCGGTGCTGATCTTCTATTCCGCCATCTTCCTCGTCACGTTCGCACGCTATCTGAATGTCGCGCTACGACAGCTCCGCCGCCCAGCTCGCAGCCCGGAACGCCGTCGCGCATCGATTTGCCGGAGGTTGCCACCAGCACGCCCGATGCAGCTTCCGCCATCCCTGGGCCGGGCACCAGTTGGGATGGCCAGGGGGCGTTCAAGCTGTACGCGACTGACTTTCACTTCGAACTCGGCGGCTAACAGATTGTCGCGATTCTGTTTACGGTCGAGAGCGGCAAGATTGCCGGGATCTCTCTCATCATGGACCCGAAAGGCCTCGCCGAGCTCGACCTGGTACTCGATTGAAGGACTCTCTTCTCAGCGACCCAGCAAGCGCCGCCGATGGACGCGTACCACCTCGCCAAGGTGCGTTCGCGCTTTGGGTCGTTGTTCGAAAGCCGCGCGAAACAGACGCTCGACCTCCCGACGATCGGCGTCGTCGAAGACTCCGAAGCGTGCCCAGACGCGTTGCTCGGCTGTGGGGTCGATTCCGATTTGCGCGAGAATCATCGCGTATTGGTCGAGCGTCAAATGGACGCGCGAAGCCACACGCACCTCCGGGCTGTCGGGATCTGCACAAATGGTCAATCGGGGTAGCTCTTCGGTGCCAGTCGTCGGAATGACTACGGGCGGGGCCGCGCCCATGTGTTCGCGCATGCGGGCGACGTCGTCCGGCCGCGGCTCGCGAAATGGGAGCGGCTCGATGTTCAATAGGGGGCGACTCATCTCGAGCGTGGTTTCGGGCGGTGATGGGAGGTGGGCGTCGACGCGTGGCTCCGTGAGAAGCGGGCTCGAGGTCGCGCGAGGCTGGGCCGGCGCGCGCAGGTAGCTCGGAAGCGAATTCGGGCGAGGAGCCTTCACATCGCCGCACGCGATCGGAGCCGCGTCGACCCGCGCGGGCGCCTCGGGAAGCGCGACCATGGCCATCGGCTGCTTCGTAGCGGCAGTGCTAGGCGTCGAACGCGGAGAAGGGTTCTCCGCGGGCGGCGCGCTCGGGACCCGGCGCGGCCCGAGCGACTCGAGCTCGGGCCGCTCTTCGGAGAGCCATCGCACCGTTCTCGAATGCTCTTTCGCATAAGCGAGCGACGCCGCGCGATCGCGGGTCTTTCGAGGCTGGGTCTGCTCGGTGGCGAAGCGCCGCTCGTGATCGCGGAGCTCGCCCTCGCTCGTCCCGAGCCGCTCCAATACCTCCGCCAATCGCGCGTCTCCGTAGTGATCGATGATCGCGTGGATACGTCCGAGCGAAGCAGGATCGTCGATGGTCGCCATGACATCCTCAGCAGTTCAGGTTGATGAGCGAGCCGGTGACGTCGACCATGCCCTTGGCCGCGTCGATCTTCACAAGGGTCGCACTCACGCTGGCTTCGGTGGCATTGACCTCGACCTTCCGAGCGTTGATCGAAATGTGCGCGCCGGCGAGCTCGAGCGGTCCGTCAGCTTCGATGCGCACGGAGCCACCTTTGATCGTCACGACCGGGCTCTTCATCACGAGCATGGCCCGTCCGATCACCGTCGTGATTCCCCCCTCGAGCGTCAGGAGCGCGTCGCCGACGATCTCCACAACCGGCGCCTCCATCACAATTGCAGTGGAGCTCGTGAGCTCGTCTTGGCCATCGATGTGGGTCGTGCGCGAGCCCACGACATCGTGCGTCTCGTCGGACAAGTACGTCGTTTGCTGCAACTGACCGACCTGAATCGTCTGCGTTCCGTCGACGAAGTACTTCTGATTGCCTTTGACGTGCACGCTGTCGTCGTTGCCCGCGATCCGCACGTTGTCATGAAGCGCCTCGAGAATGAAGTCGCGCGCCGCGTGAATGCGAATCTCTTCGTGGCCCTGCTGATCTTCGAATGCCAGCATGTTGTAATTGCCGTTCGCCGGCACCGTGTAGCTCTTCAGACAGCTCCACGTCGGCTTCTGCGTCGGGTTCTCTGGCGGGAGGTCTTTTCCGTTGTAGACGCGCCCGACGATGATTGGACGATCCGGGTCGCCGTCGAGGAAGTCGACAATCACTTCATCGCCCACGCGCGGGTGCCACATCGCTCCGTGGCTCGCGCCGGCAAAGACCTGACTCACGCGGACCCAGCACGAGCTCGGCTCGGCCGCGAGACGTCCGACATCTTGATCCCAGTGAAAGCGGACGCGTACGGATCCGAGGTTCTCTTCGCCGCCGACCCAAATCTCCGGATCGCCCGCTGAAGGGTCGGCGGTGACGATCGCCGTCTGCGTGCCGTGAATACGCGGCCTCCGCGTCTTCTGCTCGGGTCGAAAGCACGAGACCGAGCTGTCGTCGGAGCCCGCCACGCGCTGGACTTCCAAGCGGGCTTTGAAAGGCTCGGGCGCGGCCTCGGCAAAGTCGGCGAGGTGGCGCCCTTCGGTCGCGATGCGCGTGACGAGATAGCTACCGCTGAAGCGATGCGATGGGTGGCTCAACACGAACACGCTCCCGGCCTGAAGGAAGCGGCAACACGTCTCACCAGTGGCATACGATCGTTCGGTGTCGAAGCGTTCTTCGCGAACGAGCGCGAGGGCGGATCCGAGCTCGCGGGATGAACCATAGCGACCCGGAAACTCGATCGTCGTGAATGGGCCGATCCCAGACGGCGAGGGCGCGAGCAGATCGAGGGCGGGCTTGCGCATGTCGAAGTCGTCGACCACGACGGATCGAGGACGGAGCCGCGCGCCCGCCCGCCATCGCGTGACCTCGCGCGTCGCGATGTCTGGTCCGAGCGGATCGTTTTGCGGCATGCGAATCGCCCCGCCCTGGTCGTTGTCCGAGAGCATGAGGACGCACTCTTCTGCGTTGTGCTCGAAGTGGTAGGCGACACCTTCTTCTTCGAGGAGCCGAGAAACGAAGCTCCAATCGTCTTCGTCGTATTGTACGCAATAGGGCCGCGCGAGAATGTCGCCGAGGCGCGGAGAGCGCTGAATGCTCCATCCGAACGTCGCCTTCGGCGGCGTGTAGGTCGACATGTCGATCGCCTCGGCACCGCTATCGAGGTTCTCGGAGCGAGCGAGCGCCGCGCCGAGCGATGTCCTCTCGAGGGTCGTGTCGATGATTCGGTAGAGCGTCTTGTCGAGATGGATGATGCTCTTCTTCATCATCGACGCGCGCACGACCGGAGGCGAGAGTGTGAGACGAACCCGTCGACCCTCTTCGGCATCGGCCATGTCTTCGACCGATGAGATGATCCCGTGGACGAAGCGCACGGCCGGTTGTGCCGACGTCGCGATCGCGAGCGTACCCCAACAACCGAGGAGCGCGCCGATGTCGACGTCGTCGTTCCCGGCGGGGCATACCAGATCGATCTCGTAGGTGTAGAGCTCGCTCAAGCTCTCGGTTCCCCGAAAGGTCTTCACGCGGAGCTGTTTCCAGGGGCCGTTGGGAGAGCTCGCGCCTTCCCAAGCAAAAAAGAATTCTTCGTCCATGATGTTCCTCTTTCCGGATGTCAGTTGAGTTGAATGGTCTCGCCCTGGACGACCACGTCGTCGGCCGCTTCGACCCTCACGGAGCCTTGACGCGCCTCGAGCTCGATCGTCCGAGCCGAAAACCTGAGCCTGCCCTCGGTCTCGACAGTCAGGTCCGAAGAGAGGAGGCGCACGATTGGACCTTCTTCGGAGCCACGCACCTCGCAGATGGCCGTGCCGTTCGGGGTCTCGATGCGCAGCGCTTCGTCTGGAAGGAGCGAGAGGCGTGGGCCCGTGACGGCGATCGGCCGTTCGCGCGGTGCGAGGCCGTCGACAACGCCGACCACCACCGACTCGGCAAAGTCACAAGGACGATGCACGAGCACGCGATCGCCCACGCGAATCGACAGACCGCGCAAAGTGGGCAGCCATCGACTGGAGCCACGAGCGTCGTCGACGCAGCGAACGCGCCCGACCAACGTCGGATGCTGGACGTCGGTCACCAAGAGGACGGACGAAAGAGGCTCACTCGTCGCGACGCCGAGCTCCGCTACCGAATCGACGTCGACCTCTGATTCATCGAGACATGGCTCGTGAGAGGTTTGGGCTTGGAATGGGTTTCTCATGGGACGAGCTCCTTCGGGTCATTTCGACGAGAAGCGTGCCGACATCTCACGCGTCGTCGGGGGCGGGGGCTCGCAAGGGATCGCGGCGCCACCGTCAATGGATGCAGTCACTGGGAAGCGTTTGTGCACGCCAGAAATCAACGCCCTCGGGAGCGATTTGTTTACGACGCAAACGAGCGACACCGATTCCTCGTGAGGCCGCACGATGAGCGTCTGCGGTAATGGGGCGACTTCTTCGCTCACACCGTCGATCGCGATCGTGACTCGTGGAAGTGTCGGAATCCGAACCGTCACCACGGCTTTGGTCGGATGCATGCCTTCCGCGACGACTTCTTCGCCACCTGTCAGACGGTCGAGGATCATTCCTTCCTGCGCTTCCTGAAAAAAGCGCGGATGGCAGACCAACATCGACCGCTTCTCGAGGAGCTCTTCGCGGACGTGTCCTCGCTCGAGCTCTCGGAGGGCGGCATCGTCCGGAGCCGGGAACCAAGGGTCGTACCCCATGTACCGAGCTCGCGGGAACGAGAGCGGGCCCTGCCAATCGAAGCAGACGGGCCGTGGCATCAGGTACCAATGGCGTGGATCCGAAACGACCATGCGCTCGGGAGTGAGGAGGTCGTCTGGATCTTCGAAGCTCGGTAGAACGAGCCCCTCTTCGAGGTCGTAGACGGCATAGCCCTTGCCATTGCGGTTCCGCGGATAGAGCCCCGGATGATCGACGAGCGCCTTCGAGCCGAGCACGGTGCCTTCGGGAACGTCGACGCGCGAATCGATTCCCCCGTAGGCGAGCTCGCGGAGGAGTGGGATGCGCTCGAAAGGCGAGGGTGTCGTGAAGGCCCAACCGTTCGTCGTGCGCGTGACGCGTCGATCGCCGAAGACCTTGGCGCGTTGGTCGATTGCACCACATCGGAGACGGACCAGCGATTCGCGCGCGGAGCCCCCTTTGGCGAATGCGAAGCCATCGACGATGACATCCACATGGCGCTTTTCGGGCCCAACGTCAGTCCGCTCTGGAAGCGGCGCGTCTTCAATCCCGAATGACAAAGCCTCGGGGGCCCAACTGCCCCGGCTGAGCCTCATGCGAAAACGAAGCTCGGCCGCCCCGAAACCTTGGAGGCGTGGCACGACCTGAAGGAGCGCGCTCATCAGGGCTTCTCCTTGACGTATCCAAGCTCTGGATCGTCGCGATAGCCGGGGGGAAGGGGTGGCGGGCCGGAGACGACCGGCGTTGGAGTCGGACCAGTCTGTGTGACGTCGACTCGAGCCTTCTGGCCGCGCACCGTTCCCGAGGTGGTCCATGAGAGCTTCTTCGTCGAGGGCGTATAAGTGAGGCCCGTCGACATTCCAGTGCCTGCCTTGGTCGATTGGCCCAATGAGATGGTGATCGGGGTTCTCCAGCCTGTCTCGTAGGAGGTGGAGACGCTTCGTGAGAGCCCAAGCAACGCGTTCACGGCGTCGCCCTCATCCGGTTCCGAGAAGCCGAAAGGATTGAACTTGTTGATCGGACCGGTGACTTTCTTCGCCACCTTCATCGGGAGCTCCTTGCCCTCGGACATGCAGAGCTTGACGAACTTGTAGGTGTCGAGAGCCATTAGGGCGCTCATCGCGATCCATCCCATTGCGAGGTCAGCGGCGGTCGCACCGACGATGACCGTGTTGGCTTGGTGGGTGGTGCCGTGGACGGTGGGAAACCGGATGGGGTCGCTGCAGGTGAAGAACGGGATCAGCGCCCCTTTCGAGACCCCGATCGCCGTTCCACCAGCTTGGACGGTCCCGCTACCGAACATCATCTTCCGAGATGTGTTGGGCACGACGTAGACGCTCATGACGTTTGCGGAGCATGGCAGGTCGTCGACCTCCTCCGGGATGAGGGGCCCGCAATCGTGACCCTGCTGAGCAATCATCTGGCCGCGATGCTTCACGCTCCTCGCAAAAGCGTGCGTAGCGTTCCTGCCGGGCGCCCACCCCATCGGTGTCGGCACTTCGTGAGAGGACTTGATCGCGAGCAGAAGAGGCGCGGCGAGTGAACTGAAGTAGTGCGCGCCCCGGCCTTCACAGACGTCGGTGGCGATGTGAACGGGAATGGGAGTGGTCATGGAGACACCTCGTGGTTTTCGGTTCGGAGTCGGGCCGAGCGTGGTGCGCCCGATGGACCGGGCGCGGTGAACGTGACGCGGTACGTGACGGTCACGATGCCGTCGTCGGGGCGTATGACGAGGAGATGAGCGCGAGGCGCGATCGTCGTTGCCGCTTCGCCGACGAGCATGTCGAAGCGAATGGCGAGCTCGGGCACGGTGAACGCGACGCGGCGCGCGCTCGAGAGGCCGTCCATCGCGACGTCGATCGGTCCTGCGTGCGCAGGCAAAATCCATCCGCTCTCGGCCGCATGGAAGCGAAGCGGATGGTCGAAGGGCGAGAGATCGAGATCGTCGCTGTCGGTCGATGCGGGAGGCGCCGTTCGCGCTGTCCGAAGTGGATGATTCATCGGTAGCGGCGCCCACGAAACCGGATGAGGCGCGTCGGCCCAATCGCGAACCAGCGCCTTCGGATCCTCCACGTTGGGGAGCGTGCGCGGCGCGACCGCTGCGCGACCCACTGGAGCGCGATAGGCGGCACGGATGAGCTCGGCCGGCGCCGACGCGTCGAAGCCCTTGCCGAGCGGGTTTCTCTCATCGGCGACTTCGACGAACGCTTCGTCGTCGACCTCGATCCACTCGCTGCCTCCATAGGCGCGACTCCAACCGAGCGGCATCGTGACGAAAGGCTCGGGAGCGCTGATGCGGCGGGCGCCTCCGCGCTCCTCCCAGACGCGATCTCCTAACACTGCGAGCTCGCGACGAACGCGATTCACGGTGAGCGCGACGCGCATCTCGTCGACGGCCTCGCCAGCCGGCGCGTGCGCGTTTCCGAGAAACAGCACTTCGAGGTCGTCGCCCGCTCGGTCCAAGAGCTCGCGCGGGAGCGTCCCGAGAGGGTGCGCCTCCTCGCCGACGCGGATGGGCTCGGGCGCGTCGACGTCGAGCGTCAGCGACGAGCCAGTGAGCCGATAGGTCGCCTTCACGACGAGCAGGCCGACCCTGAGTCGAGGGTCGTCGGTGGGGGTGCACGAGAGGCTCGCGACGAGCGGGGTCGTGTTGACGAACAGCATGAGCAACGGAGTCGCTGCTCGGGATCGAACATGGACAACAAAATTCGCTGTTTCGAAAACCGGGGGTCAGCGAGCTTCGCAAAACACCGAGTACCAGCTCGAAATTGCCCAATATTCCGGCAGTTTGCAGTTCAGGCTCACCTGTCGGCAGCAAGGTGAGGGAGCCTCAAGCCCGCGAGCTCCTACTGTCGGTTCTTGCGCGCAACCTCCCGTTACCGCGTTCCGACGGCTCGTGCTCCTCGCTCTTCACGAGCTTGTCGACGGTGCCCGCCGCGAGTCGGGCTCGTCCTCGGCGAGCTCGAACGTCTCTTTCAGCGCCGACATGACGGCATGGGGATCGACCGCCTCGCTCATTGCCTCAGCGACGGAGTCGCGCCGATTGCGAACGTTGGGAAGGTCGCGCCGCAGCTCCTCCACCAAGGCGATGAGCTTGGCCGTCTTCTGCTCAGCCGAGAGGTTCACCTGCAGATCGAGGTGGGCACGTTCTTCTGAGTGACGCATCAGACGCATCTGCGTAGTGAGCACCATGATGGCGCTGAGCAGCGCGCCGAGACCAACGACACCCTGCATCCAGAAGAAGGGAGCCGGATCGGGGGGTACGCGCCCACTCATGCTCATCGCTACGTTGAGCGTCACCCAGATCGTGATCGCGACGAGGACGGCATAAATCGTCATCGGCCGCGCCAGAAATCCGGTCACACGTTCAACGGTTCGTTGATGACGATTGACGCCACGCTCGGCGCGCGCCCGCACCGAGGCCAGGGTCTCTACGTTGCGCGCAATGAGAACCTGAGCGTGTTCGGCACCTTCGGTCACGGCTCGTGCGTCGTCGCCCTCGTGCGTTTCACCGATTGAAGGCTGGTCTTTCATCCTTTTCTCCCGACGATGGCGACGCCAAGGTTTCGATCGAGAGTCAAAGCGAACGCAATTGGACGCATGGCAAGGCAACTTGAGCATGAGGCGTGCCACTCCCGATAGCCATAAAAGCGCGACCGGTGTCGCCGGAGGGCTGCAATTCGCCCCCTTTCGTAGGACAGCGGCGAATTGCCACGTGCTGGGAGTGAATCCGCGACGCGAATGCGCCGCGCACCATCCCAAGCCCGACCGTCTACATTGGGGGCTTGGTTCCCCGAGAGACAGGCGGGTCGAAGCGCGTTTCGCCGGGAGAGCAGGATCGGCTTGGGAGCTCGAGCCGCGCACGGTCGGAGCGATGAAAAAAGAAAACACCCCCCTCAGATTTGGCGCGCCTCGACGCGGCCTCGTGACTCGCTTTCCGAGCCAGGGGGGTCCTCCGACGGCGCTCAGAAAGAAGCCACCTATGAAGCACGAGTTTCTCGATGGCGTGACCTAAGCCATGCGCGTTACACGCCTGAGCATCCTGCAGTCGCGATGAATCGGCGCGTTGGTGAACGTTGCGCTTCGAGGGAAACCCTGCCGAGTGTATTCATCCGACCTTCGTATTTCTCTCCGTCCTTCGCATCGTACCCACTGCCTATTGCCGACCCCGCAGCACAATGTATTTTAGTCGAAATTTCGTCTCGCTTCCGCCTCCATGAATGTCTCAAGCAAGTATTCCAAGATCGTCACGAAGGCGCCAGGCTCGATGTGCAACATCTGCCTCCTCGTGAAGCCTCTCACAATTGATCACGTTCCGCCGGAATCGTGTCTCGAACACCTTGACGTGCAAATCGAGCCTTTTGAGCAGCGCTTTCGCTCCGACGCGCCCCGGTTGCCGTGGTCGCAGAGCGGAATGCGGTTTCAGACCTTGTGCGGACAGTGCAACGCTCGCCTCGGTGACTCTTTCGATCCAGCGCTTGCCGCGCTTGCACGGGAGGCGAGGAGCTGGCTGCGCTCCTCGCTCCACCTGGGGGATCGCTGGACCGTCCAATGCGACGTTCCGGCCGCCGTCAAGAGCCTCTTTGGACACCTGCTCGCGGCAAGCGCGACGGATCCGGATACTGTCCCTGACCGTGAGATGCGCGAATACCTATTGGACGGCGCTGCCATGGCGGGCTCCTGCACCCACGTGTTCTATTGGGTCCACGACCATCCTCCGGTCACTGTGCTACGAGCGGTGGCCATGCCCGCCGTTCGCGGCTCGAATGGTCGCATAGGCACCTTCAACATCTTGAAGTTCCCGCCGCTCGGATTTATCGTGACTGACCTTCCGGAGTACGAAGGCCTCTCCCGGCTCGACCTTCCTCATCGCTTCCACTCAGGTACGTCCGAGGTGCGGTTGTCTCGGGCGGTTGTGCGCCCTTCGGACTGGCCCGAGCGCGTCGACCCAGGCAACTTCCTGGCCGTCGGCGCGCCCGCACAAGACGCACGTACCGCCGTACCGCGACCGCAACTTAAGAAGAAGAAGTAACCTTGCGCGAGCACCTTCTGCACCCGAAGCGCCGTCCGCTTCGCCACCTCCGCGAGCTCTCCCTCCGTCGGGGTCGAGAGCGGATGGAACACCAGCGCTCCGCTCTCCGTCTCGGGCACTAAACCCCGTCGAGCACCGGGTGAAATCGCACGTTGAGAATCAATGCCGAGTCTTCGCGCTGAATCACGCTCACCGCTCCCGGCAGCGCTTACTTCGCCGTCCGGCCGAGCGCCCTCGTGGCTCGGTGTTTCAGCGACCGACTGACCTCTACGACGAACGCCTCCAGCACGTCCGCGCAGAGCTTCCTGTCGCAATTAAGATGCACGCGCAACATCCACGGTAGCGAGCACACCCATTGCCGAACGGCTACCTCCGGAAACACCTTCTCTACCCAATACAACGCCGTGTCCGACATCCGCCGGCCCACACACGACGGGCAGAATCTCATGTCGAGCATCCGCGCGGGCGACGTGTTTCGTCGTCCCCATTCGATGTAGGCGAACCATCTCCTCGAGTCGGTGCATCTCTACCCGCTTTCTCATCAAGGCCTCTTCGCGTGCGTCGCAACGCACACGAGGGTCGGGAGCGGGCAACCATCCCTCCAGTGTCGCGGGCTCGACCCGCGAACCAGCCGCACACGACGTAGGTCACCGCCGAGGAGAACCTCGACGATCACCTTGGCCGTCTCGAGCACGAGGATCACTTTAGCCGTCCCCGAGTCGATCACCCTGGCCGTCCCGGGGCCGATCACTTTGACCGTCCTCACCCCGATCTCATAGGGCGGCCCACTACACTTGAACTGGTTCTGCCTCGCGTAGTCCTCGAAGAATCGGTCGAGATCGGCTTGATCGAACGCGCGCTTCGTGCCCGAGCTCGCTTTCGCCGAGGTGAAGGATCTGAGGCAGCGCCACAACCGCCGCGCGAGCTGGCTCGAGGGAAGCAGAAAACAGTCAAAAGGTCCAAACGTCGAATCGTCGACCCGTCCTCACCGAACACAACGGACACGGTTCGCATTCGTCATGCCGTCGAAGTCCGTGGAGCCGTTGTCGAAAGGCACGTACCAAGCGGCGGAAGGCGTACTCGCAACGGGTGTCGTCGACCAGTAGACCCCTGCGACCGTTCCGGTGAACACGGGATCGATCGTCGGTGTCGTCGCCACCTCGTCGTCGACGATGGTTTGGAGCTCTTTGATCGTCGGTATCCTCCATCCCGTAGAGAACCCACCGAAGCTCACGGCATTCAGGCTGGCGCAATGCGTTTTCGCGTTCGCCCACGTGTACACGTTGCCGTCCTCCACGCGCTGCCAGACGAGATGGGTCTTCTTGTCTGTCACGGTGGCGGTTGCCACGGTGTACTGCCCGACAGGCGCGTCGGCGCTGCCGAGCGAGGGAATCAGGGCAAGAGCCAAGACCGGGACGAGCGCCAGCACCAACGCGAAGCGGGACCATCGAGACGTCTTCATGCGGGCTCCTTCGGGGTCGGCGAGTCGCCGAGCGGCTCAAATAGGTAGGCGAGGTGACGCTGCTTCACGTTGCCAGCGCGAGCAACCAACGTGACGATGTCGAGCGTCGCCGCTCTGAGTTGGGTCCCGAGCGCATATTTGTGGCCTTTCGGAAAGCGCTGAACGAGACGGTCGACCTTCACCGTGACATCCATCGCTGCCCTGTAAATCGGCAGGCCCTCGTAGTAGCTCATGCGCTCGCTCCCCAGAGAAAAGTCGAAAAGTCCAAGTGTCGAAAGGTCAACCCGTCCTCACCGAACACAACGGACACGGTTCGCATTCGTCATGCCGTTGCTGTACGTGGTGCCGTAGTAGAAAATCACGTACCAAGCGAAGGAAGGCGCACTCGCAACGGGCGTTGCAGACCAGAAACCATCAGACGGCGTGCCGGGGAAGGACGTCGAGTTGATCGAGGGGCTGAAAACGCTGAAGTCGACGAGCGACGCGAGCTCGATGCGCGACGGTAGTCGCCAGTCAGTGTGGCCGCCCAAGCCTGCACCCGCGTTGAGCGTGGTCGAGCAGTACATCAGCGCGTTGAACTGCGTGTAGCTCCCCGGGTCGACGGCCTTCTGCCACATCAGGCCGGTCACGGTGTCGGTGACCGTGCCGTTGCCATTGTCCTGGTAGGTCGCGAGGTTCGGCGCCCCCTCGTTCGTGACGTCGTACGGGCCATTGGGCATCTTCCAATTCGGCCAGTCGCGGTCGACGGGTCCGCCCGTCGACGAGGTGCTTCCCCCGCCCCCGGCGCCGCCCGTCGACGAGGTCGTTCCGCCGCCGCCGCCGCCGCCCGTCGCGCCTGTGCTTGAAGCGGTGGGTGAAGCGCTGCCCGTCGTCGGTTGCGTGGCTCCGTTGCTCGCTGGCGTTCCGCCCGTCGTGGTTCCTGCCCCGCCCGCGCCCCCCTTGCCTTGGTAGTAGTCGGAAAAGGACACCGCGCAGGTCGAGCCCGCCGCAGCAAGGCCTGCCGCGCAGACGAGCCCTAGAATCGCGTTTCTGTTTCGCATGCTCCTCAAAAGCTCCCTTCGAGTCGCCACGTGGCTCCAGTCGTGCCGACTGTAGGGCCCATCGAGAGCGCCGCCCGAGGTGGCGCGTCGTGCTTCACACTCGGCCGGGCGATGAGCCAGATGGTACCGACGCCTACGCCGACGCCGCCGACCACCAACGCCACGGTCGTCACCGGACCGAGCGTTCGACCGTTCTTAGCGGCTGCGAACCC
Organism: Polyangiaceae bacterium; assembly: GCA_043755175.1. Classification (GTDB taxonomy): domain Bacteria; phylum Myxococcota_A; class Polyangia; order Polyangiales; family Polyangiaceae; genus CAYYKK01. The sequence continues at coordinate 9,284 of JAYUUB010000264.1, read as the reverse complement.
ATCCGCACTACACGCCTTTCCAGCGCACTCCTTGTCGACCACCGATTTGTCGTGCAAGACCAGCCCTCCGGTGATCGCTCCGACCACCAGCGACGCCAACCCCACTCCACCAATGATCCACGGCGCGGGAGAGCGCGAGGACGCTGGCGACTCGAGCGGGGCCGACGTGCTCGGCTTCGTGGGCGCGATCGGCCCCGGGCCCGCGCTCGCCTTTTCGAAGGACGCTGTGAGCTTTCGATTCTTCTCACCCTCGCGGATCTCCACGGTCTCGTCGATCGGCGCCTGCCCCTCGATTACGTAGTGCAGCGTGTGCTGTCCCGGATCGATGAGCTTCGCGCCGCCATCGACCTTCTCGAGCCACGGCTTGCCGTCGAGCGCAACCTGCACCGCGCGAGTCTCGCGTCCATGCGCGTCGTGCACCTCGAAGACCACGGTCGGCTGACTCTGCTCGATTTCCCCGAGCCACTTGGCGCAGTCGGTGCGGATGAACTCGGCGCACGCGTCGCGTGTGCACGACGCCGCCTGCTGCCGCGCTGCCTGAAGCTTGCCTTCGTGACGGAGCGTCTGGGCTTGATCGTAGGCAGAGCTGCATTCCGCTTTCTCGTCGGCCAACGCTGCGTGGCTGAGACCCAGCACCGCGAGCATCGTAGCCGCGGCGAGGAGGCGCTTCTCAAAGGCACTCGGGCTTCGCATGTTTGATCCCATTGGCGTCGATGGTGAACGGCGGATTGCAGCTCTTGGTGGAAGCGGGCTTCGCCGCGGGTTTCTCAGGCGCGGGTTTGTCAGGCGCCGGTTTGGCGGGCGCTGGGCTGCCGACCGCCGGCTTGGGATCTCCACTCCGCGTCGGCTTCGCCGTCGCCATCGCAGTGGACGTCACCGTCGGAGTCACGGTGGAGGTCGACACCGGCATTGCGGTCGACACCGGCATTGCGGTCGCCGCCGTCGTCGGCAGACTGGCGGGCGCGCGCGACGTCGCCGTCTCCGCAGGGCTCACGAGGCCAGAGACACCTGCGTTCACCGGCTCAGGGTGCCGCGTCGCCAGGTACACCGCCGTGCCCACGCCCAGAAGCGACACGACACCGCCGATCGCGAAGAGCCCGGCATAAGAGCGTCGCTGCACAACCTGCGACGACGAGCTCGAGAAGGCGCCTTGGGTGCCCGGGCTCGACTGCGATGGGTGACTACCCGATCCCGACGAATGGCTCGTGCGCTGCGCGAGCGATGGATCCGACCCGAACGAGGGATTCGACCCGTAGCCCGGCGACGAGGTGGATGGCTGCGGCCCTCCGGCTAGGATGGCCGTCGATAGCTCGGGGCCCGTGGTCATGCCCTGCGGGGACATGCCCTGCGCTGAAAACCCCCGTGGAGCTGCCCCGTGCGGAAGGAACCCCTGGGGCATCGACGCGCGTTCTGGCACGTACGATCCGGCTGCGCCGGCTTGCGGCGGGGGACCGAATCCAGTGGGCGTCTGCGGCGGCTGCGAGCCCCCTGGAATGCGGTCCGTCGTGGGCTGCCCCGACGCCCCGCGATTCGCTTCTACGAAGGCCGCGTCGGAGAACGGGCGCAGCGCCGTCACGAGAGCCTCGACCGTCGCGAACCGGCCCGCCGGGTTCTTTTCCAGACAGCGCATCACAATCAGGTTGAGCCCGTCGGGGACATCCGGCCGAAGCTCCGACGGCGCCTTGGGCTGCGTTTGCAGCACCAATGCGCACACCTGCGTCAGCGACTCCCCCGGAAACGGTACGCGAGCCGTGAGCAGCTCGTACAAGCACACTCCAAGCGCCCAGATGTCGCTCCGCGCATCGGCATCTTTCGTCGAGAGCATCTGCTCGGGCGCCATGTACTCGGCCGAGCCCATCACCGTGCTCGTCGACGTAACGCTCGCCTCCGACGCGCCCCCTCCGAGCTTGGAGATCCCGAAGTCGAGGACCTTCACGCGTGTGCGCCCATCGAGGCGTTGCGAGAGAAAAAGATTCGCAGGCTTCAGATCGCGATGCACGATCCCCGCGCGATGCGCTTCGGCGACCGCTTCACACGCTTCGAGGAGGTAACCCACCGCGACATGCACGGCGAGGACCTGGCCGCTCTTGCGCACCTTCGAAAGATCGCTTCCTTCGAGGTACTCCATCACGATGAACGGAGACCCGTCTTCGAGGGCATCGACATCCATCACGCGCGCGACATGGTCGCTTTGGATCTTGGACGCAGCACGCGCCTCGCGGGCGAAGCGTTCGACGATCGCCCGGTGCTCGAGCATCGCCGGCAGCAAGAACTTGATGGCCACCTTCTGATCGAGCGCGAGATGATGTGCGCCGACCACGACACCCATCCCCCCCTGCCCGAGGATCTTGTCGATGCGGTACTTGCCGCGGATGACGCTCCCGATGCTCAGATCCATAAGCTTCGCCACGCTAGACTGGCCCGTCGACAGTCGCAATGCCTGCCAACGGTGTTTGTCGTGCGCAGGCTGCAGCTAGAGCGAGTCTTGTGCCAGGCGCGTTCCCGTGGCTTTCCCGACTCAACCTGGGTGCCCTCCGAGATTCATGGCCTCCGCTTGCGCAACACTGGCTCGACTTTGCGCAATCTGCGCAACGCACGGACAGCACGCCTGTCGGCATTCGACTCAGGGCGAAGCCCGCCGAATGGGTGGTGATTCGAAAGGCCGGGGTCGAGCCTCATCGAAATGAATGGCGTGAGCGCTTGGTCGAGCAAGCAACGGGCCATTCAGGTAGCTTCGCCGGGCTGGACTCCATGACGCCCACCGATCCCATTCCGTTCTCGTCCTGCTCCGCCTCGGGCGCGACCGTCGTTTGGCGACATCGAGGTCGGCTGAAGGTCACGCTGATCACCAAAGCTACCTTCGCGCTCGCACCTGGCGGCATGACCCCCCTTGCGCCCGAGCCGGTCGCGCGAGCGGAACGAAGCGAGCCCGGCGCCGGTCTGGTGCAGCCTGACGACCTCGCTCCGTTTCTTTCACGTGCCGACGTGTGGGTCGCAGGAGAGAGACGATCCGGGGGAGCCTTGCCGAGGGTGGCGCGCCTCGCAGTGCTTCGAAGCGGCGTGCCGGTGCTCGACAAGCGAATCGTCGTCGCTGGCGAACAAGGCGATCCGCCCTTCACTGCATTCGCCCCGCTATCGAAACGCTGGCCCGTTCGCGCACGTCTTCTGAAAGCCACGCCGAGCTCGCAGCTCGAAGGCAATGCGATGGTCATTCCCGACGACCTGGACTGGCGCTACTTTCAAGCCGCTCCCACCGATCAGCAGACGCTTCATCTCGACGGGACCGAGGTCCTCGTGATCGAGAACCTTCATGCCCCCGGCACGAAGCTCGAAGCTCGATTGCCCGAGGTTCGCACCGAGGCGTCACTCATCGAAGCGGGTTGCCCCGCGGTCTCGATCCGCATGGTGCTCGACACGCTCGTGATCGATGCGGAACGCCAGATCTGCAACTTGGTATTCAGGGGCTCGGCGCCCCTCGTCGGGCCCTTGAATCAAGCTCGAATCGAGCGTCGCTTCCACTGCGTAGAGGTCGCGGCGAATGTCCCCACGAAGAGCCCGTCGGCTCCCCCGGAGCTCGTCGGGGAAACACGCACCATCGACGCCGCGGTCGTGGCCGGGCTTCGCGAGAAGTACGCGCTTCCTTTCGAACGAGCGGTGTCGACGTCCGTCGCTCCCGCACAGGCGGCAAGCCCGCCTGCTTCAGCTGCGCCTCCCAACCTCTCCACCGGCCATACCGCCATCGTGACCGACGAGGACGCGTCAGCACTGCGAAAGAGGTTCGCGACACCCTTTAAAAAAACCACGGGAGCTCCTGTTGGATCCGAGCCTTCGCCCGTGCTCCCACCGCCTGCGGCAAAGGCGGCGAGCGGCACGGTCGCGCTGAGCAGCTCAGTTGGGGCCCCGCAGCTTGGCAGCACCCAGGCGCTCCCAAAAGATCAAGCGGCTGCCCTTCGCGCGCAACCTGCGGCCTTTCGAGGAGCCCCAAGCCGTCCTGCGCCGCCGCCTGCGCCCCCGGCTCCGAAGGCGCCCCCCATGGCGGTTGCAGCTCCCGTGGCGAAGGCGGCTCCCGTGGCCGTTTCGTCGAAAGCCGTGCCCGTGGCGGAACGGCCCGTCGCATCGCCAATCGCGACGCTCGGCGTGACCGCGGCCTTCGACGAAAGCGAGGTGGCTGCCATCCGCGCGGAGTTCGCGACGCCTTTCGAACACCCATTCCTGCAACGCGCTCGCGCAAGCGCTCCGGCCCCTGCGCTCACGCCACGAACGGCGGCACCAAGGGGGCCCCGCACCCTCGGCGAGACCAGCGAAATCGATCCAGAAAAGGTACGCGCTCTTCAGGCCCGCTACGCAGTGCCATTCGAGACCAGCAACACTTCGGCCGACACGCCCGAGGAGCCACGGGCCGAACCTGAGCCGAAGCGTGTCGGCTCGCCCGGAGCGTGCTTTCTCGCGGCCCTCGCCGAACATGGCGTCAAGGGGCTGTTCGACCTCGGCGTGAACGCGTGAGACCGATGTGCAAAGGGGAGAGCTGAACGATGGACACGCTTCATATCGACGGTTTGGGTCACGATCTTCGCGTCGTCCGCTTCGCTGGGCACGAAGCCATCTCCGAGCTCTTCCAGTTCGAGATCATCGTCGTCTGCAAAGACGATGAGCTGACCTTCGGGAGCGTCGTCGGCAAACACGCGACGCTCGCTTTCCCGAGCGATGAAACGCCCAGGAAGGTCTCCGGAATCGTCGCGAGCCTCACGCGCGGCGACGACGGCAAGCAGCACAATGCATACCTCATCACCCTCGTTCCAACGGTCTGGCGCCTCGAGCACCGTCGAGATAGCCGCATCTTCCAGGCGCTGAGCACGCCCGAGATCGTTTCCAAAGTCCTCCAGAAGGCCGGCGTCGACGCGAGCGCCTTCCGTCTTTCCTTGAGCGCCTCTTATGCACCCCGCGAGTATTGCGTTCAATACCGCGAGACCGATTGGACCTTCATCTGCCGCCTGCTCGAAGAAGAGGGCATTCACTATTTCTTCGAGCACGGCGAGAGCGGGGAGGTCGTCGTCTTCGCCGACGGTGCAGCGGCTCACGTGCCCATCCCCGGGGGCGCCGAGGTCGTCTTTCGCTCGGCGAGCTGCGCCTTGCTGTCGTCGGAGCACGTGTCGAGCTTTCGCACGAACGAGCGCATTCGCCCGGGCAAAGTCACCCTGCGCGACTACAACTTCAAGAAGCCGAGCGTGTCTCTGACGGGCTCGTCCGCGGCGAGCGCCGACACCGATCTCGAGGTGTACGACTATCCGGGTGAGTACGAGACTCCCGAGGTCGCGACCAGCACGGCGAAGATCCGACTCGAGCAGCTCCAAGCCACCAAGACCACCGGTGAGGGCGAGAGCGTCTGTTCACGGCTCGTGCCTGGCTACGTCTTCAACCTCGTCGAGCACGCGTGGGACGACTTCAATGGCGAATACCTCATCACGCGCATCGACCACGAGGGGAGCGAGCCCGGCATCGACAGCCAAGCGGGAGACGACACGGCGAGCTATCGAAACCGATTCGAGGTCACTCCGTCGAAGGTGCCCTACAGGCCTGCGCAAATCACACCCAGGCCGACGATTCGTGGCATTCAAACGGCCATCGTCGTCGGTCCTCAGGGTGAAGAGATTCACACCGACGAGCACGGGCGAATCAAAGTGCAGTTTCACTGGGACCGCGAAGGCAAGCGCGACGAAACGAGCTCATGCTGGATCCGGGTGAGCCAGATCTGGGCCGGCCCGGCGTGGGGCAGCATCTTCATTCCGCGCGTCGGCCACGAAGTGGTGATCGACTTTCTCGAAGGAGATCCCGACAGGCCGCTCGTCGTCGGGAGCGTCTATCACGGCGCGAACGTGCCTCCCTACGGGCTTCCCGCCGAGAAGACGAAGAGCACGATGATGTCGCGCTCCTCGATCGGCGGAGATGGGTTCAACGAGCTCCGCTTCGAAGACAAGAAGGGAAAGGAAGAGGTCTTCGTGCACGCGGAGAAAGACCTCGCGCTCGTGGTGAAACACGATCGGACGGCCGATATCGATCACGACAACACCGAGACGGTGGGTGGCGACGAATCGGTGACCGTGACGGGCAATCGCACTCTCTCGGTCGGAATCGATCAGTCGGCGACCATCGATGGCAAAGAGAGTCTCTCGGTCGGCAAAAGTCGGACGGTCGAGATTGGCGAGTCTATGTCGCTCGCGGTGGGAAAGGGCAAGACCGAAACGGTAGGCGGCGCGAGCTCCGAGACGGTCTCCAAGGGCAAGACTTCGAAGGTCGACGAGACTTATGCGCTGACGGTCGGCAAAGACATGTCGATCAGCGTCAGCAAGAATTTCAAAGAAGACATCCAGGGCGAGAAGACGATGATCGTCGGCAAGAAGCTCTCGGTCCAATGTGGCGATGCCACGATCGTCATCGAGAAGAACGGCGACATCACCATTCAAGGCAAGAAGATCGTCGTCAAAGGCGACGGCGCGATCGAGGTGCAAGGAAAGAAGCTCCAGGTCAAATGCGACGGGGCAGTGAACGTCGAGGCCTCGGGCAACGTGGTCATCAAAGGAAGCAACGTGGGCGTGAACTGACAGGCGCGCGAAGACGCCTCGAAAGACCCTATGTCCTCCGTTTCGACCGAGCTTCTCGAGCGACACTTCAGCGAAGCGAGCTTCCTTTGGAAGCTGCGCGACGTGGCCGTGCGTGATCCCGGCTACACGATGCGAAATCTCGGTGGCCTCGACGAACGCGTCGACGCGCACCTCGATGGTCTCGTCTTGGCGGGCGAGCCTGGGTGGGAAGTCTGCAAAACAGGGCTCGACAAAGACGAGCCCAGCACGATCTTCACTGCCCTTTTCGTCGCCACCACCCTGCGCGATCTGCGCGCCGTCGCTCACGTGTTGAATGCCGGGGCGGAGTCGCCCCAGCTCTTGCGTGCCATGGTGGCCGCGCTCGGCTGGTCGTCTTTCGCAGACGTGAACCGATTGCTCCCTGGGCTCCTCGACCCTCGATGTCCGACCGAGCTCCACTACTTGGGTATCGCCGCGTGCGCCGCACATCGACGCGATCCGAGAGACCACCTCACCCGGGCGCTCGTCTCCGACGCTCCGCTGGTGCGCGCTCGCGCGCTTCGCGTGGTCGGGGAGCTAGGCCGAAGAGATCTTCTCGACCAGATCCGCGGCGCCCTCATCGCAGAAGATCGGGCGGTGCGCTTTTGGGCCGCCTGGTCATCGGCGCTTTTCGGTGACGCGGAAGGCGAACGCACCTTGTTGCTCTTCGCGAGCGAGGCGAGCGGGCTCGAGAGTCGCGCGTGTGAGACCGTCATGCGTAGACTGGCTCCACCGGCTGCTTGCAGCTGGATCGAATCGTCGGCAGGCGTCCAAGATGATCGCGTCATGCTCGCCGGAGCCGCGGCTCTGGGTGATCCGGCACTCGTTCCATGGGTCCTCGATCGCATGGCCGTCCCCGCGCTCGCGCGCATCGCAGGAGCCGCCTTCCACCGCATCACTGGACTCGATTTCTCGAGCGTAAAACTCCGCGCAAAGCCTCCCGAAGGCTTCACGTCGGGGGCAACCGACGATCCCGATGACGAGGAGGTCGCGATGGATTCGGACGCAGCCCTCCCGTGGCCGAACCACGCGTTGGCGGAAGCCTGGTGGAAACGGAGGGAGCGCGATTTCCGCGCAGGCACTCGCTATCTCCTCGGCAAGCCTGCGGCCTCCGAAACGTGGCTCCAGCAAGTGCTTCGCAGCGCGGCGCAGCCGGCTCGAGCCGCCGCCGCCGAAGAGCTCAGCATGATGGGCCAAGGCCAACCCCTCTTCGAGGTACGTGCGCCCACGGCGCGCCAGAAGAAGGAGCTCCAGTGACCTCGTCGACCGGTCCGTCAGCATCCATCACCGCCCTCGGCATGGTGAGCGCCCTCGGGAGCAACGCCATTGCGTCGTGCGCGGCGGCGCGCGCCGGGTTGAGCGCAGCCTCCGAGCTCACCGTGCTTTCGTTTGCAACCGATGAGCTCTTCGGTCCTGAGACACTTGACGGTCCGCCCGTCGTCCACGGCCATTCGGTCCGCGGTATCGCCGACGGCTTCACCGGAGTCGGAAAGGCGCGTCTGTTCTTGTCCGCGGCCTTGCACGATCTCCTGCAAGAGCGCCCCCTCTCTCCGGATGAGCTCGCGCACACGGGTCTATGCATCAATCTTTCCGACTTTTTCCTCGAGGACACCGACGCAATCGCAAGGCGAACCGCTGACGCCGAGGATTGGGCCCTCCCCTCCGACAGTTGGAAGAAGCAAACCGCGGACCTCTGCAGAAAGGTCTCGCACGCGAGCAAGCTCGGCATCGGCGAGGCCCATCAGTCATTGCACCATGGTGGTCACGGCGGATTAGCCATCAGTGTTCGAGACGCCTTGGCGATGATCGAGAGTGGTAAGGTCGACCGCTGCCTCGTGGCGGCGGTCGATTCTCGAACCGCTCCTGCATTCCTGAGCGCGGCGGCCCGGCTTCAGGTCTTACGAACCCAAGACAACCCCGTCGGTCTGGCGCCAGGCGAGGCCGCAGCCGTCTTTCTGCTCGAGCGAGCACGCGACGCGCCGCGAGGTGCGCCTCGAGCGACTGCGATGGTCACGGCGGTCTCCTCGGGACGCGACCCAGTGGGTCTTCTCGGCGATCGACCTCCCCTCGGAGCTGCACTCGCAGGCACGCTTCTAGGCGCGACGCCGAAGAACGCCGAGGGTCGCTCCACCGTCGACTTCTGCATCGGCGATCTGAACGGCACCGAGCGTCGTGCCCAAGAGTGGGGCCGCGCATTGGCGAAGCTCGCAGGAGAGAGCTCGATCGGCGATGCCCCGTGCTGGTTTCCCGCGAGCTCGTTCGGCGATACCGGCGCGGCAGCAGGGGCGGTCGGCGTCTGCATCGCCGTTCGCGCGCTCACTCGAGGCTATGCGCCAGGCAAGACCGGGCTCGTTTGGCTCTCCTCGGAGAGCGGCGACAATGGCGCCATCACGATTCAGGCTCAGTCGACGTAAGGGGAGCAATGGCCAAGGTTCACATTCCGCCGCCGTCGAAGTGGAAGTTCAAGCGTTCCCGAAACGGTACCGAGCACGCCGACCATTGCGAAGATGGCTACGTCGAGCCCAAGAACAAGAAACGGAACGTTCTCGAGATCCATCACGTCCTCTGTGTCGATGCGTGTTCGAACAACAGCTTTCCCACCGACTTGTCCGACGACGACGTCGAATTCATTCTCATCTGCTTGGCCAACACCGACTGGAACATCAA
>JAYUUB010000263.1:0-60848 GCA_043755175.1 Polyangiaceae bacterium | reverse complement strand
GGTGCGAGCGTCGAAGAGCTGTTTCGGCGAGGCGTTCCGCGCGTGTCGGTGAACCCCTGCTACGAAGCCGTTTGGAGCGACGAGCATTTATCCACGTGGGAGCACGGCTTCTTGCACACGCTCGGGGTGGTCGCCGGATGGCTCCGCGCCGGGCGCCTCATCAGCTTCAGCCCATTCGACGCCAAAGTGATCGCTCGCATCAAAGGAGGCCTCGGCGCGCTCGATGCGTGCTCGCTCGGAGAGCGCTTCGTCGCCATCTCGCCCGACGGAAACCTCTATCCCTGCGAACGCCTCGTCGTCGAAGACGAAGACCCCAAGTTCCAGATCGGTCACGTCGACTTTGGCATCGAGGCCTCGGGGGTTCGAGCGATTCGCTCGCACATGCCCGAGTATCACGCGTCGAACGACGAGTGCGACACGTGCGACGAGAAGCATCGCTGCGGAGCTTTCTGCGCCTGTGCTAATCTCGCCGAGACAGGGAAGGTCGGTGTCGCTGGAGGTGTGCAGTGTTGGTTCGAGCGAACCACGATGGCCCTCGCCGACCAGCTCGCCGACGCGATGATGAACGAGAAGAACGAGCCATTTCTCCGCTGGTTCTTTCCTCAGGGTGCACCCGCGACCCTCCCGGCGGTGGGGGCTCCTCGTGCGATCGAGCGTGACACGAAGCGCCACCTCGAGCTCGTTCGCTGAGAAAGAAGAACTTCGACCGACGAGCCGCGTATCCAATGAGCCATGGCCGAGCCGACCAAGAAATCCAGCCCCTTTCCGATCGACAAAGTCACCGAGCAGCCCGAGGCTGCGCGAGCCGAGCGTCCGCTCTCACCGATCCGTAAGCTCGCTCTCCCGATCGGCGTCGCGGCATCGCTCGTCCTCGCTGGTGCAGGAGTCGGCGCCTACGCTTACTCCGCGTCGAGCAAGGCGATTGTAACGAACGACGACTCCGACGACGGATGCCCGACCCGCACGGCCCATGGCTCTTCGACCGACAGCATCTTCGTGCGCACCGTCGCTAGGGCGAAGGTGTTTCTCGAGCCGACGCCGCCGACGCGAATGTCGGGGGCGGTGAGTGTTCCAGAACCCGCCACTCCACTTCCTCCCGGCTCGGCTTCGGGCCCGACGCCGACGCCCCCGATTCCTCCGAACCCGAATCCTCCGCCTCTTCCAGGCAAGCGGGCGATGCCGAATCACCCTCCGGTCTCGACGCCCGTGGTGGCGCAACCTGATCCGAATCACCCGAAGCTCGGTGGTGCGCCGATGGCGTCACCGCCCATCTAGCTGCCGCGTCCGATTCGCCGCGTGCCCGCGAAGTCGTCAGGTGAGCCCATGTTCGAGCCGACCAAGAAATCGAGTCCCTTTCCGATCGCCAAGGCCATCGAGCAGCCCGAAGCGCTTCGCGCCGAGCGTCCGCTCTCACCCATGCGCAAGCTCGCGTTGCCGATCGGGGTCGCTGCCGCGCTCGTGTTGGCGGGCGCAGGCGCTGGTGTGTACGCCTACGCGGCCTCGAACAAGACGGCGGGAGATCCTGCTCGAGTCGACGAGCAACAGACGACCGATGGCCCTCGTCCGAAAGCGGACGAGGTCGCAGTGGCAGAGCCGCTCGACCCGAGCTCGACGCCCCGCCTCGCAGGGACGAGCGCACCTACGCCGTCCCAGACGCCCCCGACTCCCCCGCCCCCGACTCCGATTCCGCCCAACCCGAATCCACCGATGCCGCCCGGCACGCCGCCTGCACCGCATCCGACTCCGAGCGCCATCGCACCGGCTCCCAATCATCCGAAGCTCGGTGGCAAGCCGATGATGACTCACTCCATCTGAGATTCGATGCTCAATCCCCCGTCATGAACGACGCCGAAGCACCCATCGTGATCTGCTTCGACACGTCGCCGACGAACATGAACGAGTAGCGAAACTGCGCGCCGAGCGCGAAGTGGCGTGTCACGCGAAACTCGAGGGATGCAGGAATGACGAGGCTCGGGTGGAGATCGTGGCCGCACGGACGCACCGGCGGGGCGACCTTTCCTAGGTCGAGGGTCGTGCTCGGGCACGAGAGCGTCCACACGTCGTCGAAGCCGAAGAGCGCGCCGATCTCGGGGATCCATCGCGAGATGTCGATGGCGTACGTCATCCCGGCGCGCGCGCCCGGCACGAGTTGAAACGCTTTCGGGTAGTACGCCGTCGACACCTCGAGCTGTAGATCGAAGGCGTCGGTGAGGCCGTATCGACCCTGCACGAAGCCTGCCGCGCCATCGTACCAGCGGTAACGCTCGTCGATGAACCCGTAGCCGGCGCTGCCACCGAGGAACCATTGGTGCTCGGTCGCGCTCGCCGTTCGTGTGCTTCCCAGAACGATGGCCGTGGCGACGCAAGCGGTGAGGACTCTCGACATGAGCGCTTCTACAGACCCGCCCTTGCGTATAACACGGGGCCCGGCGGTTCAGCGATGCCTGGCGCGCGCTCCCGCGCCGATCGACAACCGATGCAGCGCACTCCACGGGAACGGATCCCAAAAGGGCGTGTCGACCGCGTCACCGTCGAGTGAGAACCACGCCGACGCGCCGTCGCGCGGGTGGAGCACCTGAAAGTCTTGCGCGGGCATGTAGCCTTGACCGAGCAGCGCGACCTTGTGACCGTCGGCACGCGTCGCGACGTCGAGGACGAGCACCGCGTGGCCCGGTCCGCCGGGTTGGATGAAGAAGTCTCCAGGGGTGATGTCGGCCTTTGCGACGGTCTCGCCGTGTTGGGCGAGAGAGATGGTGCTCGCGTAGTTGAACACCAGATCGAGGTACTTGCGGAACGTCGCGTGGGTGTCGCTCGGCTTCGCTTTCACGGACCAGACGATCTTCGCGCCGTCGGCCGTCGCACGCTCTCCGCGCTCGTAGCGCTCCCACGAGGCGAAATCACCGTTCAGGAAGTGATAGCCGATCTGGTCTTTCTGGCCGCGCGACCACATCCATTCGGCGTGCATGCGAATGACCGAGTCGGCGCATTGCTGAAGGTCGGCGGTGCCTACGTCGATCTCGGCGACCGCCGAGATGCGCGGATCGTCACCCTCGTGCAGCGTGCTGCCGGTGTAAGCCTTCACCGGGCTGAACGGCGCCCGAAGCGGAAGATCGCGCAACCACGCGCCGAAGCTCCCCGGCTTCTCGATCACCCGCACGAAGCCATCCGGCGGGGGGATAGCATCCACCAGCCTTCGCACGGGCGTGTTCGCGTCGAGCCAGGCGTACGCCGAAAGCTCGTCGCTCGTCGGCTCGTGCAAAGCGGCACCATCGACCTTCGGAACAGGCGCAACCGTGGGCGCGAGCTCGACTCTCGGAGCTGCTTCGACCTCGGGGGCTCGACGCGCGGTCGTGGGACCTTCGGTTCGCGACACGAACGCCGAGGTCTTCGGCGGATCGTTCGGGTCGAGCGAAGAACATCCTGCGCACCCCGACGCGAAGGTGGCGATCGCGACGACGAGGCGGAGGCGGGCGCTTGATTCGATGGGCATGCTCACGTCGAGACCATCGTCGACGAAGGGCGCATTGTGACAGATCGAGCGTCGTTAGCGATCTTCAACGTTTCATGCTCGACGCGTAGTGGCCGACGATCGCGCTCGAACGGAGCGTCGAGAAGAACGAGGAGTGGCAGAGCCAGACGGCGAGCCCGTTCATGTCTTCGAAGATCGGCGGCATGAACGGTGGAGGCTTGACGATTCCATCGCTGACGTGGGCGTGGAGAATCGGAATGTCTTCGTGCGCGACCTTGCCGACGAATAGATACGGGATGAGCTCGGGGCGATCGTGTTGGAGGGCGGCCAGCATGAACGCTTGGTTCAGCACGATTCCCTTGCAGTAAGTGGCGTCTTTCGTGAAAGGGACACCGCCATCGGTGGTGCCTCCCCGAAAGATGCGCATCGTGTTCTGGAAGCACTCTTCTTCGTCGTAGCCCTCGGTGCGGTACCACTCGAATACATCGAGAAAGCTCGCTCCGTCTTCGGCCTTGTCGACGGCGAGGATTCGATCGTTGAGCTTCTTCGCGCGACGCGGTGTGCTTCGGAAGGTCAATATCTCGACGAGCGCCGCGAGACCCTCTTGCACCGCGACCGTGCGTGGCGGCCCCTTCGCGAGCCACCGGGCGACCGGCTGGGCCTGGCCGTTGAGGCTCGTCGCGAGATGTACCCAACCTTCGTGTGCCTCGAGGATCTCGATGTCGCTCTTCGAGAACGTCGCTCCAGAGCGAATCTTCACGTAGTCGCTGCCAGCAGCGGCGTCGGCGACCAGGCTGTCGTCGACCTCGACACGAACGCCGGCCGCTCCGCCGAAGAACGTCGAGAGACGGTCGTTCAAAATGCTCGCGGCGAGCGGCGCGTCGATGTCGCGTTTTTGAGCAGGGCCGAGGCGTTCGCACGAGATGCTCGTGAGCTGCTCGTAGAGGGCGAGACCCATGTCGCGGACGGTGGTCTTTCCGTCGGGCAACACGTCTCTCGCCGAGCCGTACAGCTTGCGCGACAGCTCGTAGAAGCGCTTGGTGCCTCGTGCCTTCAAGAGCGCGACGCAGTCGACGTATTCTGCCGTGCTGTCTCGGAGAATTTGACCGAGCTCGTCTTTGTCGCCGAGCTCGCGCTCGACGTCGCGCATCAGCTCGAGGAGCTCTCGCTCCTTCGCTTCTGGATCGAAGCCGAGGTCGTCGACCGAGTATTGAATGATCGGCAGCTCGCGCGCCTTCGAGCGGTAGAACTGTTCCTCGACACCGTTCGGCCAACGCAGCGCGTTCAAGATTCGAATGGGCCTCTGCGCGTCGAGTAGCCGTTGGGCGAGCCGTGCGAGGATCTCCTTGTAAGAACGCCACGGAGTCGCCTTCCCATCGGCTTTGATGGGCTCCTTGGCTTCCTTCGCGTCTTTGACGAGCATCGGGCGAAAGCTCGCGCCCCCGTCTGCATCGTCGCGAGAGTCTTCGGGCTTGTCCTTCTCTCCTTCGGATTTTGCCACTCCCACGGTCTTAGGGCCCGCGTACAAATAAGTCGATCGATATTCCGTCGAGACCGAAGTGAGACTGGCGCCCGAGGAACAAGCACCGGAAGGCCTACTTTCGTCGGCGGAGGAGCGCAGAGACGAGGCCGCCTGTCTCGCGATGGTATCGGGGGAATCGCGCCGACTTGATTGTACGCCGGCCCTTATCACCCAAAGCGGCGACATCGCGAGCTGGCCGCCTTCGCTTGTCGGGGGAGTGGCATCGGGCTACGAAGCGCACCGATGGCCGAGGACACCCAGTCGGAAGAGAAACCCACGAGCGCCGCCGAGCTTCTCGAGAAGACCGCGCATGCCGCGACGCGGCTTCGCGAGGCGATCGCGTTGGCGGTCGTCGGCCAAGACGAGGTCGTCGAGGCGATGCTCGTGACGTTGCTCGCGCGCGGTCATGCGCTCCTCGTCGGCGTCCCTGGTCTCGCGAAGACCCTGCTCGTCTCTTCGCTCGCCAAGGCGCTCGATCTGTCGTTCGGTCGTGTGCAGTTCACGCCCGATCTGCTCCCCGCCGACATCACCGGCACCGACGTCCTCACGCAAGACGACACCGGCAAGGGTCTTCGATTCGCGAAGGGTCCCATCTTCCACAACCTCGTGCTCGCCGACGAAATCAATCGTACGCCTCCGAAGACGCAGGCTGCTCTGCTCGAAGCCATGCAGGAGCGCCGCGTGACCGTCGGCACCGAAACCCATTCGCTGCCTGATCCGTTCCAGGTCTTCGCGACGCACAACCCGATCGAGCAAGAAGGAACGTATCCCCTGCCCGAGGCGCAGCTCGATCGCTTCCTTCTCGAGATCCACGTCTCGTATCCGAGCGAGAGCGAGGAGCTCGAGATCGCTCGACGAACCACCTCGGGAAAGAAGCCCGCGATCGAGGCTGTTCTCGGCATCGACGAGGTGCGCGCCCTCGGTGAGCTCGTCCCCAAGATCCCGATCACCGACGAAGCCGTCGCGCTCGCGGTCAAGCTCGCGCGCATGTCTCGGCCCACCGACGAGCGGGCGCCACGCGAGGTGAAGGAATACGTTCGCTTCGGTGCCGGTCCGCGCGGACCTCAGGCGCTCGTCCTCGCCGCCAAGGCGCGCGCTGCGCTCCACGGTGAAGCGGCGGCCGATCTCGCCGACGTGAGGGCGCTGGTCATCCCGGCCCTCCGCCACCGATTGGTGCTGTCGTACCGTGCCGAAGCCGATGGGCTCAGCGACATCGACATCGTGAGAGCGCTGGTGAAAGCAGCCGACCGATGAAGAAGGGTGACGCCCAATAGATGAGCACCGCTCCGATCGCCGGCTCGATGCGCTCTCCCGTCACCGAGGTCATCACCGAGGCCTCGGGCGCGTCGAAGCGACGCATAAGAAAGCTGCGCGTCGTCGTCGTCGATTGCCCCGAGCCGAACGAGCAGAACCGAGTGTTCTCGTTCGCTCAAGACGAGGTACGCATCGGCTCCAGCCCCGACGTCGACGTGGCGATCACCGACCCTTCGATTTCGCGTGAGCATGTCGCGATTCGTCTCGTGTCCGATGGTTTTCTAGTCACCGACATCGGCTCCACCAACGGAACGTTCATCGGTGAGCTTCGCATCCAGAGCGTGGTCGTCGCCTCCGAGACGCTCGTCCGCCTGGGAAAGACCGCGCTCAGATTGCTGCCGCTCAGCGAGACGGTGGAGCAAGAGCTCTCCCCGCGTGCGCGTTTCGGACGCATGCTCGGCGCGAGCGCGGCGATGCGCGAGACGTTCGCTCTCCTCGAGAAGGTCGCTGCCAGCGACCTGACCGTCCTCGTCGAGGGCGAGACTGGAACCGGCAAAGAGCTGGCTGCCGAAGGACTTCACGAAGCGAGCGGGAGGCAAGGGGCCTTCGTCGCCGTCAACTGCGGCGCGATTCCGCGCGAGCTGCTCGAAAGCGAGCTCTTCGGCCATGAAAAAGGGGCGTTCACCGGGGCCGTGCGTGAGCGAGCGGGCGCGTTCGCGTCGGCCGACCGCGGAACGATCTTTCTCGACGAAGTGGGGGAGCTGCCTCTCGACATGCAGGCCAAGCTCTTGCGCGCTCTCGAACGCCGCGAGGTGAAGCCCGTCGGCTCCGACAAGATGATCTCGGTCGACGTGCGCGTCGTAGCCGCCACCAACCGGTCGCTCTCGAAAGAGGTCACCGCCGGGCGTTTTCGCCAAGATCTCTATTACCGGCTCGCGGTCGTGACCGTGAAGATCCCGCCGCTGCGGACGCGGCTCGACGATCTTCGTCTGCTGGTCGACGGGGTCCAAGACGAGCTCGAGCGTCGTCGACGTTCGGCGGGTCTGCCCGCTCCTGCCCGGCTCGACGAGACGGCGATGGCCATGCTCACGCGCTACGAGTTTCCGGGAAACGTGCGAGAGCTGCGCAACATCGTAGAGCGTTGGGCCGTTCTCGGCACCGCGACGGCGCCCGGCGAGACCTCCCCCATCGCTTCCGCAACAAAAGAGGCGTCGAAAGGCGAAGCCCGGAGCGACGGGCTCGACGCATCGATATTCGATCTGCCGTACCACGAGGCCAAAGACGCTTACGTCGAGCGCTTCGATCGTGCGTTCACCGAAGAGGCGCTGCGTCGGAGCAGCGGCAACGTCTCGAAGGCCGCGCGCGATGCAGGCGTCGATCGGCGACACCTCCAACGATTGATGGTCCGCTTCGGAGTGAAAGGGCGCGACGGCGCCTGAGCCCTCGGGATGCGGAGACGCGTCCGCAGCAAGCGCTGATCTGCGGCACCGTGTCCGCACCCTGAAGTGCCAATTCCCTGGGCAATACGCGGTATTCTGAGTGGCATTCGCCATGCAGTGAGAGCCTCCCGTGAGGCAACGACGCCACACACCAAAGGAGACTCATCATGTTTGCTCGTTCGATGCGTTCGATGTTCGCCGCGGCTCTCGTCACTCTCAGCGTGGTCCCCGCGGCCGCCTTTGCAGACAGCTCTCCTGCGAACACCGGCGACGGCACGAGCACGCACGTGCGCCACGACAAGAAAGAGAAGGCTTCGTTTCCGATGCCCGCCGCGACCTTCAAGTCGCACGTCGAGAAGCGCATCGCCAAGATGCGTGAGCGGGTCAACGGACACATCGACAAGAAGAATGTTCCCGCCGACAAGCGGAAGGTGATTCTCTCCAAGCTGGACGCGAACGCCGTCAAGGTGATCGCCGAGGTCGACAAACTCGGCGCCGACGGAACCATCACCCAAGACGAGGCCAAGCAGGTTCATACGCTCGCACGCACGCTCCGCCAGGAAGCGAAGCGGGACCGCGCGAAGCAGTCCCAAAAGTAAGGGCCGGCGTACAAACAAGTCGAGCGAGTTTCCGCCTCAACCTTCGGGAGCCTTTTCCCCGAGGAACGAGCACCGGAAGCCTACTTTTGTAGGCTGAGGAGCGGAGAGACGAGGCCGCCTGTCTCACGAAGGTATCGGCAGAATAGCACCGAGTTGTTGATACGCGGGCCCTTGGGTTCGACGCCATGCGACGCATCGACCCGGCAGGCAATCTCGAGCTCGTCTGGGGGCGCGCTCACATCGATCGTGCGACCTGCAGAGGGAGCGTCGTCGCGCAGCACTCGGTGAAGCCCAAACACCGCGCGGTCGGCATCGTCTATGCGTTTCGCACATACCGCGAAGCGCCCAAGCCCGGGGCCAGCGTAGACGAGCTTCACGTGCTCACGCCGCAAGGACAAGTCGACAAGTTCGACGTCTCGGTCCCGTTCGAGCACTGCGTGCTCGGGCTCGCTCCTGGAAAGAGCGCGGCATTCGAGGCTACACTCGGCGAAATTTCTTCGGGCGTCGGCGGTTGGGGAATGCCCAATTGGTACGCATTCGTCAAAGCGCGATGCCAAATCGAAAAGACCTTCTGCTTCACGAAGGTCCGTCTCGAGGTGAGCCCAGGCACCGGCGAGGGCACACCGACGGCCTTTCTGGGAGGCGATTTCAGCCAACCAAGTGATTCCGCGGCGTCGCTCGCGCGCGGCCCGTCCGAATGGCCATTAGACAGTCTTCGCGGGCTCGAAGCGGAGGAAGAACCATGCTCCGAGCACCAACGCCTGGAGGGCGAGCGTGATGTTCACGGCCCACGCGACGCCGAGGCCGCCCAAGCCGAAGTGGACTGCCAACGCATAGGCGAGTGGAAGGCGAGCGAGCGCGGTGATGAGCCCGATGATCACCGGCGGCGTGGTGTTGCCGACACCACCGAACGCGCCCTCGAGCACGTCGCGCGCCCCGAGAAACACGAGCCCCACCGCAGCGATCGCCAAGATCTGTGCGCCGACGTGGACGAAGCTCGGCTCGTCGCAGAGCCAAGCGACCATGGGCGCCGGAGCGATGCGGAGGAGCGCCGTTCCAGCGAGCGCCACGACGAATACGACGCCGAGCGAGAGCCAGACGACGCGCAATGCATCGGCGACGCGGTTCTTACCGAGATAGAACCCTACGAGGGTGGCTGCAGCGGGCGCGATTCCATCGGTTGGGACGTTGAGGACCTGCGTCAGGCGTTCTTCGACGCCCTGCCCTGCAACGTATTCTCGACCATAGCGAGAGACGAACGCGATGAGCGCGAACCAGACACCTCCGTGGATGAGCGCGTCGACGGTGAGTGGAGCGCCGACGCGAATCACCGGTACGAGATCGGAGAGCCTCTGGAAACGTTTTCGCCAGGAAAGAGCGTCGACTCCGGCGATCTCTGCGAGCAGCCGCAACCCGACCAGATAGCCCGTCACGTCTCCGGCGACCTCTCCGACGGCGGCGCCCCAGACGCCGGCGCCGAACACGCGCAACATCACCGGCGTCACGATGAAGCTCACGACGAGCGAGGTCGTCGCAGAGACCATCGCGGCTCGTGGTTTTCCAAGGCCGACGAGCACGCCTTCGAGCGACATCAAGCCGAACGAGAACGGCAAACCGAGGAGAAGGACATGAAGATAGCGCGCGGCCTCGCGCCGTGTGTCGTTCTCGAAGCCCAGCAGATCGAGCGCGTAAGGCGAGACCAGAAGGCCGAGGACCGCGACGACCACCCCGAAGAGGAGCGCCACGGCGGAGACTTTCTGCGCGGTGCGACGTGCGTCGCTCGCTCGCTCTTCGCCCATCATGCGACCGACCACAGCCGATGTTCCAGCGCTCAAGAGACCCGCGAACATTCGCGACATCACCATGAACGTGCCGAGCGCCGTCACGACCGAGAGCGCGAGGACGCCGATCTTGCCGACCCAATAGGCGTTCGACAGCTCGACGCCGTAGCGGACGGCAGCGCCGAGCGTCAGCGGGATCGCGATCCGCATGAGCTTCCGAGCGATCGTTCCCTCTGCGAAAGCATCGTCCTCGGACGGCTCGGTCATGGAGCGGAAGTGGCGCGGGCGATCACGCCGGCGAGGATGCTCCCGATCGCGTCGGCGTGCGAGACTCCATCGCGTGCGAACGCGCGCATGAACCCCCCATCGGCCGAGAGATCGCAATTGGGGTTCAAATCGATCACGAAAGGACGGCCCTCCACGTCGACGCGAAAGTCGACGCGTCCGTAGTCTCGCATCCCGAGCACGTCGAACGCGCGCCTCGCGACAGACGACAGACGCGCGAAGAGCTCGGGTGTCGTCTCGGCCCCGACCGAGCGCGTGGCCTCGTAGTCGCGAGCGCTCTCGTCCCACTTCGATGCATACGTGAGCACCCGCGCTCGGCCTGCGAAGACCTCCTCGTCGAAGAGGATCTCGCCGGGCGAGAGGACGCGTGGCGTCGGAAAGCCCACGAGGGCCAACACGACCTCACGGCCCTCGATGAAACGCTGCGCGACGGCCTCGTGCCCGAGATGGGCTAGCTCCGAGACGGCTCGCCGAAGCCCTTCTTCGTCGTTCACGACCGACGTGTCGTCAATGCCGACCGAGCCGTCTTCGCGCTCGGGTTTGACGATCACCGGATAGATCGACGCTGGGATCGGGCTCCTCGCAAAGTCGATCCCGACCCTGAACGTCTCGGGAACCGGCACGCCAGCGGCGCGGAGCGTCTCGGTCGCATCGGCCTTGCGCAAACAGTGACGAAGACATTGCGCCGAAGCACCCGTGAAGGGAACTCCGAGCCGCTCGAGCACCAGGGGAACGACCGACTCGTTGCTGCTCTTGCCACCGAAGGTCTCGCACGCGTTCCACACGACTCGCGGTCCGAGATCGGCCACGGCGCGCTCGATGTCTGCGACGCTCGTGATCTCGCGATGCGTGACCTCACATCCGGGTTGGCGCTCTAGCGACGCGAGAAGGTCTACCAGGACCGATCCGAGATCAGTGTCGGGTCGCACGTTCGGCTCGAACGACGACAACAGCAACACGCGCATCGCGCGGCTCATCGCTCGCTGGGTGAAGGCTCGAGCTCCGAATGGGTCACGCGCCGCGCGGGGACGATTCGCGGAGAAGGCTCGGAAAGACCGAGGCGACGGAAGGCGCCCGTCGCGATCTTGCGGATGATGTCCTCGTACGGAATGCTCTGCTCGATCGCCATCAGGTCGAGATCGCTCACGTGCCTACGCAGACCGGGGAGCGGGTTGATTTCGAGGAAGACGGGCGTTCCGTCGGGGCGGAGCCGAAAGTCGACCCGAGCCATGTCTTTGCAGCCGAGCGCATGAAAGGCCGTCAACGCTGCGCGCACGAGCTCTGCACGGACCGGCGTCGCGAGGCGCGCAGGGCAGGTGTAGAGCGCGAGCTCTTCGAAGCGGCGCTTGATGTCGAGCGAGTAGATCTTCCACGGGTGCGTCGGATCTTTGGGACCGATCTCCATCACGCCGAGGACCTCGACCGGATCGCCGACGAGGCCGACCGTGATTTCGCGCCCGTCGACGTACTCTTCGACCATCGCCGGCTCACCGTATTCTTCGACGATCGAGAGCACCTTCTTCGTGAGCTCCACGTCGTTCGTGCAGAGCGAATCGCTCTTGATTCCGCGCGACGAGCCTTCGTGCACCGGCTTGACGACCAGCGGCAGCTCGAGGTCGGATGCGCGGCGTAAACGCGCGATGTCGCAACGCTCACGCACGACCATGCCCCTCGGAACCGTCACGCCCGCCGACGAGACCATCGCTTTGGTCGCTTGCTTGTCGAGCGACACGGCAAGCGCGAGGGCATCGGAGCCGACGAACGGGACCCCGAGCATCTCGAGGAGCGCTGGAACTTGCGCCTCGCGCGATCGCCCGCCGTAGCCCTCGGCGATGTTGAACACCACGTCGGGCGCGACCCGTCGCACGTCGTCGACGAGCTGCGCTCCCCAACCGAGCAGATGGACCTCGGCCCCGAAGCACGAGCGGAGCGTTTCGGCGAGCTCCCTCACCGTCTCGTCGGCGTCGTATTCTTCGAGCGCATCGTCGGTCACCGGGAGACCGCGTCTGCGAAGCTCGTCAGCCATCATCGACTTGGCGTTGAAAGTCAGTCCAATCCTCATGCCCGCTGCCTTCTTCCTGGCTGTCGACCCCTCCCCGATCGGGCGGATTCGGCCATGCTGGCATGCATCGCTTCGCCGCGCTGCGTGCCCCAAGGACCGTGGACGAGGAGGTTCGCGCACTTGCCTCAACGCGCCGTGTTCGTGATTGTTCTCACACGAGAGAATAAGAAATCTTCATTGGACGCTCATTCGGCGGGTAGGTCGACTCGCTCTCCGAGCCGTCCCACCGTCGAAAACGTCGTCCGCTGCCAGCGCGGAATGGGCCATGGTGGCCGGCCTGGCGCCTCCGGCGAACGTTGCGAGCCGACCGGTGGTCGGTCGAATGGGAAACAAAGCACGCCATGAAGAACGGCACGTCGCCTGTTCGCTCGTCGGTTGTGTCGCCGCCATCTCGACCGCCGCGACCGCCCGAGCCGACCTTCCTCACCCCGATGGCACCAAGCTCGTCGGTGTCGCGGCGCGCTCGGTGCGGGCTCTTGTACGTCGGGATCCTCGCGAAGGTGTTGCCGAGAGACGACGAAGAGCTCGCGCGAACCGGTGGACGACGACCGCGTAAGACCCGACCGACGATCCTTCGGCGAAAGTGTGGCGTGGCTGCGTCTCGCTCGCATTCCTGCCACACATGGATGGCGAACGCGCGGAGATCGCCTGCATGTCGCGCGGGATAGCGCGCGGCTCGCATCTTGCTAAAGCGGCGGCGACCACCGCCTGACGCGCGCCTGTTCTTGCTCGACGAACGAGCCCGGGCGGAGCGTGCTCGAACCGAGGTTCCATGACGATATCTTCGCGCAAGACGAAGCTCTACCTGCTCGTTCTGCCACTCATGCTCACCAGCGTCGCCTGTAGCGGGACGACTCCCTTCGGCTCGGCGCAGCCGGTTGCCATCATCGCTACGCCGCTTCCTCCGCCCCCTCCGCCGCCGCCGCCTCCCCCGCCGCCGCCCGAGGCCCCGAAGCCGCCGCCGCGCGTTCTGCTTCGCAACAACCGGATCGAGTTCACTGAGAAAATCCAGTTCGACCTCGACAAGGCGACGATCAAACCGGAGAGCGATTCGCTCCTTCACGACATTGCCGAAGTGATCAAAGCCAACCCGCAAGTCTCGACGATTTCAATCGAGGGACACGCAAGCGCGGAAGGGCCTGCCAAGCACAACAAGACGCTGTCGAACGACCGCGCCAAAGCGGTGCTCGACCATCTCGTGAAGACCGACGGCATCGACGCCTCACGTCTCACGTCACGAGGTTGGGGAATCGAGAAGCCGATCGCCGCCAACGACACCGAAGAGAACCGCGAGAAGAACCGTCGCGTGGAGTTTCTGGTCACCAAGCAGGACGTGACCAGGCAGAAGGTCGAGGTCGACGCGACGACCGGCAAAGAGAAGGTCGTCGATTCGAACACGAAGCTCGAGCAGAAGGCCGAAGAGCCCGAGCCCGCCGCTCCGAAAGACGGACCCAAGACCAAGCCCATGACGAAGCCCATGACCGCGCCCAAGAAGCCGGGAGGATCGAAGTGATGAAGACCTTCATGACCGTCGCCCTCGGCGCTGCGCTTCTATCGGGATGCGGGCTCGCCCGAACCCCAGAGGCGTACCTCAACGACACGCGCGTCGTGCTCGCGCCCAAGAACGACATGATTCGCGCCTGCTACGACGCCGTCATCAAGACCAACCCGACCGCGGGTGGAACCGTCACGGTGAAGTTCATCGTCGACACCGACAAGGGCCGCATCGGCGACGTCATGGTCGACAAAGATCACACGAGCGCTCCCGATCAAGTCACCGAGTGCGTGATCACGAACATCAACGGTGGTCTCGTGCTCAACCCCGTCGACAACAACAAGGGCGAAGGCACGTGGGTCTACGAGTTCACGCCTCCGATGCCGGTCGGCCCTGCGACCCCGCCCGTCGTCCATCCGAGCTGAGCCGAGGTTTCGGCTGTGGCTTCGTGCCTACGCCGAACGACGAGCTCTCGAAAGATGCGAGCTCTCGAAAAACAGAAGCTCCGAGGTCGACCTCGGAGCTTCGTTCGTGACAGCGTCGGCAGGATCGACGCATCACGCTCTATGTCGTGAGCTCACGGACAGCTCGTGACGGGCGGCATCGCCTTCGCACAATCGGGGCTCGCCGGGCTGATGTCGGCGCACTTGTCGGCGAGCTGCAGACCCCAGGAGCAGAAGTCGAGGTAGTGAAAGGCCTCGACGCGGGAGAAGTTGATGGCGACGTCGACGTACTGCGGGCCGATGTGACACGTGTCGTTCAAGTAGGCCGCGTAGTAGACCTTGTCGCCGACGGGGATGCTTCCCTTCGCGAGGGTCATGATGCCGTATTGACCGACGACGGCCGGCGGGTTGTCGGCAGTGGGAACGATCCCGGTGTTGGTCACGGAGACCTTCACGCCGCCCCACGCGTCGTGAAAAGCAGCGTCGGTCGTGCTCGTGATGCTGGTGATTTCGCTCGCCGTCAGCACGTGGGCCTTCGGGACGGGTGCCGTGCCGGTCTTCACCATGTTGCAGACGGTCGTCATCTGTCGCATCGGCACGGTGTTCTGGGGCGGAGGCGGCTGATTCGGCATCGCGTTGCACATCGGCATCGACGGAAAGTAGTCGGTCTGACCGGTGACATCGAGGACGTCTCCCGGCTCGGTGTCGTTCGGGATCTTGTCGCCGGCGACCTCACCGATCTTCGGGCAGAACGCCTTGGTTCCGCCCGCAGGTACGACCGGATCGGTGCCGTACGAGAGCGCGAGCGCGCCGGTGTTGGGGCCGGTTTCGCTGAGCCCGGGGGCCGACACGAAAACGCCCCAGAGACAATGCGTGCTACCCGAAACGAGGAACTTGCGGCTCATCGCGACGACGCTCTTCAGCGTGACGTGCGTGCCTTTGCCGATGGTGCCGCTGCTGAGCTCTTGGATCGTGTGCTCGTCGCCTTCGCAAACGAACCCGCCACCCTGGCCGGTGCCCGTCGATCCGGTTCCCGTCGCCTTGGTCGTGGAGCTTCCGGTCCCGCCGGCGCCTCCGCTCGAATCGCTCCCACCCGCCCGGCATCCGATGGATGCGCTGGCGCCAGCGAAGACGAGGGCCAGAGACAAAGAAGAACCGAGGACCGTGACAGGGCGCATGAAGACCTCCGCAGCAAAAAGTCGACGAAAGGAGCCCAGGGTTCGTAGCACGGGGGTGCCCCGAACGAAGGCCCTTTCAGCGACTCGAAGACGGAATGAAACCGCGCGATCACTTGAGCGCCAGATCGGCGTCGTCGAGGTCGCCAAACCTCGGCGACGCGACGGAGACGGCGCGAGGCCGCTCAGCCTCGAACGCCGCCGTGCTCTTCGGAGGGCGCGCCGGCGAGACCGAATCCGTCGTGGAGCGAGCGGACCGCGAGCTCGGTGTACTTGGTCGCCACGAGGCAGCTCACCTTGATTTCGCTGGTCGAGATCGCCTGGATGTTGATGCTCTCGTTGGCGAGGATGCTGAACATCTTGGCGGCGACGCCAGCGTGGGAACGCATGCCGAGACCGACGATCGAGACCTTCACGATGTCTTCGTCGTAGCGCACCGCGAGCGCCGAGACGTTGCGGGCGACTTCGTCGATCACGGTGCGGACGCGCGCAAGATCGGTCTTGGCGACGGTGAACGTGACGTCGGTGCGAATGCCTTCGTTCGCCGCGCGGTCACCGCTCGGAAGGTTCTGAATGATCATGTCGACCGACACGTTCTCGCGGGCGAGATCGCCGAAAATCTGCGCGACGACACCGGGCTTGTCGAGCACGCCGACGAGCATCACGCGCGCTTCGCCCTTGTCGTAGGCGACGCCGGTGACGACGACGCCCTCGAGCGATCCTTCGTGGGTGACCATGGTTCCGGGGGCTGAGGAAAAGCTCGATCTCACGTGCACAGGAACTCCGTACTTCATGGCCATTTCCACGCTGCGAATCTGCAGCACCTTCGCGCCGAGCGAGGCGAGCTCGAGCATTTCTTCATAGCTGATCTGCTCGATTTTGCGCGCCGTCGGGCAGATGTTGGGGTCGGTGGTGTAGACCCCGTCGACGTCGGTGTAGATCTCGCAAACGACTTTCTCACCGATCTCTTGGCTGAGGGCCGCGGCCACGGCGACGGCGCTCGTGTCGCTGCCGCCGCGGCCGAGGGTCGTGATGTTTCCGTCTTCGTCGACGCCTTGAAAGCCCGCGACGACGACGATCTCGCCACCGCGAATCGCCTCGATGACGCGGCTCGCGTCGATGGTCTTGATGCGCGCCTTCGTGAAGGCGTTGTCGGTCAGGATCTTCATCTGATGACCGACGAAGCTCTTCGCTTTTCCGCCGAGCGACTGGATGGCGATGGCCATCAACGCGCTCGAGACCTGCTCCCCGGTGGCCGCGAGCGCGTCCATCTCGCGTGAGCTGGGGATGGGGTTCACCTCTTTGGCGAGCCTGAGGAGCCGATCGGTCTCCCCTGCCATGGCGCTGACGATGATGACCACCTGGTGACCGTCACGCTGGGTCGCGAGAGAGCGAGCCGCCGCGTTCTTGATGCGCTCGATCGAGCCCATCGACGTGCCACCGAACTTCTGGACGATGAGTGCCATTTTCGCGGGAGAAGGCGAATAGCGGCGAATCGCTCGTCGAGCAAGCTCTCTCGCAAGAAGAGGCCGACCCCTCGGAGGGGTGCTAGAGAAGCTTGGCGCGTCGCAGCTTCGGCTCGGCTCACTCTTCTTCACGCTTCTTCCCCTTTCGATTGCGTAGGATTCATCGCTTCATGGTCTTGCTTCGCTCCTTCGGCCGTCTCGTCTCGCTCTTGGTTTTGGCATCGGGTTGCTCGGTCGCCTCGTCGGTTGGCGTCGGCGGAGCAGGTGGCTCGGGTCCTTCAGCGACCTCTGTCGTCACCGGCTCGGCCAAAGCGTCGACCTCGGGTGGCCCGAGCGGAACGACGTCAGCCGCAACCGGCACGGGCCAAGGCGGCGGCTTCGCGTGCGCGAGCTTGCCCACGGGTCCGATCACGCCGACGCCGATCATCACCGCGTTCGACGGGAGCGAAGACCTCGCCTTCGATGGCAAGGGCCACATCGCCGGCAAGAAGGGCGCAAAGGTCGTCCTCATCGACGCGAACGGAATCGAGTCGCCGCTGGCCGACGTCACCGACAACGTGTTCGGTCTGCGCTACGCGAAAACCGGAAGCCTCATCGCCGCGGTCTACAGCTCCGGAAAGCTCATCGAGATCACCCCGGCCGGGCAGGTCAGCGACTACGCGAGCGGTTTCGTCGTCCCGAACGGCGTCTTTCCCGACGACGGCGGGAACGTCTGGGTCACCGAGACCACGGGCAGCAGGGTCAGCCGAGTGAACCCCGACAAGTCGGTGACGACGATCGTGCCGAGCGCCCCGAGCGCGAATGGAGTCGTCCTCGACACGACACGAGGCCTCCTCTTTTTCACGAACTACGGTGCGGGCAAGCTCCTGCGCGTCGATCCCGCGGGTGCGTCGATGCCCGTCGAGGTCACGAGCATCATGGGAGCGAAGCTCGACGGCCTCGTGATGGACGTCTGCGGCAACGTTTACGCCATGGATCAGGGCAACTCGCGTATGTACCGCGTCGACCTCGATGCGAGCGGTGACAGCATCGGTGACCCGAAGCTCCTCGCCCACTTCCCGCAAAACGTCGCGAACGCGCAATTCGGATCCGGTCCGGGCTTCCACACTGATTCACTCTATGTCGCAGGCACCCCCGGAACCGTCTACGAGCTGCCGGTCGGCGTCTCGGGTGCGTCGGTCGTTCTGCCTCCTTGAGCAGACCCCTGTGTGGGGTGCGAAGACGACCCAGCCGCCGGAAAGAACCGGACGCATCCGAGGGGTTCGCGCCGGCCTAGCCGCCGGCCAATGTGAAGGCTTGCTCAGGGTACGAGCAAGAACCGCCTTCTCGCGCTCTCTCGTTGGCTTCGCGTTCGCTTCTCGAGGTGAAATCGTTCGTCGTTCCTCTCGGCATTTTTTCGCGCGACGGAGCAGCAGGGAATAAACAGCATTCTCCGGGGTTTTGCGCCGCGTATTGACACGATTCTCTCGGTACCTACGATGCCCCCGCCTCGCAGGGTGGGTGCGATTTCGGACCCTCGTCGGGGCGGAAGTGGAGTAAGCAGCCCGGTGAGCCGGCAGGGGCAATGTTCGCTCCGCGGTGACGACTGAGCTGTTCGTGCTGAAGCGGGGCCCAACCCCGAGCGGTGTTTCGGGCGCAGGAGCGAAGAGCTCCACGCCAACTGGAGGTCGGTTTTGGCGAACGACGTGATGATCGAAGCACAGGGGCTGACGAAGAGATTCGGCAACTTCCGCGCGCTCGACAAGGTCAGCTTCAAGGTGAAGAGGGGCGAAGTCGTTGGATTCCTCGGGCCGAACGGCGCCGGCAAATCCACGACGATGCGCATCCTCTCGTGCTTCATCTCGTCGAGCGAAGGCACCGCCAAGGTCCACGGGATCGACGTCTTCGACGACCCGCTCGAGGTCCGTCGCAAGATCGGTTACCTGCCGCAGCGCGCGCCTCTCTACGGCGAGATGAGCGTTTGGGAGTACCTGCGCTTCACCTCCGAGATGCGCGGTCTCGACATGTCGACCTTCAAGAAGCGCATGAAGCGCGTCGTCGAGGTCTGCGGTCTCGCGAACGTGCTCGGCAAAGACATCCGAACCCTCTCGCACGGTTACCGCCAGCGCGTCGGTCTCGGCCAGGCCCTCGTCCACGATCCGCCGATTCTGATCCTCGATGAGCCCACGAGCGATCTCGATCCGAACGAAAAGGCCGAGGTCATTCGCTACATCAAAGAGATCGGCAAGGAGCGCACGGTGCTGCTCTCCACCCACAATCTCCCCGAGGTCGAAGCGGCCTGTGCTCGCGCGATCATCGTCTCGAAGGGCCGCGTCGTCGCCGACGGCGCGCTCGACGACATCCGCGCGCGCGGCGGCAAGGTCCGCTACGTCGTCACCGTCGACGAGAAGGTCTCCCTCGACAAGTCGCCCAGGGCGCCCACCGCCGAAGAGGTGCAGAACGCGCTCAAGGTCCTTCCGGGCGTGAGCAACATTCTCGAGCTCCCGACCGACGAGCGCTCGCACACCTTCCAAATGGTCGCTGGCCTCGGCACCGACATTCGAGCTGAGATTTACCGGCTCGCCGTCGACAAGGGCTGGCTCCTCCTCGAGATGCGTCGCGAGACGCAGACCCTCGAAGACGTCTTCAAGGCGCTCACCCGAGGCGACGAGCGGGCCGATCGCGGTCGCGCGCTGCTCGACGAAGAGGTCGAAGAAGAAGACGACGACACCTCCGACGAGCCTGAAGACGAAGACGAAGACGACGACGACGAAGCGCCTGCGAAGGCCGCACCCGCGAAAGCCGCGTCCACGAAGGAGCCGTTGAAGGCGCCTGCCAAGGCGGCCGCGGTCGAAGCCGACGAAGAAGAAGACGACGACGATGCTGACGACGAGGACGAGGACGAGGACGAGGACGATGAGTCCGACGACGAGGACGATGAGTCCGACGACGAGAAGTCCGACGAGAAGAGCGACAACCAAGGCGGCGACAAGAAGCCGGCGAAAAAGGGCTGATCGGCGATGAGTACGACAGTAACGATCCTCAAGCGTGAGCTCCGAGCGAACTTCGATTCGCCGGTCGTCTACGTGGTGGTCTGCCTCGCACTGGTGCTGCTCGGCTTCGTGTTCTTCTACCTCGGAGGATTCTGGCAGGCGAACCGCGCCTCCTTCGAGACCCTCTTCGTGTGGCTGCCACGCGGCCTGTCATGGGTCGTGATCCCAGTCCTCACCATGCGCGTGCTCGCCGAAGAGCGGCGCTCGGGAACGCTCGAGATGCTCATCACGCTCCCCGTACGCGACACCGAGGTCATCCTCGGCAAGTTCCTCGGGACGTGGCTCATCATCCTCGCGCTCATCGCGATCACGCTCCTCTACCCGATCCTGATGT
The DNA here is from genome assembly GCA_043755175.1 of Polyangiaceae bacterium. GTDB lineage: Bacteria > Myxococcota_A > Polyangia > Polyangiales > Polyangiaceae > CAYYKK01. Next base: position 40,492 of record JAYUUB010000263.1, on the reverse strand, counting down.
TCAAGGTCTGGCACCTCGGCGCGCTCGACTGGGGCCCGATCAAGGCTGGTTACATCGGTCTCGTGTTTTACAGCGCGGCCGCGGTCTCGATCGGCATGCTGATCTCGTCGCTCACCGAGAGCCAGATTCTCGCGTTCTTCGTGACCTGGATCATCCTCCTCACGCTCCACCTCGTGGGCATGGTCGCGAACTTCGTCGACAACGAGACGCTGCGAGCAGTCGTGAGCTTCATCAGCTTCGATGCGCGCCTCACCCCCTTCACCCGCGGTCTCATCACCACCCGCGACCTCGTTTACTTCGCTTCGATCACGCTCGGATGCCTGATGGCATCGTTCCGCGCGCTCGAACGCCGCAAGTGGGCCTGACCGGAGAACGCCGATGGAACGTAAATTCAAAGCCAAGGCTCAGACCGGCCTCTACCTCCTGGTCGCGGCGATCGTTCTCGTGCTCGTGAACCTCATGGTTCGCGGCTCGAACAAGCGCCTCGATATGACCGAGACCCAGCGCTACACGCTCTCGCGTGGATCGGAGCGTCTCGTCACGACGGGTCTCAAGCAAGACCTCACGATCGACGTCTACGCCACCAAGGGTCTCGCGAAGAACGACACGTTCATCCAAGACCTGACCGATCTCCTGAAGGAGTACGAGGGCGCGACCTACAACGATCCGGCCGACAAGAAGGACTACACGAGCCACGTGAAGTTCTCGATCATCGACCCCAAGACCGACGAGCAGAAAGAAGAGGCCAAGAAGGCCGGGCTCGAAGAGAAGGTGTTCGGCGAGGGCAGCGAGACCGGCAAAGACCAGGCGACGTTCGCCAAGGGCTACATGGGCATGGTCTTCAAGTACGGGTCCGAGCAGGACAACATCCCGTACTGGCCTCCGGAGGAGACCCAAGGCCTCGAATTCTTCGTCACGAACAAGATCCGCGAGATCCGTGATCGTGCCGAGAAGAGCGAGCTGAAGATCGGCTTCGTCACCGGCAAAGACGAGCTCAAGATCACCGACAACGTGGTCGCTCCGGGAAGCCAGAACTACAACCTCCGCGGCATCTTCGAGAAGTACCTCCCCTTCTACAAATTCGAAGACGTCGATCTTCAGAACGGCGACGCCGAGATCAACCAAGAGCTCAAGGGGCTCGTGATCACCCAGCCGCAGAAGGACTACACCGAGAAGGAGCTGCGTCGCATCGACCAGTTCTTGATGCTCGGCAACAAGTCGCTCGTGGTGCTCGCGGGCGCCGTGAACCTGAAGCCAGCCGATCCGACCATGCGCGCCACGTTGAGCACGCACGGCCTCGAGAAGCTGATGGAGGGATACGGCATCACGATGAACAAAGACGTCGTTCTCGACTGGTCGGGCTCGTTCGCCCTTCCAGGACAGACCGAGACCGGATCGCAGGTTTGGATCCGAACGCCGTGGGCTCTGCAGCTCAGCCCAGACGATCGCTTCGAGGGTGACAAGCAGCTCCTCGACAAGGCGTTCGCTCCGTTCTTCCGGCTCGATCAGGTCGCGATGCCGTTTTCGTCGTCGCTCACCGTTCACGCCGAGAAGCAGGCGACGGCGAAGCTGAAGGTCGTCGCGCGCTCCACCGACAAGGCCACCGTCCTCACCGGCGACAACCTCGACATGAAGAGCTTCGTCGGAGCCAAGTCGAAGGGCGAGACCTCGCAGCGCATCGTCGCTGTCGCGATCGAGTCGGCTTGCTGCGACGGAACGCTGACTTGCGCCGAGACCGACGCGTGCAAGAAGGGCGTCATCAAGAGCGCTTTCGCTGGTGGCGACAACATGGGTGTCGAGACGTCGCCGGAGTCGAAAGGCCCGTCACGCATCTTGCTCGTCTCGTCGTCGCAGTTTCTCGCGAACCCGTTCGCGCGAGCTGGCAACCCCCCTCCCATGCCTCCGCAGATGCAGATGATGGGCGCCATGGGCGGCGACCGCGAGCTCCAGATGATCGCGCGCTTCTATTACGAAGGCTCGTTCCCCTGGATGGTCATGGCGTTCAAGAACACCCTCGACTGGATGGGCGGAGACTCGGATCTCGTTGCGACGAGCGCCAAGCTACTCGGTCAGCCGAACCTCAAGTACGCCGACGTGGAGAAGCCCGACGTCGCCGAAGACGCGACCCCCGAAGAGACGCAAAAGAAGATGAGCGAGTACCAAGATCAGCGCGCCAAGCTGCAGAGCAAGGTGCAATGGACCCTGACCATTCTCCCGGCCGTCTTGTTCGCTCTGTTCGGTCTGATTCGCTGGCGTCTGCGCGAGTCGAGCCGAGACTCGATTTCGCTCAACTGAGACGGTGAGACACGATCATGAAGACTGAGATCAAGATCTACGCAGGCCTGGTGCTCGTCGCGGCGCTGGGCGGCGGCCTCTACTTCAAGAGCAAGTCGTCGAAGGCCGAACGCGAAGTGCGCTCGGTGTCGACGACCAAGGCCGACCTTCCGACGATCGCCCTCGCCAAAGACGACGGTGACAAGATCACCAAGGTCGAGCTCCAGACCGAGAAGGGCAAGGTCACGCTCGAGAAGAAGGGCGAAGACTGGGTCCTCACCGCTCCCATCGCTGCGAAGGCGACGCCGAACGACGTGAAGACGTTGGTCGACAACCTCAAAGACCTGAAGGTCACCGAGGCCATCGACCGATCGAACACGCACTACGCCGACTACGAGCTCGACGACAAGAAGGCCGTCCACGTCATCGCCTACAAGGGCAACGACAAGGCGGTCGATCTCTACTTCGGCAAGAGCGGTACCCGTGGCCAGGTCGTGCGCGTCGCCGGCAAAGACGGCGTGTTCATCACGACCGGGTACCAAGGCTTCGCCTACACCAAAGACGCGAAGGGCTTTCGCGACAAGACCGTTCTCAAGCTGAAGGACGACGAGGTCAAAGACGCCGAGAAGGTGACGATCGACAACGCCAACGGCGCGTTCGTCTTCACCAAAAAAGACGGCAAGTGGGCCCCCGAATTCTCGAAGCTCGAGAAAGACGGCAAGCCCGGCAAGCACGAAGAGAAGTGGGAGAAGTTCGACAGCGACAAGGTCGAAGAGATGTTGAAGGCCGTGAAAGCCCTCAACGCCGTCGACTTCGCCGATGCCGACGTGAAGCCGGCCGACACCGGTCTCGAAGACCCCCAGGCGCAAGGCGGGATCGTCAAGATCAAGCTGAAGAGCCAGGAAATCGTTCTCAAGGTCGGCAAGGCCCAGAAGGGCAAGAACCGCTACGCCGTGAAAGACGGCGACCCGACCGTGGTCGTCATCTCTTCGTGGACGGGCGATTGGGCGACCGCCGATCAGTCGAAGTTCGAAAAGAAAGACGACAAGAAGGGCGGTCCGCCTCCCGGCCCCGGTGGCGACGAAGATGGTCCGCCCGGTGGATTCCAGATGCCCCCCGGCATGGACATGGGCGGCGGCGAGTAACAGCATCGCTCGCAGCGAAGGACAAACGAAGAGGGTCTCGATTTCGATCGAGACCCTTTCGTCATTGGATCCGAACCCCTCGCCCGCCAGAGGGCGCGCGAAGGCTCACATGGCGTCGTATCCGAGCGAGAGGGCCGGAGCGAAGGCGGGGTGGCTGCCATAGAAGTCGAGACGGCCGTCGAAGGCGAGCGTGAACATCTTGCGACGTCCTGGGCGAACAGAGCCGAAGGCGAAGCCGGTGCGTCCGTTGAGACCGACGTACGAAGCGCTCGCGAACGTGAGCGTGTCGCAGTTGACGAAAGTCGACGAGCAGCTATTGAGGCCGATACCTGCAGCCGCGTAGGCCTCGGGGCCGAGACCGATGAACCAGAGGTCGGCCACCGTGAACTCGGGAATGACGCCCACGCTCGCGCGGACGACACCGCCTGCACCGCTCGCTCCGATGAGAAACGCCGGCTCGGCGTAGACGGCGATCCAGTCTTTGATCTGCACGCCGAGGCGCCCTTCGACGCCGCCGTAAGGGATCGCGAAACCTTGAAGCACGTAGGCGCCGCCGTACGCACTGACGCCGCCGCGGAAGCGAACGCGGTCGCCCGACCTCTTGTGGCTGTGCTTCTTGGGGGCGTCTTCGTCGTCGTCGCCCTTCCGGTCGTCCCTGTCGTCCTCGTCGTCGGCGTCGTCGTTGGATGCATGGACTGGCTTGGCGGTCGGAGCGAGAGGCGCAGGGTCGGCGGGCTTCGCGCCCGCAGCGACCGGCGGCAGCTGACGCTCGGCAGGCGCAGCGGGTTGGGCTTCGGGCGCGCCTTGCGCGGCAGCGCTACCGACGAAGGCAAAACTGGCGAGGGACGAGCTGACGACTGCTGCGAGGAGAGTTCGAATCGTTCGCATGGGGCTTGAGGATCCTCTGGCTGAAGAAAGATGAGCCTAGCCTGATGCTACGCGGCGAGTGGAGGACATCTTTGGAGCCGATTCCGTCAGATCTGTGCTGATTGCGCGTCGGTTTGGAATGCGAGCCGTCCGCGCGGCGCTGCGACGACGACTCGACACGCGGGCGAGCGCCGACTAAGCGGAGCATGCGCGCCGGACCTCTGTCGTCCCCACCCGGTGCCCAGACCCAAAGGAGCAGCTCGACGTGAAGGCTTCGTATCGATGGTTGCGTGAGCTCGTGCCTGGGCTCGAGGCTTCACCCAGTGAGCTCGCCGAAAGGCTCACCCGCGCCGGCCTCGAGGTCGAAGGCCTGATCGAGTTCGGAGCGGCGTCGAAGAGCGTCCTCGTCGCCCGCGTCGAATCGAAAGAGCCTCACCCTTCACGAGCGAAGCTTCAGCTCGTCACCGTGAGCGTCGGCGGCAAGACGCAGCGCGTAGTGTGCGGCGCCCCGAACGTCCCCGAGCCGGGCGGGCTCGTCGTGCTCGCGCCGCTCGGCACCTACCTACCCGCGAAAGCTCTGAAGCTCGAGCCGCGTGAGATCGGCGGCATCGTCAGCGAGGGCATGCTCTGCTCCGACGACGAGCTCGGTCTGAGGCGTGAAGGTGGGGGCGCGGGGATCTTGATCCTCCCGCCCGGAACGACCGGTGCCACGCTCGCCGACGCGATCCCGGAGAGCTCCGATACGATCCTCGACGTGAGCCTGACGCCGAACCGTCCCGACGGTCTCGGACATGTCGGTCTCGCACGCGAAATCGCAGCGCTCTACGGTCTGCCGTTCGTGCTCCGCGTCGACGAGCCATCGCGGGTCGACGATTCCCTCACCACCGAGTCGCGGGTCTCGGTCACGATCGACGACCTCGAGCGCTGCCCGCACTACGGCGCGGCGCTCGTGACCGGCGTTTCGGTCGGCCCCTCCCCCATCGGCGTGAGCTACCGCCTCGAGGCTCTCGGCGTGCGCAGCATCTCGAACGCCGTCGACGTCACCAACCTCGTCATGCTCAAGCTCGGTCACCCGATCCACGGCTTCGATCTCGCGAAGGTGCGCGGCAAAAAGATCGCCGTGCGTCGCGCGGCTTCCGACGAAGCGCTCACGACCCTCGACGGTCACGTGCGCAAGCTCCAGGCCGACGACCTGGTCATCGCCGACGTCGAAGGCGCCGTCGCGCTCGCAGGCGTCATGGGCGGAGCCGGCAGCGAGCTGTCGACGACCACGACCGACGTGCTCATCGAGTGCGCCTACTTCACGCCGCGCGGCATCCGACGCGCAGCGCGACGGCACGGCATGCACACCGAATCGAGCCATCGCTTCGAGCGAGGCGTCGATCCAGGCGACATCGAGCTCGTGTTACGGGAGTCGGTGCGGCTCCTCGTCGAGCTCGCCGGTGGCACCGCCGCCAAGACGCGTCCGATCTTCGGAGCGACTCTCGCGAAGCGTGCGCCCATTCGGCTCCGCATCGCGCGCATGAACGCGTTGCTCGGGATGTCGATCCCAGTCGCCGAGGCGAAGGCGAGCCTCGCGCGTCTCGGCTGCGAGCTCACCGAAGAGCGCGAAGGCGAGCTCCACTACGTTCCGCCCACGCACAGGCCCGATCTCGGCATCGAAGAAGATCTCATCGAGGAGGTCGTGCGCGTTCACGGGATCGACGACGTGCCGACGACGTTGCCCGCGATTCGTCCGCAGCCGCCGCGCAACGATGACGCGATCGCGGCGGCGCTGAAGAAGGCCGCCGTCGAGGTCGGCCTGTCTGAAGCGCTCACGTTCGCCTTCGTTTCGCGGGGCGAGCTCGCAGCGCTGCGAGCGCCCGAGCCGACCGTCGTTCTCGAGAACCCGCTCAGCGAAGACAGGAGCGTCATGCGTACGTCGCTTCTTCCGGGGCTCGCCGAGGCAACGAAGCGCGCGCGAAGGCACGGCGTCCCCAACGTTCGACTCTTCTCGATCGGCGCGAAGTTCCTTCCGAACGCCGACCCGACGGCGAAGCTTCCGCACGAGGCGAAGAGCTTCGCAGTGATGATCGCCGGCCATCGCGAGAGCGCTCTCCAAAAGCCCGAGCCGCTCGACGTGTTCGACGCGAAAGGCATCGCGGTCGAAATCGCCGAGCGCGTCACGCACCGCAAGGTGACCGTCGCCGCACAACCCGAGGCGCGACGTCTCGCGCATCTGCATCCGCGCGGCGCGGCCGATCTGTTCGTCGACGGAGAGCTCGTCGGCACCTTCGGCCCGCTGCATCCCGAGGTCGATCGCGCGCTCGATCTGGGAGGCGAAAGCTTCGTCGTCGAGATCGATATCGAGGCACTCACCCGCGTCGGCAGCGCGACGCCGCGTTTCAAGGCCATTCCGATGCTGCCGCCCGCCACGCGCGATCTCTCTCTCGTCGTGTCTGACGACGTCGCGGCGGGCACGGTGGCGAGCGCCATTCGCGAAGTGGGCGCAGAGCTCTGCGAGTCGGTGGAGCTTTTCGACTTGTTCCGCGGCGGCTCGGTGCCGAAAGACCACCGTTCGCTCGCCTACCACGTGGTCTACCGCGATCCGAAGGCCGCCACCGATCCGGCCAATGCGCGCACGCTCACCGATGCCGAGGTCGACGCGAAGCACGCGCTCGTGGTCAAGAGCGTGAGCGAGCGATTCGGAGCGACGCTCCGAGCGTGATCCGCTCGACCTCGTGAAGAGAGATGGCGCCATTGGAACCGCCAAGACGCCGAGATCAGAGCTGAGATGGGGAGCTTTACTTGGCGGCGGTCTGCTTTTGAGAAGGGCTAGCTAAGCGAGGATGCGCTCGAGCTCGGCGCGCGCGTCGTCTCCGAGCTCACCGAAACGGATCGCCATGCCGATCTCGCCCGGAGCGCGTGCGACGACCTCGCCCTCGACTCGCATCGGCGTGATGCGACCCGGGAGACGCAGCGCGAGCGCGACGCGGGTCCCCGGTGGATGCGGCAGCGTCCCCTCGAGGTAGACGCCTCCCATCGAGAGGTTCGACGCGCGTTGGAAGTACAGCGCTTCCCCCGTGCGCTCTTCGACACCGAGCTCGATGGCCATTCGCCGATTCTCTCGCCTGTCCAGCTCGGCTTGGCCCTGCATACTGACCAGCTAACAAATCGCTCGCCGTCCGGCCAACAAACGCTCGATCGCGACGAAAGCGCCTGCTCTTCAGGGCCCAAAGCTGCGAAAGCCCCGAATGGGCGCTATGCTCTTCGTTGATTCGTCCATGAGCGGCACACCGAAAGAAGGAGACCTCGTCGCGGGGAAGTACCGCGTGGAGCGTGTCCTCGGTGAAGGCGGTATGGGCGTCGTGGTCGCGGCCTACCGCACCGACCTCGAACAGAAGGTGGCGATCAAGGTCTTGAACGCCGCCGCGCTCAAGAACCCCGACATTCTCCAGCGCTTCGAGCGTGAAGCACGCGCGGCGGTGAAGATCCAGAGCCGACACGTGGCTCGCGTGTCCGACGTCGGCAAGCTCGAGGACGGCGCACCGTTCATCGTGATGGAGTTTCTCGAGGGCCGTGATCTCAGCCATCTCCTCGAAGACGGCCTGCCGACGATCGAGCGCTCCGTCGACTTCGTCTTGCAGGCCTGCGACGCCATCGCCGAGGCGCACGCTTACGGCATCGTTCATCGTGATTTGAAGCCCGGAAATCTCTTCTTGGCGAATCAGCCCGACGGCTCGGTCGAGCTCAAGGTGCTCGATTTCGGCATTTCGAAGAGCGTCGGGCCCGACAAAGACGAGACCGGTAAGAGTCTCACGAAGACGACCGATGTCTTCGGCTCACCCATGTACATGTCGCCCGAACAGCTTCTGTCGACCGCGACGGTCGATCAGCGGACCGACATTTGGGCGCTCGGCATCATCTTGTACGAGCTCTTGACCGGCGAGCCACCGTTTCACATGGGAAGCGTCGCCGAGATCTGGGCCGCGATTCTCGAGAAGCAGATTCCGCTGCCTAGCCACCGACGCGCCGACCTCCCGCGCGACATCGAAGACGTCGTGATGAAGTGTCTGTCCCGGAACATCGACCTTCGCTACCAGACCATCGGCGACCTCGCGGAGGATCTCGCGCCCTTCGGATCGGGTGACGCCAAGGCCTGCGTCGAACGCGCAAAGCGCTTCAAAAAGGGTCGATTCGTCCCCGACCCCGCCCCGAGCTCGCCCGGCTCGACGACGGTGCCGATGGCGCCTCACGCGCGAGGTAGCTCGCCGGGATCGTCGGCGCGGCCGAACGTTCCCGACGCCGCCCCGAGCTCGCCCGGACCGACCGGGCTCGTCGCCATTCCGAAAGCGGCCCGCAGCTCCAGTGGAGAAAAGCCCAAGCTGCAGTTGGAGAGCGATACGCCCGAGCCCATCGATATCGTTCGCTCGCAGCCGACCCGAGAGGCACGGCGTGCGCGCTCGACGAGCGCTGGGTTGACGTCGACCGATTGGCAAACGCACGAAATGGCGTCGAGCTCGCGCGGCGGAATGTTCGTCACGATCCTGATCGTAGGCGTCCTCGGTGCGGTCGCAGCGACGGCATATTACGTCCGAACACACGTCGCTCCGGCAGAGGTCTCCCGCTCGCCGTCGAGCGTTCCGACCCTGAGCATGGCCTCTGCCGCCGCCCCTGCCCCAGTGGCCCCCAGCGCAAGCGCAGCGCCGACCGCGAGCGCGGAGCCGGTCTTATCGGCCGCCGCTCCGACGCCGAAGCCACGCGGCTCGCGACCTGCGAAGCACGTCGAGCTCCCGACCGCGAAGCCCATGACTCCCGAGCCAGACCCGTCTCCCGTCGAGCCCGCGAAGCCCGTGCCGACCGCATCGCCAGAGACGCCTGCTCCTGCGCCGCCGCCTGTAGCGCCGCCTCCAGAGCCCTGAGGCGCCCGTGCTCAGTTGATTTCGCGAGCGTCTTGAACGAGGACGAACGGCTGGACGGCGACCGCGAGCCAGGTGCGTCCTTCGTCGTTCGGCCACGACGTGCGTTCCCCCATGGAGGGCTTGCGCATCGAGCCGTCTCGAATCCACCGTTCGACGAGCGAGGCGTCATCGTTCGCGACGGCGATGGCGACCTCGATGAGCGCGAGCTCGGGCGAAATCACCACCACCGCATCGCGCTCGAGATGCGCACGCATGTCGGAGAAGAACACCGTACCCATCAGCTCGGTGAGCTTGATCCGCAGGGCCTCGGCGTAAGACATCGGATGCGACATCGCGCAAAGCATGCTGAAGAGGCTCGGCGCTGACAAGGCCGATCTCCCTCTGACAGCAGTCGCGGCCGTCAGCCGTTGGCGATGCGGAAGATCGGTCGCTGCTGAGTCTCGAACGCGTCGGAGGGCATCGGGCCGCGCGGAGCAGGCATTCGTGCGGGCGGAAGCCTCGCAGGAGGGAGCTTCGCGGGCGGCAGATTGGCTGCCGGGAAGGGAGGAGGAGGAGACGAGATCGGGCGTTGACCCATGCGCGCCGCCGACAGCTGAGCAGCCACCTGGAGCGGGGCATTCAGAACGGGGGGATTGTGAATGGGTTGATTCGGCAAGGGCCCACCATTCATCAAACTCGAATTGGGTGACCCCGAATTGACGAGCACACCATGGAGGACCGGCGCCGTGCGCGACGAAGGCAACGCACGGGGCGCGTCTTTTAGGCCGCCGAGACCGAATGCATCGAAGAGATCGCGGTGCTCCGGATCGAGCGCCTCGGTTCCGGAGAGCACGGTCGCATAAGAGACGAAGAGCTCTTCGCGTCGGCCGTCGCCGAGCGTGCGCTTCAATGCGAGCTCGTCGCGGCCATTGCTGCGTCGGGCAATCTCGCGAACATACGGGGCAATCGATTCGACGATGAGCTCGCCGACGGCGGCGGGCTGCTCGAGCTCGCTGGCCGAGAGATCTCGGAAGTAGGCGGCGCGCAAACGCGAACGGTGCGGGACGAGCGAACGCAGCGTGCCACCGATGCGCTCGAAGAGTCGGCGAAGCACGCCCGCGTCTTCGGGATGCATGATCTCGGGTTCCGAGGTGCGCGCGCCGTCTTCGGCGATGCGCGACACGTGAATCTCTTGTGCACCTTCGGAGGAGATGACGATGCGCAGACCAGCAGAAGGCTTCTTCTGCGAACGTCGCAGCGTCATCGTCCACTCGCCCGGGAGATCGATCACCTCGGTGATGAAGAGCGCATCGAGCACCTCGCGCTCGACGCGCGGCTTGCGAAGAACGCGCTTCTTGACGAGATGAATCGCGACGCCTTGCTGAACGACCGAGACGCGCTGGGGCTTGGCCCACGCGTGCGTCGACGGAATGGCGACATCGAGGCTCACGTCGAGCCCGCCCGGTGCCTGGCCGTGCACCTGCGCGACGGCTGCGCCTGTCCCGTCGAGGCGCGCGCCCCAAGCGAGGCTCCACTCGGTGCCTGGCAGCTGATGCTTCTCGAAGAACCGACCGATGGTCGGCATGACGTGGGTCAGCGCGGCCGTCTCGAGGGCAGTGGCGATCGCAGCGGCGCGCCACTTCTCGATCTCTTCACGCATCTCGCCGAGCATCGAGCGAGCGGCACGGCCCATGTGGGCTCGTAGCTCGTCGGTGGGCTGCGCATAGTTCTCGACGGCGCGTCGCGCGAACGCGTCGAAATGGGCGAGCTCCTCTTGAGCGCGCTCGTCTGCCTCGGCGACCATGCGTCTTTCTTCGACGCGTATTTCGTCTGCGCGAAGCAGCGCCACGGCGGCTTCGCTCGCCGCACATGCCGTATCGAGGAAGTTTTCCTCCATTGGAAACGGTGTGGAGTCGCCGAAGAGGTAGTTCATGGCGGAAGCCTTCGTTCGCAACACACGTGCCCGAGCCCAAGAGCCTCATTCGAACGGACGATGCGTGAGATTTCGCCGAAAAGACCGCGCCGCACGTGCACCGAGGGGGCAACAGGAGATCCAGGTGGACCAAGCCTTGCCCAGGCTTGGGGGCGAGGTGTCGGACTTTACGCGCGCTCTGTCACGCGGCAGAGAACCGAGGCGCCCGCGGGACGATGGTCCGTGCGAGAACGCCTTGGACCTCACCGAGATTCGAACGACCGATGCTTCCCCCTCCCGAGTTTTCACCTTCGCGCGCTCACCTCGCGCTCGGAGATCGGTTCTTCAACGAGGTCGATCCGGCTCGGTTTCCGAGCTCGACGCTGCGATTCAGAAATCAGCGGTGGGCAGGGCGAATCGGGCTCGGCGCCCTCACCGACGACGATTGGGAGGGACACTTCGCGCGCTTCGAGCCTCTCCCTGGGACGCTCGAGCGGCCGCTTTCGCTGCGCTATCACGGCCATCAGTTCGGCGTTTACAACCCCCAGCTCGGTGACGGTCGAGGCTTTCTCTTCGCGCAGCTCCTGGAGCCCGAGACGGGGCGTCTGCTCGATCTGGGTACCAAAGGCAGTGGACGCACCCCGTGGTCGCGCGGCGGCGATGGAAAGCTCACGTTGAAAGGAGGGATGCGCGAGGTGCTCGCCACCGAGATGCTCGAAGCGCTCGGCGTACCGACGTCGAAGAGCTTCAGTCTGTTCGAGACGGGCGAAAAGCTCATCCGCGGAGACGAGCCTTCGCCGACGCGCTCGAGTGTATTGGTTCGTCTCGGCCATTCGCACGTGCGCTTCGGCACGTTTCAACGCTTCGCCCACGAGAATGACACCGAGGCTCTGGGGCTCCTGGTCGATCACGTGATCGAGCATCATTACCCGCACCTCGCCGACGCACGCGATCGACCGCTCGCGCTGCTCTCTGCGATCACCGAGCGAATGGCGCACTTGGCCGCCGCGTTCGACGTAGCCGGTTTCGTTCATGGAGTGCTCAATACCGACAACATGAACGTGAATGGCGAGAGCTTCGATTACGGCCCTTACCGATTTCTCGTCGAGCGGAACACGAGTCACGTCGCTGCCTATTTCGATCAATCGGGGCTTTATGCGTTCGGTCGACAACCAGACACGCTGAGGTGGAATCTCGGACGCCTCGCTGATGCATTGCGACCGATCGCGAAGACGTCGCCTCTCGCCAAGGCCGTCGAGCCGTTCGGCGCACTTTTCCTCGCGGAGCGCGCCAGACGCTTCGTTCTTCGCCTGGGCGTCACGAGCCAAGGACACGATCTCGATGCCTCGTTGGTCGACGCCGCCTTCGCGTTTCTCGAGCACGACGACGTGCCCATGGACCAGTTCTTCTTCGATTGGCACGGAGGCCCGGCGAGCACGAAGAGAGCTCTCGAGGGCAAGGCTCGCTCGCGATACGAAGGGGCTCGTTTCAACGTCTTTCGCGACCTGTGCGAATTGTTCGAGCCGACGTGCCAAGCTTCGCTCGCGACCCCGTACTTCTCTCGCGAAGCGCCCGTCACGCTCCAGCATTCGGTCGTCGAAGACGTTTGGCAATGGATCGACCGCGTCGACGACTGGAGCCTGTTCGAGGCGCTGATTCGCGACATTCGTGAGCTCGGCGCGCAATGCGTCTCTGTCAAATGATCGAGACCTACGTTGTGGCACCGCGATGATTTCGGACTACGAGACAGTCGACGTGCGGGACCTCGAGTCGCTGTGATAGCCTCCGTCGACAGTCGCGCTGCTCTTGGCGCGCCGACCTCGGGAGCCCGCCATGATTCGCTCGCTTGTCGCATTTCGCCAATCTCCGCGGTTTGCCCGAATCATGACCGTCGGCGTCTCGGGGGTAGCGCTGCTGCTCGGGGCCTCGTCGGGATGCTCGAGCAACGACACCTCGGGGGCGGGCGGCGGCGGGACCTCGGGCGCGACGACCACGGCGAAGGGGGCCACGAACGGCGCGACATCGACGGTCGTCTCTGGCAGCGTCGCCTCGGTCACGTCGACCGGAACCGGGGCTGGGTTCGAATGCGTCGGCGCGACTCTGCCGACGACCGCTCCTCCCACGCTCGTGCTCGGCGGAGCCACGACCACCGTAGGCCTCAGCGGTCAAATGCCTCTCGCTACCGTCTCGATCGAGCTTTTCGAAGGCATGTCGACGACCCCCGCCAAGACCACGACCTCCGACGCACAAGGGCTCTATTCGGTAATGGTCGCGACCAGCGGCGTGCCGGTCGACGGCTACGTTCATGGGACGAAAGCGACCTACATCGACAGCTATCTTTATCCACCAGCGCCGCTCGCGGCCGACGTCGGCAACGCGAAGCTGCTGTTGATTACCTCTGGCACGTTCAATCTGCTCCAGACGTTCGCGAGCGTCACGCAGGCCGCTGGAAACGGTTTCATGGGCATCGTCGTGAACGATTGCAATGGAATGCCCGTGGCCGGCGCGACGGTCTCGACGCTCCCGGCGGGCTCGGTCAGGTACAACGCCGGAGGGATCCCGAGCAACACGAGCATGGTGACCGACACCGACGGCGTCGCTTACGTGTTCAATCTGCCGGCTGGCGACGTGACGGTCCAAGCATCGGCAGGAGGCAACACGCTTCGTGAGCATGTCGTGAACGCCCGCGCCGACGTTCTCACGACGACCGTCGTTCAGCCCTGACATCGGATTCAGGACTGGCGGCGCCGAAATGACGAAGAGCCGCCGGCACGACGCCGACGGCTCTCCTCGTTCTATCCCGGTCGCGCGACTCAGCCCGGGAAGAGAGACTGGCTGTCAACCTTCCTCTCCTTTCCTCCCTTACGAACTTCCCGTTCCTCTGCCCCTGGCTCTCCTCACCGATCGAGGCATGACTGGGATCAGCTCCGCCGTCTCGCGTGCGCGTCGATGGCTTCGCGCAAGGCCTCGTCGATGGCTTCGGCTTCGAGCTCGACGGCTTCACCCAAGAACGCTTTCAGGTCGGGCTCGACGCTCGTCTCGGCGATCCGTAGGAGCTCGGGTCCGGATGCGTCGCCGTGACGACGGCGCAGGAGAGCCGCTGCGCTGGCCCGCGTCGCGAAGTCGGCGCGACCATCGGCGAGCACTTCGCGGACGACGTCGTCGTCGACTGCGACGCGCGCCCGGTAGTCGGCGCCCTCGTCGGCCGGCCGCCCCAGGGCCGCCGAGACGACGCGCTCTGCGTCGGTCGTCGCCGTCTCTTCCTCGCGCGCGAGGAGCTGCGCCTCGATCGCGGCGAGCAGAGCGTCGCAGCGCTCGACGTAGGACTGCTTGGCGATGTTCTCCTCGCGACGTGTCTCCACGTCGACGTGTCCGCCTGCCAAAAGATGAATGCGGATGCGCAGCCCCTCGACGGCCTCGACGCGCTCGATGCCGCCGAGGGGGACGAAGGTGCTTCGACCGAACACCGGAGCGATGAGCACGCCGTCGTCTCCCACCTCGACTCTCGCCGACCACGCAGCGATGACGAGCGAGAGCGAAAGCAAGACGCCCAATACGATCGCGGGCATCGCGGCGGGGACGATCAATCCGACGACCACGACGAGGGGTCCGGCCAACACCGCTGGCAGCGCGACCGACAGCGTCGAGCCACGAACGAACCAACCTCGGAATCGAGCGCCGCGTCTGGCCATGATCGAATCGTCATCATCGCCGAAATCGAAGCCACGTGAGCCTCGTCGAACGACCTCTTCGAGAAGCCTCGTCGAAAACTACGCGTCGCGTGAACACGCTCGTTGCGCGTCGAGATCCTTCGAGCTTGACCCATAGGCGGCTCCGGCTCACGAATCGAGGCTCGATAACCGGAGGCCTCGATGTCGCTTTCTTACGTTGGTCCCAGAGAACGTCCCTGGATGCTCGTCGCCGCATTGGCCTTCGGAGGCTCCGCCGCGGGGGGTCTCGGGTGCGGTGCTGGAGCCGAGACGGGCAGCGGCGGCACCGCTTCCACGGGGACGTCGATGGGCACGAACGCCGGGGGCGCAGGCGGCGGCGGTGGCAGCGCCCCAATCGGCCCCTACGCTTGCACCGCGACCAAGGGGACGAGCGGAACCCTCTTGAAAGGCCGAGTCCTCGCGCCTTCGGGGCCGCTCGATGGTGAGATTCTGGTCGACTCCGCCGGCAAGATCGCTTGCGTCGATGCGAGCTGTGCGAGCAATGCGGGCTATGCCGCCGCGACGGTGATCGAGTGCACGGGCGGCGTGTTCTCGCCCTCGCTCGTCAACGCGCACGACCACACGAATTTCAACGTGCGCGGCCCGCTCACTCACGGGAACACGCGCTGGGATCACCGCAATGGATGGCGGACGGGCACCGGCGGCGAGATGAAGTTGCCCAAAGTGAGCGCGACCACCGACAACAAAGTCATCGCTGCAGCCGAGTTGCGATACGTGCTCGGGGGAGCGACCACCGTGCTTTCCTCGGGCGGAGTCAGCGGGCTCGTACGGAACGTCGCGGCGTTCAAGAACCCCGAGCAGCTCGAGGGTTTGAGCGGAAAGACGTCGTTCTTCGACACCTTCCCGCTCGGTGACTCGAACGGCACCGAGATCGCGAGCGGCTGCGCGTACCCGAACATTCGTTCGGCGGGCGCGGCCTTCGCCGACGGAACCTACGCGCCCCACGTCGCCGAGGGCATCAACTCTGCCGCCGAGAACGAGTTCGAGTGTCTCAAGGGCACTTTGATCACGAACCGCACCGCGATCATCCACGGCGTCGGGCTCAACGGGACCGACGTCGACGTGATTCGGCAGAAGCAAGCGAGCGTCATCTGGTCGCCACGCTCGAACATCGACCTCTATGGGAACACGGCTCCCGTCACCGAGCTGAAAGACGCAGGAGTGACCCTTTCACTCGGGACCGACTGGCTCCCGAGCGGTTCGATGAACATGCTTCGTGAGCTCGCTTGCGCCGATTCGCTGAACCAGAAGTATTTTGGAAAGGCCTTTTCGGATCAGGAGCTATGGCTCATGGCCACCAAAAATGGTGCGGCGGCCTCGGGGTTCGCAGGTCAGATCGGCGAGCTCGCCGTGGGTCAATTCGCCGACATCGCACTCTTCGACGCGTCGACCCAAGGCGACTATCGAGCCGTCCTCACCGCCGGAGTCGAAGACGTGCATCTCGTCCTCCGCGGCGGCAAAGCCCTCTACGGCGACGACTCGCTCGTCTCGGCGCTCGCAGCCTCGTGCAGCACGCTCGACGTCTGTGGCCAACCAAAGCTCGTGTGCATCGACACTCCGAACGTCACTTTCGCCGACGTCCAGGCGGCTGCTACGAGCAGCTATCCCCTGTTCTTCTGCAAGGCGCAAGCACCCACGAACGAGCCGTCGTGCGTGCCGTACCGCGACACCTATCCCGACGGTACTTCGGCGACCGATCGCGACGGCGACGGCGTGCCCGACGTATCGGACGATTGCCCGGACGTCTTCAATCCGCCGCGTCCGATGGATGGGGCGGCTCAGTCCGACGTCGACGCCGATGGGTTTGGCGATGCATGCGACCTCAAGGCGCTCGATCCCGGAGCGCACTGAGCGCACGGAGCGCACTGCAGCCCATCGTCCATCGAGGCATCCGCTTCCTCTCATCCGAGGGTGCGGGCGAGCTTGCCCCTGAGGTCAAAACGTCTGGGGCGCGGGCGAGCTCGTCCCTGCGGTCAGAAAGTCTGCGTGGAGAAGCGAAACAGCATCAGGTGAGCCTTCGGCGAGAGCGGCTCGATGACTATCGCGCCATCTTCGCCGAAGCCTTTGCGATGGACCTCGTGCGCGCCGTCGGGACCATAGCCCGTGGCGAAGATCGAGACGTGGTTCGCCTGCGCCAGCTCCGACTCGATCTTTTGAGCAAGCGCGGAAGGATTCGTGGCGACGAACGAGCTCGCGTGCAGTCCGAGGCTCTGGGCATAATCGAGCATCATCCCAGGGTGCCAGCCCTCGGACCACGCGCCGTCGGGGAGCGCGCCGTCGGGGAGCGCGCCGTCGGGGAGCGCGGTGTCGGGGAGCGCGGTGTCGGCCTCTGCGAGCAAGACGTCGGTGTTGACGGCGACGTCGTAGACGGCGCCTTTGACCTTCACCTGCAAGTGTACATGTCCAAAATCAGCGTTGCATTTTCCCGATCCGGGCGGGACCACGGCGACGAGGATCCCGTCGATGCGTCCGTGGGCGGCGCTGAGCGCGCTGCCGAAGGTCGAGACGCAGGCGACGTGCATCGCCGGACCGTCGTCGACCGAGCCGCCTCCGCCGAGCGAAGAGCCAGTCGAGACGCTCTGAGCGCTCGACGCCTCGGACGCTCCACCCTGTCCGGCTCCGCCGATCGAGCTCGAGCCGTCCACCGCGTTGCGGGCACACGCAGACCCGCCCAGAGCCGCGGCGCCGAGCAAGAAGAACAGCGAGAGCCCGAAGCGTGCGTTCATCGTCTCTCAGTCGCTACGTGGCGCGACGCAATTCGTCAAGGCCTTGGGCGCGAACGACTCGCTGCCAGCAGCGACTCCTCCTCACTCGACATCGTCAATGCGCTGATCCGCGGCTTCGCGAGCGTCACGGCTCACTTTGCGGAGTGCGACGCTGGCTCTGGGGCCACCCCTGAGTCGCGGAGGCTCGCCGTTCACCGCTTTGCTGCTCCCGTCACGCCGCTACCGTTGCGAGACGGTTGCGGCTTCAGGTGGGGTCGACTGGCTCAGACACCAAATCGCATTCGTCCTGTGAACCACAGAACGATGATCACCAAAAGAATGATGCCCGCAGGAGACCAGCCGGCATAGCCGACGCGTGAGTGTCCCCAGGCCCCGCCACCCAGTGCCAATACCAACACGACAATCAATAGAATCAGGAGCATGAAACCTTCCTTTACAAAATCGGATCCAACATTCCAATCGAGAGGCCTGCGCCGTGATGGCGTCGCTGCCTTCGATTCGGATCTTCGTCATCGCTTCGGTGGGTGGTGCGGCGTGCCTCGCCTGTGGCAGGAATGCGTGCTCCGATCCGCTGGCACGACGTCAACGGGCGGGGGTACGCGCGGATCGGTGGCTAGGGCACGCGGCTAACGGGGCCTGTTGTTGCATCCCAGGGCGTCGAAGGACCGAGAACGAGCCATGAACCAGAAAACCATGCCGATTCCCACCCCAATCCCCAACATGACCGACACGCTCCCCGACCTCTCCCCCGGGAGCGACCTCGACGCGAGCACCGTGCCCCTGTCGGTCCACGCGTGCGGTGCCACCGATCGCGGCCGGCTGAGAACCGCCAATCAGGACCAATTTCTCGTCGCGACGTTCACAGGCAGCTTGTGGGTCGAGCAATCGAGCTTCCCTCAGCCGCGCGTCCAGTGCGGCGGACCTCAAGCGCACCTCTTCATCGTCGCAGATGGTGTGGGCGGAAACCCCGGAGGCGAGCAAGCGAGCGCCATTGCGGTTCAAGCGATTCAGGGCTTTCTAGTCGGCGCGCTCGGTTGGCTGCAGCAACTCAGCGGGCCCGCCGGGATCCTCCAAGAGCTTCAATCGGCCTTGACCCAAGCCGACACCAGCGTGTCGGCGGCGACGACCGGGCACCCCGAGCTCCACTCGATGGCGACGACGCTCACTCTGGCGTGCTCGGTCGACGACAAGCTCTACATCGCGCATGCGGGCGACAGCCGCTGCTATCTCTTCAGAAAAGGTCATCTCCATCAGTTGACGCACGACCATACGGTCGTGAAGGCCCTCGTCGATGCCGGAGTGATCGACGAGAAAGCCGCCGAGTCACACAGCCTTCGTCACGTCGTCACCAACATCGTCGGCGGAGGCGTCGCGGGCGTGAATGCCGAGGTCCACAAGCTCACCGTGTCTGCTGGCGACGTGGTTCTTCTGTGTAGCGATGGGTTGACCGAAATGCTCTCGAAGGACGAGATCGCAACCATTCTTCAGGCCGAGCCGGAGCCGGCGCGCGCGAGTGAGCGCTTGGTTTACGCCGCCAACGAGGCAGGCGGCCGCGACAACGTGACCGCGGTGGTGGCCCGCTTCGATGCGACTCGAGTCGAATTCGCGACCTGAACGAGACAGACACGATCGGTAGGGCCTCGGTTGTTTCGCCTTCCGATCTTCTGGTCGAAAACGATTGTTTAAGTGCGCGAGCCTCGCCCCTCCCCCCTGCCTCTCCCCTCGGAAACTGTGGCGGGGGGAAGGGCTTAAGGCGCCCGGTCGGCGCGTAAGCCCGCGTTCCATAGGTCGGTGCCAGTCCGCCGTTGATACACGGGCCCTGAGACCGTAAGCCTCAGAGATCGGTCGGGTTCACTGTCGGAGCCGAAGGAGGTTCGACGGGAGGATGGGATTCGGGCGGGGGCGGGGGTGTCGGCGCTCCCGTGCCGGGATAGGACTCTCCGCCGACCTCGGACGCCGAGGGTCTTGCCGCGACGGGTTTCACGTGCGGTGCCGACTGACGCGGTCGATGACCGGTTGGGGTCGGCGCGGCCTCTGCGCTCGCGTTCGAGACGGGCGCGGCGATGCTCCTCTCCGTAGTCGGAACAGGCTGCACGGCGGCCGTTGCGGGGATTGGATCGGTTGGCTGCGCAGCGAGGCTCGGCGCGACGACGACCGCTGGGACATCGGATGGCGCGGCTTCGGCGCGCGGGGGCGTCGCAAGCAAGTGGGTCACCAGATAGGCGCCTCCCGCCACCGCTCCAATCGCGGTTGCGACGAGCAGCCATGCGGCGCCGCGACGCACGGGAAGCTCGACCGGCCCGAGCTCGTCGGGCGCCGGGAACTCGGATTGAATGACCTCTCGCGGATCGACCAGCTCGACCTCGATCTCTGGCTCCGCTTTCGTCGCGACGACCGCGGGCACGGTGGCAGACCGATTGTAGAGCCACCGCGCGTGCAGCGAGAAGCCTTGGCAGTCTTCATCGATACCCTGCACGGCGAGCCACTCGGCGAGCGCTTCACCGATGTCGGCCATGCTGCGCCAGCGATCCGAAGGGGCTTCGGCGAGGCCGCGCTCGACGATCGCGCGAAGTGCCGGATCGACGTCGAGCCATGCCTGCGAATGGTCGTCGAACGAAGGAGGAAGCGAGCCGGTGATTGCCTCGTAAAGCACCACGCAAATGGACCAGATGTCTGCGCGGTGATCGGGCTTCGGATTGCGGTTCACCTGCTCGGGCGCCATGTAGTCCGGCGTTCCGCACACGACCGAACCGATGCCGTTCTTCACCCAACCGAGGTCGGCGATTCCGAAATCGAGCACTTTGGGCGAGAGCCGCTCGTCGCTCCGCGCGAGAAAGATGTTCTCGGGTTTGAGATCGCGGTGAACGACGCCGAGCACGTGCGCGGCTTGCATCCCGTGCATCACGGGCAGAAGGAGCTGCACCGCCTCGATGGGAGCGAGCTTCTCTTCGCGAACGAGCTTCGCGCGCAGGTCTTCGCCATCGAGCTTCTCCATCACGATGAAGGGCACGCCGCGATCGGTGACGCCGAAGTCGAAGATGCGAACGACCGACGGGTGACTCACCTTCGCGGTGGCCTGCGCTTCGCGGAGCAGGTGCTCTTCGATCGCGACGCCCGGAACCGCGTCGCTGCTCGGAAGGCTCTCGTCGCTCCATCGAAGAAGCTTGATGGCCACCTCGAGCTCGAGCGCGCGGTTCGTCGCTCGCCAAACTTCACCCATCGATCCGGTTCCGAGCACGGTATCGAGCTCGTACTTGTCGGCGAGGACATCGCCGCTCTCGTAGGGAATGGCTCGAACGCCGGTGAGTCGTCGCGGGCCACTGGGCTCGACGGTCCGAGGCGGCGAGAAACGCGGTGCAGACTCCGACGTCTTTGCTTCCACGCTCGTCTCAGGCTTCATCTGCTGCTTCGGCGAGATTTTATGAAACGGCACGGCAAGCGTGGCTGCAAGAGTGAGCCCAGCCGATGACCGAACGGGCTCGCGACAATCCCATCGCCGCAACGCTCACCTCGCGACGTCCGGATCCGCCATGTCGCCACGCTTTTGCATTCCTGCCACAGCTTTGATCTTTGCGGGGCCTGCGCGGCTGGCGCGCCGAACCCTCGGCGAGCTTTATCGAGCGAGCGCGAAGAAGGCGACGTAGGAGACGACAGCGACTCCCCACGCGACCGAGCGCCATCTCATTCCGCACCGGAAAGCCCAGACCGGAGCCACTGGAGGAATCAGCAACCCCGCGATGGTGCCGAGGACGAGTCTTCGCCGAGCCAGGCCGAAGACCACCGCCGCATGAAGCGTGACGAGCAACGCGAACGAGAGGACGAGGCCTATCGTCACCGCGGCGTCGCGAGGATCGGCGGTCATGGCTTCATTATCGGCCCCTCGGCGACGCAAGTCTCTCGGGCGTTGGCGGCGCGGAGGCGATGCCCATCGGGCGCTCGCCACGCGGCCGATTCGAAGAACAAGCGGCCATCGGTTCGTCGAATGACCGTCCACGGCGTGAAGTACGCGCCGCTGACTGGCGTCGTCCACGAGCCTGCCGACCAGGCCCATTCGGTTCCGTCCCAGTCCCATTGTCCATCGATCCAAACCGCACGCTCATGCGTCACGTGCGGGATCGTCTCCACGCGACCCGGCGGAGGGGGATAGGGCACTTCGACTCCGGACTTCGGTGGAATTCGGCCCGTCGGAGGCCGCGGCAATTCTGCGGCGCATCCCGACGACGAGAGCAGCGTCGCCAAGGACAAAGCTACGCCGAGCCGCGACCCCAACGGCCCACGTTTGAAAAGGTCAGCGCCATTCCGCGGATGCCATCGCCTACGAGGCAGGTCGTCGTCACGCACCTCGCCGCCGTTCGCAAGGGCCGTGCCGAACAGCTCGGTGATTCAACGGAGGAGGGAACGGGAGTTGCAGCCGGGCGCTCGGTGACCCGTGCCGTGCTGCCATTCGTCGCTCTCCTCATCATGGGGTGCTCGTCGATCCCGAAGGGAGCTGCCTCGGTCGACGACGTCACGATCCACGGAAACGAATTCATCTCGAGCGGCGACATCGAAGAGAAGCTCGCCACCACACCCAGCGCGAAGTTTTTCGGAATCTTTCGAGGAGTCATCTACGACTATTCGTTGTTCGACGCAGGGGTTCTCCAGCGAGACCTCGGTCGCGTCGAACGCTACTACCGCGCGCGCGGCTTCTACGAAGCCCGAGCCCGCGCCGGGCGCGTCGTCTACACCAGCGACAATCACGTGCTCGTGACGATCGAGGTCGAAGAAGGCTTCCGCGTTCTCATCGCCAAGCCGCTTCTCGAAGGCATCGAAAAGGTCACACCGAACGCAGCAGCGGCCGTCCGAGACGAGCTCGATGGCCATCTGAAGACGGGAGCTGCTTTCGAAGAAGAGTCCTTCGGAAAGGCCGAAGTCGAGATGGTGCGTGCCCTCACCGACCGCGGCTACGCGTGGGCGAAGATCGAGCGGCACGCGAACGTCGATCTCGTCGCGCACCGCGCATATCCGTCGTTCGTCGTCACTCCGGGGCCGGTCGCCAAGTTCGGACCCGTGAAAATCGAGGGACTCGGCGAGCTTCCCGAAAAGCCGGTTCTTCGCGCGACCGACATCGAGCCGGGCGTTCGGTATTCCACCATCACGACGGGCCGCGCGCGCGAGGCGGTGATCGGCCTCGGTGCGTTCAGCTCCGTCGAAGTCATTCCGGTGCTCGCCGATCCGCCTCCCAGAGACGCGGTCGTCCCCATCGTCGTTCGCGTCCAGACCCAGAAGCTGAAGAGCGTGTTGCTCGGAGGCGGCATCGAGCTCGATTCGCTGAAGACCCAATTTCATCTCCACGTCGGGTGGGAGCACAAGAACCTCTTCGGCGGCTTCCGAAACTTCACGGTCGACGTCAAACCAGGGATCGATCTTTACCCGACACGAATCCCGAGCTTTCAGGCGCCGACCGCCGTCCTCCCCGAGGAGCGTTTTCGTGCGACGTTTCGGCAGCCCGGATTCATCGAAGCGCGAACAGTCGGGGTCGTCACCCAAGAGCTCAACACCTATCCGGTGATTCTCTCGCCCAAGGTAGATCCCAAAGCTTCGGTCATCGGCTACCTGGAATACAAAGGCTCGACCGGACTCGAGCGCACCCTCTGGAAGCTTTTCGCGTCGCCGACCTACAACATCCAATACGACTTGCCGTTTTCCTACAAAGGCAAGCTCGATCCCGATCTCCGCGGAATCGTCATTTCGTACGTCGATGCATTGGGGCACTTCGATCTCCGTGACGACCGAATGAAGCCGCATGCTGGGCTCTACATACAAAACGATCTTCAATTCGCCGGATTGGGCGGCGCCGCTCGTGACTTCCGCATTCAGCCCGAGATCAGAGGCTACATCCCATTGGGAAAGAAGGTGACGATCGCCACGCGCGGCACGGTAGGCTTTCTCTTTCCACTCGACTACGGGGGCGCCGCGATGACCGTCGCCCAAGGTGGAACCGTCGACCGTGCGACGCTCATCAAGGACATCGAGCTCATCTATCTACGAGGGTTCTTCTCGGGGGGACCGAGCTCGAATCGTGGCTATCCGCTGAGAGGCGTGGGCCCCCACGGCAGCGTTCCGTTCTTCAATCCCGGGCTGCAAGCGCAAGAGCTCGCGCAGGCCTGTGGGATCGGAACCAAGACCTACGATCCGGTTCGATGCGGCGTGCCGCTCGGTGGCCTCTCCCTTTGGGAGGCCTCACTCGAGCTTCGCTTTCCCATCATCGACCCTTTGAGCGGAGCCGTCTTTTGCGACGTCGGCGACGTCTCGGCGAAGCAGCTGAATCTTCGGCTCAACTATCCCCATCTGTCGTGTGGCGCCGGCCTTCGGTACGACACACCCGTGGGGCCGATACGAATCGACGTAGGCTATCGCGTCCCGGGAGCGCAGTATCCGAAGACCGCCGACGTCCGGGTCGAGGGTGAGCCAGGTACCATCTTCGGTGCCCCCCTCGCCTTCGCGTTCGGCCTCGGAGAATCGTTCTGATGGGCGCAGCAACCCATCGACCGATCGGCCGAGGCCGGAGAGCGATCGCCGCTTCGGCCAAAGCTCTGGGGCTCGCCGCGGTGTTCGGGCTGGCAGCCGGCGGAGGCGCTCTCCTCCACCGCGGTCTCCGTGCCCCGCGCGCTTTCTTGTTGGCTCAAGTCAATGCCGTGTTGGATGGTCCTTTTGCAGGAAAGATCGTCATCCATCGCGCGGGCGTGCTGCATTTCGATCATCTCGACGGCATCGAAGCCGAGGTCGACGATCCCGAAGGACGCCGTGTGGTCTACGCGACGGGCATCCAGGCTCGGTTCGGTGCTTGGCCCATCCTTCGTTCACTCGTCGGCGGTCCGCACATCATCGTCCCCATCACGGGGCTCGACGTCGAGACGGTCGCCGTCGTGCTCGAAGACGACGCAAGCGGCCGGACGGGGCTCGAGCGCGCGTTCGATTTTCGGGTGGCCGACACCGGCACACCGTCTCGTGGAGTCGAGCTCGCGATCGACCACATTCACGTCGAGGCGCTCACGATTCGCGGACATCTCGCGAGCGCACCGAACATCGACGTCCACCTGGGGGATCTCCGCGGATCGGTGGCGTCGACGCCCGACGCGACGACGCTCGACATTTCGCATCTCGACGTCTCGGCACGGGATCTGGTCGGTTTCAATCCCGACGGAACCCTCGTCGCCCACGCCGTTCTGCCGAGCAGCGCCACGTCGCCCACCCGGGCCAATGCCCACTACGAAGGCCGATTGAATGGAATCGATATGGTGGCGGAGGGCTCAATCGACGGAAAGCGCGTCGCCGCATCGCTCGACGTCTCGAAGGCCGATCCACGAGCCATCGAGAGTGCATTTTCGGATACCGTCCATCTGGGCGCCCCGCTCTCGCTCCACGCCGAAGCGCGCGGCGTGCTGCCCACAATCACTGGCTCGGCGGTCGCTCAGCTCGGACGAGGAGCGGTCCACGCCGACACGACGTTGGTCCTGTCCGAGGGCTCGGAGAACGGCCTCACGGCGCGCGTGGCGGTGAACGTCGACGCGCTCGATACGCATCTCGTCGACCCCAGCGCTCCGGTCTCGCATCTGACGGCTCGCCTCGATGCCACCGTCGCGTTGGCCCCGCACGGGAAGCTATCGGGGCACTTTCGACTGAGCGGCGAACCAGGCTCGGTGAGCGATCAGGTCGTCCCGGCGTCGGTCATCGAAGGCGACTTCACCGAGGATTCGGTGCGCGGTCATGCCGACCTCGCGGAGATTGGCGCTCCGTCCAAGGTGACTTTCGATCTACACCCTGCCGCTGGCCGGGCGACTCCAACCGTGCTCGCATTCACGACCCACACCGACGTCGCCAATCTGAACGCCATTGCGCGGCTCGGTCCAATCGGTCGCGGACGAGCGCGAATCGACACTTCGGGGCAGCTCGATCTTGCGCATCGCCAGATCGACGCGAAGGTGAAAGTCGATGGATCGTCTCTCGACGTCCGCGGCGTGAGGATGGGTCGGCTCGTGCTCACCGGAAACACCTCTGGACCGCTCGGCAATCCGCGATTCGACGCGACCGTGAATGCCGCACCGCTCCTTTTCGCCGGTTACGGATTCACCGCATTGACGGTCGCCGCGCACGGGTCGGCGGCCGAGATCGATGCGCATGCTCAAGCAGTGGGTGACGACCATAGCCCGACCCTCGACGCGGCGGCGCACATCCAATTGGGTGCGGCCATTGCCATCACCAAGCTCCGGGCTTCGGTCGAGCGCGGCGGCGTGACGGCCAAAGCCGCCGTGGCGTCGACGACCATCAAGGGCAGCCATGTCGACGTGCGTGGGGTCGTGATCGACGGTCTCGGAGAGTCGGTCTTCGCCGCTGCGCGGATCGGTGGAGGACGCTATGCCATTCAATCGAGCGCGGTCGACATCGACCTCGCTAAGCTTCTCGTATTGGCCGGGCGCGACGACGCGCTCCGCGGCCACCTCGGCTTCGACATCGATCTCGCTGCCACACGCGACGAAGCACGGGGGCACGTTACGGCGAACATCGACGGGCTCACTTTCGGTCAGGTGAGCGACGCTAGCGCACGCATCGCCGCTTCGTTCGACGACCGGCACGTACACGGGACAGTGAGCGCATCGCTCGAAAAAGCGGGATCGTTCGCGATCGTCACGTCGGATGCAGATCTCCTCGGTCCGCTGACCCAGCCGAAGACGTGGATGGAGGCATCGGGTTCGGCCGACGTGCACGGCGAAATGGATCTCGGCCTCTTATCGCAGCATTGGCCGCTGGCGGCGCGCCCACTCGCCTATGCCTCGGGCAACGTGGCATTCCACGCGACGGCCGAGCGCCGAAAGCACACTGGCGATCCCGACGTGACCCTGTCGGTCGCGACGCGCGACTTGCGTGTCGTCGGCGGGCTCTCGCTGATCACCGCAAAAGACGGCTCGATGGCGCTCGGGCCGACTCCATGGACCATTCGAGGGATTGATGGGGACGTGGGCGCCACGCTCGCGGGCACGAGCGGTCACACCGACGTCACGGCGAAGCTCCACGACGTGCACGGGCCGCTCATCTCGATGGACGCGAGCGCCGATCTCCCCGTGGACGCACTCCTCCGCGATACCGAGCATGCCGTGGCTCGCCTGGAGGAGCTTCCGGTTTCACTCGGCTTCGTCGTTCCGCGCCGGTCCATTCAGGAGCTTCCAGAGGCGCTCGGAACGATTCCTGCGCGAGGCGACGTGGAAATGTCGGGGCGCTTCGATGGGACGCTGCGCGCGCCCAAAGCGTCTGCCTCCTTGAGCATCGCTCATCTGGAGCCCGAGAAGACCAGCGCTTGTGGGCATGCCGTGAGCCTCGACACGACCGTCGCTTACGACGGAAAGGTGGCTTCATTCACGCTCGTCGCATCGACCAATCGCGCTCGCTCGATCGACGCTCGAGGCCGACTCACGTTCGATCTCGCGCAGCTGCTCGATGGACATCTCGCCGATTGGGAAGCCGATGGAAAGCTCGCGCTCACCCACTTCCCGCTCCCCGTATTGGGCGCCTTCGTGGGCGAACCGATCGGCGGCACCCTCGACGGCACCGTCTCGGTCGATCGCCTTCACCGAGACGCGAGCCTTCGAGGAAGCGTCGCGGTCTCCGGGCTTTCCTTCTCGAAAGGCCTCTTTCCGAACGGCAAGGTCGAGGTCACCGCCGAGCAGGGGAAATTCGACGCCACGGCGCGCCTCGACCAATCCGACGGATATGCGGCGATCGGTGCCAAAGCCGCGTTGACCTGGGGTGCGTCGCTCGTTCCCGCGCTCGATCTCTCCCAACCGATCGACGTGACGATCGCGGCGAAGAACTTCAGCGCGGGCGTCGCCAAGCCTTTCGTGGCCGCGATGGTGACCGACATCGGCGGCCGCGTAGACGCCGACATGAAGCTCCATGTCATGGCAGGCGGAAAAGACGGCAATGCAAACGGAGAGATCGTACTTCGAGATGGAATCGTGGATCTTCCGGAGATCGGCGAGAGGTTTCACGACATCGAAGGCCATTTGATCATGAAGCCGTGGGGAACCGTTCGCCTCGAGCGGTTCTCGGCGAAAGCCCACACCGGCAGCCTCAAGGCGTCGGCTGAAGCACGCATGTCGGGGCTGAGCTTCGTCGATGCTTCGGCCAAGCTGAGTATCAAAAAAGGAGAGAGCATTCCCGTGACGATCGAAGGCGTCTCGATGGGTCGTGCCTATGGAGACGTCACCGCCAAAGCCGCGATGGTCAATGGCGGAAAGCGCCTCGACATCCATGTCGACGTCCCTCTCTTGCGCGTCGATCTTCCGCAGGCGACGGGCCATTCGGTTCAGCGACTCGACGACGATGCCCATGTCGCCATCGGCCTCTCGGGCTCGGCGGCGTTCCAAACCCTCGCGCTCGGCCCACCGCCCAAAGAACGCTCGTCGTCGGCCATGGCGGTTCGCGCGACGGTGAACCTCGGGCGGGAGGTCGAGGTTCGGCGCGACACGAGCCTCGACGTCTTCGCGCAGGGCCAAACGGTGATCGAGATTGGCGACAAGACCCATCTCACCGGTCAGATTCGACTCCTTCGTGGCAAGCTCGAGCTTCAAGGCAAGATGTTCACGATCGAGCGGGGCGTCATCAGCTTCGTCGGCGACGATCCGGCGAATCCAATGGTCATTGCAACGGCGTATTGGAATGCACCGGGCGGGACGCGCGTCATCGCCGACTTCAGCGGATTCGTGTCTTCGGGAAAGCTCGAGCTGCGCTCCGAGCCGGCGCTTTCGCAGGACGAGATCTTGGCGCTGGTCCTCTTCGGGTCGGCCGACGGCAGCTTCGGCGCCTCGGCACCACCGGGCCAAGGCGAGTCGACGGCGGTCCAAGGCGTCGGCATCGCCGGAGGCGTCTTCACACAAGGCCTCAACAAGATCATCGCGGGCGTGACGACCGCCGACATTTCGACGCGCATCGACAGCTCCGAAGCCAACAGTCCGCGACCCGAGGTCGGCGTACAGATCACGAAGACCATCTCGGCGCGATTGGGGTACAAGCTCGGCGTTCCCACGCCTGGAGACAACCCCGATCGGGCGCAATTGACGGTCGATTGGCGATTCATTCGCAACTGGAGCTTGTCGACCGAGGTCGGCGATCAAGGGAGCACTGCCTTGGACATCGTCTGGCGCAAACGATACTGAGGCGGCACGCACCCCGTGTCGAAAGCATGCCTCGGTCGCTCGCCATACCGAGACATATCCCGCGTTCGCTTTCGCCCACGCCTATCGGCTCTCGTTGGCGAACGCGGCAGCGAATCGGCCGAGGCCGGGAATCGAAGGGACCACTTGGATCCATCTGTCGTTTGCACCCGATAGCGCCATCCGCATGGCACCATGTTCGCCCCTTCAATCACGTCGAGGTCATCGGAACCGGTAATACGCCACGAGCCGTCGTGAACTAGGAGCCGTGAGCGAGGTCGAGCACTTCGGCCTCGACCTTCGCAGTACGGATGTCGAACAGGCTCATCGTGCGGGCCGACAAAGACACCGTGATGACGCACCAGGTAGGTCAGCCTCCGGAGAGCTCCTCGAGACGGTCTTGCGCAATGGTCGGACGAGTTGCGACACCATGGCGGCGGCGCGGTCACGACCGCGGCGAACCGATCGCGCCGCCGCCGTGGGTGTTGCGGTGCCGGTTGCATGCAACCTACCGCGCGCGACCGAAGGGCCGAGCTTCGACAATTTCTCGGGGCTTTTCGTCTTCGTGGGCTGGCGCTTCGCTTGCAATCCAGTCTCGGCGCTGCCCCAACGGCCCGCTCCTCGACCATGACGCACACGCCATCACTCTCGCACCGACCGTCACCTCTCTCGTTCCGCTGCGCGGAGGCAGAGGCACGCTTTGCGCCCATTTCCTTTTCGCTGACTGAGGCGATGAGCGCTCCCTACTCCGCTCGCATCGTCCTCGAGACCGACATTCGAGCCGACCAGGTCGCCGACCTCGTCTTGGGTCGAAGCGCTACCCTCGGATTCGGAAGCGGCCCTCGCCTTCGCGAGGTCGGTGGCATCGTCCAGGGCGTTCACACGTGCCCCTCGGCGCATGGGTCGAAGCGGCTCGTCCGTGACAACGAGGTCGAGCTGGTCGTGACGCCCGTCTTGTCGCTCTTGCGTGGTCGGAAGACGAGCCGCGTCTTCCAGGATTCGAGCGTCGTGCAGATCGTCTCGGCCGTGCTCACCGAATGGCAGATCGAGCACCGATGGGCGCTCTCGAGTCCCCGTTCGGCCTGGGACTACTGCGTACAACACCAAGAGTCGGACCTCGACTTCATCGAGCGGGTCCTCGCTGCCGAAGGGATCTTCTACTTCTTCGAGCCAGGCCGCAGTCGACTCGGCGACGACGGTGACGGGATGTCGGTCGTCTTCGGCGATTCGACCGCGGCTTATGCCATCGGCAGCGACGCGACCGGCGAGCGCAGGCTTTCCCTGCTCGAGGCACCGCGCCACCAACCGGGCGCTCATGGGGACCGCATGTTCGAGTTCGGAGAGCGACGCTCTCTGCAGACCGCAACCGTCATGCAGCGCGAATACAACCCGGGGCGCGCAGGCACCGACACCTCGGCCCAGGCCAGCGCGACACGTGGGCCCAAAGCCGACACCTTTTCGAGACCGCTCCTCCGCAGCTCGTATGAATACATGCCCCCGCGGCCCCTCGACGTTCACGCGCGCGGAGCCGTCGTCGCTCTCGAGCAACAACGCCGCGAGGCGTCTACCTACGACGGTGAATGCGCTGCACCGCGACTCGCCGTGGGACAGATCTTCGATCTCGACAGCGCCGGAACCGGTTCGCTCGAAGGAGCCTATGCGGTCATCGCGCTCGAGACGTACGGCCACGATCCTCGCTACTTTCATGACGATTCGGCAGCCGACGAGACTCTTCGGCAGAAGCTTCGTGCCGTCCGTGCCGACGAGGTCTATCGACCTGCACCCGCCAAGCGCGCGCTTCATCACGGTCTCGACACCGCGGTGGTGGTCGGACCGCTCGGCGCTCCACTGGCCACCGATTCGCTCGGCCGCGTGCGAGTGCGGTTTCATTGGGACGACGATCGACCTGGCCTCGCCGACGATGGTCGAGAATGGAACCAGCGCTCCAGCTGGCTGCGCGTCGCTCAGGCGTGGAACGGTGGCGGGGCGGGCGCGTTCTTTTTGCCACGCGTCGGCTCCGAGGTGTTGGTCGGCTATCTCGGTGGCGACCTGAACCGTCCGATCATCATCGGCTCGTTGCCCAACAGCGCCAATCCGCCTCCATTTTCGCTTCCCATCGACGCTGGCAAGAGCGGCATCGTGACACGCGGCCTCTCCGACGACGTCCGAAGCGAGCTCGTTTTCGACGACACCGGCGGCCGCGAGTCGGCGCGCCTGGCGAGCCAGCGCCGTCTCGAGCTCAGCGGCTTGCAAGACGTCGACGTGTCGGCGGGCCGCGACCAGACCACCAAGGTTCGGAACGATTCGTCGCTCGACGTCGGCGGCGCGCGCCGCGAGACGGTGAGCGGCGACCGAACGGTTTCGGTGGCCGGGACGAGCGCTCTCGAAGCTGGCGAAAACCTCGCCGTGCGGGTGGCAGGGCATACCAGCGCCTCGCTCGAGAGCCTGAGCCTGCACGTCCGCTCCGACGCGACCGCGACCTTCACCGGCCCTCTCGAATGCGCAGCGATGAGCGATGTGAGGCTCGACGTCGAAGGCATCACCGCGCTTCGCCACGAAGGAACGCTGTTCGTCGGCGTCGGGACACCCGACAAGCCGGCCGCGCATTTGCTCCACGTCACCGGTGCGTCGACGCACGAAGCCGGGGGACCCATCGAGCTCGTGAGCGATCGCGAGATCGTTCTCCGCGTCGGAGCGAGCACACTCCGCATTTCCCCGGAGGCGATTCAGCTCGAAACCCCTCGCTTTCGGGTCGACGCCCCGTCGCTGGAGCTCGTCGGGGAAGCATTGCAGATCGACGCCGAGAAGTTCGTGCGGATTCAGGGCGACAAGGTGTTCGTGCTCTCGAGCAGCGCTAGCCTCGCATTGACGACGATCGCGAAGTTGAACGGGACCGCCATCAAGCTCGGTGCCCCTCCCGATGCGAACGACGGTCCGGAGGCCAAGAAGCCAGGCGGACCTCCGACGCGCATTCGTCTCGTCGACGATCAGGGAATGCCCATCGCAGGAGAACGCTGCGAGGTGCACCTGTCCGATGGAAGCTCCCGCGCCGCGGTGACCAACGTCCAAGGGATTGCGACGCTCTTCGACTTGACCGGGAGCGCCGAAGTCGACTTCATCGATCTCCCCCAATGGAAAGCAGGCTGACGATGGGTGCACGCGTCGTGAGACCAGGCGAGCATCTCGCCGTCATCGCGTATCGACATGGAGCCGACACCGACGACGTGTGGGGGGCGAAGGCGAACCGTCGACTGCGCGCAGACCGGCCAGGCGCCCACATGCTCGTCGCCGGCGACGTCGTCGAGCTACCCGAGAAGAAGCACCCACCACCCATTCCCATCGCCATCGGCGCAGAGACCCGGATCGTCGCTACGATTCCGCACGTCCCGATCGAGCTCGTTCTCGGAACCACTGGCTCGCTCGTCACAGATGAGCCGTGGCACATCGAAGCCAACGGCGAGAAAGCGAATGGGACGACGACCAGCGACGGCAAAGTGTCGTTCTCGGTTCGCGTGACGACGCGACGTGTGACGCTCGTCCTCGACAAGCGCGGAGTGCGCCGCGAGCTTGCGATTGGCGGGCTCGATCCCGCAGACAACCTATCGGGGATCGCACAGCGCCTTCAGAACCTCGGCCTCTATCACGGCCCCGTCATCGACACGATGAGCCCCGATATCGCTGCGGCGATCACCGAGCTTCAGCGAAAGCGTGGGCTCGCGCCGACAGGACACCTCGA
This sequence comes from Polyangiaceae bacterium, assembly GCA_043755175.1. Classification (GTDB taxonomy): domain Bacteria; phylum Myxococcota_A; class Polyangia; order Polyangiales; family Polyangiaceae; genus CAYYKK01. The sequence continues at coordinate 8,032 of JAYUUB010000263.1, read as the reverse complement.
CCGCGAAACGCGGGATGCGATCACCACGGAGCACGGGAGCTGACACCATGGGAGATGGAAGCGATGTGAGCGTAGCGCACGGCGTGCGGGCGACCATCCATGTCGGAACGGCGCTCGACATCCACGTTCGCGTGCGCGACGGCGGCGGTCGGCCGCTTTCTCACGCGACGGTCTCTATCGGGCTTTCGTCGAAAGAGACCGATGCAGATGGGCTCGCTCTCTTCCCCGGTGCGTCGACGTCGGCAACGGCGTTCGCCGCGTATGCCCCGCACTTCAATAAGACTCCCGGCGCCAAGGTCTATTCGCAAAAGGTCGACTTGTCGAAGCTCGTGCCCTTCGACCCGAACTCGGCCGAGGCGCCCGATCTCCTTCCGAAGGAGCTCCACACTACGCTCGTCGTCGCCGTCCCTTATGCCCTCAAGCACCTGTTCGGATGGCAGAACAAGATTCTTCGCAAGCTCATCTACTTCGATGGGGGACGAGGCAACAGCAGCAAGCTCGACAATCCCAAGCTCGACCGAACGCTCCGGCTCCAAGAGATTCTCGACACCTTCGATCCCGAGGTCAAGAAGGTCGCCAAGCTGCGCAACAAGAGGAGCAAAGACAAGGCCGAGGTCGATGTGCTCGTAAAGAAGCTCGAAGCCGAAAAGGCGAAACGGAAGAAGCTGTCGGACGCGAGAGAAGCGTCGCTGACCAAAGACCCGACGCGGTCCCAGGCCAATGTCGACAAGGAGATCAAGACGCACGACGAGCACAACGACAAGATGGTCACCGAGCTCGAGAAGGCCCAAAAGACCTTCGAGGCCGACGACGCCGCTTTCACGGCGGCGCAGGCCAACCATGGCGGGTTCACCCATCAGGATTTGATGCGCTACATCGTCGATGAGTTCTTGCCGAAGCTCACGCTCAAAGACCAATGGATCCACTACGCGATCCTTCACCTGACGGGGCTTCGCTATCGCCCCTCGAATGGCGGTTATTACGCACCGGCCAAGCTCGTGTACGGATTCCGAGAGAAGGAGATCGACGAGATCGAGCATCCGTCCACGCCAGACGGTGACCCGGCTCGATTCGCCCAACGGCAGCGTGCCCATGCGCGCGCATACGTCTCGTGGCTGAAGGCCGATGCCGCGCTGCTCGAGGGAGCCGCGGCACGCTACGGATGGCAGCTCGCCAAAATCAAGAGGGGCGTCAAAGGACGACGTTACGAGCCGGCTCCCGTCAAAGGTGGCGTGGCTGCCGCCCAGCTTCTCTCTTCGTTGGATACGATTGCACGGCGTGACGAGGACTGGGCGGTCAAACCACCGCCGAGCGCACCCAACACCAAGCCCAAGCCGGGTGCTCCTGCGGCTCCCGCTCCGAGAGAGGCGCGGCCGATGACCCCCGTCGACGTGTACGCCCTACGCGCCGTCGCGTCGGCCGTGACGCAGACTCTGATCGCGTCGGCCGGCGTCACTTCGTCGCGGTTCTCGGGTGCACCACCCGACGAAAGTGAATACCTCGGCGAAATCGTCGATAGGCGATTCTCAGACCCTCCCCTGCCAGACCCGATTTGGAAGAGCGTGGTTTCTACGACCCAGTTGCTGAACGACTTCGTCGAGGCCGATTGGGACGTCGTCCCTGCGAATTGGAACCGACCGAAGGCGCTCGGAGCGTGGGATCGCGTCTATGCCAACATCGACAGCTCCGATTGGCTCGAACACCATTCGAAGACGATGCAGCCCTTCGTCACTGCGGCCGAATGCAACGACGTGGCCTCGACCCTCGGACGAGCGCGAGGCCTGCCGTTCACCGGCGACGAATGGATCTCGAAAATGGCGTGGACCACCTCGAAGGAAGGCGGAGGCGCCCAAATGTTCCAGGGGACGACAGGCCTGTTCCGGCCCCATCGAATCTCCGAGGTGCAAGCCGGCGACATCATCTTCGTCGGCCATTGGGTGGGAAGCGAAGACACCAACAAGGAGGTGCACATCATTCCGCCCGAGCTCTTCGTGCGGTTGAATCCCATCAGCGCCGACGCAGGGAAGTCTACGCAGGGGTTGTCGCAAGCGGTGAACGATTGGGAAGACCGAGTCGGATTCGCGGCGGCCCTCGGAATCATGAATGCACTCCCGTCGGTCGAGACCAAAGAAGATCTCGCGGCCCCCGAGAGCGGATGGGCCTACGCCATCGAGACCAAGCGGCCCTTGGGCCCCAAGAACGAGAAGCGCGCAAGTCGCATCATCCGCCGTTCGGTCGACAAGGTGCCAGCAGCACCTCCGGCAGTGAAGGGAGCAGCGCCCAAAGTGCCGGCGACGGCACCCCCCGCCGACGCGCCCCCCGTGCCCGCGCCCGCTCCGCCACCTGCGTTGCCCCATTGGGAGATGCTCGCCTATCAGCACATTGCCACGGTCATCGAAGTCGACGACGCGGTACGCACCTTCGAGACCGCCGAGCCCGTCGGAGTCAAGGCCTGGCCGTGGAATTGGGTTTCGAATCCCGAATGGTTCTTTGGAAGAATCCCTCCGGGGAAGCAGCCTGACCTCTCTTGGTTTCTCGACAGGGAGAACTTGATTGGAAAGGGTCGCCTCGATGATGACTGATCTCGCCTCTCTCCCAGTTTCTGCGGCTCCCGGAACACGGGCCTTCGCGCGCCCGTTTCTGTTCGACGGACGCTGCCACGTCACCGTCGTGGTCAAGCTGACGATCGCATTGGTGAAGGACCATGCTGGTGCATTCGTGACGTGTGATCCGATGGCCATTGCCGACGTGAGCCGCTCGGTCGGCACGTCGCTCCTCGTGGCCAGCGACTTGGCGCTCGGAAAGTCGCTTTGCGACGTCACTCTTCACGGAGCGCTGGTGGCTCCGTCGGACCGACCTTCGCCGACGTTGCGGGGGCGACTCGCGCTCTTTCGCGCCGACGGGACGCCAATCGTCGACAAGACCGTGACTGCGCGCGGCGGCCTCGGCGCGGATGGCGAGCCCGAGCTCCTGCGCGCGATGCCGCTCACGTGGGAGAACGCTCTGGGGGGTCCGAATGCATTCGGTGCCGAATGGAATCCGGTCGGCAGCGACCGTCCGCACCTCATCGACGAGCGGCGGCCGCGGTCACCAGCAGGTTTCGCCCCGCTCGACTCGCGTTGGCCCGTCCGGGCGCGTCTCCGCGCCGAGCTTTCGCTCGAAGAGCTCGGTGGAAAGCTTCCTTCGCTGCCTCGGGAGAGCTCATGGGGATATTTTCAATCGGCACCGCCCGACCTTAGGGTCCCGTTCTTGTCAGGTGACGAATGGATCGTTCTCGAAGGAATGCACTCCACGCATTTGGCGGTTCGCGCGCGCTTACCCGGCCTTCGCGCGCGTGCGTTCATTCGGGAAGCTTCGAATCGACCGCAGCCCGTACCGCTCGTGCTCGATACCCTTGCCATCGACGCCCATCGTCTCACGGCCTCTTTGGTCTTTCGAGGTCGCGCTGCAATCCAGGGTCATCCCGACCAAGTGTCGATGGCGACCGAGCTCGTGCGTGACTGCGGCGACGCGATCCATTCGTCGCCACCCGAACGCCGGATGACCCCGACCCCCACGAGATCGGTCGACAAGCAAACCATGTGTGGACCGTTGGTGGCCCCGGTGGTCGATGCCGGAGCGCCATTTGCCCTCGCACCCGCGGGCAGCCGAGAGCGGAGCACGGCGTCTCCCCCTGGGGCGGCAGTGCCTTGGCATGACGCCTCGAAACGCGTGCCCCCGGCTTCGGTCGATTGCCGCACGATGGCACTCGACGTCGCTAGTCTGAGGCCTTCATTCGCATTTCCCGTGAGCAGTGGCCGATTCGACGAGGCTGCCGCACCGCGAGGCTTCACGGCGGCACAGACCGCCGCAGTCGGGCTCGAGCCACTCGACGCGCTCGAGCCCGAGGGGCTGGAGCGCGATCTCACGCCTCCGGCCGGGATTGCTCGCGCGACGCTTCGCGACGCTGGGTTTTCGGAGGAGAAGATCCGCCATCTTCTGCGCGCATCGCTCTGAGGCAAGTGCGGTGTCGATACGCGGGCCCTTACCTCATTGGTGCGCACCGCCCGATCAGATCCGTTTCGGTTGAGGCGGAATATCGATCGACGTCCTCGACACTCCCGAGCGCCTCGCCGATTTCAAAGTGGGTGTGGGCGAGATGTCGTGGCTGCGCGGCCCAAGCTTCGGCGGGCACCTCCTCTGCCTCCCTCGGCGCGGAAGAATGCCTCGGTCGCTCGCAATACCGAGACATCTTGTCGCATGTCGGCGCCAGTCGACCTGCACGACCGTCTCTGCGAGGCGGTTTGTCGCGTGGAGTTATGGCACGTTTGCTGCTGTCAGCATCTCGCTACCGAAGCCTGGAACGTCCGGGCCCAACGACGGAGAGATCATGGCGACACGTACGCAAACGAACGGTATCCGCAAACACAAGAAGAGCGAGGTCTCCTCCATCGGAGGCGTCATCGAAGGGGCCGAAGCGCTCGTTGCGGCGACGGCCGACATCACCGAGGGCTCGCTCGCAGACATTCGAAAGAGTCTGGAGAGCGATCTCGAATCGGCGCGCGAGCACCTCGAGAAGCTCGAAGCCGGCTTGAAGAATCAGGTCACCGGCGTCGACGATTACGTTCACGAGAACCCGTGGCAAGCCATCGGTGTGGCTGCTGCCGCCGGGGTTCTCGTTGGCGCTTTGGCATTCCGGCGCTGAAATGACACGAACGCCGCGCCTTCGTGGCCTGGTCGATCTCTGGGCTGCCCATCGCGAGCTCTCGGCGCTCGAGTGGCTGGAGTTCCGAGAGACGATCGTCGCCGCCCTCGTCTGGCTGGTATGCGCCTCTGTGGGTGCATTGGTCGGTTGGATGGCTCTGAATGTCGCGGTGTTCATTTACTTTCGTGAACGACCTCTCGAGGCGACGTTGATCCTCATGGCATTCAATCTACTCGGGGGAGTCGTCGCCGTGGTCCGAGCGAGCCAGCTCCTCCGGCGGCCGTTCTTCGCTCTCACGAAGCGTGAAGCGGGCCGCGATGTCGGAAAGCTCGTCGAGGTTCTCTCGTGAAGCGCGCCGAGCTTGCCCTTCGAAAGGAGCTCGCGCTCACGCGGCTTCGAATCGCGCGCACCGAGATCGCGCTCGCCCGCTCGCAGAAGCCCGATTCGCTCGCAACGGTGAATTCTGCGGTCGAGCTCTTGTCGACGATCGTCGCTGGGCGCCCCTTCGGGAAGTGGACCAAGTATCTGAAGCTCGCGCTCGGCGTCGTCCAACTGGGTCTCAAAGTCCGGCGTATCGCTTGAGCCCCGACGGGCGACGACGAGCGGCGTAGAATCGACCGGTGACTGCGACGAAAGCGAGCGCCCGCTCTGCCCTGCGATTGTCCCGGTCGTGGGCGTTCTGCGCCTCGGCGCTCGCGTTCGCTGCATGCTCGTCGCGGGCGGATCACGGGGCGCTCCGTCCAGAGGTTCCTTCCGCGTCGGTGGTCGCGAGCGTTGGGAGCGCGCCGGTCGAGGTCGCTTCGTCCCGCGTCGCCGCGTCGACGCCTCGCGCACTCGCCGTGATGCTCGACGATCGCCCGCTCATGCGTGATGCGCTCGATGGCCGGCCTGCCCTTCGAAGTTGGCTCGCCGACCGCTTCCGAGGCGCGGGGCAAGGATTCCCGGTCGAGTGGGACCCGTCACCGCCGCAGTCGGGCCAGCCCGCAGAGCACCTCCAACCCGAAGGGCCGGGGCTTCCGGGCGTCCTTCGAATCGCGGCGACGCACACCGGTATCGATCAACTCTCCGAGGTCATCTACGAGCTCCTCAACATGGAAGGAGGATCCGAGTTCTCGGCGCTATGGGGTCGGGCCGTGAGCCACCAAGTGTCTCGAGACGTCTTTGCCGAAGGCATGACACGAATCGAGCTTGAGGCGCGATCCCGATTCAAGACCGTCGCTCGCGAGCAATCGCTCGTCCCCGGCCCCCACGACGGAATGCTGCAAAGCATTCTCGAGGCGCCCGACGACTACGGCGAGTTCCGTCGATGGATTGCCGAAAAGAACGCCGGCGGTGCCACCTACGATCCCGAAGAGTATTGGGCCAAAGCCTACGACGCGATTCCGCGCTGAGGTCTCTAGCAGCTAGTTTCCTCGACACAGAGGATTCGACCGGTTGTGCCTCGGTCGATGTTGAGCCACTCGAAGCGTCCCTCGACATCGGAGGATGAACCGGGGAGACAACGAGGCAGCAAGAGGTGTGCGGCTCGACCGAGGTATATCTGATCAACGTCAATTAGAAATGCCGGTTGGCGACAATTATTCTTGCCGGTCTTCGCCAGGTTCATTGCGTCGCTGCCAGGCTCGACAGCGAGCGGGTAATCGTGGTCGGCTGCGTGGTTCGCGATCGCCGAAGCCTTCGTCGAAGAGGATCTCGTTGGGGTTCTCGAGTCGGAGCGGCCGAGCACGATGGCGAACGGGCGTTGCGGAACGTCGACCAGCTCAGCGCGAAAAGTGCGGCTCCCGATGCTCGATCCCGCATCGAGGAATCGACTGCTTAAGTCGGCCAAGCGTTGGAGTGCCGCGCGCGGCGTGAGTGCATCGAGGTCCCAGGTTTTGCTCACGACGGCGTTCAAGCATTTGTTCGGACCGGTCGATTTCTCGAAGCTGCCGTCACGTCCGCGCAGCCCCCCACGCGAACGTCGCGACGCGCGCCACACGACTGGCGATCGTCAATCGGTTGACGCGAAGCGGAGCCCGAGAGCGCGAATTCGTGGGCGATTCTTCATCGTCGTCGATGGCATCCCAACTGCAATCAGCTTGAACGGGGTGACCATGGAGTCTTCGATCGAGGCCATCAGGCCAGGTGACAACGACCTCCGCAGGGAGCTCAGAGACCGCTTCGCGAACGAGAAGGTCGCGCTCCCGCTCCTCAGCGAGTCGGTGCAGCGCGTCTTGTCGGCAGCTTCGAACGAAGCGACCGACGCTCGGATGCTCTCCGAGATCATCAAGCGCGATCAGGCGCTCGCAGGACATGTCCTCCGGGTCGCGAACTCGCCCATCTACGCTCCGGCGAGCCCCATCGTGTCGCTCCAACAGGCGGTGAGTCGTCTCGGGATGCGACAAGTCCGAGAGGTCGCATTGCTCATCTCGATGCAGACGCGCGTCTTCGAGGTGAAGGGCTACGAGGCCGATCTGAAGGCGCTCTTCAGGCACGCGATCGCTACGGCGCTCTTCGCGCAAGAGGTGGCGCGATCGCGTCGACGCAACGTCGAAGAGGCGTTTCTGGGCGGGTTGCTCCACGACGTCGGCAAGCCAGTCGTCTTGCAGGCCATCATGGATTCGAAGAGCCCACAGGCTCGGGCCGTGCGCACCGACAAGGCCGACGTCTGGTCGGTCGTGCACGATCTCCATGGGCTCGCAGGTCGCGCGCTCGCATCGGCGTGGTCGCTCCCGGCGTCCCTTGGCGACATGATCGCAGCGCACCACGACGTCTCGTCGGCCTCGGCCGCGGTCCACATCACTGGGCTGGCCGACGACCTCGCCCACCTCGCGCTCGGTGATTCGCCCATTGACGAAGCGACGGTGCGTACGCACCCGTTCGCAGCGCTGCTCAATCTCTATCCAGAAGACGTCGACAAGCTCCTCGCCAAACGCGCAGACATCGCCGTCGCGGCGGGAGGCTTTTCGTGACCGCGCTCCGAAGGGCCGACGTCCTGGTCATCGGCGGCGGCCCAGCGGGACACCGAGCCGCGATTTGCGGCGCGAACGCGGGCAAGAGCGTCGTCCTCGTCGAGCAAGAACGCGCCGTCGGCGGTGCGTGCGTCGCCCTCGGCACCATTCCGAGCAAGACGCTCCGCGAAACGGCGCTCACCTTGTCGAGCTTCAAGCGAAAGAGCGGAGAGGTCTTTCACGTCGAAGCCCGAGAAGACATGCAGGTCCAGGCTCTGATGCAGAGGCTCGACCAAGTCGTCTCCGCGCACGAACGATTCATGGGCAAACAACTCGAGCACGCGGGGGTCACCGTCGTCCACGGACGCGCGCGCTTCACTTCGCCCAGACACGTCGACGTGCGCTCTCTCTCGGGAAG
>JAYUUB010000262.1:0-8624 GCA_043755175.1 Polyangiaceae bacterium | reverse complement strand
CTCCAGCGGATCAAGCAGCAGGCGATGGGAGACAAGTTCGGCGAGATTCTGATCCCGACCGAGTCGGTCACCGAGAATCGCCCGGGCGGAAAGACGCGCACGAAAGAGCGCCGAAGCCTCCCGAACTACGTCTTCATCGAAATGCAGATGAATGAGCACACCTGGCACCTCGTCAAGGGGACGCCCAAGGTCAGCGGTTTCATCGGCGACCAGACTCCGCAAGAGGTCCCGATCTCGCAGATCGAAAACCTCCGCAAGGGAATCGTCGAAGGAACGGCGAAGCCGAAGCCGCGCCTCACCTTCGAGGTCGGCGAAGAGGTTCGCGTCCTCGACGGAGCCTTCGCGAACTTCACGGGCACCGTCGACGACGTGAAGCTCGACAAGCAAAAGCTGAAGGTCAAAGTCTCGATCTTCGGTCGCCCGACGAGCGTCGAGCTCGACTTCGCGGCGGTGGAGAAGCGCTGACGGCGCGACCCCCGACGAGACTGCGACTGACCCACGCGCCTGCCCGACCGGGCCGACACGCAAGAGAAGAGTTCTCTCGAGGCAAAGGCCTCGAGCGCGAGACGAGAGAGTTCCCCCAATGAAGAAAATTACCGGTTTCGTCAAGCTTCAGCTCCCCGCAGGCAAGGCCAACCCCTCGCCGCCCGTCGGCCCCGCGCTCGGTCAGCACGGCGTCAACATCATGGGCTTCTGCAAGGAGTTCAACGCCAAGACCGCCAGCCAAGGGGACCTCATCATCCCGGTCGTCATCACGATCTACTCCGACCGCTCGTTCACCTTCGTGATGAAGACGCCGCCGGCCTCGGTCCTCCTCAAGAAGGCCGCCGGACTGCCCACGAGCAAGAAGCCGGGCGCGGGCTCGAAGGAGCCGAACAAGAACAAGGTTGGCAACATCACGCACGCTCAGCTGCGCGATCTCGCCACCCAGAAGATTCAAGACATGAACGCCGCGAGCGTCGATGCAGCGATGAAGTCCATCGCCGGCACTGCGCGCTCGATGGGCATCACCATCACCGACTGAGTCACCGACGGATCGTCTCGGGATCGCGGTAGTCACCCCCGACCCGAAACAGATCCTCAGGCGACGGCCTCTGGTTCATCTCGCGCTGCGAAGGCACACGAGACACGATCCGGGATTCGTCGCCCCTGAAAGATTTACCACGGTTTTCAGGCGAGCCGTGGGAGGCGAAAGCCGCAAAAGAAGAGGAGGCGCAATGCCGAAAGTCGCCAAAAAAACAGCGCAGGCCCACACGAAAGTGGACCCCGCTCAGAAGTACGCGCTCGAAAGAGCGTGCGAGTTGGTGAAGGAGGCCGCGTTCGCGAAGTTCGACGAAACCGTCGACATCGCGGTGCGGCTTGGTGTCAATCCGAAGCACGCGGACCAAATGGTTCGTGGTGCAGTCGTGCTCCCGCACGGCACCGGGCAAACCCTCAAGGTGCTCGTGTTCGCGAAGGGTGAGAAAGCGAAAGAAGCAGAAGCGGCCGGGGCTGACTTCGTTGGTGAGGCTGACCTCGTCAACAAGGTCCAGGAAGGCTTCATGGACTTCGATCGCGTCATCGCCACTCCGGACATGATGGGCCTCGTCGGAAAGCTCGGTCGAGTCCTCGGTCCGCGCGGCCTCATGCCTAACCCCAAGGTTGGCACGGTCACGTTCGACGTGAAGACGGCGGTCAGTGAAGCGAAGGCCGGTAAGGTCGAGTATCGCGTCGAGAAGGCTGGCATCGTCCACGCCCGCATCGGCAAGGTCTCGTTCGCGGCAGATGCTCTCACGACGAACGCAAACGCCCTGATCGGCGCTTTGCTCCGCCAGAAGCCGTCGACGGCCAAGGGCACCTACCTCCGTAGCATCACTCTCTGCTCGACGATGGGACCCGGCGTTCGCGTCGACCCGCTGCAGTTCTTGAGCAGCAAAGAGGAGGCATAGCCATGGAGCGGTCGCAAAAGGAGTCAGCCGTCGGAGTGCTCAAAGCGCGCTTCGATCGCATGACCTCCGTCGTGCTGCTCGACTACAAAGGACTCAACGTCGAGCAAGTCACCAAGCTCCGCAACGAGTTCCGCAAGTCGGGCGTCGAGTATCGGGTCGTCAAGAACACGCTCATCAAGCATGCAGTGAAGGAACATGCCTGGGCACCCGCCTTCGGCAAGAACCTGACCGGCATGACCGGTGTCGCTTGGAGCTTCGAAGATCCAAGCGCCGCGGCCAAGGTCGTCAAGGCCTTCCGGAAGGACCACGACAAGCTGAAGGTGAAGGGCGCCCTCATCGACGGCCAGCTGATCGGACCCGCAGAGGTCGAGAGCCAGCTAGCCACGATGCCGGGCAAGGACGAGCTCAGGAGCATGCTCCTCGCGACGCTTCAAGCTCCGCTCACCCAGTTCGTCCAACAGCTCAACGCCCCTGCGCAGAACTTCGTGTACCTGCTCAAGGCGAAGGAGGAGAAGGCGTAGCCGAAAAGGGCCGTTCGTTCGCTCGTTTCCTTCGAAGAGGATTCTCTCGAAGAACATCGAAGAGCGACAGGGAAGGCCCCGATCGAAGACCCACACCCGAGGCGCGCCCAGGCCACCGAGGTGTACGCATTTTCTTCTGCAATCAAGATTCAGCGAGCAGTAGCTCGCCCCAAGATTTCAATCGAAACAGGAGCACATCATGACTGACATTTCCAAAGAGCAGGTCGTCGACTACCTCAGCAACCTCCCCGTCATCCAAATCGCCGAGCTCATCAAGACGCTCGAAGACAAGTGGGGCGTGAAGGCTGCACCGGCCGCCGTCGCGATGGCAGCAGGTCCCGCCCCGGTTGCCGCCGTGGCCGAGGAGCAGACCGAGTTCACCGTCATCCTCGCAGCTGCCGGCGCCAACAAGATCCAGGTCATCAAGGTGGTTCGCGAGATCACCGGCCTCGGTCTCAAGGAAGCGAAGGACCTCGTCGAGGCCGCTCCCAAGCCCCTCAAGGAGGGCGTGAGCAAGGCCGACGCGGAAGACTTCAAGAAGAAGCTCGTCGAGGCAGGCGCCACGGTCGAGCTCAAGTAATTGTCCTCCGATCCCGGGCCGCCCCTCAAGGGGCGGGCTCGGGCGGTCCGGCCGGGATCCCACTGTCGCTGAAAGGCACAGAAAGGGTTTCCCGGCTGGATCGTTACCGGAAAGCCGGAAAGCCATCCAGCGCGGGCGCGCGATGGAGGCCGAGTGCCGCACGTTTTGAGGGGGAGTGCAGGCGCTGAAGCTCGGAGAGCCGAGCTTCGAGGAGCAGACGGGATGAACCCACTGCTCAGGGGGTGACCGGAGATTCTCCGCACCTTCCGGGACCGACGCGAGGTCCGCGAGCCTGCAAGAAGTTACCGACTTGGGAGGAATTCGATGCCGTCGATCGTCCAGACCAACTACCGCGTCCGCAAGAACCTGGGGCGTGTCCGTCGCATCGTCGACGTTCCGAACCTGATCGACATCCAGAAGTCGAGCTACGACAAGTTCCTGCAGATGAACATCCCTCCCGGGCATCGGGAAGAGGTGGGTCTCCAGGCTGTCTTCCGATCTGTTTTCCCCATCAAAGATTTCAACGGAACGAGCGAGCTCGTCTTCGTTTCGTACAACCTCGAGCCGCCGAAGTACGACGTCGAGGAATGCCGTCAGCGCGGCATGACCTTCTCGGCACCGATCAAGGTGACGAACCAGCTGATGATCTACGACACGCGCGACGGCGGAGAACGCATCGTCCGCGACATCAAAGAGCAGGAGGTCTACTTCGGTGAGCTCCCCCTGATGACCGACACCGGTACGTTCATCATCAACGGCACCGAGCGCGTCGTCGTCAGCCAGCTCCACCGCAGCCCCGGCGTCTTCTTCGACCACGACAAGGGCAAGACGCACTCGAGCGGCAAGCTCCTCTACTCGGCCCGCGTGATCCCGTACCGCGGCTCGTGGCTCGACTTCGAGTTCGACCCCAAAGACATCATTTACGTCCGCATCGATCGTCGCCGAAAGATGCACGCGACGGTGCTGCTCCGTGCGCTCGGCTACTCGACGCAGGACCTGCTCAACTACTTCTACTCGACCGAGACGATCTTCATCGAAAAGGGCGGAAAGTACGCGAAATCGATCGAGTTCGATCTTCTCCCCGGTCAGCGCGCGACCCGCGACATCAAGGTCGGCAGCGAAGTCATCGTCAAGCGCAACACGAAGTTCACGCGCGCCGCGGTCCGTAAGCTGAAGGAAGCGAAGCTCGAGCGCCTTCCGCTCGAGCCCGAAGAGCTCGCAGCCAAGGTCGCAGCCCACGACGTGGTCGATCCCGAGACGGGCGAAGTTCTTCTCGAGTGCAACGAGGAAGTGTCCGAGCAGAAGTTGGCGCGCCTCCGCGATGCGAAGATCGAGAGCTTCAACGTGCTCTTCATCGACGGTCTCAACGTCGGCAGCTACCTCCGCAACACGCTCCTCGCCGACAAGGTCAAGACGACCGAAGACGCGATCCTCGAAATCTATCGCCGCCTCCGCCCGGGTGATCCGCCCACGCTCGAGACTGCGAAGACGCTCTTCCAGAACCTGTTCTTCAACGCCGAGCGCTATGACCTTTCGAAGGTTGGCCGGCTCAAGCTGAATTACAAGTTCTACCGCGACGTGCCCGAAGACGATCGCCCGGCGATCGACCTGTGCGTGCTCACGCCGCAAGACATCCTCGAGACGGTTCGTCATCTCATCGAGCTGAAGAACGGTCGCGGATCGGTCGACGACATCGACCATCTCGGCAACCGCCGCGTCCGCGCGGTCGGTGAGCTCATGGAGAACCAGTACCGCATCGGTCTCGTTCGCATGGAGCGCGCCATCAAAGAGCGCATGAGCATGTCGCAAGAAATCGACACGCTGATGCCGCACGATCTCATCAACGCGAAGCCCGTTTCGGCGGTCGTGAAGGAGTACTTCGGCTCCTCGCAGCTCTCGCAGTTCATGGATCAGACGAACCCGCTCAGTGAGGTCACGCACAAGCGTCGTCTGTCGGCCCTCGGGCCCGGCGGTCTCACGCGTGAGCGAGCCGGCTTCGAGGTTCGCGACGTCCACGCGACCCACTATGGTCGTATCTGCCCGATCGAGACTCCCGAAGGTCCGAACATCGGTCTCATCGCGTCGCTCTCCACGTTCGCTCGCGTGAACGAGTACGGATTCGTCGAGACGCCTTACCGCAAGGTCGAAGGCGGTCGAGTCACCGAAGAAGTGCAGTGGTATTCGGCCCTCGAAGAAGAGGGAAAGTACATCGCCCAGGCGACTGCCGTCATGGACGACAAGGGCAAGTTCAAAGAGAGCCTCGTCTCCGTGCGTTTGAACGGTGACTTCAAGCTCATCACGCCCGACATGGTCCAGCTGATGGACGTGGCCCCGAACCAGATGGTCTCGGTCGCCGCGGCGCTCGTGCCCTTCCTCGAGCACGACGACGCGAACCGCGCGCTCATGGGCGCCAACATGCAGCGTCAGGCCGTGCCGCTCATTCGAACGCACGCGCCGCTCGTCGGCACCGGCATGGAGGAGCGCCTCGCGCGTGACTCCGGTGTCTGCGCCGTCGCTCGCCGCCCCGGCATCGTCGAGAGCGTCGATGCGACTCGCATCGTCGTCCGCGCTGAAGGCGAAGGCGCCGAGATCCCGGACATCTACCACCTCACGAAGTACCAGCGCTCGAACCAGTCGACTTGCTATACGCAGAAGCCTGTCGTGTGCACGGGCGACGTGGTCACGACGGGTGACGTCCTCGCAGACGGTCCCGCCACCGACATGGGCGAGCTCGCGCTCGGCCAAAACGTGCTCGTCGCGTTCATGCCGTGGCAGGGTTACAACTTCGAGGACTCGATCCTCATCTCCGAGCGCATCGCCAAAGACGACGTCTTCACCTCGATTCACATCGAGGAGTTCGAGTGCGTCGCCCGCGACACGAAGCTCGGCAAAGAAGAGATCACCCGCGACATCCCGAACGTCGGCGAAGAGGCCCTCAAGGATCTCGACGACTCCGGCATCGTGCGGATCGGCGCCGAGGTTCGACCCGGCGACATCCTCGTCGGCAAGATCACGCCGAAGGGCGAGACGCAGCTTTCACCCGAAGAGAAGCTCCTACGAGCCATCTTCGGCGAGAAGGCCGGCGACGTCCGCGACAGCTCGCTCAAGGTTCCGCCGGGTGTCGGTGGCATCGTCATCAACGCACGCGTCTTCTCCCGCAAGGGCACCGACAAAGACGAGCGCGCCCAGACGATCGAAGACCAAGAGCGAGCACGCATCGAGCGAACCCGCGACGAGGAGATCAAGATCCTCCGCGACTCGTTCTTCCGCCGCGTCAAAGAAATCCTCATCGGCAAGGCGACGAACGGCAAGCTCGTCGACGACAATGGCAAGGTCCTTCTCGCGAAGGGCGTCGACATCACCGACGAGGCCTTGACCGAGATCCCGCGCAAGTACTGGGGCGAGATCCCCACGGCCGACACCGAGACCGTGCAGAACATGCTGCGCGACCTCGAAGACATCGTCCGCAGCCGCGAAGAGCACTTCCGGGACAAGATCGAGCGTCTCGCCAAGGGCGACGAGCTTCCCCCGGGCGTCATCAAGATGGTGAAGATCTACATCGCCATCAAGCGCAAGCTCCAGGTCGGCGACAAGATGGCCGGACGCCACGGCAACAAGGGCGTCGTCTCGCGCATTCTTCCCGAAGAAGACATGCCGTACCTCGCCGACGGAACTCCCGTCGACGTGGTGCTGAACCCCCTCGGCGTGCCGAGCCGCATGAACGTCGGGCAGATCCTCGAGGTCCATCTCGGATGGGGCGCTCGTGAGCTCGGAATGGAGCTGCAACGCATGGCCGAGACCAAGCGCGCAGCCCACGAGATCAAAGACAAGCTCCGCGCGATCTACGCGGGCGACAAGGCACTCGAAGCTGCTGTCGAGACCATGACCGACGACGACGTGAAGCGTTACGTCAAGAAGGTCCAGAAGGGCATCTTCATGGGATCGCCTGTCTTCGACGGCGCCAACGAGTCCGACATCAAGGGAGCGCTCACGCTCGCGAACTTGCCGTCGAGTGGGCAGACCATTCTGTTCGACGGGCGCACGGGCGATGCCTTCGACCAAGACGTGACTGTGGGCGTCATGTACGTCCTCAAGCTCCACCACTTGGTCGACGACAAGATCCACGCTCGGTCGATCGGACCGTACTCGCTCGTGACACAGCAGCCTTTGGGTGGCAAAGCCCAGTTCGGCGGTCAGCGTCTCGGCGAAATGGAAGTCTGGGCCATGGAAGCCTACGGCGCTGCCTACGCGCTGCAGGAGTTCCTCACCGTCAAGAGCGACGACGTCATGGGCCGAACGCGCATGTACGAAGCGATCGTGAAGGGCGACTACACCCTGGAAGCGGGGCTGCCCGAGAGCTTCAACGTGCTCATCAAAGAGCTCCAGAGTTTGTGTCTGAACATCGAGCTCGTCGAAA
Organism: Polyangiaceae bacterium; assembly: GCA_043755175.1. GTDB lineage: Bacteria > Myxococcota_A > Polyangia > Polyangiales > Polyangiaceae > CAYYKK01. The sequence goes on along the minus strand of JAYUUB010000262.1, from coordinate 1,178 downwards.
CCGGCAGCAATCCTGCCGGTGATGCGACGGCTGCAGAGGAGGAGTGATCCATGCGTGACATCTTCAGTTTCTTCGAGAAACCCAAGGATCCGCTCTCGTTCAGCGCCATTCGCATCTCGCTGGCCTCTCCCGAGAAAATTCGGGAGTGGTCGCACGGCGAGGTGAAGAAGCCCGAGACGATCAACTACCGAACCTTCAAGCCGGAGCGCGATGGGCTCTTCTGCGCGAAGATCTTCGGGCCTGTGAAGGACTACGAGTGCAACTGCGGCAAGTACAAGCGCATGAAGCACCGCGGAATCGTCTGCGAGAAGTGCGGCGTCGAGGTCATCCAGTCGAAGGTTCGACGCGAGCGCCTCGGGCACATCTCGCTGGCGACGCCGGTCGCGCACATCTGGTTCTTGAAGAGCCTGCCGTCGCGCATCGGTAACGTCCTCGACATCACGCTGAAGGATCTCGAAAAGGTTCTTTATTGCGAGGCGTACATCGTCATCGATCCCAAAGAGACTGGGATGAACCGCGGCGATCTCCTCTCCGAGGAGCGGTATTTGCAGCTCATCGAAGAGTACGGCGACGACAAGTTCTCCGCCGGCATGGGCGGAGAGGCCGTGCTCGAGATGCTCAAACAGGTCGACGTGCACGGGCTCTCCGAGCTCCTCCGCGCCGAGATGCGAGCCGCGACGAGCGAGGCCAAGCGCAAGAAGCTCGCGAAGCGACTCAAGGTCGTCGAGGCTTTCCGCGAGAGCGGAAACCGCCCCGAGTGGATGATGCTGACCGTGATCCCGGTGCTGCCGCCCGATCTCCGTCCGCTCGTTCCGCTCGACGGCGGCCGCTTCGCGACCAGCGATCTCAACGATCTCTATCGCCGCGTCATCAACCGCAACAACCGCCTCAAGCGTCTTCTCGAGCTCAACGCTCCCGAGATCATCATCCGCAACGAGCGCCGCATGCTCCAGGAGGCGGTCGACGCTCTCTTCGACAACGGCCGTCGCGGAAAGACGATCACGGGTCCGAACAAGCGTCCGCTGAAGAGCCTCAGCGACATGTTGAAGGGCAAGCAGGGTCGGTTCCGCCAGAACCTCCTCGGCAAGCGCGTCGACTACTCGGGCCGCTCGGTCATCGTCGTCGGCCCCGCGCTCAAGCTGCACCAGTGCGGTCTCCCGACCAAGATGGCGCTCGAG
>JAYUUB010000261.1:0-24208 GCA_043755175.1 Polyangiaceae bacterium | reverse complement strand
AGGGCGGACCCATCGTCGCTGAAGACGGCGCCTCGCTCGCGAAGTACATGAGCGGGCCAAGCATCGAATTCGACGTCCGCCCCGAGGGGGAGGTCGTCTACGACGGAAAGCTCCACCTCATTCCGGCCTTCTACATCACGACCATTGGACCCGACTTCAACATCCCGATCGTCGACGTCCCCATCCCGTTCCACTTCGAGCAAAAGGAGTGGACGTTCGATCCGGTGCGCGTGCACGTGCCGCTCCCCGACATCTTCGTCGACGGAGACCCGACCGATGTGACACCGCCGAGCGAGAGCGCGAACGTGATCGATCTCGGAACGGTGCAGGTCGGTGCGCAGAGCGCGAAGAAGGTCACGATTCAGAACGTCGGAGAGGCCGCGCTCGCCGCGGGCTTCGCATCGAGCGATCCTGCTCATTTCACGCTGTCGTCGGCGACGGCCAAGCTCGAGACGGCCCACTCGTTCGACGAGCTGGTGATCTTCACTGCGACCGAGCCGGGCGAGTTCACGACGACGGTCGCGATCGCTTCGAACGATCCCGACGAGCCCACGCGCACGATTCAGGTGAAGGCCGTTGCGGTCGGGCCCGGAGACGGTGCGACGCCGCCGCCGATCGATCCGGGCGCGGCCGACGCGCAGGGAGGTGGCTGTGGATGTCGTCTCGCAGACCACCAGCCGACCCAGATGCCGCTCGGTCTCGCGCTGGGGGCCGCCCTCTCGGTGGCCGCGATCCAGCGACGTCGCACCCGTCGCGTCGGCTGACCTCCCGCACGCCCGAGTTGGGCGAGTCAGGCGTGCGTGAGACGAACCAACTCTTGGCCGTCGCCGCCACGGAAGTCGTGAGGCTCGACGGTGATCTCGTGCGTCGCCAGCTCGCGAACGACCTCGGGATCGTTGGCGAGACGCACGGGAAGAGCGAGGTTCCCGAAGCCAGCGCCTTGCATGACCACGTACGCCTCGTCGACGGCCGACCCCATCGGGATCCGCCTTCCGTCGCGCGGTAGGTCGAAGATCATGCCGACGCTCGATCCCGCGAAGGTCGGAAGCGATCCGCTCGCGAGAAGACCGCGACCGACCGCGTCGTCGAGTAGCTCTCCATACGACCCGTAGATCGCGATGATCGTCCGATCCGAGATGTACGTGAAGCGTGCGCGCGAGAGCCCGGAGGCGATCGTCTCGGGCGACGTCTCGACGGCGGTCACGCTCAGCACCGCAGCCCGATAGCACTCGACGCTCGAAAAGAAGGGCAACACCGGAGCGAGCTGTCGAAAGCGAGGAAACTCGGCGTAGAGCCGACCCGCCGTCACCATCTGAGGTGGGCGAGTGACTTTTTCGAGGACGACGGTGATGCGCTTGTCACTCGTGTTGGTGAAGTAAATGTGCCGGGGCGTCGACGCGCGCGCGAGCTGCGGGTGAATCATGTTCTTGCACGCGAAGCGGACGTCGGTCGGGTGCCCGCCGAGCGACACTTCGAGAAACGCAGGCGCGCCCAGCGCCGGCAGTGTGCGGATCTGATGCATCCCCGGCTCGAGATCGGTCGCGAGATCGGTCTCTTGGCCCGGGTCGAGTGTCTCTTGCGCGAAGATGTGGGCGCTCTGCGCGGGGCTTCCGAGGCACTCGAGCCGCACGTTGAGCTTTCGGATCTGCGGGCTCGGCCGAAAGTGGACGACGAGGAGCTCGGGGAACGTCGCGTCGTAGCGAATGTTGCAGCTCTCGCAGTGAACTTCGTTCACACCAGGGCCGAGCTCGCGCCGAGGAACGAGACAGGCGGGGCAGAGCAAGTCGAGCGTCATTGCGAGCATCCCCACGTCGGTCGCGGCGAGGAGCAGGTTCAGAACCTCGTCGAGCTGCGTGCGCCAGGCGTTCGCAAGCGTCGAAGCGGCGATGCGTGCCTGATCTCTTTCGGGCCCGGCTCTCAGAAATCCAGCGAGACGCTCGGCATGAGGAGATGGCGCGAGCTCTTTGACCGCACGCGCGAGGCGCTTCTCCGACTCGAGCGAGAGCTGCGCGGGTATACCGTTGTACTTCTCGAACGACGCATCTTGATCGAGCGCCTGCACGAGGAGGCGAAGGGCGTTACCGACCTTGGGCTCGGTCGAGCCCTTCAAGTCGAAGCCGAGGATCGCGCGCGTGAAGAAGCCGCGCGGTGTGACCTCGAGGTTGTACTCGATACGCGTCCCACCTTCTGGACGCTTCGAGAGACGCGCCATCGCGACGAGCTTCTCGGCGGGGCCGCTGTGAAAGCGTCGCTCGATGCGGAACCAGTTCGGCGAGCGGAACGAGAAGGGCTGCTCGTCCCACGTGATCGTCATCCCGAGCTTCTTGATGGAGCCCTGGGTTCGGGCGCCATCGAGCGTTGGATCGGCCGGCGGCGTGAAGGAGAAGCCTGCCTCGGCGACGCGGTTGAAGCGGTCGGTGTCGCTCAATGCCTTCCACGTCTCCTGGATGGAGGCGCGAGTGACGAAGTCCCACGACATGACGATGGGTTTGGACATGGGAAGGAGGCAAGAGCGTAGCGCGAAGCTCTGGGGTCCGGTCGAAAACGCGTCACGCTTCTGCGCGGTTGCCGCGCCTCGGGTCGCGCGACTAAAGACAGCCGAGATGCCGATTCGTCCCCTAGCTCTCGGTCGTCGTTTGCCTCTTCTCGCCTCGACTGCGGTCGACGGATCGAACCCAGCCTCTGACGAACGCCCGTCGTTCGAGCTCCCGACCCACCATCTCGTCACCCACGGAGTGGTCTTGGGCATGACCGGGAGCGGCAAGACGGGTCTGTCGCTCGTCTTGGTCGAGGAGGCGCTCCGATCGAAGGTGCCGGTCTTGATGATCGACATCAAGGGCGACCTGCCGAACCTCCTCTTGGCATTCCCCGAGATCGAGGGCCGGCAATTCCTTCCGTGGATCGACACCGAGGCCGCGGCGCGCGACGGCAAGACCCCCGAGCAGGTGGCCGACCAGCTCGCTCAGGACTTCAAGAAGGGTCTCGCGACCTCGGGTTTCGACGCGACCGACGTGCGCGCGCTCGCCGAGCAGATCGCACCTCGGATCATCACCCCCGGCGCGACCGTCGGTGAGCCCCTTCACGTGCTCTCGTCGCTGGAGACGCGCTCCCCGCTCTGGGACGAGGACGAAGAAGCCGCGCACGACGCCCTGTCAGCGAGCATCTCGCTCGTCCTTCGTCTCGCGGGTCACGACGGCGATCCACGCAGTCGCCCGCACGTGGTCCTCTCGGCCTTTGCCGAAAGGAGGCTGCGCGCAGGGCAGAGCGCGAACCTCGGCCAGCTTCTCCAAGACGTCCTCGAGCCGCCGGTGCAGCAGATCGGCGCGCTCGCGTACGAAGAGTTTTTGCCGCCGAAAGAGCAGAAATCGCTCGCTCAAGATCTCAACACGCTGCTTGCTTCTGCGAAGCTCGCGACGTGGCTCAAAGGAACGTCGCTCGACGTCGGCGCATGGCTCAAGCCGAAAGACGGGCGAACGCCCGCGGTGATCGTCAGCGTCGCGCATCTCGACGACGAGGAGCGCGCTCTCGTGTTGGGCCTCCTGCTCGAAGAGATCCTGGCCTACGTCCGCGGGCTCTCTGGAACGAGCGAGCTCCGTGCGCTCATCGTGTTCGACGAGGTCTTCGGATTCTTGCCTCCTCACCCGGCCAATCCTCCGACCAAGCGGCCGCTCCTCGCGCTCCTGAAACAGGCTCGCGCGTTCGGCGTCGGTGTCGTCGTAGCGACGCAGAACCCCATGGATATCGACTACAAGGCGTTGTCGAACGCGGGCGTCTGGTTCGTCGGGAGGCTTCAGACCGACGCCGACAGGGAGCGCGTCGTCGAGGGATTGGTCGGTGCCGATGGAGGCGTCGGCGGGCTCGATCCAGGCGAGCTCGGTGCGATCATCCGCAACTTGCCCAAGCGAACGTTCTTCGTTCGCAACGTTCACGCGACACCGTCGAGCTCGCTCGTCGAGTCGCGCTTCTGCATGGCCTGGATGCGAGGGCCGATGACACGCCGCGAGATCTCCCGGCTTTCCAAAGGGCTCTTGCGTGCTCCGGTCGCTGAGGCCGAGCAGCTCGAGCCCGGCGCGAAACGAACCGAGGCTCAGACTTCCGCAGCGACGAAGCGTGCGCCGGCAGACGCTCTGCTCCCGACCTCGGCCGAAGTGGCCATGCCGTCCGCCGCTCGGACCAAGAGCCTCGAGTCGAGCCTCGCGTCTCCACCGCCCGCGCCCGAAGGATTTCGCGTTCTGCATGGTCTGCCTCCCGTCGGCGCTGCCCACGTTCGCTACGTCCCGTTCATCGCCGCGAACGTCACGCTCCGCGTGCGCGACGCCAAGCTCGGGTTGGCCATCGAGCGCCGCAACTCGTTCGTCGCTCCGCTCGGCGGCGACGGAAGGCCCGATCTCAGCCGAGTCGCGATCGTCGATCCGCAGAACCTCGCGTCTCGACCTCACCCTGCGGCGACCTACGATCCGCTCCCACCCGCTCTGGGAACGAAGAAGGGCGCGCAGGTCGTCGAGCGGGTCATGCGCGACCACGCGCTCGTGGCGTTCGCGGTCATGGTCCACACCAATCGAGAGCTTGGGCTCTTCCGTCACGATGGCGAGACCCCCGCAGCGTTTCTAGCGCGCTGTCAGGCCGCCGCTGCGCGACGCGCCGACGAAGGACAGCGCCTCGTCGCGGCCAAGCTCGCTCCCGAGATCGCGAAGCTTCAAGACAAGCTCGCTTCGGCAGAACGCCAGCTTGCCGCCGCGCGGCACGGTTTTGGTGAGGCCCCGTCGGGGGTCGAAACGGTTCTCATGGGGCTCGTCGCGCGAGGTGCGGCGAGCCGCCTGGAGCGAGCTCGAACCAAGGCCGAATCGACGCTCGCGAAGGCCGAAGAGGCCTACCGAAAGGCGCAGTCGAGCCTCTCGGCTGCATTCGCGGAGCAAGCCTCCGAGATGGGCGCCGCCCGCGACGAGGCGCATCGCTCGGCCAATGCGATCGACACCGAGCGATTCGTTCCGAAGAAGGGAGACGCCGAGGTGCAGAGCATCGCCATCGCATGGTCGGCCCGAGCCGGATGACCCGGGTCCCGAGCCGTCGCGCCACGGCTCACGTTTTCGCGCCGGCGCCACGAGCTCACCACGGCGGCGTTTCAGGGAGCGTCAGGGAGAAGCGTCGAGGGTCGTGGTGCGGCGCTTCGACTTCGGAGCGATCTTCTTGGCTCGCTTCGCGCCGACTTTGCTCTCGGGGATCGCGGACGCGACGGCCGTCGGGGGGACAGCTCTCGAAGCGCGCGACGATCGCGGGGTTTCCGTCGCGCGAGATCGCGAGGACCGAGGCGCGGAGACGACGACCGCGGGGGGAGTCGGGGTGAGCTCGATCACCGTTTCGAGCGCAGCCGCGATGGGACGACGTGGTTCGACCGCGGCACGTCCGCTCGTGCGACCGCGCTGCGTCGCGTTCGAGAAAGCTTTCGTCGCGTTTGCGCAGCTCGGTCGGTCGCTCGCATGTCGCTCGGCGAGCTCGGCTGGACACGCATCGCCGTAGACCAGCTGGTGCTGTCTAGCGTCCGTCCACAGCGAAAAAACTCCGAGCTTCATTGCGTCGTCTTTCTCTCGAGCGCGCGGGCTGCGCTCCCAAGCTGTCGCCCGCTAAGCATGGGTCGGGCCAACTTCTTCGGAACGTTTTTTCTGTCACGAGGATCGACGATTCGGCCATGATTTCAGGGCATCGACTGGATCACCGAAACGCCATCGGATCGAAAATCCCCCACGCGGTCTTGCAGATCCGTGTCGCGCATCGTTGCAGACGTGAAACAGCTTCCGCCAAGCGAGGGGCCATCACCCGGAAGCGCTTCTCGCGTCGAGAAAGCGGCGCGAAATCGCCTCGGTCCGCTCCACGAACACGCCGACGCGCTAGACTGGGCGCTGATGAGCCGCCACGAACAGATCGAGACACGACTGAAAGAGACTTTCGCTCCCACGCACCTCGTCATCGAGAACGAGAGCCACCAGCACAGCGTGAAGCCGGGGTCGGAAACCCACTTCAAGGTGGTGGTCGTGAGTCCTACTTTCGAAGGGCTGTCGCTGGTGGCACGTCAGAGAAAAGTGAACGCTTCGCTCAGCGAGCTCTTCGCCGCTGGGCTCCACGCCCTCACGATGAAGGTCGCGACCCCCGCCGAGTGGGCGGCGTCTCCCGAGGTGCTCGCGTCTCCAGATTGCCTCGGTGGGTCGAAAGCCGCTCGTTCGGCTCGAAAAGCTGCCGACGAGCCGGATTGACGCCGCGCTCGGCTACGTCGAGAGCGAGCGCTCCGTGGACCTGATCTTCGCCCTCTGCACCGACCTCCATTTCGGCCCCGAGGCCCTCTACAAGGGCAAGCTGCGCAAGCTCTCCGCCCAAGCGGGCAAGCTCCTCGGCGACTTCGTCGATCGCATGAACCAAGAGGTCCACCCGGCGTTCATCGTCAACCTCGGCGACGACATCGAGGACGAGAGCCCCGAGGCCGATCATGCGCGCTACGGCGAGTGCATGGCCATTCTCGGGCGCGCGAAAGGCGATCTGATTCACGTCGCTGGAAATCACGACACCGTCCATCTCGGCGAAGAAGATCTGCTCGCGCTATGGGCTCGTCGAGCCGACGGACAGCCGGCCGCGACGAGCCTCTACCGCTCGTTCGATCGCGCGGGCCTGCACTTCGTGGTCCTGCACACCCGCGAGCTGAAAGATCGGAGCGTGACCGTGGGCGACGAGCAGCTCGCGTGGCTCGCCGCCGACTTGAAAGCCTCGCCGCGTCCGACGGTGGTCTTCATGCATCACAGCGCCGGCGACCAGCATCTCGTCGGCAACCGCTGGTTCGAGGGGCGTCCGAACATCTGCCTCGTGCAGGAGCGAAAGGCGCTTCGTTCGATCCTCGAGAGCGCATCGCTCGACGGAGGTCGCAAGGTGCTCGCCGTGTTCAACGGGCACCTTCACTGGAACCACCTCGACCTCATCGGTGGCATTCCGTACGTCACGCTGCAGAGCCTCATCGAAAACCTCGACGATGACGCCCCCGGGCGCCCGGCCGCCGCGCACGCCGTCGTTCGCGTCGGAAGAGCACGGATCGTCGTCGAGGTCTCGGGTGCCGAGCAGGTTCGTTACCAATTCGACCGCTGAGCGTGCGTTCGAAAAATGAGTGTGGCGGTAATCGCCGACCTGCGCGTACCATTCGTCCGACATGCGGGCGATTGCAGCGGGACTCACCGACATTGGCCGTGAGCGCAATCTCAACGAAGACCGATATGTTCTCCTCCCGGAGTTCAACGTCTTCGTGGTGGCCGACGGCATGGGCGGACATCAATCCGGCGAAGTGGCGAGCCGAATGGCCGCTGCGACCATCGCCAATTTTTTCCGTACGGCCAACGGCGCGGCACCAGCCGAAGTGCCCGATCGGCTCAAAGCCGCCGTCTGCGACGCCAACGCGAAGATCTTCGCCCGCGCCGACGACTCTCGGGCGCACCGCGGTATGGGAACGACCGTGGTCGCCGCTGCTTATCACCCGACGGGCAACAGCATGCACGTCGCCCATGCCGGTGACAGCCGCGCCTACCTTCTCCGTGGCGATCGCATTCGGCAGCTCACGCGCGATCACTCGCTCCTCTCCGACGCGCTGCTCGAGAGGCCCGAGCTCACCGAGAGCGACCTCGCGTACCTGCCGCGCAACGTGATCACCCGAGCCCTCGGGATCGCACCGACCGTCGACGTCGACCTGACGAGCTGCGAAGTCGAGCCAGGCGACGTCTTCTTGCTCTGCTCCGACGGTCTCCATGGTCTGGTCGACGACGATCACATGAAGGCGATCATGCAGCAGACCGACGTGCTGACCGACGCCTGCAATCGCCTCGTCGACGCCGCGAACAGGAACGGCGGCAAAGACAACATCACCGCCGTCCTCATCCGAATCGAAGACGAGGAAGAGCCGTGGAGCGCTCGGAGCCCTGGCGCGCTCGTCAACGGGCCGACGCGGGTCTCGCAGCCACCGGCTGGAGGTCACACTCCGTCATCGGCTCCGCAAGCTGCCGTGGCTGCGGCTCACATCGAAGCTGCTGTGGTTGAAGCTGCTGTGGTTGAAGCTGCTAGTGATGTGGGCATCGCCGTGCCCTACGTCGCGATCGAAGACCGCATCACGCCTACCGCAGGCGAAGTGGCGGCGAAGCCCGCTCCGAAAAAGAAGACCAAGAAGCCGAAGCCGGCCTGAGCTCGGCTTCGCAGCTCTCGTCGTCTCCCCCGCGAGAGCGCCGTCGGCTCTCCTCAGAGCAGACCGGCCTGCGCCCGATCGAGAAAGCCCTCGAGGGTCTTGAACAGCTCGGTGTTTCCGTCTTGCACGTAGTTCGCGAGCGATGCCTCGTAGCTCGGAAGCTTGTCGACGAAGTCGAGAACGGTTTTCGAGTCTTCGAGAGAGGCCGCGTACTTTCCGAAGTTCTCACGCTCGAGATAGCGAGCGTTCATGACTTGCTCGAATTGGGCGCCGAGAGGAACGGCGAGCATGGGCTTGTGGAGGTACACGGCCTCGCCCATGAGCGTGAATCCCCCGCCAGCGATGACGCCGCGCGAGGATGCGAGATCGTCGATGAATCCGGCTTCCGAGAAGGGGCGGTAGGTGAGCTTTCCTTCGACCTCGTCTTTCGTGATCGAGCGACGCATGCCGTAGATGCGACACGGAATCTCGGTCTTCTCGAGAACCTGCACGAGGCCGTCGTTGCCCTCGGCGGTTTGATAAACGAGCAAGTGGTCACCGTGCGAAGGCTTCGCCGCGAGGATCTCCGGGCGGAGGATCGGCGGGACGAGCTTGGTGTGGGGCTTGCGGATCTCGGGTCGGAAGAACGTCGTGACCAGGTACTCGTCGCAGAACGGGAGCTTGCCCTTCACGAACGTCTTGGCGATCTGAAAGTCGGTCTCGCAGCCCTCGTAGATCGCGGGATCGTGCACGCCGCGATTGATGATCTGCATGTTGTCGATCGAGATCACCGGCAGTCGATGGAGCTTCGCGTAGAGGTAAGTCCACGATTCGAAGTCGCTGATGACGAGCTCGGGCTTGTTGTCTTTGATGTGCGTGAAGTACTTGGCGATGTTCTCCGGTATCCCGGTTGTTCCAGTGAGCACGTTCGACCAGAAGGTTCGCCCACGTCGGACCCGGTTCTCTTCGTAGATCATGTGGAGGCCGTGAATCTCGTTCACCTCCTCGAAGTGCTTCGAGAGAAAGTCGACGGCGCGGCCCGAAGCCATGATCTCGACGTCGTGTCCGACCGAGACCAGCTGATCGAGGACCACCCGCGATCGCATCGCGTGCCCCATGCCTTCGCCGACCACGCCGTAGAGGATCCTCATGGCCCCGTAGAGTAGCGGAAGTCGGTCTCGGTAGAAGGCGTGTTAGCCTCGTGCTCGTGCGACGTTTCCAGCTCGCCTTTTTCTTGTCGTTGGCCGTCCCCGAGATCGTCACCTCGGGGCTCGGTGCGCGCGCGGCGCATGCCGAAGAGGTCGATCCGGTCGTCCTCGCCCGGGATCAGTTTCGCGACGGCGTGGCGCTCATGACCGGGGGAGATTTCGCGGGGGCGCTTGCGAAGTTCAAGCTGGTCGCGCGCGTGAAGATGAACGCTCAAGTGGCCTTCAACATCGCCGACTGTGAAGAGCACCTCGGCAAGCTCGTCTCGGCGCTCGGCAACTACCGGCTCGCCGCGCAGAAGGCGCAAGACGGGACGGCTTCTCAGGTGGCCGGCGTGGTCGACGGGCGCATCGATGCTCTCGACAAGCGCATCCCGAGGCTCACCATCGAGCGCGTCGAGCCGTCGCCGAACCCGCGCGCCACCATCCAACTCGATGGAACCGAGGTTGTGTCGAGCCTCGTCGGAAAGTCGATGCAAGTCGATCCGGGCGATCGCTTGGTGTCGGTCGTCGCCGACGGTCGGGTGCTCGGCACCGAGCACGTGATGCTCGCCGAAGGTGCCTCGAAGACCGTAAAAGTGAAGATCCCCGCGATCGAGGAGCTTCCTGCCGGGCCGAGAGGAGCTGGGGCTGGGCCGAGTGTTCCTGGAGTCGTGCTGAGCGCGACGGGCGGCGCGAGCCTCTTGGTCGGCTTCATCGCCATCGGCGTTCGACAGAGCGCGATCGGCGACCTCGACAAGGTGTGCACGACGCAGCACGTTTGCCCCTCGAGCACGAAGCCCATCGCCGATCGCGGCAAGCTCATGACCGGCCTCGCCGAGGTCACGATACCGGTGGGCGTCGTGGCGCTGACCACCGGTATCGTCCTTCTGGCGACACACCGAAAAACGACTGCTCCTGCAACGGCGATGCTTGGGCCGGTGAACGTCGGCTTCGGCGCTCCTGGGGCTGATGGCCCCGGCGCATCGCTCATCGGCCGTTTCTGATCGGCGCGTGACGCCTCACTTCTTCGGGGCGGGCTTGGGCTCGGCCTTCGCCTTCGGAGCGGGGGCGCCGCCCTTGCCCGGAGCGGGCGCCGGGGTGACGCTGCCGTCGGCGTTGTACATCTGGATGAGCTTGTCGGTGATGTCGAGGTCGGTCCTGAAGTAGGGGACGGCGGCCTTGTCGACGACCATGTCGTAACCATCGGTGGTCGCGACGCGCTTCAGGATGCTCATCATCTTCTGGAGCATGGGGTTGGTCATCTCCCCCTCTTTGCGCTGCATCTCGTGCTGGTAGTCGAGGAGCGTCTGCTGGAGCGTGGCGGCCTTCTGCTGCCAGGCGTCTTTCTTCTGATCGAGCCCTGCGCTCGGCCCCTTCTGCTTCTCTTCTTTGGCGATGTCCTCCCGCTCTTGCTGGAGCGAGTGTTCTTTCGACGAGAGCTCGACCTGGCGACTGTCAAAGAGCTTCTTCAACGTGGCCTGCACGCGGAGACCTTCCTCGGTCTCCATGATGGCGCGACGCGTATCGACCACGGCCATGCGTCCCTGCGGTTGTGCGGCCGGCTGGGCTACGGCCGGATTAGCGGCGAGCGCGAGCGGCAGGCACACGGCGGCCGAGAGAAGGGCGGGCGCGAAAAAACGGCGAACGAGATGCATGCCGCGCCTTACCAATCGAGGCTGGACCCGTCAAGAAGGGCGCATCGTTGCCGCGCGCGATCGGCCCATGAAACCCGGTTGGGTCAGCGCTTCGGCTTGGTCGGAGGTCTCGGTGGAGGCCCCGACCTCGACGGCGGCGGGGGTGGAATCGGTGGCCCCGGTCGACTCGGAGGGGAAGGAGGGACCGGACGCTGTGGGGGAGACGATCCCTGGGCCCCCGGAGCGATCGGTGCGGTCGGCGGAACCGGAGGCATCGGCGCGCCGCCGAGCGCAGGCCTCTGCGGATGAGGCGCGACCGGAGGTGTCGGTGGCATCGGCGAAGCCCCCGGAAGCCGGGGCGGTGTGGGGCCAGCATGAAGACGCGAAGGCGCCGTCGGCATCTGAGGCGCCGGCATCTGGGGCGCCGTCGGCATCTGGGGCGCCGTCGGCATCTGAAGCGCCGGCATCTGAGGCGCCGTCGGCAGCTGAGGTGCGATGGGTCGCTGCAGCGGCGTGGCCGGTGCGATCGGCCGTTGCGGCGCCGGCATCTGCGCCGCAACCGGTCTCTGCGGCATCTGCGGTGCGGGCATCTGCGGAGGCGCCGGTCGACCGGTTGCAGGCCGGGGAGGTGCCGGCATGGCCGGAGGTCGAGGCATCTGCGGCGGGCCAGCGGCGCCGCTCATCGGCGGTCGTGGTGCCGTCGGCGGCTGAGGGGCCAGAGGCGCGCGAGGAGCATTGGGAACGGCTGCTCCCACCCCAGGTAGAGGCGCTGACGGAGCGGTTCGTTGCTGCGCGTCGCTGAGCGCTCGAGGTGCAGCGGCCGGGCTGTTCGGCATTCTGCTCGCAGGGTGGAGCCGCAATGCCGAGCCGGAGATCGGAGGGGCAGATTCGGGGAGGCCGGGCGGCACGGGCCGCAGTGCTTGCGGACGATTCATCGTCGGACGCGCCATCTCGGGACGGTTCGGCGGGACCGCCGGAGCTCCGCGCGCGGGAGGGGGAGGCGCGAGCGGATCCCATGCGCCGGCGGGTCTGGCCTGCATCCCCGGCGACTTCGGTGGCGGCCCCGGCGACTTCGGCGGCGGCGCCGAGCCTGGTGTTCGCTGGGTGATCGGAGCGGCATCGGAACGCGTGGACTTGCTGACGGCGCTCGGAGAAGCTTGCGGCGCCGTGCTCGGGAAAGCTTGCGGAGCCGCGCTCGGGGAAGCTTGCGGAGCCGCGCTCGGGGAAGCTTGCGGAGCCGCGCTCGGGCCACCCGGCGTGAACGTGTCGTCGTCGGAGCTCGTTACGACGGTCGATCCAGCTTGCTCGGCCGATTGCGGCGCCGCCGGGCGATTCGTTTCGGTCGACGTACCGGCGCTCGGTACGCCTCTCGGCAACGGGGGAGGCGCTGGGAGAGCGCTCTCGCTACGAGGCGCGACGCTCTCAGGCGGAACGCGGCCGGACGAGACGACGCTGCTCGCTGGCTCTGCGGCGGATCCTCGCGCCGTGGAGCCCCTCGGAAGACTGAGCGCCTCCATGTCGATCGGCTCCACGTACGTGTCGCGGCTGCCCTCTTCGCGGCCCGGCAAATTGACGCTCGCGCCTGGAGGCTCGTCGATCGGTCGAGCCGACGGCGCTCCGCTCGGCGGCGCTCCGCTCGGTGGCGCTCCGCTCGGTGGCGGGAGCTGTGACGTGACAACGGGTCGTGGCGACGGACGAAGCGAAGGAAGGCGCGCCGCGCCTGGGGTTGCCGGGAGCGTCTTGCGAAGTCGCGTGCGCGCGAGCTCGAGGATGCGCACGACCTCGGGCACACGCTCCAAATACGACGTCCGGTGCTCTGGCCGCGTCATGCGCTGAGATCGCTCTGCCACGACCCGGAACGCGGTGTCGAGCGCGTGGTCGGCGTTGGTCTCGTCGCCTCGCTCGAGGAACGCCTCGACGAGCGTGAGATGCGTCGCCTCTTCCCACTCTTCGACCGGCGATTCGAGCGCGCGGTTGTGCGCCTCGAGGGCCGCGATGAGCGAGGCTTCGAGCGCCGAAGCGTCGCCCATGCGAGCTCGCGCGAGCTCGACGGCCGCCACCGCGAAGCGTGCGGTGGGGAGGAGAGCAGGCACCCTCTTCACCTCTTCGGAAACGACGCCGGCGATCGCCAGCGCAGCGCGCAGCTCGCCCGCAATGTTCACGCCATTTTTCGCCGCCGCCTCTGCGCGCCACAAAGTGAAGAGCGCTTCGTAGACGCGCGCATGAATGCGGAGCCGCGCGGCTCCTGTCTCGTCGGCGATCTTCGAAGCCTCGCGCTCCATCTTGATGCCGCGATCGAACTGGCCGAGCCGCGCCTCGCACATGCCGAGGTTGTGGAGACTGAAGGCTTCGAGGATACGCATCCGGCGATCGCGCGCGTCGACGAGTGCCCGTTCGAGCAGCACGCTCGCTTCTTCCCACATGCCGAGGACGTTGAGCGACGAGCCGGTGTTGATGCGTGTGCGCACCGCCAGCACCACGTCGCCGACCTGATCGGCGATCTCGATGACCTGCGGGCCACTCGACGCCACCTCCGACGGATCGGCGAGCTGCATGAGCGCGAAGATGCGTGCGTCGAGCGCCTTCAAGAGCGACTCGCCCGTGTTGACCTCGCGGGCGAGCGCGAGACCTTCGTCGGCGATGCGCAGTGCTTCTTTCGCGCCCAGCGTGTCGACGACTCCGCGCACGCGAACGGCGAGCAGAGCGACGCGCATCGGCTTCGAGAGCGAACCCGAGAGCTCCTTCGACAGCGCGCGCGCGGCCCGTTCGTCACCCTCTTTGGCTTTGCCGTTTTCGATGAGCGCTTGCGCCGCGAGACGCTGCGCCTCGGCCCACATGTCTGACCCAGGCGGGGCGAGCTCGGCCGCTTGCTCGGCGGCCGTCACGCCGTCGTCGAGGCGTCCGAGAGGGATGCGTGCTTGGGCTGCCGCGAGGAGCAGCTGAGCCTTGATGCCGCCCTCGGCGCCGCACTTCAGTCCGCGCTCGGCGAGATCGAGCGCCGTCTCGAGGTGCGCGCCATTCGCGTACGCCTGGCGCGTCGCCCGCGCGTAGAGCTCGGCTGCGCGCTCGAAGTCGTGTCCCGCGTCGGCATGCTTGGCGACGAGGCCCACGTCGGCGTCGCCCATCGACTCGAGCCACGCGCCGGCTTCTTGGTGCCAGCTCGCACGGTCTTCTTCGAGGATCGACGCATACGCGGCGTCTCGGACGACGGTCTGCCTGAAGGTCCACTCGGTCTCGCCGGCGACGCGCGAAGAGGTCTGTTGCATCACGACCTCGCTCGACTCGAGCTCGGCGAGATCGGCCGACGCGTCTCGCTCGATGAGCCGTGAGACCACGCCGGTCCAGAAGGTTTGGCCGAGCACGCTCGCCGCGCGAACCGTCTCGCGTACGTTCGGCGTCATGCGATCGAGTCGCATCTGTACCAAGGCTTGAACCGTGAGCGGCAGCTCTTCTTCGCCACGCGCCTTCGAGCGGATGAGCTCTTCGAGGAAGAGCGCGTTACCGGACGCACGCTCGACGATCGTCGTGCGCGTGCGTGCATCGACGTTCGGCAAGACCCGCGCGACGAGCTTGTCTGCCGCGAGCGGCGAAAGCGGCGCGAGCGAGAGACGCGTCACCGTCTTGTTGTTCCAGAGCGTCGGCAGGCGCGTCAAGAGCTCGGGGCGTGCGAACGCGAACACCGCGAACTTCACGTCGGGACAGCCGAGGAGCCAATCGACCAGATCGAGCGTGGTCTCGTCGGCCCACTGCGCGTCTTCGAGGAACATGACCTGCGGCATGATCTCGGCTTGCGCACGGACGAACGCTTCGATGGCCATTCGCATCCGCGACTGCATGAGAGACGCGGCTTGCCGCGCAGCGCGGAGAGGCTCGTCGTGATCGTCGGGGAAGGGGACGCCGACGAGCTCGCCGAGAAAGCCCGTCAAGAACCGGAGCGGCTTCGGCATTCGGAAGTTCATGTGCGCCTGAACTTTGTCGACCTGCTCTTGCTGGGTCTCGCCGTCGTGGATGCCGATCACCTGACGCATGGCGCGACCGAACGACGAGAGGCTCGAAGCTTGGCTCATCGGATCGCCGCGACAGAACAGGACCTCGGGCGGGTAGGCGCTCGTCTCGAAGCGCGACACGAGCTCGGCGCGGACGCGTGACTTACCGATGCCGGGCGGACCCGTCACGAGCGCCGCGCGAGGCGTTCCTTCGTCGAGCAGCTCGGAGAAGACGCTCGTCAGAAGCGCGAGCTCCTTGTCGCGTCCCACGGTCGGAGTGACTTTGCCGAGGAGCAAGCGGGCGCCGAAGCCGCTCTGGTCTTCGCGAAGGAGGACGCCGCCGTGCTTGTCTTCGCTGACGACGAATCGCCCAGAGAGAGCGGCGATCACGTTCGTGTCGACACGCACCGTTCCGGGCGCGGCCACTTCGAGCTGCTTGGCGGCGCGCTCGAGCGCTTCGCCCGCGAGGTTTCCGTAGGCCGGAGCGCCTGGGCCGGGTGCGCCTGCATCGCCTGCACGGCGCGTCGATGGGACGGCGTGCCCGACCGCGACGACGGCGCTGGTCTCGGGCATCACCTTCGTGACGAGGAGGGCTGCGCGTGCGGCGCGAAGGGCTTCGTCGCCGCGCGAGCGCTCGACGCCGAGCACCGCGACCACCTGACCGCCGAAGAGCGCCTCGATGCGCGCGTCGTCGCCGATGGTGTCGCGCAGCTCTTGCTCGACCGCGTGGCTCATGGGCGTCTCGCCCAAGCGGAACACCACCGCTGCGACCACGCGTCGCGCGGCCTTGCGTCGCTTCTCTTGCTCGCTCTCGGGCCCGAGGTTGCGCAAATCGGGGATGGCTCGGCGAACGGCAGACGCCGAGCGATCGGTCGCCGGCGGATCGTTCGACAGCTCGCCGACGCGAGCGAGCGCACGAGCGAGCTCACCGCCGTTCTCGAAGCGCGTTTCGCGGTTTCGCGCGATGGCTTGGAGAATGACTTGGTCGAGCGTTTCGGGCACGTCGAACCGAATGCCCATGGCGCTCGGTGGATCTTCGATGACGAGGCGACCAAGGAGCGCCATCACGTGCTCGGTCTCGAACACGTTGCGGCCGGTCACGAGCCTGAAGAGCGCCGAGCCGAGCGAGTACACGTCGGCGCGCGGATCGACGCTCTCGCCGCGCGCTTGCTCGGGCGCCATGAAGTGCGGCGTGCCGATGATCGATCCCCGATCGTCTTCGAGGTCGATGCCTCCGAGCTTCACGACGCCGAAGTCGATGAGCTTGATCGCGGTGCCTTTGCCGCGAACGAGGAAGATGTTTCCGAGCTTCAGATCGCGATGGACGATTCCGCGCGCGTGCACCGCGGCCATGGCGGCGGCGCTCCGTCGAATGACCTCGACCGCGTCGCGCATCCCGAGCGGCGTGTGGCGTTGGCGTTGGCCGAGGTCTTCGCCGTCGAGCCATTCCATCGCGTAGAACGGCCGGTGATCGGGGAGGATTCCGTGCGCGACGTATTCGACGATGTTCGGGTGGCGCAGATCGGCGATGACGGCGATCTCACGCTGGAAACGCCGACGTTCGACCTCGCCGGCCGACGCGCGCAAGACTTTGACCGCGACCGTGCGACCATCGTCTTGGTCGATCGCACGGAACACGTCGCCCATGCCGCCCGCACCCGCGCGTTCCTGGAGGACAAACCGATCGGTGGGCTCGCTGAATTCAGGGAGCACGTTGCAAGGAGGCTACGTCATCCCACCGTGCAAGTGGAGCCAAAGAAGTCTGCCGAATCTCCGATGGATCACCGGTGAACCAGCCTCGTAAGAACACCAGGTTTTGAAGGTCGGCCACGACGGGCTCGATCGCTGGGGCGCGCGGTGTCGATCGCGCGTCAGAAAGAGCGACGGTCTGCAGTCATTCAGTGCCGAGCGGCGACCGAGGCGGAGAAACCCTTGCTTGATGAGCGGTCTCCAACTAGGGTCCGCCGCGCTTTCACAAGTGCCGGTCCCCATCGTCTAGCCCGGCCCAGGACTCAGCCCTTTCAAGGCTGCTACGCGGGTTCGAATCCCGCTGGGGACGCTATTATTTCGGGCACTTACGAGCGCCGGTTGGTTTTGCCGGTTGGCATTCGAACCCCGGAGCTTGCCCCAGGTCGAAGGCGTCTCGGGCTCGCCGGCGACCAGTGATGGGAGCGCCGGGAACGGCTCGCCAGCGAGGCCAAGCGTCTCGGCTTCGCGGACGTAGCCCATGGTCGTGGAGAACTCCGCGTGCCCGGCCCGCTGCATGATGCGAAGCGGCTCGTCGCCTCGGATGGCCATCCAGGTGATCCCGGTGGCTCGCAGATCGTAGAACCGGATTTGCTTCCGCGTCGCGTCGTTGGCGAAGAGCTCGGCGCGCGTGACCCCGGCCCGCTTCAAGTAGTCCCGCAGCCGCTTCGAGAGATCGCACTCGGGCGGCATCGACACGAGACGCGGACCGGTCGCTTCGGCCTTCAGCGTCTCGAGGAGCGGGAGTAGCCCGGCCTCGAGAGGGATCCGCCGCGTGACCTTCGTCTTGGTCGTCTTTGCTTCGCCGTCGTCTCCGATCGCACGGTGGACGTGGATCGTCCCTCGCTGAAAGTCGACGTCGGTCCACTCGAGCGCGGCGAGCTCGCCGGGGCGCGTGTAGGTGTAGACCGAGAGCGCGAAGAGACGACGCCATCGGAGCGGCACCGAGGCGCACGAGACGACGGCGAGAAGCTCCTCGGGATAGAGGTAGCTCTTCGACTTCGAAGCGCCCGCGTCGGGGCCTCGGACTTCCTTGGCGGGGTTGTCTTCGCGCACTCGGAGATCCAGACGCTTCGAGCGGCACGCGTCCGAGAACATCTTGGTCAGCATGCCCCAGACGTGGCGAGCGGTACGCCACGAGAGCGCCCCGGCTCGGACGTTGCCGTCGAGCCCTTCGACGAAGCGCTCGAGATCGATCCGCTGGATCCTCGCGATCGGCTTGTGCCCGAAGTGAGGGAAGACCCACTTCCGATACCGCCCGTCGTCGTCGTGTGCGGACGCGAGGCCTTTGGCGCTCCGGTCGACGAGCCAGCGATAGGCCCACTTGTCGAACGTCTCGCCCTCGGGCTTCGCCTTCGCCGTTCGCGGTGTCGCCGGATCGATCCGCGCGAGCTGTGCTCCGGAGCGCCACGCGATGGCCTTGAGGCGTCTCGCTTCGTTCTTCGCTTCGTCGAGCGACCGGCGCTTCGCCTGCTCTTCGGTCTCGTGCTTCGCTCGCGAGGGCGAGGGCATGCACGCGCGTCGGGTCACGTTCCCATCGGGGAGCTCGAAACGGATGTCCCAATGATCGCCGTGCCATTCGGCGAAGACCTGTCCGCCGCGCGCGCGAGGCATCTATCGAGCCCTCTTGGGCTTAGCGTTGCGCTCGATGTACTCGCGAAGAGCACGACGCACGATCGCTGCGGCTGAGAGGTCCTCGGCCGCCGAGACCTGTCGCAAGGCCTCGATTTCGGTTTGTGAGAATCGGATCGTCATCGGCTCCGTTTTGGGTTCTCGCACCATAGTCACCGGATTGTAACCGCTTAGGTGCTTCACGTCACTCCTATTCGACATGCCTCCCGAGCTCGAGTGGGGTCGCGAGCACCTCACGATCGCCCTTGATACGCGCGTTTGGTGTATTCCTGGCCCATGCGGCACGCGCTCTGCTTCTCGTTTACGCTTCTTCTGGCCTGCTCATCGAAGGGCTCCGCGGCCGATACCAAGCCGACCGCCGATGCCAAGCCGACCGCCGATGCCAAGGCATCGAAGTCCTCCAAGTCGACCGCGACAGAAGAGACCGCCGTGAAGCCAAAGCAGGTGGCCGATCTGACTGGTGCCGAAATCGCCGCCTCGCTCAAGTCGACGGGCACCTGGAAGGGTGCCTCGATCGTGCACACCGAAGATGATGACCCGAACAAGCTCCTGGGACGCCCAGGTCAGTACACGGCGAAGGTCAACTGGACAGACGGTGACGCGGAGTGCTCCGTCGAGGCGTACCCGGATCTCGATGCAGCGAAGAAGCGCCAGACCTACCTAGTCGAGGTATCGAAGGCCTCTCCGATGGTCGCGATGTACGTGGCGATCAACGAAGCCCGCCGCGCAGTTCTGCATTGCGATCACGGTCTAAAACCGTCGCAGTTCAAGCAGTTCGACGCTTGGCTGTCTGTGCTTTAAGCCAGCGCCCTGGCCGCGCGCTCGCGTCCGGTCGAGGCGCTAGGCCACGTGTCGCCTTCGGCGACGGGCTCCACGCTCGGGGTGGGGTCGCTGCGTTCGGCGCGCGAGTTCGCACTGATGGTCCCGCTCGAAGCAAGTGAAGAAGCATGGGGCACGACCGAAGCGGCGGAGCCGTCTCTCAACGTGGCCTCCCCAAAGAAAGTCCGACCCGCGGTGTGCGTGGGCCGACGCTCTTTAGCGCCGGGAGAGGGCCGACAATTGATGGGCTCGTCGCGTCGGTCGTGCGCTCCCGCTTGAGCCCACCTGCGCGGTCGAATTGCGTGGGTCGGCGGTAGCTACCTTCCTTGGACCGCCGGGACCTCTGACAACGGGGTGAGATCGAACGGCCACCGATTGGGCTCCGCATGCCACTCCTCCGTGTCAGCGCGGCGCCACTCCACCCTTAGGTTGAAGTTGCCGTAGGCCCGGGGCAATCGAAGCGCTTGAGCTCGCACCCGCATCCTTCCCGCCTCTTCAGTTCGAAACGGTAGGGAGCCACCGGGGTCCTCTTCTCCGTCTGCACCCACCCTGATGACGCGCATCTCAAAGGCAGAATGCTGAAATTCGTCTGCCTCCACCGAGAAGTAGACATGGACTTGGACGGGAATTTCCACGCCCAGACCCTCTACCGGAACCGAAATCCCCTCGATCATGTTGAAGAGGGAGATCGCGTTCGAGTCTCTGTCGAGTGACGAGGCCTGGCACACCGTGAGCAGGTAGCAGCGCAGCATGATCGATCCTAGGCTGCGCTCGCTAGGATAACAGCCGTCTCACTTTCCGAGGTGCTTGGTCGTACGACTGCAGACGTGCCGACCGCGCCGTCGCAGACCACCTTCTGGGCCTTGCTGGTATCGGCCTTGACACAGACCGCAAACGGGAGGATCGCGGTCCGGATTGCGACATCGATGCGCCTCTGAAAGAAATTGACTGGAACCACGGCAGTTCCGCCCCAGTTCATCGCGGCGTCGGCCATGTGCGGGTGTGGAAAGAGGCCGTCAACCGAGAAGCCCACTTTGTCATCAAGGTCGGCGCCCAGCTCACGCATCGCGCGACGAGCATACGCGATACGAGCAAGCAATCTAGCGCGGTCCGCTTCCACGAGGTCGTCAGAATCAAGATGAGAACTCACCGAGCGGAGCAGCCACTCAAGGTCGGTCGCGTACTGTTCGCGAAGTCCTTCGTCGAGTCCGGCCCAGTTCGAGAGAACGGTCTGAAGGAACGCTGGCGTTCCTTCGAGCGTCTCAACCAGCCGTGCGATTGCTGTGGTCGCGATCATAAAGAATATCTTGGGCTCCACGGTGCGAGCGCGACGTTGGATGCCTTCCGAGTCAATGCGTAGCAGCTGAGCACCAGGCCTCGAGAAGGGTCGTACAACACGAGGAGGCACCTGTCAGGCGATTGTGTCGCCTTCTTTGACGGAAGGTCCTTCACGTCCGTTCTCACTGAGCCTCTGTTGACCACCCGGGTTTTCCCTTGCGGGTATCTCATCGTTTGACGACCTAGATCGATAGAATTGTTGGGGAATTGGGCTGCCGCCCGGAGATCGGCGAGGTATTCGGACGGGCTTGTTCCCCGAGGCCACGAGTCGTCCAAGACCGAATGTTTCAGGACGTGCCACTCCAGACTCGTCAGAATTGTTTCCTCCGTCAGGGGCTCGCCCACCTTGCTTGGATGCGGCGCTCCCACGAGCGCCTTAAGAGCAGCCCCCGCGCGCTCACGGAGCGAAAACTCATCTTTCGAAAAGTCTGCGGTCGCGATTCGACCTGCGATTCTTTTGCGCTCGACTGACCCGACCGTGGAATGAGCGAGCCTTCCCTCAATCACGTCGATCATCATGCGATCTGTGTCCGTTTGAGACACCAAGTTGCAGAGTAACCATGACGCCCCGCCATGGGCAAGCTGGTGAAACGTTTCACCAGTGCATCGGCGCATCTCGGTCGGTGCGTCAACACCGGCGGCCGAGCACAAGTGGTCGGCCCGGACGATCTCGCGTGTCGAGCCCGCGAGACGGCGTAGTCCCAGCTCGAAGGGCGCGGGCGCCGAACTTGGCTTGCTATAATGTCCCGTACCTGACCGCTTCGAGACCACGACCGACGCCGAAGAAGATGGCGAAAGCAAGTGAGGCCCACCCATCGAGGATGGCCACCTCACTCGTCTTCACGCCGCGCGGTCGATCGCCCCGCCGGGCTCTCCATAGATCGGCCGAGCGCTGGAATGCATCGAGCACGTCGTGAACCCGGGTTGCCTACGCGCGCGACATGGCCGCCCCGCAGGCTTCCGCGCGCTCGTGTGAGATTCGGCGCTGCAAGGCGCGCCGCACCGTGGCCACTCGCGCAGGACGGTCAAAGAGCCATCCCTCGACACGAGGACGACGGCATGATCGCAACCTGATTCGATGAGGCTCGCGAGACCTCCTGGACTCGCAGCGAAAGCGCGGACCACGTTCGGCGGAATCAGATCGTTGATGTGCATTCGCATCACCAGCCGTTGCGCCCGTTGGTCCCGAGCCGAATAGCTTCCGCGTCGTGAAGGAATTTGGCGGCCTCCCTCTCAGCCATCGTGGGGTGCATCCACCATTCCTTCGCGCCCGTCTTCGCCGTCGTCGTCGCTCCCGTCTTCGCTCCCGTCTTCGCGCCCGATGCTGCGCCCGATGCTGCGCTCGGTTTCATCTTTGCGATCTCCGCTCGCAGTGCATCGCGCTCGCGCACCGCGACCCCTAGACGAGCCTTCGAAGCGGTCGCATGGGCTTGCGCTTGCGCGTCGGCCCCCGCGACCGTGAGCACTCCGAAGCACTTTCCGATGACGTCGATGTAGACCGTGTCGCCCGACTGGATCGGGCGATCGTCCGCTTCGTTCGGGTCGCCCGATGCGCCTCGAACCCAGATCATCCCAGAAACGATCCCGTTCGAATCACCGGGAGTAATGTCGACGTGATTTCCGTTGCGAAGAAGACCATCTGACGAGCTGTTTTTGAATTCCAGCGCGCCCTTCGTCGGGCCCCTCGTGACGTTGCCTGGGTCGATTTCGACGCGCGTCCCTGATTTGATTCCGACGGGAGTGACCGAACCAACTCGAACGCTCGCCGCCGCGATCGCGAACTCCGCCGGGTTGTCCTCGGCAAAGGATGCGGCGTACTCCGACGGCTCGATTTTCATCTGGCGACAGACCGAAAGTTGAAGTTCGGTGAGCACGGCGCCAAGCCCACGAGTGGGGCTCGACGAACGAGCCATCGAAGCGCGAGCCGTCGAAGCGGAGCCCGCGGCAACGGGTGCGCTCGACACGATTGAGAGGGTGCCCGAAGCAGTGCGCGAGACTTCGCCGCCCATGCGTTGGGCAACGATCGTGACGATGTCTCCCGCATGAATCTCTTTCGGAGTACGCGCGGCTTGGTTCCCCGTCGAGCCGCTCGTGATGACTCCGACAAGCGGCTCCGGATCGTTCGCGTAGCCCGGTGTAATTGTAACTGTGTTGCCACCCATGAGAGCGCCCGTGCCAACGAAGGACACGACACCTTCTGCAGCTCCGAGGTACGTGCTTCCAGGCGACACGTGGATCGTGGCGCCGTTGTAAATCGGTTCGCCCGCGCCGGGGGCAGGCGGAGAAAATTCGTTGAAACCAACGAAGCGGTTCGGCTTCGCCGCCATGTCCTCGTTTCGCGAGCGAACGAAATCCGCTTCTGAAATGTTCATTTGCAGACAGATGGATCGCTCTTCGTTTGTGAGGCTCATGACTTGGATTCTCCTGCGGCGAGCCGACGGGCTAGCTTGATGTGTTTTTCGTGACGTGAAGTGACAGCAACAAAGATGGTCCGACGTCTCACCCGTGGCGCGCTCGGCTCGGTTGCGTCGCTCTTTTGATCGGGGGCGGGGGCGTCGCTCTTCGGCTCGTCAATCAAGTAGTGAACTGCGAGAGGACGACGATGGTGGTTCGTGGAGAGCATCACGCGGTCCTCCGATCCGTGTTGAAAGACCACCTTCCGGGATTCCGATCCGCAACGGCGGCCGGGGGCATTCCGAGCTTCAAGATCTCCGCCTCGACGGAAATCAGCTCAGCCTCAAGTTGCGGGCGATCGATTTGGGGCCCGTGGGTCACGAACGGGTTTCGGATCTGAAGCAAGGCGCGGATGTCACTCGCCTTCGAGTCGAGCAAGCTTCGCTTCTTCGTCGCCTCCCGTTCGGCTTCGTACTTAGCCTGAACTGCACTTGCAGCCAGACCTCGCGCATTCATCGCGTCGATTTCGGCTCTCGAATGGGCGTGATATCGGCCTTCCGCGAAGGCTTCTAGGCACTCAACAAGGTGGGGCTCCGATAGATTGAACGGCCCCGAAGAGTTGATGAAATCTGCGAGACCTCTCACGCGCCCGTGTGCAGCATCGTGGCCGAACGCAAGAGGGTTCGCTCTCTCGTCTGCACGATGCTCAAGAAAGTCGCCCGCCGAGATCGCCGCCATGACGATCTCGTGTCCAGAGAAAGAGAGTGCCGCGGACTCCAACGCGATCGTTTCGCGGAGGCGAGCACGGGCCTGGGCAGCAAGAACGAGAGCACGGGTAACGGGATTGCCTCTTGGGTCGAGCGGACCCTTTTCGAGCGCAGCAGCATTCAGATCCACCCTCTCGTTTGCCGCGAACGCCTCTGCAAGCTCGCGAGTCTTGATCGCCCGCCGATGAAAAACTTCCGCTTCATCGCGAGTCTTGATCGCGGCGCTCGCATCGATCGCATCGGCCAATGCGGCATCGGCATCTCGCCAGGCGATCCGAGCGCGCTCTTCATCGATTCGTCGTGCTTCAACCTCGCGATCGGAAGCGCCGACTCGCGCTCGAACGGCCTCGATTCCGGCCGCGTGAAGAGCCCGCGCGCTCGCCAGTTGCGCATCAAGTTGCGCGTGGGCATCGGCGATAAGTCGATCGCCATCGGCACGTAGAATGTCCGCTTGGACGGAGGCAGAAATCAGATCTGCGAGCGGAAGAGCGGCTTCGAGGATCGCCGCGCAAGCGATTTC
>JAYUUB010000260.1:0-24217 GCA_043755175.1 Polyangiaceae bacterium | reverse complement strand
CCGATAGCGACGCCGAGGGGGCCGGGATGCTTGACGCGTGCGTCAAAGAGTAATTGTCTGGCGCGGGATCTCCACCGAGTAGCTCAGCCGCTCGATGCCTTCGCGTTTCGATTCGACCCAAAAAAGCCATGCACAATCTCCGCTCTTCGAAGCCCCTGTCAGGTCGCACGCTCGTTGGCCTCGTCGTGAGCTGTGCAGCGCTCACGGCGTCTCTCACGTGGAGCACGACCGCCTCGGCATCAGGGTTCATCACGGCGCGTTTCGGCGGGGAGCACGGGACGCCGACGACCGACAACCCCACGGCAATTTACTACAACCCTGCGGGCCTCGCAGATCGTGATCCGGGCGTCGAGAAAGCTCCGTTCGAGTTTCACGTCTTCGCCGACGCCAACCTGGCCTGGGTGAAGAACTCGTTCACCCACGCGCAAGCCAAGAACGACGTCGCCGAGCCCAACGGTGCGCAAGGCGCCAACAACGGTACGGCGCATCTCACCAATTTCGCGGCCGCGCCCATGGCCGGCGTCAACTTCAAGATCGGCGATTTCGCCGTCGGCGCAGGCTTCTTCGTGCCGTTCGGTGGTCAGCAGACCTGGAGCAAGAACGCGAAGTTCGAGAACAACAAGAGCTACGCCGGTCCGCTCGACGGCGTTCAGCGCTGGAACGTCATCAACGGCGAGATCAAGTCTGTGTACGTCTCGATCGGCGCTGCGTACGACATCGTCAAGCGCGTCAGTGTCGGCGCCTCGTTCAATCTCGTGAACTCCGACGTGAGGCAGATTCGAGCGCGTGAGCCTGGCGGTACGAACGACGTCGATATCGAGGGCCGCTCGTTCCTCGACGTCTCGAGCTGGAACGCCGCCTTCGGCCTAGGCGTCCTCGGTGAGGTGGTCCCCCGCAAGCTCTGGCTCGGCGTCAGCTACCAGTCGCAACCTGGTGTCGCTGGCAACATCGTCTTGAAAGGCACCGTCCAGAACAACTTCGCAGGCGCCATCACCAAGTCGCCGGGCGACAAGGTGAAGCTCTTCGAGGCGCTTCCCGCCGTGTACCGCTTCGGCGTTCGCGCCCGCCCCGCCGACAAGTGGGAGGTGCGCTTCTCGGCCGATTTGTCCGATTGGAGCGTCTTCAAGAGCCAGTGCATCGCGCCCGACGCCGCCACCGAGTGCGTCATCAACAAAGATGGCAGCGCCAAAGACAAGAACCCGAAGACGGCCCCCATTCAGAACCTCGTTCGAAACTGGGGTCCGGCGTTCGGTGCGCGTTTCGGCGCCAGCTACTGGGTCAAAGAAGAAATCGAGCTCTTCGCGAGCGTCGGCTACGACTCGAACGCCGTCCCCAGCACGACGCTCGAGCCGGCCCTGATGGACTACCACGACGTCTCTCCGACGATCGGCGGGCACTTCGACATCGGCAAGCACTTCGGCGCCGAGATCAGCTACACGCAATTCATCTTCATCTCGCGCGACACGACCGATCAGAGCATCACATCGTCGCAAGCGGCGCCTTCGAAGACGCCCGATGGTGGTGGCAAGTACTCGCAGGCGATTGGCGTCACGCAAGTGGGCCTCAACGCCAAGTTCTGAGCACCTGCTCCACGGGGTCACGGCACCATCGCACCGAGGTGGTGAACGAGGCGCTTGGCACGACCGCCTCGCGATCCGCTCGCGGAGTCGTGGTTTTCGGGAAGAGCTTTCCCGAGGCGCTGATTCACCCGTCGACGCCGTTCATCTGACTCGAAGGTCCCGATCGACACGGCCGCTCGAACTGCCCGCGCGCCGGTCGGCAGGTCTCTCTGGCATTGGCCCGACGGTGCTACTAAGCTCCGCTTCACTTTGAAGGGGCTCCAATTGAAGGCCTACGCCGCTCGATCTTCCGCCCGGCCGGCTTCTCTCGTCGGCTCGTTGGGCCTCTCGGCAGCGGTGGCGCTCGGTCTCGCTTGCGGTGATCCGACCAACGCGACGCCCGACAAGCCCGTGGGCTCGAGCTCGCCGAGCAGCTCGGCCACGGTCGCGTCGACCGACATGTCCGGCGTCGATACGTCGACGCTCACCCCGAACGAAAAGAAAGAGCTGATGACCCAGCTCGGCGATCTCTTGGCTCCGTGCGCGAACACGCCCGTGAAGCTCGGCGAGTGCATCACCCAGAAACGAGACTGCAAAGCTTGTCTTCCTGCAGCTCAGTTTCTATTGCGACAGGTTCGTGCAGGGCGACCCAAAGCCGATCGAGCCACCGCCTACACCGAGCGCTTCGATCCGAAGGTCGTCAAGACGATCGAGATCGCCGATTCGCCTTTCAAAGGGCCCGAAGACGCCGTCGTCACCATCGTCGAGTGGGCCGACTTCGAATGTCCGTATTGTCTCATCATGTCGCCGATGCTCGACTCACTCATCGAGCGTTTTCCCGGCCAAGTGCGCCTCGTTTACAAGCTTTACCCGCTCTCCGGACACAAGAACGGCGAGATCGCTGCGCGCGCCGCGGTCGCCGGACTGAACCAAGGGAAGTTCTGGGAGATCCACCACGCGCTCTTCGACAACCAAGGAAAGAACGATCGCGCGGGCCTCGTCGGAATCGCCAAAGAGCTGAAGCTCGACATGGCTCAGTTCAAAAAAGACATCGCCGACGACGAGACGATGAACCGAATCGACCGCGATAAAAAGCAGGCCGACGCGCTCGGTCTCGACGGCACACCGCTCATTTACGTCGATGGTCGCAAGGTCGTTCTCGAGCAGCTCGCCAATCCTTACGAAGACCTCGAAGCTTGGGTGAAGCTCGACATCGAGATGGCCGGCAAGACTCCCAACCCGCCGTCGAAGGCCTGGGGCCCGCCAGGCGAAGCACCTCATGCCGATGGCTCGGCGTCGGCCGCGCCCTCGTCTTCGGCAGCGCCGGCCGCGCCGTCTTCGTCAGCCGCGCCTTCGCCTTCGCCTTCGACCTCGACCTCGCCTTCGACGGGCAGCTCCGCTCCAAAACCGAAGAACTGAGCGCGTGAAGATCACCGATCCTTGTGGCTGTTTCCCCACGGGCCGCCACTACCCCGGGATCGCGCACCTCATCCGCGTCCGCGCGATCGGCGTCGCCACCGAGTTCGACGCCGAAGCACCCTGGCACGATTCGGTGATCGCGTTCATCGACACCGAGACGACCGGGCGCGATCCCGAGGTCGATCGGCTCGTCGAAGTGGGAATCGTCCTCGGTCGCGCTGGCGAGGTCTTCGAGCGTCGAGGGTGGCTCATTCATCCAGGCATTCCGATCCCTGCCGAGAGCTCGGCGATTCATGGAATCAAGGACGAACACGTCGCCGACAAGCCCGCTTTCGCCGATGTGTTTCCAGAGATCCTCGCGTTTCTCGGCAACGCCATCCCCGCGGCCTACAACGCGTCGTTCGATCGCGCCTTCATCCTCGCTGCCGTTGCGCGCATGGGAGCCGAAGTCGCCGAGCCCCCCCCCGCGCTCCGTCGCGAGGTCGATTGGGTCGATCCGCTCGTCTTCGCGCGTGAGCTCTACAAAGAAGAGCAGAGTCGCGCGCTCGGCGAGATGACGCAGCGGCTCGGGATCGCTCTCGAGAACGCTCATCGCGCGACCGACGACGCCGAGGCCGCGCTCCAGGTGCTCTACGCCTTCGGCAAAGACCCGCGCGTGCCGCGTGGCTACGCCGCCCTCGTCCAAGAGCAGCGTCGACTCGGTCGCATGCACGACGAAGCCCGACGGTTCTGGAAGAAGAACTAGCCTGCCAGAGCGAGGAGGAGCGCTCTGCCTGAAAAGTAGCGACGCAGCTTGCACGCGACCTCGACACGCCGTTAGCTCCACCCATGAGCGAAGCTCGCCCGAAGCGACGCTTGACCGTCCTGCAGAACGCGCCCGCCGAGTCGCCACACGAAGACCGTCCGGCTTGGCATTTCATCGTCATCACGGCGCTGACGATGCTCTTCGCGTGGATCTTGCTCGCTTGGATCTTTAACGGCCTGTTCGGCGAACGCGTTCGCTCGGGAGAGGGCGACCTCTTCGTCACGCTCGGAAACCTCATCGTCTTCTTCGTGAGCGGCGCTCTCGCTAGCGCTCTCGCCGGACGCTACGGCCGGGCGGCGACACGCCGCGTGACGTGCACCGGCGGCGCGCTCACGGCGATCCTCGGATGGTCGGTGCCATTCGCATGGACGCTCACGAACGGCACATGGCGAAGCGCGTGGCTCAGCTGGGCGCTTTTGCTTCTGGCGATGATCCTCGTCGCCATCGCGTCGACTGCGGTGGGTTTCACCGTGATGCGTCGACGCGGGATCGCGCCGCCACACGGTTGAACACCCTCAGACAACGAGCTTGAGGGCGACCTTCGCCAGATCGAGATCGGCATAGGCGGCGCCCTGATCGTCTTTCGCATCGGCCGCGAGATCGACGAGCGGGCGTAACGCGAACGACCGTTCGACGAGGCGCGGATGCGGAACCGTCAGACCATCTTCTTCGACGGCTTCACCCTCGATCCAGAGGATGTCGAGATCGATGATCCGAGGAGCATTCTTTTCGCCTCGGACCCGCCCGAGCTTGGTCTCGACGTCGAGCGTGCGCCTGAGAATGTCGGCCGCGGGCAGTGACGTCAGCACCAGCACCGCACCATTGACGAAATCGGCTTGAGGCGGCCCACCTTGGGGCTCGGTCTCGTAGAGCGGCGAGACCTTCAGCACGTGCATGTCACGGTCAAGACGTAAAACGTTGACCGCTTGGTTGATGTTCTCGACCCGATCCCCCACGTTCGAGCCGAGTCCGAGGATGACTCGCCGGATGTGGTCCACACTGAATCAGTACTACAGGTCGATTTTTTTCGCACTCACATCGAACAGCGTTCACCCACCTCGACGTTGCGCGACAAGATCTTCTCTTTTTAGGCCTGGTCGATCGAACGGCGCCCGTCTCCGAGCCGCCGACCTTCGGGCCGCGGCGGAAACATTCGCCGATCGTCTTCTTTTCGCCGAGGAATGACCGAACGACTTGCGGCCTCTGCCTCTTCCGTCGGGACCTCGAGGAACAGGGCCCGCATCTCTTCGAAGGTCTGCGGCATCTCGGTCGCGACCCTGGCAGCATGGGTTCGACAAAGCGTGACGGTGTGTCCGCCGATCACGACACGGCAGAGCTTGGAGCCAGGGACGGGATCGTGGCAGGCGGCACAGGTCGGTCGCGTCATCACGCCACCATGCGGAGCTTCGGCCGTCGGGCCAAGTTTTCGAGCGCTCTCCGTGCTCCCAATCCCGATTTTCGGCGCGCTCGGGCGAGCTTCATCCCTGTGCGATTCCAGTCGCCGCGTGTGACCCGTTCAGTCGCTCTGATGGCGCTTCGTCTCGACCCAAGCGATCACCTTTTCGCTCGGGTTCGTGTTGGTGAAGCGAGCAAGCTCCTGCATCCCCGTCGGGCTCGTGACGTTGACCTCGGTGAGGTTGCCGCCGATGACGTCGAGCCCCACGAAGATGAGCCCGTCTCGTCTCAAGCGCGGAGCGATGTCGGCGACCAGAGCGCGCTCTCGATCGGTGAGCTCGGCGGGCTCGACGCTCCCGCCGACGTGGATGTTCGAACGAATGTCGTCGCCTCGCGGGACCCGCAAGATCGCTCCGAGCGGCTCGCCATCGAGCAGCAGGATGCGTTTGTCGCCTTCGGTCACGGTCGGCAAGAACTCCTGCACCATCGCCACACGCTGCCCTTCAGCCGTGAGCATGTCGACGATCGCGCGCGCGTTCTTGTCGCCTTTGCGCAGCTGCATGACGCCCGATCCACCTGCGCCATCGAGCGGCTTGATGACCGCATCGCCGCCGACCTCGCTCACGAACGCGAAGATCGCGTCGCGATCGGCGGTCACCAACGTCGACGGTGTCCACGCCCTGAAGTTCATGGCGTAGAGCTTCTCGTTCGCGTCACGTAGCCCCCGCGGATCGTTGACGATGACGGGTCCGCGTCGCGTGGGCGTCGTGCGCGCGTACTCGAGCAACAGCGTCGCGTAGAGGTAGGCCTGATCGAACGGTGGATCTTTTCGGATGAAGATCGCATCGGTGTTCATCAGATCGACCGGAATCTTCTCGCCGCTCAGTCGAATGCGTGGCGACGCCGCGAAGGTCGAGAGCCCCCGCGCGTGCGCGATCGGGACGCCGCGACGAACCGCGAGATCGCCCGGCAAGCAATGGAGGCACTCGTGGCCGCGCGCTTCGGCAGTCTCGACGAATGCGAACGTCGTGTCCTTTTCGGGGGTCACTCGATCGAGTGTGTCCATGACGAAGACGAATCGCATCGCTGTCTCCTCGGGCCGAGAGCCTCGACCCACGCGCCACTTGCCGGTTCTCGCTGCACGCCGGCGACGCGTCGAACTCGCGTCACCCCGCCGAGAAGGTCATACTGCGCTTCGCCGAAGGACGTCCATCGTGATTGGCCCGACCGACCTGTCAACCCCGAGCCTCCTTTTGGCAGCGCTGACCCTCGCGGTCGGCTGTTCGGGCGCACCCTTGCCCAACGAGCCGCCGGTCGTGCATGCGATCACCGTGAGCGAGGCTCCTCCGACGAGCGCTCCGGCTGGTCCGCCCGACACCCCTGCGAAGAGGGTCGACCGATTCGCGATCGCGACTGAAAACGACGCGGCGCTCGCGGCCGCCGCCTCGGTGCTCGATCGAGGCGGCAACGCCATCGACGCGGCCATAGCGGGGATCCTCGTCGCTGGCGTGGCGCAGCCTTCGTCGACCGGGCTCGGTGGTGATGGCTTCGCCGTCGTTTGGGACGCCGACAAGAAAACCGCGTTCACCGTCGACTTTCGCGCGACCTCTCCGAAAGGTCTTCGTCGCGCCGACCACCTCTCGCGCTCACCCAAGAAAAAGAAGCGTGGGGTCATGGTCGGCGTTCCAGGAATGGTCGCTGGGCTCTTCGCCATGCACGAACGTGGCGGCAAGCTCCCGTGGGCCGACCTCGTGGGTCTCGCCGCCGATGTGGCCGAGCAAGGCTTCGTCGTGAGCCCGTACCTCGCTGAAGCGTTCGCGTGGCTCGCCAACGAGAAAGACGTCGACCCGAGCTTCTCGGTGGGTCAGCCCATGGCCGGCCCACCGGCCGATGGCTCGGGCGCGCGACCTGCGCCGGTGCCATCGGGCGCCTCGCTCCAAAACCCGGCGCTCGCGACCGCTCTCCGCGCCATCGCCACCGGTGGACCGAGGGCTTTCTATTCGGGCGAGCTGGCTCGCGACGTGGTCGACACCGCGCGCGCCGGAGGCAGCTCGATGACCCCATCGGATCTGGCGCTTTACCAAGCCGCCGTGCGCGAGCCGCTCGCCTTCGATTGGGAAGGATTTCGCGTGCTCACCGTGGCTCCGCCATCGGCAGGAGGCGTCGCGCTCGCCGAGATGTTCGGTCTCTTTCGCAAGTCCGACCTCGCAGCGCTGGGCTTCGGGACTGGACCTTACGTTCACCTCCTCGCCGAAGGTCTTCGGACCACGCTCGTGGATCGACAGCTCCTGATCGGAGATCCGGCCTTCACGAAGATGGACGTGGCGGCGCTCCTCGACCCGGCGCGGCTCGACGCGAAGAGAACGAGCTTTCGTCCCGATGCGACGACGATGCCGAAGATCCGAGGCATCAAGGAAGGAGGCACCTACCACCTCGCCATCCTCGACGAATCGGGCAACGCCGTTTCGGTGACCACCACCCTCACCGATCTGTTCGGCGCCAAGCTCGTCACGCGCGCTGGGTTTCCTTTGAACGATGCCCTCGTCGACTTCACGATGGACGACTACGGTCAGCGCCCGACCAACCGAGGCCCGAACTTTCCCCGCGGCGGCGCCAGACCCACGTCGAGCCTGACTCCGACGATCGTGATGCGCGACGGAGCCGTGGTGCTCGCGCTGGGTGCGTCGGGGGGGCTGCGCGCACCATCGTCGGTCGTCGAGGTTCTTTTCGCGCGTCTCGTCTTCGATCGACCTCTCGCCGAGGCAGTCTCCGGACCTCGTTTTCACGTGCCCTCGAGCGGAGCGCTCTACCTCGACTCGGGTCTCGCGAGGCTCTCCGAAGATCTGCGCGGACGCGGTGAGATCGTTGACGCGAATCGGCCTGATTTCGGGGCGATCTCCGCGGTCGAGCGGCGCGAGGAAAACGGCCGACGTGTCTTCGGAGCTGCCGGTGATCCACGAAAACATGGAGTCGCCTTGGTTCGCTCTGCACCGTCGCGACCCGCCGGCAACGCGGCGATCGACTCCCCGAAATGATCCGCGCGAAAGCGAAGAGCCCCCGAAGCGCGGTCGTGAAGGCGTGCAGTCGGGGGCTCGTCGCTCGGCGCTCGCGTACGGCGCACGAGCTCGATCAGAGGTTCTTCGCGGCGAAGTCCCAGTTGACGAGGTTCCACCACGCTTCGACGTACTTCGGTCGCGCGTTGCGGTAGTCGATGTAATACGCGTGCTCCCAGACGTCGCAGGTCAAGACCGGAGTCTTGCCTTCGGTGAGGGGGTTGCCCGCGTTGCTCGTTGCGACGATGGCGAGGTTCGGTCCGTCTTTGACGAGCCAGGCCCAGCCCGATCCGAATTGGCCGGCGGCGGCGGCGCTGAACTTCTCTTTGAAGGCGCTGAAGCTGCCGAACGACTTGTTGATGGCCTCGAGGACCGCGCCCGTGGGCTCACCGCCACCCTGGGGCTTCATGCTGTGCCAGTAGAAAGTGTGATTCCAGGTTTGTGCGGCCTGGTTGAAGGGCCCGCCCGAGGTCGTTCGGATCAGGTCTTCGAGGCTCTTGCCGGCGAGCGCCGGATCAGCGGCGACGAGCTCGTTGAGCTTCGTCACGTAGGCATTGTGGTGCTTGCCGTGATGAAACTCGAGCGTCTCAGCCGACAGGTGAGGTGCGAGCGCGTCCTTGGAGTAAGGGAGCTCGGGGAGGGTGAATGCCATGGGTGCCTCTTCCGCGTGATTGGCGCAAACGTTCGCGCCTGATGCTCGTAGGCACATCGTGGGCTCGCCGTTCGGGAACTCCACTGTGTTGGAAGAACTCCACTCCATTGGAGCGCCGCTCATTCGGTTGGAATCGGAAGAAGGGGGTCGGGCGACCGACCGAGAGTTCTCGCCTCACCCCCCCAAGCGCTCCCGCGTCCCGCCGCGGGCCCTCGGAGCGCGGTCACCCCCCGAGGCACACGCGCCTAATCAGCGAATCTCGGACACCAACTGAGCGCTTCGATCGTCGTCGAGATCGGAAGCCATCGCGTAACCGACGCCAGCGTTCTCAGCGGCTGCGACGGAGAAGCCGCGAACACGACCCACGTAGACCGGGCTCGATCGAACCACGCGATGCGTGAGATGCGTCACCCGCATCGGGACGCGACGAGGATCGAAGACGTAGATCGTGATGCGATGGCCTTGCATCGTGTAGCGAAGCTCGGCCGTCGGTTGAAAGTCGGGCTCGCGGAACTCGATGACGTGCATGCGAGCGCCGCTGAAGTTCGCGCCGAAGGGTCGACGCAACATGCGCCGATCGAGCCCGACACCGAGCGTCCCGTTGAAGCGATCGACCGCTTCGTCGAAGTTCTTGGTCTCGGGGGGAATCGGGTTCGCGTGAAGGTTCACGAGCTGATCGATGAGCTGATCGAACGTGCCACGGTTCTTGTCGACGTCGGCCGAAGCGACCGAAATAGGATTGATGAGTGAGCTCGCTTTGAGGGTTGGCAGCCGCGCCACGCTGTCTGCACGCTGGGTTCGCGTCGCGAAGAAGGCGACGACGAAGCTCGCTGCGGCCGCCATCGCCATCGCCGTTCCCCACGACATGCGGATGCGACCGAACCGGTGGCGCGTACGTGACGCGCGCCCTCCCGTGACGTGCGGAGATGCGTCTTGTGCTGGTGCAGTCTTGTCGGTGCCAGTCTTCGCTACGAGATCGGCTTTTTCGACCGCTGAAGCTTCGAGCGGTGAAGCTTGGACCGACATTTCGTTGTCCGATGAGTTCGCGGCACCGTTGCCCGACGAGAGACCAGCTTGCGAGAGACCAGCTCGCGAGAGACCAGGTTCCGAGAGACCAGGTTCCGAGAGACCAGATTGCGAGAGACCAGCTCGCGAGAGACCAGGTTCCGAGAGACCAGGTTCCGAGAGACCAGCTTGCGAGAGACCAGCTTGCGAGAGACCAGATTGCGAGAGACCAGGTTCCGAGACGAAAGCTCGTGCGAGCGACTTGTCGGCGGCCTCGGTGGCCACGCGCAGCATGCGCTCTTCGAAGCCGGTCGGGAGCTTGCGGCTCGTCGAGCGGCGAAGACTCCGACGCATGGCGCGGATGAGCTCGAGCTCTTCGTGGCAGCTCATGCACACGGCCAGATGCATCTCGACTTCGATGGCGCGATTCGGCTCGAGCTCGCCATCAGCGTACAGGCTCACGCTGTGGGAGATTCGACAGCTGGGCTCTTCTGCCTTGATCGCATTCATACCGCGCGCCGCTTGCTCCGAAAGGCGTTGATGTCGGTCGGGGATTTCACGCTATCTTGTTTCGAATCTTCTTCAGGGACGATTCCGAGGGCGACCGCGTGATCGCGGAGCTTGGTCTGCAAGAGCTTCCGCCCGCGGTGCAGTCGCGACATGACCGTTCCGATGGGGCACCCCATGACGTCGGCGATCTCTTTGTAGGAGAGCTCTTCGACGTCGGAGAGAACAACCGCCAAACGAAAGTCTGCCGGTAGCTCGTCGATCGCGCGGGTGAGCTCGGCCTCGACGAGCGGCTTGAGCGCTTGCGTCTCGGCGTCGCGGATCGAGCGCATCGAGCTCGCACCCATCCAGCCGTCGGCCAACGGGTCTGCGTCGGGCCCTTCGAACAGATCGCGCTCCATGCCGCCGCGGCGGTAGCGATTGATGAACGTGTTCGTCTGAATTCGTAGGAGCCACGCCTTCAGGTTGGTCCCCGGCTCGAACTGCTCACGCGCTCGCATCGCCTTCACGACGGTGTCTTGCACGAGATCTTCGGCCTCGGTCGTGCTCCGAGTCATTCTCGACGCGACACTGAACAACGTGTCTAGATGACCGAGCATCTCGACCGAGAACGGATCGACCGTCGGTCGCGGCCGTCGAGAGACCAGGCTGCTCGGGACGTTCTCGGAACGCGCGAGAGAAACGGGCACGTTCGAAAACGTGCCTTCGACGACGAGACTCTCCGAGGAACCACTTTCGGGGGTCACCTCGTTCGTCACGCTCCGAAGGTCTTCTTCGACGGACCGGGGATTTGTGGAGAAGAAGAACGCCATCACTGCCTCTAACCGCTCAGGCTAGGCATTGTTCCTGCTCGCGAAAGCCCCGGACTCACTTTGACAATCTGTCGCACCCGGCGTCCCCCCGCCGAGTATTCTTGCGAAACTTCGGCCTGGAAGCTCGTTTTGAGGCGGAGACCGGGCGGGCGAAACCTCTTGGCAGCCCGATTCGGGGGGAACTGCGGGGCTGCTCGCTCGGCTCAAAGCCCGATTCGGACGAATTCAGCCAGGTCCGGTCGGCTTCTGGCCCGTCGGCTTGGTTCCGCGGGCCGCGAGCTCGGCCTCGAGGACTTCGACGCGCTGCCCGAGGCGTTTGACCTCGGTCTCGAGCTCTCCCCAGGCCTTCAGACTGGGGACGATCGCTCGGATCCTCTCGTCGATCGTCGTCAGCGAGCTCTCCATGAGCTCACTCAAACGCCCCTTTGCGTGGGCCTTTTCGGCAGTCTTCTCGAGCTCCGAAACGATTTCGGGCTTCTCTTCGACGACTGGCTCTTCGGGCCCCGGAGCCGCACCCTCGGCGACGCCACCAGGGATGAGTCGACCGATGGGGCCCTCTCGGAGTTGAGAGAGGAGCCGAACGCCGCGCTCCTGGATGAGAACGCGCAGCGCACCGAGAGGCACGCTTCGAGGTTGCGACTTCAGGTCCTCGGAGAGGATGAGAGCGAGCGTGACCTCGGTCTTGTCTTCCTTGGTCTTGTTGTCGATGATCTGCACCTCTTCACCGGCGCGGACCATTTCTCCGATTTGCTGGAGCGTGACGTAGCGACTATCGCGGGTATCGTAGAGTTTCCGGTTCGAATAGCGCTTGATGACGCGCCGCGGCTTGTCGCCGAAATCTTGGGTCGAATCTTTGTGCGGCTCCATACGTTTTACCAGTCACCCTCTTCGAAATCTCGCACCCTCGTCATGACGAGCGCAAGCCATAAGCTGACTCTTGCCAGCTATTTAGCCCGGGTGTGGGGGTCGGGGTAAAGGGTTCACATGGCCGCATCGTCCTCGGGACACCCAGCGCCCCGATGCTGACCTACCCGCGCAAGGCGCTGACGCTGTCGATCGCCCTAGCCCTGTCGTCGGGATCGTTCGTCGCGGGATGTGAGCACCGAAGCGCGCCGGAGCTCCTCACCTTGACCGAGCTGACACCGAGCGAGGTCGACGTCGGTGACCGCGTCGACGTCCTCGGGTTGGAGCTGCCTTCGGGCGACGTCCACGAGGCCCGCGTCACGTTTCGCGGCACCCTGGCGCGCCCGGGACGCGCTCCGCTCGTCAACCAGACGATCGAGGTCGACGGCGCCCAGGTGTCGCCGGATCGTGTGAGCTTCGTGCTCAACGAGGGGCTCGCCGAGCGCTTCACCGGGAGCGGCGAAGACGCGATCCACACGACGTTTCGTGGGTCGGTCGAGGTCTCTCTTCCGGGCGCCGCCTCTTCCACACCGGTCGTCGGCACGCTGAAAGGGCAGACGACGATCGACTTCGTTCCTCGGGCTCCGCGCCGCGCCATCGAAGAAGATCGAGCGCGCGAAACCCACGCGTCGCTCGACTTTCTAGGGCTCGAGCTCCGTGAGCCGGCGCCAGGACAAGGCCTATCGGTGACGAGCGTGCGCACCGGGAGCCCGGCGGCACGCGCGGGGGTCCTTGCCGAGGATCGAGTCGTCGGTTTCGAGGGCGTCCGCGCTCGGGTCGCGAGCGACATCATCCCGAGCGGTGCGGAACGCGCTCCCGTCATCGAGCTCTTGCGGGGCGACGAGCATCTCGAGAAGGCGGTCGACATCGAAGGCTATCGGAGCGACGCGACCCGAGACCTCCTCGAAGCCGTGCTCGTTCTCGGCTCGCTCGCACTCGTCATCGTGTTGCTTGGAACGCGGCCTGCACGAGCGTTGTCGTGGCTCGAACGTCGCCTCGAGCGTGGCGTCCTCCGTCACCGACGTGATTCGGGCGGGCTCTTCGCGCGCTTCTCCGCGTTCCTTCGTTCCATCGTGCGCGGCGATTCGCCTGGTCAGCAGCCGAGCACGCTCTCGACCATGGCGCCGTTGATCGTTTTTGTCGGCGTTTCAGCTACATTTGCGATGATTCCGTTCTGTGAGCTCCGGCGGCGCGCCGAGCTCGACGTCGGAATCCTCTACCTGCTTTCGCTGACGTCGCTCTTCACCATGGCGCTCATCACCGGCGGATGGGACGCCGAGCGCAAGTGGACTCCGATCGGCGGATTGCGTGCCGCGTTGCGGGTCCTCGTGTGCGAGCTCCCGGCGGCAGCCGCGATCGCCGCTGTCGTGCTCGTGACCGGCTCGCTCCGCCTTCGCGACATCACGCTCGCTCAGGTCGGGTCGGGTGGAGGCCCGCTCGAGTCAGGCAGTTGGCCGTGGACGTGGCTCGCCGTGAGAAGCCCGCAGCTGTTTCTCCTGTTCATCATGTTCTTCGGCACCGTCCTCGTCGAAGGACGCGGGCCGAACGCGAAGCCGAAGGATCGCGAGCAAGCTCGCGCAGGGCGTGACGAGATCATCGAGCTCGACGGAGCTCTGGCGCAGCTGACGTCGTTCCGCCGGGCCGCGTTTTTCTTCGCCGAGTGGTCGAGCGTCTTCTTGATGTGCGGCATCGGGAGCGCCCTGTTTCTGGGCGGTTGGTACGTGCCCGGGGTTTCGGCTCAGCAGCACGAGACGAGCGCGATGCTCCAGGTCTGCGGCGCGGTGCTCTTTCTTCTGAAAAGCTGGGGCCTCGTCGGGATCGTGATCGCCGTGCGCGCTGCGCTCCCGAAGATTCGGGTCGAGGTGGTCGTAGGCATCGGGCTCCGCTACGTCAGCCCCATCGCGCTGGTTTGCCTCGGGATCACGGCCTTGGAGGCTGCCTATCCGCTGGTCCCGACCGCCGAGCTGATGGTGAGCCTCGTCACCCTGGCTGCCACGGCGACGCTCGTCGTCCTTTTCGCGCTCAGTCTGCGGCGAGGCGCAGCCGTCGGGCGGCCCAAGACGAGCGTGAATGCGTTCCTATGACCTCGGCTGCCGCGACCCGTCCGCAAATCGACCTTCCTCTCCCGTGCGACGGCGCATACCCTTGTCGAGTTTGAGATGACCAGCATCGACAGCCACTGCACCACCTGCGGCGTACCGTTGACCGGACCGGTCTGCGCGGTGTGCGGAGGCGACGCGCAAATCCTCCCGCTCGCCGATGGGGACGGAAACCTCCCGCGCTTCGGCACCGACACCGGAAAACCCGAGCTCGAATGGGCTCACGAAGCCTGGGCGCGGGGCGAGCACGCACGCGTCGTGTCGCACTGCCTCGCTGCCGAAGGCGCGCAGGGCATCAAGAACATCTCGCTGCCCGAAGGCCCCGCGTTCGTCGCGGTGCTCGGCGGAATGTCGGTCATCATCCGTGTGCGGCCGAGGCAGGAGCAAATCGTCATCGAGACGCCGGTCGCGCGGCTTCCCGAGACCCAATACGTCGGCGCGATGAGGCTCGCGCTCGAGCTCTCGGGCGGCTCGCGCTCGGCGGCCCGCTACGCCGTGCGTGGCGACATGTTGGTGCTGCGGATGGTGGGCCGAATCGACGTGATGAGCCCTCACGTCATCCAGAGCGCCTTGAAATCGATCGTCGGTCAGGCGTCGGACGACGCGCGCGTGATGTCGACCAGCGTTCATGCGCGGGTTGTCGTGACCGACGAGCACGTGAACATGGACCTCGACAAGCTGCCCGAAGCTCCCGTGCTCGATCTCGATCCGCAGCCTGGAGCGAGCCTGCGTGGTGCACAGCAAGCAGTGCCGGTAGCGACCCTACGGGTGGCGATCGAGACCGCCGCACCGAGGTCGACCGGGATGAGCGGCATGTTCCAATCGGTCGCGCCGATTCTCAGCGCAGACAGTCCGCCATCGCCACGAGCGTCGGTGACCCCGGCCCCGGCCCCTGTGGCGGCCTCTGCTTCAGTCGTGCCGCCCCCAGTCGCGCCGCCAGCAGCACCGGCCGCAGCCGCCTCTCCCGCACCTGCCGCGCGCCTCGGGCTCGCACCGCCACCGCCGAAGGCCGGCGCTCCTACGGTGCCAGCTTTCCCGAGCAGCAGCGCCTCGGCCTCGGCACCCACGAGCCAGGCCTTGACCAAGCCCGGACCACCACGCCCGCCGCCGCCGAAGGCACCACCTCCGACGGTTCGCTCGAAAGAAGAAGGCATCCCGGCCGAGCTCGCGGCGTCGCTCGTCGATGGCAAGTCCGATCACATCGGCACGCCGACTCCCATCGTCGGCGTCTTGCGACTCCCAGAGGCGCAGCGATCGACTGCGAGCGCTCGGGCCGTGAGCGCGTCCGACGGGCTCGTCAACCTGCTGCACAAAGCACAGACGATCGGCGCCGTCCTCAGCTTCGCCGATCTTCCTGCATCGATGATGCTGTTGATTCGCGCCACGGTTTACCGCGCGGTCTTCGATCACGAGTCGCAGGCGCCGTCGGCGGTCACGCATCTGTTCAACGAGACGGCCGCGATGACGCGGGAGATCTACATCACGGCGCCGGGCAAACGGCGCGGCGCGATGGCGATTCCATCGCCGCAGCCCGCATTCGACGTGATGCAAACCATCGTCGACAAGGGGGGCGACGTCCCCATTCAAAATCCCATGCAGGTGACGCCGATCACCACCTCGCAGGAAGCCAAGCAGCACCTCGCGCGCTACCTTTCCGAGATCGATCAGGCCCCGCAAGACCTCGAGCTTCGTCACTTCTTGGCGCTCGGAGCGCTCTCCGAGCTCCTCGTCCGCACGAAGCTGCCGCCGCCCACCCAGGAGCGCCTGAAGGGCATCGTCGCTCTCGCCGAGCGTGAAGGCGCGAAGCAGCAGAACGTGGAGCTCATGATGACCGCGCTCAGCAGGATGATCGCATGAGCCACCCCGACCCCTTCGCGAAGCTTCCCAAGACACCGGGTGCCATCGCCCAGGCGATCGAGAAGGCACGTGCTTCGATCGTCGGAATCGAATCACCCATCGGTATCGGTTCCGGCTATTGCGCGCTGAAGAACGGCGTCATCGTCACGAGCCAGCGCGTCGTCGGCTACGAGCGCGACGTGCTCCTCACGCTGGACGACGGTCAGGCGATTCCCGCGGTGGTCGTCCGCGTGAACGTGGCGCTCGACATCGCTCTGCTCTTGCCGACAGAGCCCGTGAAGCTGAAGCCGCTCATCCTCAGCACGGATCCGCCTCGCCTCGGTGAGCCCGTGGTGCTCCTCGGACGCGCCGGTCTCGAGACGCTCGCCTGCCCGACCACGATCGCGTCGGTCGATCGCGTCTTCGATGGCCTGTCGCATCTGCAATTGAGCTCGACGCCCGACCCCGCGCTCTCTGGTGCCGCGCTCATCGACGCTGCAGGCAATCTCCTCGGGTCGCTCGTGCGAGCGAAGCGCAAGAGCGCAGACGATCCGCTCTTGTCGAACCTGGTCCTCCCGATCGCAGCGTTCGAAGGGGGCCTGCTCAGTGTCGATGGGCCCACGGCCGACGTCCTCACGCTCGAGCCCGAGTACGGGTGCCCCAAGTGCGACACCGTCTTCGAGCCCGGGCTCGATCGTTGTCTCGAGTGCGGCATCTTGCTCCCCCATCCATGGGCCGAGGCCCCCGATCCGCGCGAGCGATGGCGTCGCGATCGCGAAGATGGTCGAGACCTCATGCCCGAGCGGCTTGCTCTCCACGCCGTACGCGTCGCGCTAGGCTCACTCGGGATCCCTGCGAACCGTGCGCGGGTCGGCCCGCTCTCGTGGCGATTCAGTCGAGGTCCTGATCATCGCGACATGCACGTCGATCTCACGGTCGACGATTCGGGTGAAGCGCTCCTGATTCGCGCCGAGGTCGTACGCATTCCGGAGGGGCTCTTCGAGCCTTTCTATCGCCACCTCCTGATTTTGAACGACGAGTCGGCAGGGCCATTCCGTCTCGGGATCCGCGACGGGGTGGTCGTGCTCAGCGGTTTCGAGCCCGTTCCATCGATCGACCCGACCACGTTCCCGCGGAGAGTCGCGCTCTTCGTTCGTGCGCTCGAGCGTTACCAAGAAAGCCTCGGTCGCTTCTTCGGCGCAGAGCCCATCGAAGGTTTGGGCTGACCGTCGTCGCTCGGGCTTCGAACCCTTCTCGGTTCGAGCGAGCCTGCCTGACGCCGACCGAGAGACCCGCGTCCTGCCGATTCGCCCTCTCCGTCGAACACGGCCGAGCAGAAAACCCGAAACATTGCTCCTCGGGCGTGTTTCTTGTCATCCTGTGCGTGCATGAAAACGAGGGTCCTGAGTGGAGCGGGAGGCGTGGCGCTGCTGGTCGCCCTCCTCGGCTGTGGTGGCTCCGACAAGCCGTCCGACATGGGTCAGTGGCAGGCCAAGGAGGGCTCGAACTTCGTCGGCAACGACGACGTGACCCCCGAACGCCTCGACGACCAAGACGTGTCGGGCAAGGGAACCGCCATCGGCTTCAACTGGGCCGGCGTTCGCCACGATCTCGCGATAAGTCCAAATCGGCCGCGGACGGCCAACTGCTCGTGCCTCAGTGTCGAAGTCGGTCAACCGAACGACGGCCGCTTCGTTTGGCGCGGCGCGCGCCCCGAAATCAACTCGACCAACCTCGCTGTCGCGATCAGCGCGCTCGCCGTCGATTGCCCTGGAGGCGCTGCGAATCCGGGTGAACGACGACCGTCGATCTCGGGCGTCACGCGCGACGGTGCCAACGTCATCGTCGAGGTCGAGGAAGTGCCGTCCGATCGCCCGATCGCGACCGGCGCGATCATCGAGCCCCCCGATGCCAATGGAAAGGTCTTCGTGCGCGCTCGCAACAAGAAGCTCCCCTACGCAAGGCCGAGCGGCAGCCATTTGTGTCGCGTGATGTGACCGGCCGTCGGCGACCCCTCCCGGAGCTCATTCGCGAGGTCGGCGACGGCACCTCGAGCCTCGAGCAAGCACTTCTCGCGCTCGATCGACGCCTCGTCGCTCAAGCTGCGTCGAGCTTCGCCCTCGATCCCGCGGGCGAGGGGGTCTTGCGCGGTGTGTCTGCCGGCCCTGGAGCTGCCAGCGGCGTCGCAGCGTTCGACGGCGGTGCCGTGCTCGCGCTCGCGCTCGTCGGCGTGCCTTCGATCCTCGTCGCTTACGAGACCTTCCCCGAAGACATCGAGGCGATGAAGTTGTCACGCGGGGTCGTCACCGTCAGCGGAGGGCTCACCGGTCACGCGGGCGTGGTCTCTCGCGGGCTAGGCAAGCCGTGCATCGCGAGCGGCGGAAACGCCCTCCAACTCCGTGGCGAGGTGCTCGTCGCGCTCACCTCGCCCCCTCGAAACTGGGGCTTCGGCGATCGGTTCAGCTTCGACGGCAAGACTGGCATCATCGTGGAAGGAGCCGCCGAGCTCGCAGCGCTCGGCCACGATTTGGACGAGGCGCTCGCGTGGGCCGACACGATCAGCGGCGCGCGTCTCCTCGCGAAGGTCACGTGCCGCGTCGACGCCGAGAACGCGAAGCGAATGGGTGCACACGCGATCGTCGTCGACGGGTCGGATGCACTCTTTCTCGGCCACGAGCGCCGCCTGCTCGTCGACGCTGTCGTCCGCGGTGATGCCGAGGCCGAGGC
Organism: Polyangiaceae bacterium; assembly: GCA_043755175.1. Taxonomy (GTDB): domain Bacteria; phylum Myxococcota_A; class Polyangia; order Polyangiales; family Polyangiaceae; genus CAYYKK01. Next base: position 5,445 of record JAYUUB010000260.1, on the reverse strand, counting down.
GCGGCTCGTCAAGGTGCTGGTCGCCGATCTCGAGGCCATTCGAGCTGGCTTCGGCTGCGCGCCCGAGTCGATTTTCGCGCTGGGTCATCCGTCGAACCTGAGCGAGGCCATCGGGGTCGTGCTGCACGAGGCTTGCGAGACGCTTTCGATGCACGTGACTGAACGGGTGGAGCGACCCGCATTCTTCGCCGAAGAGATCCCCGGAGCTCGTCTCGCTGCGGCGCTGGACGCGCTCGCGTCCGGGCACTGAAAGAGCCGCCTTTACAGACGGCGCCGAGGAGGGCACGCTTCTCCGCATGGGCATCTTCGACCGCATGGGCAAGGTCATCTCCAGCAACGTCAACGCGCTGCTCGACAAGGCAGAAGACCCGGGGAAATCGGTCGACTACCTCGTCATCGAGATGAAAGACCAGATCCGCGCCGCGAAGAAGGAGCTGGTCGACGGAATCGCCGCCGAGAAGGTGTTGCGAAAGAAGGTCGACGAGCTCGATCTCGAAGTCGAAAAATGGGACAAGCGCGCCGAGCTGGCGATGCGAGCCGATGACGAGAAGCTTGCTCGTGAAGCCCTGTTGCAGAAGAAACGCGTCGTCGGAGAGCGCGATCGCGCCGAGGCGTTTCGGGCCGAGCAGCGGTCGGCCGCTCTCAGCATGAAGGCCGAGCTCGAGCGCATGGAAGCGAAGCAGCAGGAGTTCGAAGCCAAGAAAGGAACGCTCACGGCGCAGCTGAAACAAGCCCGCGCCGGTGGTGGAGCCGAAGGTCTCGGAGCGAAAGCAGGCGGAACCGCGTTCGACGAGTTCCGCCGCATGGAGGCGAAGATCGACCATCACACCGAAGAGGTCGCCGCACACCGCGAGGTCGAAGACGCCCTCTCTGGTGGCACCTCCGAGGTCGATCTCGAGTCGAAGTTCCGACGCCTCGAGGGCAAAGACGGAAACGCGAAGAACGCCCCCGAGCTCGACGACGAAATCGCGGCCCTCAAGAAGAAGATTCGCATCGGCACCTGATCCACGAGCGCCAACCGCTCTCGACCCCGCGAAGCAACGCTAAACCTCCCACCTATGTCGTTCGTCGTCGTGAGTTTCTGTATGGACGCGAGAGCGCTCGAAGACGCGCTCGCATCTGCGAATTTGCCGGATCCGGGCGCGTTCCCGCACCGCGCGGTGCGGGTCGGAAAGCAAGCCGAAGCCCTCGGCGGGAAGCTCTGTGCGTTTGGCCCGCGAACGATTTCGTTCGCATTCCAATCGGGCGACATCGAGGAAGCTGTCGCGCTCGCGGCCCGAGTCGTCACCCGCGAAGAGCCTCGATGGATGGCTGGTCTGTCCGAAGGCCATCTAATCGCCATCCAAGAGGTCAGCTCGTTCTCACAGCTCTCCTGGGGACGACCGCTCGCCATCTCGGTAGCGCTCGCCGAGAGCGCGCACCCAGGAGAGGTGCTCGCCGATCCCGAGATGCTCAGCATCGTCGACGTCGTTCGGAGCGACGGCTCGCGATGGGTGAGCGGAGGCGTTCAGGCCGTCTCGGCGGTATCGATCGACGTGCGTCAGCCCTTGCTTCGCGACGCGGTCGATCCTTTCAACGACGAGCCTGCCGAAGAGATCTCGCAATCGGGCGCGTACGTCGCGCTCGAAGCGGCCCAGGCGGCCGATCTCGCGAGGCAAGCATTGATTCGCGGAGACATCGAGATGCTCGACTTGGCGCTCGCGCAGCTCAAACCGACGGGCGCACACCCCGCCTTGGTCGAGCGCCTCGCAGGCCTCCTCGCCTTGAACCGTGGCGCGATGCACGAAGGACTGCGCACCTTGAGACAGGCCGCCGAGTCGGAGTCGCGTCCTGCGGTGAAGACGCGCGCGCGGCTCGCTTACGCGATAGCGATGGCTTCGGCCGCGCGTCCAGAAACGGCTTTGCTCGAGGCGCTCACTGCGCTCTCGCTCGCGCGAGCCTCCGAAGATCGGCCCGGCGAGCAAGCTTCGGCTCGTTTCCTGGCACAGCTGTCGTTCACGACGGGGCACCCCGAAGCGGCGCGCGCGTGGGAGCACGTGGCCGGGCTCGCGGGCGCGCCAGACATCGAAGCAACCCCGCTGTCGATCGCTCCTGATCCCGAGCACCGCGCCGCGACGTTCGCTCACGACGACGAGGCACCGCTGTCGAGCGAGCTCGAACCCGAAGAAGCCCCCCGTTCCATCGAGCCCGACGACGACTCACTGGCGCCGCCGCTCTTGACCGACGAGCCGTTCGACGTGGATGCGACGTACGTCCCCGACGGCAACCGAGACCCATCGACCACGTAGACACCGCGGCGCCAATCATCACATTGGCCGACTCCAGATCGCGATGAAGGACACCGTGGCGGAATGCCGAAAATTGTCCGCGTGCCTTCGAGCGCGAGATAGGACAGGAGCAGTGCTGTTCTTTTGCGCCGACCATCGGAGGACAGACATGGCCGGCATGCAATCCAGCGTGATTCTCGATAGCGAGACGATTGCGTGCTGCGCACGCGGGCCCTTACGTCGCGCGGGAGCTTTCGCGAATGGCGGAGCTGCTTCGAGGTGAGCTGCTACGTGCTGCGGAGGGTGGCTTCGCTGTCACATCGGAGACGATCGACTCGGGCCACGCGCACGCTTTTCGACTCAGTCACCAAGTCGCCTCGAAATCGTCGAAGTAGGTAGCGTGCGCGGTGTGCTCGTAATGCATTCCGAGAAACACCCGCAGCGTGCCGGGCTCGGGGCCGGCCCCGCAATCGGAGTCGACGACCGTCGCCGAGGTCGCTTGCCCATCGGTCTCGAATTGGACGTGCACCGATCCCCCGTTTGGCGTGATGTGCAATCGTTGGTGAACCCATCGATTGGCCGGGCTCGAGATGCTGAAACCCGAGCTGTCGAGGTCGAGGACCTGGGTCGGCGTCAGCTTTTGCGTGAGGACAGTCGCGAAGCCGGCGAAGCCTTGGAGAATGAACACGCAGTTGTTTCCATTGCGATTGTACGCAACGCTCATCGTGCTGGCGGTGTCTCCGCTGGCGATCGTCTCGTATACGTCGACGTTCAATTCGAACTCCGACGCCGAGCCTGGGAGGTCGTGCTCGTACCGCAAGAACTCGGGTGAAGGCAGGTCTTGGAGCAGCCCGACCTTCATGGCCGTCGGGCAGGACTTTACCGGGGTGGTGACGGCGCCCACGTCGACTTTGGGCGGCGGGACGTTCGACTTGTCGAGCGTCCAGTTGGCGAGTGGGTTCGCGCCGTCGAAGTCGTCACAGAACTTCGCGGTCGATGCGCCGCAAAACGACGCACATCCGGAGCCGGTGGAGGTCGATCCGGTCTGCCCGGTGCCGCTGGTGATGCCGGTCGACGTCATCTGGGTCGATGCCGTGTGGGTCGACGAGCTGGCGCCGCCCGATCCGCTCGTCGAGAGGTTATCGAGATTGATGAGCGTGCACCCGGCCGCGCCCGAGAGGAGAGCGGTGAGAAGTGGGGCAGCGGTCAAATGATTCGTCAACGCTAACGAAGATACATGTTCTCCGAGAGCCCCGCCAGAAGCCTCACTCGGCAGCTTTCTTCGGGACGTCGGTGTTCACTGCGTAAACGAAGTTCGGCTGCGGGAACTTGAGCAATCGCTCGGCGATGATCGCCTGCGGCACGCTCTTTCCGTCGACGTACTTCTTCGCGAGGTCGAGGGCGAGGGCGCGGTCGCCGCGAGCCTTGATGCCGCCGACGGTCTTCATGAGCCTCTCGACGGCCTTCGGGAAGTGCTCGTAGTCGATGTGGAACGCGCCGGTCTCTCCGCTCGCCGACTTGGCGCGCGGGTCCCAGATGAGGGCTTTTTCTTCGATGAGAAAGCCAACTTGGATGCACGCGAGCTGGCTGTAGGCCTTTCGCTGATGGGTCGACGTGTACATGCCGCGCGAGATGTGATTCATCGCCCAGACCATCGAGTCGGTGTACGAGCGCTTCACTTGGTCGGGCGTGAAGAGCGACTTCTTTCCGAGCACGTCGAGGAAGTAGAGGGCGCCACTCTGGGCCTTGAGCTCTTCCATCATGCTGGCGAGATCGCCGCCGAATGCTTCGTCGTCTTTCTTGCCGAGGTATTTGTATTCGTGGGCGGGGCCGAGGTTGTGCGTGGCTTCGTGGAGGACGGTCTCGAGGAGCCCCGACGAGGAGTCTTCGGGGTAGAGCTTCATTGCGGCGTCGTCGAAGAGCGACTCGGCCTTCTTTCTACGCACCGAGAGGCTGTCGGGATCGGCGTAGAGGTTGTTCATCGCGACGGTGCGGCCGCGGCCTTCGTTCGCGACCGGACCCCAGTTCGGAAGGCTCTCTCCGATTGTCGCGCCGATGGCGTCGCGCGAGTCGCCGGCGTTGGCGATGATGTCGATGAAGTCGGGCAGGTGGAAGGTGACTTTGCGCGCGACGTAGGGATGCCCGATGAGCTTCGCGAGCGTGTCTTCCATCTCTTGCTCCACGGGGGTGAGCTTGTCTTGGAGCGCGATCGAGTCGGTGTTGATGAACGCGAACGAGACCTGAAATCCAGCCTTTTGGCTGCACGGCTCCCAATAGGTCTCGTCGGGGGCGACGCGAAGATAGTACTTCGAGTTCCGCGAGTTCATCTTCGCCCAGGCCTCGTCGGCGGGCTGCCAGTCGTTCGTCTCGAAGCTCTTCGCGTCGGCTTCGAGGTAGGCCTTGAACGCGGCTTCGTTCGGATCTTTCACGGCCGCCGCGGCGGCGCGCAGATCGTTCGCGACGCGCTTCATGCCTTCGGCGTAGGCCTGCGTGTAAGGCACGGGGACGAGCTTCTTGTCGCGCTCGCGAACCACCGTGAACGGCGACAGAAGCGTCTTCGCGTCTTTCTCGGCTTCGAGCTTCTTGCACCAGTCGTCGCCGACTTGGAGGCTCGCGGGGTACGCGTCGACGGGGACCTTGGGTGCGCCGGGGATCGCCGAGCAGTCTTTGTTCTGATCGAGCGGAGGCACTTTGCAGCTCGGACCCCAGTTGCGGCGGAAGAGGCTTTGGCCGACGAGATCGTTGGTTCCGACGCGTGAGACGAAAGAGTTGATTCCGTTCTGGGTCGCATACAAATCGTCTACGCCGCGCGCAGCGGTGAGCACGCGTGCGACCACGTCGCGCGTCTCTTGCGTGGCGTCGCGCAGATCGGTCCACACGAGGACGCTCGCGGCGCCGTCGACCTCTCGCACGGCGAGGGCTTCACGCGCATCGGTCGGAGCCGGCGCCTTCGAGGCGGCGACGAGTCGGTCGTAGTAGACGTCGAAGGCTCTGGTGAACGCGCCGTCTTCGGTCCACTTCATCGTCGTCGGAAAGAAGAGAAGCGTGGCGATCTCGCCGGGATCGGGGACGTCGTTCTTGTTCTTGTCGGAAGCCCAATAGAGCGGAGCGTTCAGACGGGCGGCCATGCGATTGAACGTCGGGCGATCGAGCTCTCGATACGTCTTCGCGACCGTCG
>JAYUUB010000259.1:0-2942 GCA_043755175.1 Polyangiaceae bacterium | reverse complement strand
AATCAGAGTGATGTTTGCATTCTGCAAGCAGTTGGCAGAGCGAACCGAGAGCTCCAGCTCGTCGACCGAGCGAAAGAGGTTCTCGTTAAGAGGCTCTTCTTCGGAAGTTCCCTGGACGTAGGCGGTCTCCTCGGTCTCCTCGAAATTGATGAAGATTGAGAGCTGCTCTTTCAGAATCTTCGCGGCGTAGGCGACCGCATCCTGCGGCTTCACGGCGCCGTTCGTCCACACTTCGAGCGTGAGCTTGTCGTAGTCGGTGACCTGGCCGACGCGGGCGTTCTGGATGGTGTAGTTCACCTTCCGGATCGGGGAGAAGAGCGCATCGATCGGGATGGTGCCGATCGACATCGTCGGCGTCTTGTTGCGGTCTGCGGGGACATAGCCGCGGCCGACGTTGACCGTGAGCTCCATCGCCAGAGGACCCTTCTTGTCGAGGATCGCGATGAGGTGGTCGGGGTTCAGAATCTCGAGCCCTTCGGTGACCTGGATGTCCTTGGCGAACACCGGACCGGGGCCTTCTTTGTCGACGCGGACGGTGTACGTCTTCGCCTGAGCGGCCTTGAAGACGACCTCTTTGAGGTTGAGGATGATGTCGCTGACGTCTTCGACCACGTCGGAGACGGTGGTGAACTCGTGGAGCGCGCCTTCCATGCGGACGGCCGTGATGGCTGCGCCCTGGAGCGATGAAAGCAAAACGCGACGAAGCGAGTTGCCGATCGTGATGCCGAATCCGCGCTCGAGCGGCTCGCAGACGAACTTGCCGTAGAAGTCGTTCGACCCCTCCGTATCGAGGGTGATGCCCTTGGGACGAATCAGGTCACGCCAATTGCGGGAGATCATGCTTGCTTGCGTGGTCATTGCTGCTCCTCGATGTTCGGGGTCTCACGCGTCGGTCTCGCGCCGGGCCCGCACTCGGAACCTCGTCGCCGCCGAACGCTCGGCCGCTCGACTCCTCTTCGGAGCTTCGAGCGGCCAAGGTTCGCGTGTGTGAAACGGTGAGTGTCGTGACAGTGATGCAGCTGCAGTTGTAGTTGCAGTGCGAAAGCAGTGACTCAGCGTGAGTAGTACTCGACGACGAGCTGCTCACGAATTTCAGGCTCGTTGAGGTCCTCGCGGGGAGGCGCACCCTTGACCTGAATCGTGAAGTTCGCGCGATCGACCTCGAGCCAGCTCGAGGGGTTCCGCTTATCGGCTCCCGCGATGGCCGCGCCGACGATCTTGAACTTCTGAGCCTTGGCGACGAGCGAGAGCTGCTCGCCGACGCGAACCTGGTAGCTCGGGATGTCGACGCGCTTGCCGTTGATCTGGACGTGGCCGTGGCGAACGATCTGACGCGCTTCCGACCGCGAGGCTGCGAAGCCCGAACGGTAGAGCGTGTTGTCGAGGCGACGCTCGAGCAGAGCGAGCATTTCCTCGCCGGTGCGGCCCTTACGACGGGTCGCTTCTTGGTAATAGCCGTGGAACTGACGCTCGAGGACGGCATAGATGCGACGCACCTTTTGCTTCTCGCGCAGACGCACGGCGTACTCGGAGAGCTTGATGCGGCCCTGACCGTGCTGGCCCGGCGGGTAGGGGCGTCGGGTGTGCGCGCACTTCTCGGAGTAGCAGCGCTCGCCCTTGAGATAGAGCTTCATCCCCTCACGGCGACAGAGCTTGCAGACGGGACCTACGTAACGAGCCATGACCTATGACCTCTCGAGCAACTTTCAACTGATCTGGGTCAGACCCAGTGGAGAAACCTTTTCGGCTCCCGATTCGCGATCTGCGCTCACCTTCGGACCGACGTGTCGGCGGTGGGTGGCGATCGCCAAGCGGAGGAGGAGCCGTACTCCCGTAAGGCGACGACGACAACGACGCGGACGTCGCTGTATCGTCGCCGATGCGCGGTCCTACACGCGGCGGCGCTTGGGGGGGCGACAACCGTTGTGAGGAATGGGCGTCACGTCACGGATGAGCGTGACCTTGAAGCCAGCAGTCTGGAGGGCGCGGAGGGCGCTCTCGCGACCCGCGCCTGGACCCTTCACGAAGACGGCGACCGAGCGCATCCCGTGCTCTTGGGCACGGCGAGCTGCTTCTTCGGCGGCGAGCTGCGCAGCAAAGGGCGTCGACTTGCGCGAGCCTTTGAATCCGCGCGCACCGGCGCTCGACCACGACACGGCGTTGCCGTTGATGTCGGTGATCGTGACGACGGTGTTGTTGAACGTCGACTGGATGTGAGCAATCCCAGCCGAGATGTTCTTCTTGACCTTCTTCTTGGTCTTCGTCTTCGCTGCTGTCTTCGGGGTGGCCATGAGTTACCTAGCTTCGATCTGCGGGGAGCGGCTTCACCTTGCCGCGAGAAGAGTACGCCGTCACTTCTTGACGGGTGCGGGCGCGCGACGCTGAACCATGCCCTTGCGGGGGCCCTTGCGCGTGCGAGCGTTGGTGTGCGTGCGCTGCCCGTGAACGGGGAGGCCGCGCCGATGACGGAGACCGCGGTAGCAACCGAGGTCCATCAGTCGCTTGATGTTCATCTGAATCTCGCGACGGAGATCGCCCTCGACCTTGTACTCGCCGTCGAGAAGGTCACGGATCGACTTCACCTCAGCGTCGCTGAGCTCGTCGACGCGCTTGTTGGCGGGGATGTTGGTCTTCGCGCAGATGTCGCGCGCGAGCTTGGGCCCGATGCCGAAGAGATACGGCAAGGCGTAAGCGAGGTGCTTGCGACGGGGAAGATCGACGCCGGCGATACGTGCCATGGTGAGTGCGCTCCTAAACCCTAATTACAATTCAGTTACAGATTCAGACTGTATGCTGATCAGTTACAGAATCAGTTCCCCTGCCGTTGCTTATGGCGGGGGTTCTTGTTGCAAATGATGCGGACGACGCCCTTGCGGCGAACCACTTTGCACTTGTCACAGATCTTTTTGACGCTCGGACGGACCTTCATGACTTCCTCAGAC
>JAYUUB010000258.1:0-24580 GCA_043755175.1 Polyangiaceae bacterium | reverse complement strand
GACACATCGCGAATCGATCATGCCGCGATCCTCACGTCGACCCCCATTCGCATATGATCACGTATGGCCATCAACTCGGAGACCCGGTGAACGGGTACATTCTTACGTGTCATTCGGAGGCCGACTGTCAGCACTATTCCTGCAAGCTATTCGATCCCGCAAGAAAGACATTTGCGAGCCCACCCACCGCAAAGCGATTCGCCGCCTTCGATTCGATCTCACCAGGCCCTTGCGGTCTCTACCGCTTCGCCCGAGCTGGCGAACGATATTTGCTGAGCGAAGTGCTGTATTCTGTCGGCGGAAGCTGTGAGCCCATCGGGGGAGAGGCCATCGGCTGGCTCGACGGGGGAGCCGACGTAGGCACCGAGCAATGAGGGCGGTTACCGCGCCACGCAGCGGAAGCACGCGCGAATGGGTAGAGCGTCGAAGGGCGCGGCGCGGCCCTCGGTGACGCGGAAGTAGCGCGAGAGTAGGGTGCGGAACTCGGTCGGAGTCCAGCGGTGGAGGTGGTGGGCGTCGCCGCCCCATTCGATGCGCCCTCGGAGAGCCCAGCCGACGGGCGTGCGACGGACGACCGACTTCAATCCGAGGATGAGTGGATCGTTGGGGACGGTGATCACGGCGACGCCGTCGGGGCGGAGTAGACGTGTGAGCGCGGCCAAAATCGATTTCGGGTCGACCGTGTGCTCTAGGACCTCGGTACAGATGATGCGATCGAAGCGCAGGTCTCCGAGAGCCAGCTTGTCGATTTCACCTTTGACGAAGCGAACGTCGTAGCCGGTGAGGTTCTTTCGAGCATTGTCGAGAAAGACGTCCGAGACGTCGAAGGCGGTGAGCCGCGCTTTCGGAAACATGCGAAGCACGTGTCCTCCGCCGGAGCCTACCTCGGCGACGTCGAGGCCCGTGCAATCGCCGGCCATGTCGCGAATGATCGCCAGCCGACGCTGCTCGATCAGTCGTATCGGCAAGATCGAACGATCGTAGTAGTCGTCGATGGGATGCTCGCGCGCGAGCTTGTCGTTCATCGCTTCGACGTCGAATGCGCCACTCATCGGCTCGAAGCTATCATGCTCGAAGGCTCGCTGGCGGTCGTCGGGCGCGCCACGATAGCGCTCGCCAGGGCAGCCGATCCGCGGCACGCTCCAGGCGTCGAGTGACGCCGAGCGATTCGATTCGCCACCCACTTGAGAGGAGCTTCGTTTCTCATGATCGTCGACGAGATCAAAAAGCGCATCACGCAGGCAATGAAAGACAAGAACGTCGACAAGGAGATTCTCCGTGTCGCGCTCGGCGAGATTCAGACCACCGAGGCGCGAAACGCCAAGGCCTGCACCGACCAAGAGGCGCTCGCGGTGGTTCGAAAGCTCGTCTCGTCGGACGAGGAGACACTCTTGGCTACCGTCGACGCGGAGCAAAAGCGCATTCTCGTGCGAGAGATCGAGGTCCTCTCGTCACTGTTACCGACCTCGCTCACGCAGGAGCAAATCGTCGTAGCGCTCGAGCCTGTCGCCGTCGCGATCAAATCCGCTGGAAACGACGGACAAGCGACCGGAATCGCGATGAAGCACCTGAAGGGCCAGGGCGCGGTCGTCGGAGGTAAAGACGTGACCGCTGCCGTGAAGCAGATCCGAAGCTGACCGACACCACGGTCGGCCGAGCACGAAGAGCGGGCCGTTCGTCATCGGCCTTTCACGAAGGATCGACAGCGACGACCTGCGCGCGGCCGCCCCGCTTCGCGTAATAAAGCCGGCGATCGGCCGCATCGAGCAACGCCTGGACCGATCGCCCGTCGCGCATGTGACTTGCGATCCCGGCGCTGAACGTAACTGAGAATCCGACACCGTTGGCACCACGGAACACCGTCTCACCGAGCTCGGCGAGGACCTTGCGCAGCAAGGGGAGAATCACCTCGGGCGTCTCGCCGGGAAACGTGACGACGAACTCCTCGCCGCCCCAGCGGCCGCTGAAGTCCTGCGCGCGAAAGCGGGTAGAGAGAAGTCGGCCGAGCGCCGCGAGGACGCCGTCTGCGACGAGATGCCCGTGCTCGTCGTTCACTGCCTTGAACAGATCGACGTCGAGCAGGGCGATCGACAGTGGGCGAGCATGGCGAACCGACTCGGCGAGCGACCGCGTGAGCTGTTGGAGAAAGGGGCGTCGAAGGGAGAGCCCCGTCAGGGTGTCTTTGTCGAAGCGTTCTCGCAGCATCTGCATTCGCTCGATGCGGCCGTCGAGCCGCGCGGCGAGCTCTGCCGGGTCGATCGGCGCGACGAAGACGTCGTCGGCACCAGCGCGAAGACCAGCGACCCGACTTTCTGGCTCGTCGCCGACCACCATCACCACCGGGATGTCTTGCCATTCGAGGTGGCTCCTCACCACGCGACAGAGGTCGAGCCCGAGCGGTCCCGAGGTCGGGAGGTCAAGCAGCAAGAGATCGGAGCGCGCGCGGGTGAGCGCCTCGAGGATCCGCGTCGGGTCACGGAGCAGGCTCACGATCTTCTCGCCTTCCATCAACACCGACGCGATGCCGCGCGAGCTCTCGGCGTCGGCGCCGCCGATGACGAGCAGCACACGAGGGTGTGAGTCGTTCCGCGCGGCAAGCAACTGCTGAATTGCCAACCCGAGAGAATCGGAGTCGATCGGTTCGGCGAGAAACAAGGACCCGCCGGCGCTCGCAGCGGAGCTCCGGCGCGCGACGGTGTCGTCGCTACAAACGAAGCCAATCGGCAGCGGCCTCTTTCCCGAGTCGGCGCGAAGGCGTCGACACAGCTCGAGAAACGAACGGTCGAGCGTTCCGGTGGCCCCGGGCAGCTCGATGATGGCTGCGTCGGGCTCCGTCTCGTGAGCGGCGGCGAGCGCCGTGTTCCGGGTGACGCGCACGATTTCGAGTAGCTGACTCTTCGCGACGCTCTCCACTCGCTCGAGGAGCGCGCGGCTGTGGGCCATCACGAGGACTTTCGCCCCGGTGACCCCGACCGGGAGTCGAGCAGGACGCAACGAGTCGTTCGAGGGCTGGGTCTCCGACTGGATCAAGGCTTCGAGTGCCTCGCTCGACCGCAATCTCGCGCGAGGGCGCTCCATTCGTTCTCCGGCGAGTGAGTTCCCAATGGGCACGGCATGGTCTCCTTCGGCTACGAACCCCCCGGCTCGTCGATCAATCGCAACTGATGGGCTGGAAATACACGCGCTCCACGCCCGTGTGATCGTCTGACCAGCCGAGCCCGAAGTGGTCGTGACCGTCGAAGTCCATTCCTCGGAAAGAGATTTCAGGATACTTCGCGTGTCCAGCCACGGTCGTGAATGGATAATCGGTATTCTCCAATCGCTGCCCGTCGAGCGAATAGCGCGTCAAGTAGATCTGACTCCCGAACTCGCGGTATTGGTAATAGACGACGGCGACGCTGTCTTTCTCGTTCCAAGCCATGCGAGGCCAGTTGGCCGAGCCCGAGTCGATCTCCTGGACGATCCCCCCGGCACCGACGGTGCCGCCTGGCGAGACGAAGGCTCCACGAATTCGTTCGCGGCCGAGCGAGAGGTCGCCCGAGAGGTCTTCCCAAGCGGTGAACAGAGTGTCGCCTGTGGAGACTACTGCCAGCTGCTGAGCGACGTAGTCGGAGGTGTAGATCATGGTCGGGTGGAGCATCTCGAGCGTCGGGCTGATGTTCGCCGAGAACACAGCCTTGTCGTCACCGATCCAGCTCACGGCCAGCCCGCCCGAGGTCACGGCGATCGCCGGGAATGCGTCGTCGTTCCCGAGCGACGTGTCGGGAGGTGAGAGCGTGAGTGGACTTCCCGGTTCGAACGCGAAGTCGTCGGCCGAGAGGTATGCCAACATTGCCACGCGGGCGGGTGCGGCGAGGGTGCCGCGGTCATCGATCCACACCATGGCGATCTTGCCGTCGACTGCTTTGACCACGGGCCGCGCCTCGGTCGCATTGGTCATGATCTGACGAGCGTTGCCGCTCGGATTGCCATCTTGGTCGAGAAGACGAAGCTGAATCGAAACCGGGTTCGGGTCGAGCTTGTTGCCCTCTTGCCACGCGACGACGTACCCGGCGTCGGTCTTGGCGATCGACGGTAGAGCCGAGACCCTTGGGGAGGTTTGGATGTTGATCGCGGGCGCGAGCGGGTGACCGAGCTCATCGAGCTTGACCGTCATGAGATCACCGTTGCCGAGCGACAGGTCGTTGTAGACGAGCTGATAGTGATCCACGTCCCAAAGAATCGAAAGAGAGTTTCCGCCGAGAGGGCTCTCGGTGAGGAGCGTGAGGTCGCCTTCGGTTCGACAGGCACCTTGTTTCGAAATTTCGGAGACGAAGTCGAAATTGAGGTCGGCGGCCTTTCCGGCCACGACGACTGTCTTTTGCGATTTGATGGCGAGCTGCTCCGACTTTTTATCGAGGAGAGCGACCGAAACGACGTAGGTGCCGCTCTGCGGATTGGGGATGTAGTCGGTGTGCGCCGCGCCGTGTGCGTCGAGCTCGCTCGACTTGACGCCGACGCGGTAAATCTTGTTGGGATCGGTGTTGCCTTCGGGCTGCGAGCTTATCTGAATGGCTGACAAGAGCTTTTTCTGCTCGGCGGTCAGACCGTCGACGCTGATGTCAATTCCCATGTGGGAATAGCCGTCGGCGCTCTTGCATCCGAAGACCGCCGCGAGAGCGAGGAGCCCCACCCTCAGCGCGGGCCTCAGGGCGGGCCTCAGGGCGGGCCTCACGGCGGGCCTCAGGGGAGCAGGGCGTCGCGAGCCCCTTGAGGCCGGCGCGCCGCGTGAGGTGGTCATCGATCGGTTGCCTTGGCGCTCAATTGGATGGTTCATAGGGTTCTTCGATATCGTCTGAGAGGCGCGAGAGTTGCGGACGCACGAGCACGGCGACGCCATCGCGCAGAAGTTCGTCATTTGCGAGCGAGTGACCCGGACTCGGTTTCAGCGCGGGTGCGCCGGTCGGGGGCTTCAGCTCAGGAAACTTGGGCGACCAGGTCGAAGCCGCCCCAAGCGAGCATCGGAGCGGCGCGCTTGAAGCGCGCGACGAGCTCATCGTTCGGAAGGTCGAAGGAGCGCAGGACCCGAGTGAAGTCGCCGGGCGAGACCGCGGGCGGAGGAGCCTCGGCCTTCCTCGAGCGGCTACCTTCTCGGTGGTTTCGCGTCTTCATGCAAACAGGCACTGCACGACCGGTGCCATGTTGGGAAAGAAGGCAATTCAGACCGCCCAGCTGTGTCTGATGGCGAGAATTCGTCCCCATCGGGCTCCGTTGCTTTTCCACGGTGCCCCACTGTGGCGGGGGGCCACGAGTCGGCTTGAGATCGACGGATCGTCGACGCCCCCGCCTCCGCGGGTTCGTCAGTCGAAAAGAGACCCTGCCTTGGAGCTAGCGTGGATCCGTAGCGACGGCATGGTTCCTGCTACCCGAAGCGTGCGCTTTCCGTGCGGGAGCACGTTCTCTCGATACGCTGATCTTCGAGCGATTGGAGCCGCCATGCATGCCCGGAACCTCGAACATCGATACGACTACATTGGTCGCGACACGATCCTCGCGTTTCTCTCAAACGAAGAAATCGCCGAAGTGGCGCGGACCCAGAGCGAGTCGACGCTCGCCCCTGGCGAGGAATATCTCGACTTGGACCGACTCGACGAGGGGATCCGCTTCGCGTCGTCGTCAAGGCCCATCCCCATGAAGCGCGTTCTCCCCAAGAAGTCGGTTCGACGAATGACCTGGCAGAAAATCATGACGCAATTGGCGCCGCCACGAGGTCTCGCCGGACTGCGCGCCGCTGAAAACCCGAGCGCGTTTGGGGCCACGATGCAACGAGACCACTCGTGAGTCGGCATCGACGCCACCGCGAAACCCACAAGAGCGGGCGGGCAGGCTGGTTGCGCGCGGCGGTGCTCGGGTCCGACGACGCGATCGTATCGACGGCGAGCCTGATGATCGGCGTGGCGGCGGCCTCGGCGTCGAAGGGCGCCATTCTCGTCGCGGGTGTCGCCGGGCTCGTCGCGGGCGCGATGTCGATGGCGGTGGGCGAGTTTGTCTCGGTGAGCTCGCAGAAAGATGCCGAGCGAGCCGACGTGGAGCGAGAGAAGAAGGAACTGCGCGACGAGCCTCGTGCAGAGCTCGAAGAGCTGAGAGAGATTTACGAGAAGCGCGGCCTCGACAAAGACCTCGCGCTCCGTGTCGCGCAGCAGCTGACGGCACACGACGGGCTCGCCACGCACATGCGCGACGAGCTCGGCATCGATCAGAGCTCGCTCGCGCGTCCGTTTCAAGCGGCCTGGATATCAGCGGTCAGCTTCGCCTCGTTCGCGCTCGTTCCGATCGTCGCGCTGCTCGTCGCGCCGACGGCCCATGCGATTCCGACGATCGCGGTCATCTCTCTCTTGAGCCTCAGCGCTCTCGGCGCAATTGGCGGGCGACTCGGTGGTGCGTCTGCGGTCGTCGGGGCCATGCGGGTCACGGGCGGTGGAACACTCGCGATGGCGGTCACGGCCGCGATCGGTCGGGTGTTCGGGGTCGTCGCAGGCTGAACGTTCGAACGACGCACTCGGGTCCGCCGAATCGCGGCGCGCCTCGAGGAGGGCGCTCGGGTGGGAACGGTGGGCTCGTGGGGTTCAGCACGTCGAGCTCGAGGTCGCCGCGTTCAAGAAGGCTGAACGTCGAGCGCGGGCGACCCCATCGCCGTGAGCAGCGTCGCGAGCGCAGGTAGAGCGACGCCAGCTCGTGCGTCGACACGGATGGCCGCCATCTCTTCTCCACGGCACGGGCCGAGGTTGATGATTCCAATCGGCATGGCTCGCTCTCGGGCGCGGCGCACGAAGCGAAATCCCGAGAACACCGTGAGCGAGCTTCCGACCACGAGCAGCGCATCGGAGGCCTCGAGCAAGGCGAAAGCGCGATCGACGATCGGACGCGCGACGTTCTCTCCGAAAAAGACGACGTCGGGGCGAATGACGCCGCCGCACTCGAGGCACGCCGGGGACTGGAAGTCGACGAGCCCGTCGGCGAGGAGCGTGTCGCCGTCGGGCAGAAGCTCGGCGTCGCGACCCGTGAACCCTGGATTGGCTTCTCGTAGACGAGTCTGCACCGCGCTGCGCGGCTCTCGGCTCCCGCACGTGGTGCAGCGCGTCTCTGCGAGCGCTCCGTGTAGCTCGATGACGAGCGCGCTGCCGGCCGCCTGATGCAGTCGGTCGACGTTCTGCGTGATCAACCCAGTAACGATTCCGGCGTGCTCGAGACGCGCGAGCGCGCGATGGGCGTCGTTCGGCGCGGCCCCCGAGAAGCGGTCCCACCCGACCATCGCGCGTGCCCAATAGCGATTGCGAGCCTCGGGCTTCTCGGCATACTCGCGCCACTGAATCGGCTTCTTTGCGCGCGCCATCGTGCCCGGTCCGCGGTAGTCGGGGATGCCTGATTCGGTGCTGCAGCCGGCACCTGTGAGAACCGTGATGCGCTTTCGGGCGAAGAGGGTCGCCAGGGTTTCGAGATCGTCCACGCGCCGATGATGACTCGCGACAGCGAGCCTCGCCATCGGAACGTCATGCGACCGATATCGAAGGAGCGTCGAACGCGACGAGCAGCGGAGCGGGGGGTGGCGGGCGCCAGGCCCGAATCGGTGTCCGCCAGGCAGGGAGCGCGACAATCGCCCTGATTTGCGGCTCATTTCGAGCGATGGCGCGTGGCACGTCCTTCGCGAAGGGCCTCTCCCCGAGCGAGCCGGATTGGCTCGCACCCACAGGAGAATGGTCATGAGCATCGCAGAGAAACTGCGCACGGTTCGCGCTGTCATCGCATCGATCGAGAAGCAATTCGGCAAAGGGAGCATCATGAGCTTGGGCGACGACGAAGCCGCGCAGGGAGCTGGCGTCATTCCTTCGGGCTCGCTCGCGCTCGATCAAGCGCTCGGCATCGGCGGCTATCCGCGAGGACGCATCGTCGAAATCTTCGGGCCCGAGTCGAGCGGAAAGACGACGCTCACTCTCCACGCGATGCGTGAGGCGCAGCGCCTCGGCGGCGTGGCGGCGTACATCGACGCCGAGCACGCATTCGATGCTGCGTATGCGCGCTCGATCGGCGTCGACACCGAGAAGCTTCTCGTGTCGCAGCCTGATTGCGGCGAGCAGGCGCTCGACATCGTCGAGATGCTCACGAAGTCGGGGGCGGTCGATCTGGTCGTGGTCGACTCGGTGGCGGCCCTCGTGCCGAAGGCCGAGATCGATGGCGAGATGGGCGACGCGCACATGGGTTTGCAGGCGCGGCTCATGAGCCAGGCGCTCCGCAAGCTCACCGGCGTCGCCCACCGAACCGGCACGACGATCATCTTCATCAACCAGCTGCGCCAGAAGATCGGCATCGTCTTCGGAAACCCGGAGACGACGACGGGAGGCAACGCATTGAAATTCTACGCGAGCATGCGGCTCGACGTGCGTCGGACGGGTCAAGTGAAGACGGCCGACGAGCCCATCGGATCGCGGACCCGCGTGAAAGTTCTGAAGAACAAGATGGCGCCGCCGTTCAAGGAGGCCGAGTTCGAGATCCGTTGGGGCCACGGGATCGACTCCACGGTCGACCTCGTCGACTACGCGATGAGCCTCGGCATCATCGAGAAGAACGGCTCGCATCTCTCCTTCGGCGGCGAGCATCTCGGTCAGGGTCGCGAGCGCGCCCGCGAATCGCTTCTGCAGAAGGAGTCGCTCGCAGGAGCGCTGCTCGACGCCGCATTGGCGGCTGGGCCCGAGTTCCTGGTCGCGTCGCGTCGTCAGCCCGAGGCAGAGGCCTGACGGCACATCGCATCTGTGATTCTAAAACATCCAAGAATGAATGAAGTGAGAGGGTATGAACATGAGTGACGGAATCAATCGGGTGATTCTCCTGGGTCGTCTCGGCGCCGATCCAGAGCTTCGGACGACACAAGGTGGGCTCTCGGTGTTGAACCTGCGACTGGCGACCAACGAGAGCTACGTCGACAAGGCGAAGCAGGTGCAAGATCGGGTCGAATGGCACGACGTGGTCGTGTGGGGCAATCGGGCCGAGGCGCTCGCGAAGATCCTCGCGAAGGGCGACGGGCTCCTCGTCGAGGGAGGGCTTCGAACCTCGAGCTACGAGAAAGACGGCGTGAAGCGCTACAAGACCGAGGTCCACGCGCGCGAGGTCTGCATCACGGCCAAGGCGCGCGCGGCGTCGGCGCCACGCGACGAGAAGAGTCTCGGCGACGCGAGCATGGGCCTGCAGCGGCCGTCGCGTGCCCAGGTGCTCGAAGCCGATCTTCCGTTCTGAAGTCAGAGACGAATGGCCGCACTCTCGAGATGGCTCGGGGGTGCGGTCGTCGTCGATTTACGGCCGTGACCTCGTCGGTTCAAAGCCATGATCTTCGCCGCGACTCGAACGGTCTCGCCAAATGGCTGAGCTTCGAATTGGCCTGCTTCTGACGCCGCGACTCAAAAAGCAAAGCCAATCGCAGCTTTACTACGAGCCATTACCGAGCGGCGCCATTGACCGGTAGCGCGTTCGAGCCGGACCGCCTCGCGGTGACGATCAACCCCATGACGGCCGCTCCAGCCTCCTGTCGAACCGGCGCTTCGTCCCAATGCAGTATTTCGAGACCCGCCTCTCGAGCTTTGGCAGACAAGTACTCGGGGGCGTGGCTGTAGCGACCGTGTGGATGTAGCTCGAAGCCGGAGCCCCTTGAGGGGCGCGCGACCGATTTCTCCACGGTGAAACAGAGATGCGCTCCGTCACGCATGGCTCCGTGAAAGGCCGCCAGTACGGAGGTCAAGTCACCGAAATAGACGAGCGTGTCGGCGCACACCGCGAGATCGAATGCGCGTTCGTGGCGCGCGAGGTAGCCCGTCAGCTCGGAGAGGACGAGCTCGTCGTAGCAGGCTCGGGCTCTGGCGCGCTCGAGCATTCCGGGCGACAGGTCGACACCGACGAGACGGCCCGAGAGCGGACGCAGCCTGACGCCGCAAAGGCCCGTCCCGCATCCACCGTCGAGCGTGTGTTCGACCGCTGTCGCGACGACGCGGCGCACCGCCGCCTCGACGAGGGCCGGAGCTGCGTACCCGGCCGATTCGAGCTGCTGGTCGAACGTGGCCGCGAAGCGGTCGAAGAGGCGTTCGACGTGCGCGTCGCTCGCACGCTCGGGCACCGCGACTCCCGTGAGGCCCGCGAGGAAGTGACTCGCCAGCGGATTGTCGGGATCGCACTCGAGCCACTTGTCGAGCAGCGAGCGTGATCGGGCTCGGTCTTTCGCCGTTTCGTACCGGCGGAACAGATGCTCGAAGAGCTCGTCGTCGGGCGGTCCGTGCCAATACGAGATGGCGCTGTCGTGATGGGGCGCCGCAGCGGCTTCGCGCCCGGCCAACCACAGCGCGTCGCCGAGCGCCTTTCGAAACCGAAAGCTCGTCGGATCGAGGCGGACGGCGGCCTCGAGCTCGGCGACCGCTTCGTCGTGCCGATTCGCACGCGCGAGCAACGCGCCGAGACCGTGGTGCGCGGGCGCGTGATCGGCTCTCTGGGCGATGACCTGGCGAAAGCACTGCTCCGCGTCGCGCTCGCGGCCGAGCGTCACGTAGAGGCGCGCGAGGTTCCCCGACGCTTCGACGTATTCGGGAAAGATTTTGACCGCGCTCTCCAAGAGGGCCACCGCTTCGGGGACCGAGCCACGCGTCGCTGCGCACAACCCCTGAAAGTGGAGGGCGATCGGGTGCTCGGGAAACCGACTCAGGAATGCCCGTGCCGCCGATTCGGCCTCTTCGATCTTCCCTGCTCGAAAGAGGGCGACGACGTTGTCGAGCTCGTCATCCATGCGTGCTCGAAGACTAGCAGGCTGTTGAAATAATCTGCTCGTGGGTTTTCGAGACGCGATGGGTTCGCGGGCAGCCGCGTGACGACGGATGCCGCTTGTCGCCCCGGAGCTTCACGAGATGGCCCGTCGTCGCAACCGAGCTCGACCTCGAGGCCGCAATTGCATTCACAGAGGATGCAGGCCGTCGGCTTCGTCTCGTTCTTCGGCATCGAACGATCTGGCGAGCAACGTCGCTCCTGCAACCCCCTTTCGCGCGCTGCGTGAGCGGGTACGCTGCGCAGGTGCTCTTCCCCGATTGTACGTTCCGAGTGCTGCTTCCCCATGGCGTCGTGTTCGCGGGCCAGCGTGTATCAGGCACGCTCGAGCTTGGCGTCCCGCGCGAGATCCCACGCGCGCACCAAGTCGAGCTCGACTACCTCGTCTCGGCTTGGGCGGGCTACGGCTCCGGCAAGAACCGGAGCGTCATCAAACGAAACATCTTCCACGCGCCTCTCCAGGTCGCGATCCCGGAAGGCGTGCTCTCTGTCGGGACGCACCAATACCCGTTCGCAATCGACGCGCCCCCGTGGCTGCCACCTGCCGTCATCGGGAACGACTGCGGCATTCAGCACACGCTCACCACGCGACTCGACGTCGATTGGGCCATCGATCCGAAAGGTGCGCTCCAACCAGTGCTCGGCATGGTGCCGCAAGAGGCCATGCGTGTCCCGTTCACGACGCGCTCGCTCGCCACGTTTCACGAGAGCATCGTGCTCGAAGTGACACTTGCCTCTTCGGTCGTCTCACAAGACGAGCCGCTCAGCGGACTCATCGCGCTGCGGAGCGGGCTCGACGCGCGTTTCGATGCGATCACGTTGTCATTCGTCAACGTCTCCACTATCACGATGGGCCGGGGCGACCGACGTCGAACGGGCGGCAGGATGATCCGTCTGCCCGCAGCTCTCCTCCGCGCCGGTGACGCCGTGCCCTTTCACTTTCCGGCCGATCGGGGCATCGTTCCCACGTTTCGCAATCGCTTCTTCGACAACGACGCCGTGCTCGTCGTGACCGTCGAGATCCCGTGGGCTTCCGATCCGGAGATCGCCATCCCGATCCACGTGCTGCCAGCCGGCTCCAGAATCCAGGGCGAGGGAAGCGTCGCGCCCGTCGGTAGCGCGCGTCTGCGACAATCGGCAGAGATGCTCGCGCGGCAGATGGGTCTCGAAGAAGGACGGCCTCCCGTGCTCGTCGACGGCCGCATCGGACCGATCTCGCTTCGAGTCGTCGACGCTCCACGCGAAGGCCACATCGGCATCGACGCCGAGCTCGGTTTCCCCGACGTGGAGATCGGTACGACCTTCCGAGCCTGCGGGCTGCTCGACGGATTCCGCGATTCGCCGCTCCTGCCGCCCGAGCTTCACAAGGGCTACGTGCTTCGTTGCGAGCCGAATGAGCACGCTCCGAAGATCGACGATGCCGCGCGGAAGGCGTTCTTCGCGACGGTCTTCGCTGGGCTCGCGAGGGCCGACGAGCTGCACCTCTCCGACCATCACCTCGGGCTCCACTTTTCGCTCGCCGACGACGACGGCAAGATGATGAGCGAAGTCGGTCGGTTTCTGCGTGCCAAGGCCGAAACCATCGCCGCCGCGATCGCGCATCTTCCCTATCCACTGCCGCTCGCTTCGAGCGGACCCGCGTGGCAAGCCGTAGCCGCGGAGCAGAGCGCTTTTCTGGTTCCGAATGGGCCCTCGCTCCACGGCCTCTCGTTCGGTACCCAATTGCTCGACGGCGAGCAGCGGACGATCGTGGTTTCGATTCGCACGGTCTGGTCTGCGTCGGGCCCGACGACTCGGGTCGAGGTCGATCTGCGCGCATCGCCCGTGCCCGAGGCGGCCCGAACCGATCTCGAGGAGGAGGGCGGGCGCGAGCTCGCGCGAAATGTTCGCGCGGTCTTCCCCGAGGCACACGTGTACGAGAGCGGCGCCACGCTCGAGCGACCGGGCTTCACCGACGATCCTCGGACGCTCTTCGCGGGCATCGAAATGTTTCTGTCTTGGGTCCTCGAAGCGAGAGGAGAGCGTCGTGCCGATGCCCCGTACAGGTGACGCTGCAGACTCGGAGAACGCCCCGTCGTCGTCGCGTGGCTCGTCGTCCTCGTGGGCCAAGTTAGAAAGCTAGTACAATGACGCGAGGTCGAGAACGACGAGTTTCACGCTGGGTGTAAACCTCGAAGGGTTCGTTCGTCAGCAGGTCGAGAGTGGTGCGTACGCTTCGGCCAGCGAGGTCGTCCGTGCGGCATTGACGCGGCTCGCCGACGAGCAACGCAAGGAAGCCGCGGTTATTGCTGCGCTCGACCACGGAATGGCGAGTGGTCGGGCATTCACGGGAACGTTCGCTCGGGTCAAGCGACGCCACGGCTTGTGATGACGCGCGTCCATTACACGAAGGCCGCGGAAAGGGACCTCGACGACATCGCGGAGTACACGACAGCGCAGTGGGGAAAGGAGCAGTGCACCAAGTACATCGACCTGCTCGAGGAAAGGCTCGCTTCCGTCTCGACGGAATATCGATCGACTTGTTTATACGCAGGCCCTTACTTCGATGACCCATGCGGCCTGTGCTTCCGTCGCGCACGGCTGGGTTCACGGCGATCGGCGTCCGAGCCGAGCCGCGCGCTGCGCTTCGTACAGGTTGGGCGGAGCGTCGGGCGCTTCATCGATCCACACGGGGCTGTCGGGCGAGGTCGCGGCATATCCCTTCACTCCGATGAGGTTCAGCTCCGGCCAACCCGAGTCCACCGGCCGGTCGTAGTGGAGCGCTCCCGGCAGCGGAGGAGGATGTCCCCGGTGACGGACGTTCCACAGCGTCTCGCGGACGCCAGCGTGGGGCCCGCGCTCGGCGTCGCCGCCGCTCTTGAAGAGGCGCGCCGGGCTCCCGACGTCGAGATCGGTGAAGAGGTTTTCGTAAGGCGCGTTGCGGTGATGGTCGAGACCCAATGCCTCACCGACGCCGCGCATGAAGACGTTGCCATTGGCGAATCCTTCCACGGTCAGCTCGTCTTCGAACTGCGTTTCGATGCGAAAGTCGGTGAAGAGGCAATCCTGAGAGGCCTTCGCCCACAGCGCGTGATGCCCCGACGGCACCGTGCGATGTGCTACCCGGAGCCGAACCCTCTCCACTCGAGCAAAGCGACACTCGTCCAAAGTGATTCCATTGTCCGCGTCGACAATTTCGACGTCGCGAACCCATGCATTGGAAACGCCGCGTAGATAAATCGCGAAGAACCCCTCTTCCTCCATGCGGACCGCTTTGGGCGTACCGGGGAACTCGAAGGTGATCCCCTCGATGCCTATCTCCTCGAGCGTCGGGTGAAAGGCCAGCACCTCGGCACTCCATTCGGGGCGGACGTCGACGCGGAGAGGCCGCGACAGCACCACGCCACGGCCCACGATCTTTTCGATGGGCGCGACCCAATCGACGTAATGGTCCATGTCGACGTGCGTCTGCGGGCCGGGAGCAAGCGTCGGTCCCAACAGGGTGCGCAGCAGCCCTTCTGCGTTGCTCATGCGCACGCGCACGAGCTCGCCCGGTTTCACCATGATCGGGGAGTCGAGCTCGAGCCGTCTCGAGCCGCGCGCCGCGAGAGCGGTCACACGACCGAGCACGACCTCGGGCTCGGTGCCGCGCGCCTCGAGGAATCCGAAGCTCCGGTGATGCAATGGATCGCCGGGAGGATGAATCTCCTCGAGCGACTTGGGCATCACGAGAAAGGTCTTGGCAGCACCCCTTCCGCGCACCACGACGTGGCCCCGCGGGATGCGGACCGTGTCGAGGATGACGATGCGGCCCTCCGGAAGAACGAGCGCGCCATCCTTCGTCGCATCGAGCGCGCGGCGGAGCGCCGCCGTGTCGTCGGTCACGCCGTCCGCTACGACGCCGTATGCCTTCGCATCGGTGACTGCGGGCACATCGGGGATGGCCCGGTCGCC
The DNA here is from genome assembly GCA_043755175.1 of Polyangiaceae bacterium. GTDB lineage: Bacteria > Myxococcota_A > Polyangia > Polyangiales > Polyangiaceae > CAYYKK01. Next base: position 9,814 of record JAYUUB010000258.1, on the reverse strand, counting down.
CATGTGATAACCCGCATACGAGAAGTCAGGGAGCCGGACCTCCGAGAGCCGACGATCGCTACCCGGGGTGGGGCTCACAGCGAGCTCGGAGCGCTCGCTCGTGGTTGCCGATCGACATGCTGCTAGCCAGACCACCGCGATGAGGATGCAGCACGGCAGTGTGCAAGAGCTCGGTCGACGGATCATGGATAGAAACAATTCTCGATCGACCTGAGCGACACTTCGCCATCAAGCCACGCTCTTCACAAGGTCGATCGTCACCGGGTCACCGTCTCGCCCTCGCCCGGTCCACCCTCCGAACGAAGGCAGCCTTGGGTGGCTCACGGGCCCGTCGCTCCAGCTCGTTCCAGACCGTCCCGGTCTCGTCGCCCACGCCCGCGAGATCTACGGAGGGTCAACCCGTCGAGCGGTTGGAGCGTCGTGCCGATGCCCCGTACAGGTGACGCTGCAGACCCGAAGAACGCCGCATCGAGGTAGCGCGCCCCAGCGTTTCCGTGACGAGGGATGACTTCATTCGACCCTGTTGAGGCGTCGCCAGAAGCGCGCAACGTGAAGAGCGTCCGCGAGGCCGGCGCGACGCAGCGCGTCCTCGAGCGAGATTGGCTGGACATCGAGACCAGCGTCGCTCCGCTCAGTCCGATTTCTTCTTCTTCTTCTTCTTGGAGCTCGAATCGCCGTCCTTGTGGTCACAGGCGGACTGCTTCGTCCGCTCGACCGTCAGACCTTTGCAGAGCTCCTCGCAGATCGATGGATCCACGCCGCAGATCTTGTCGAGGTGCTCGTCGAATTGTGTGCAGGAAGAATCGTCTCCGAACTCGCAGGCCAAGCTGCACGACTTGACCGCGTTCGACAGTTGGAGCATGAACGTATCGGGATCCTGCGAGGCCTTGGCGAGGTCCCCGCTCGTACTGGAGCATAGACCGACCAACGTGGCAGTCCGCTCGAGTCGGTCGTTGTAGCGCCAGACGTAATATCCGCCTCCACCGAACGCGGCGACCAACAAAATCAAGACCACTGCAACGAGCCCGCCCGACCCTTTCTTCTTTGGGGGCGCCACCGGAGCAGCCTGCTGCTGGAAACCCTGCTGCTGGAAACCCTGCTGAGCATGGCCCTGCTGAGCATGGCCCTGCTGAGGCTGCCCTTGCTGGCCATAGCCTTGTTGCGGTTGACCTTGCTGATCGTAGCCCTGCTGGCCATACCCCTGTTGCTGCTGGCCAGATCCTTGCTGACCGGGTTGCTGCGGGTAGCCTTGCGGCGACGGGCCTCCCGGCGGCCAAGGCGGTTGATTCGGCGGTTGCATCGTCGGCAACGTAGGAGAGGCGCAGGCTCACTGTCAACGCACCATCATTGTTCGCAGCGAAAGAATGCCGTTTCAACGTGATCGGGGCGTCGAGCTCGAGCCGTCTCGGGCCAGGCGCCGCAAGGCCTTTGCTGAAGAATGGTGACGGCGACCACCGTCATGATGAACGACGCGGAGATCAAATCGCTAGCGTCCGACCACGCAACGATGATCACTGCACTTCGCGAAGCGGCGCGTATCGTCAGCGCTGCATTTCGGGTTGAGTGGGCTCGTGCAATCCATGCGAGCGCAGATCGATTGGCGTTCTTGGTATCGCGCCTTCGACTCGGAGCGCGCCTTCGACTCGGAGCGCGCCTTGTCGACGAGCACGAGCTGCACCGAAGACGACCCCAAGACCACGCCCAATAGCCGACAGTGTTTTCGGCCGGTCACCGTCTTCGACATGAACGGCTACGGCATCCCGGAGATCGTTCTTCGCTTCTCCGGCGGCGACGGCTGGCAAGACATGGTGCTCGGCATCGACGACGACAACCACTGGAAAGTCATCACCTCGAGCCCGGGCGGCTCTACTGCCTAGATCGCTCGAAAAGGCGAGCGCGAAGTGGCCGAGGTCGAAGCCGCCGTGGACATGGTGGTGCAGGACGACGGGCAACAGCGTTCCTGCCACGACGGCGAAGAAGGCGATCTGGTCGACGCGCACGTTCGCGCCGCGGTCTGCCTTGGCTCGAGCTCGTAGCCCACGCAGAAGAAAGGCTTCGACGACATCGATCATCACGGATTGATGGTCACGGCGCCGGCCCGAGCTTCTCCGCATCGTGATACCGTGAAGCGCCATTGTTGCCATTGACGAAGACTGCGACCGAAAGCGACCATTTTTCGGAGCTCGCCCCGAAGACGCGAAGCACACCGTCGACGGCGCTCTGCACGCTGGGTCTCGCTCTCGCGTACTTCGTCACCGGATGGCTCGGGCTCTTGGTCGCATCGAAGCCGGGGAACGTCACCGCATTGTGGCCACCTTCGGGCATCGCCCTCAGTGTTCTCTTGGTGTGGGGACGTCGCGCGTGGCCTGGCGTGCTCATCGGCTCGTTTCTTACGAACATCTTCTTCTTCCCCGCGCCGGAGGGCGGTCTCCGAGCGTTCGCCGGGCCGCTCGCCATCGCGGTCGGATCCACCCTGGAGATGGTCGTCGCCTCATGGTTCGTGGAACGTTTCGCTTCGGGCCGCGACGCGCTCGCGATGCCGTCGCGCGTGCTGCGGTTCGCCCTCTCTTGTCTGTCTGCAGCGGCGATCGCCGCGACCATCGGGCTCGTCGCCACGGCCACATTCGGAGCGCTGCCGGCCTCGCTGCAGCCAGGCTTCTTTCTCACTTGGTGGTTGGGCGACGCCGTCGGAATGCTGGCGCTCGGAACGTTGGGCATGCGCGAAGATGCTGGACTGAAGCGTGCCGGTTTCGTCGAGTGGGCCGGCGTCATCGTCGGGACGGCGCTCGTCGGTCAGCTCGTGTTCGGGAGACCGCTGCCGCATCCGGTGGGAACGTCGTTCCCTGTGGCTTGGGCAGTCTTGCCGACGGCCGTCTGGGCAGGGACGAGGCTCGGAGCGCGCGGCGTGGCGGCTCAGACGCTTCTCGTCCACGTCCTCGCGAGCTGGGCGACGGTGATCGGGCGAGGGCCGATGGCGAACATTCCTTCGAGCGTCGCCTTGATGACGACCCATGGTCTGCTCATCGCGACCGTGCTCACCGGGCTTCTTTTGTCGTCGAGCCGCGCGCAAGCGAGAAAGAGCCGCGCTCTGCTCGAAGAAGAGCATCGCTCACTCGAAGAGAAGGTCACAGAGCGCACGGCAAAGCTCGCGGAGGCCAATCGACTTCGCACCGAAGAGATCTCGGAGAGCGCACGGCTCGGTCACAAGCTCGTCGAAGCACGAAAGCAAGAGGCCCTCGGACGTCTCGCCGGTGGCATCGCGCACGACTTCAACAACTTGCTCACGGTGATCGTCGCGGAAGCTGGGCTCATCGCCGCTGGAAAGATGTCGGCCCCCGACGTCAAAGACTCGGCGCTCGCGATCCTCGCGGCGAGCACCCGAGCGACGGAGCTCACGAGACACCTCCTCACGGTGGCAAGGCGTCAGCCCGGCGCGCCCAAGCTCGTCGACGTCGACGCCGCGCTCGCCGAGACGCGTCGACTCCTTCGACCCATTCTCCCCGAGGACATCGAGCTCGAGGTCGTCCCATGCGACCCACCTCGTTTCGTTCGAATCGATCCCACGCAGCTCGGGCAAGTGTTGCTGACCCTCGCCATCAACGCGCGCGACGCGATGCCCCGGGGTGGTCATCTCGAGATTCGACCGAGCCTCCAGTCTCTCGAGGAGCCTCTCTCGGACGCTCCTCAAATCACCCCGGGGCCTTGGGTGCGGATCGACGTCAGTGACTCCGGCGAAGGGATCGCTCCGGAGCTTTTTTCGCGCATCTTCGAGCCCTTCTACACGACAAAAACTGGGGGCCGCGGTACGGGGCTCGGTCTGTCGACTGCCGCTGGGATCGTCGAGCTCGCGGGAGGTGCGCTGCTCGTTCGAAGCGCGCCGGGAGCCGGAAGCACGTTTTCACTGTGGCTGAGATCGCACGAGCACACTGACTCGGTCGCGCCCGCTCTCGAAACGTCGTCGAGCCGCAAGGCCCTCGAAGCGGCGACCAATCTCTTGGCCGAAGACGAGCCGCGCGTGAGACGCATCGTGGTCGCTTCGCTGGAGCGTGTGGACTTTCGCGTGAATTCGGCCTGCGACGGAGAAGAAGCGCTATCGATCGCACGTCGACACGCGATGCCAATCGATCTCGACGTGACCGGCGTCGTCATGCCGCGCATGGGCGGACCCGAGCTGGTGCGAAAGCTTCGCGAGGCTGGTCCCGTTTCTGCTCTGTTCATTCAGGGCTACCACGAGCGCCAAGAAGAGCTTCAAGACGAACGTCTGCTCGCGAAGCCCTTCAGCATCGGGGCTTTCATCGAGGCCGTCGTCGCGGCTCTCCACGACACCCGACGCGTAGAGGCCGTCTAGCTTCGGCGGCGGCGAATCACGTCGAGCGTGCCCAACCGAAGGCCGGGACTGTGGCGCAATAGCGTTCGTGCGTTTCGCCGAACATCTCGCGCAAGAGAGCGTCTTCTCGTCGCACGCGACGATGAGCGAGCAGGGCGACGACGAAAGCGCCGAAGCCGGCGACGAGGCTCGAGCTCATGAGATTCATTCCGAGACAGACCGCGTAGAGGCCGAGCTCCGACGGATGACGGAGCCTCGCATAGACGTCGGTCGCCACGAGAACCGCACTTCGCTTGCCCGGGTCGGTGACGAACGACTCGCCTAAAACGCGAATGCTGCGTGCGCGCAGCGCGCCACCGGCGAGGCAGAGAAGGGCCCCTGAAAAGGAGAGGCAGGGCGACTGCGACGACGAGGTGACGACGCGAACACCGGGAGCGACGCCCATCATCAAGAAGAGCGCGAGCCCGGTCGACGTCGCCAGCCGCCTGTCGTCCGCGTCGTCGACGACCGGATCGTCGCCGCGCTGCGAGGCGGCTTCCATCGACGCGACCAGACCGCCGATGAGGACGGCTCCGCCCACGTCGGGCCGAAGGAGCTCCGCGAGGACGCCGAGCGACGCCGAGCGGTGCTTCGCGACAGCGATGAATAGCCCCGCGATCGCGCCGCCGAGCGCCGAGTGGCAAGCGAGCGCCAACAGCGCGCGCGCTCCTGAAAAGCTCACTGCTGACCCCAACCACCGCCTTGATTAGGAGGACCCCAGCCGCCCCCCTGAGTGGGCGGACCACCTTGATTGGGAGGACCCCCGCCACCTAGACCGGGCTGCCCTTGATAAGGCTCTTGAGCGCGTTGCCCTTGGTAGGGCTGTTGCCCTTGATTCGGCTGCTGTCCCTGATAGCCCTGCTGTCCCTGATAGCCCTGCTGTCCTTGATTGGGAGTATCCCACGCTTGCTGAAGCGGTGGTCCATACCCCTCGTTCGGCGGCGCGGGCGGCGCGAGCTGCAGGACGCTCATTTGGAACCGACCCACACAATGGCCGCATTCGAGGTATTCGGCAGACGTGTGAATCGGAAAGAGCGGAATGAAGTAGAGCGTGAAATAACGCTGAACCTTCTTGTGCGTATAGGGCGTCAATTGCCGACATTGAGGACAATCGAACTGTCCTTGCGCGGCTGTCTTCACGACGCTGCGGCTACCCCAGATGATGAGAGCGAGCATACTCTTAGAGGAGAGCGGGGTTCCGAGGAGCGGTCAACGGTCTTCCCCGAGACGTTCGCGCGCGCTCCTCGGCCTTCGATCACCTCGTTGCGCGCGCGGCCTTCGCGAGCGAGCGACCGACGACCCGCGCGAAGAGCGTCACGATCTGCACGGTGAGCCTCTTCGGTCCTGTCGGCGCGAGCGCTCTTCCGACGAGCACGCCGGTGCCCATCGCGATCCCCAACGCCAACGCCTGATGGTCTGCGACGAGCTTTCCCGCGGCGCGGGCGAGCGCATACGAACGTCTCGCGATCACCAAGGTCCATGGAGCTCGCGGCAACGAAGATGGCTCGGCCCGGCCCTCGACGGGCACGTGAGCGGAGAGGTCTGCGTGCGCAACGCGATTGCGCGCAGACGGGAGGGTCGTCTCCAGATTGTGGTGAGTCTTCGCTGCGCGATCGGTGTCGGCCATAGCCGAGGCTTCATCAGCCCTCCCTGGGACCGACCACGGAACGACGTGCGCGGTCGCATGACGAGCCGTCGGGTTTCTCGACGGAGATTCGCCGCTCTCACGATCCGGCGACTCGATTGGATCGCTCATCGGGTGCCTCGCCGTGCAGAAGTGACGCCTCCGAGCGTGGCACGCTCTCGATCCCCTTCGGTCGGCTCGCGGCCGACCGGAATCTCGCGCGGAGGCGCGTTCGGGATTTCGTTTGGCGTGATAGGCTGCTCTTCGGGCCGAGTCTGCTCCGGTCGCGGATCGGCCGGCACGACCTCCGGGTTCGTGGTCGGAGGACCGACCTCGGGGGGCGCGTTCGGTATTTCGGTCGCTTGGCTCGGCTTGTTCGGATTCGTCATGGCTCGTACTCCTGGGGTCGACGGGAAGCCGCGCGTCAGACCGATCGCGGCTCTCCAATCACGCACCGTCGAGACGGCCCCATCCCGCAAGGCGCATGCCACGCGGGGGCCGTTGCGATCGCGCGAAAGGGCTCGCTCGCGACTCCGCGATCTGGATACTCAACGGCCCGCTCGCCTCAAGTGAGGCAAGTTGCCTCGATAGGCGAATGGCCGAAGCGTCCTAAAAAGGTGCGTGGCCAGGTCCGTGCGATCTCACCGCAGCCGGTGCTGGGATCGGCTAGGTAACGAGTCTCGGCAACGTTGCCGGGCACGATCCTTCATGACCGAGCTGCGCAAGCGACACCTCCCGGGAGCCATGGCCGCCGCTTGTACGTCGGCGGCGATGATCGCTCAGCAAGTGGTCGGCAAAGCCGTCCGCGATACGCTGTTTCTCTCGAGCTTCGAGGCGCGCTTTCTCCCGATCGCGATGGCCTCGGCCGCGGTCCTCTCGCTCGCCGTCGTGTATTGGCTGTCGCGTCTGCTCGTGCGGCGCTCTCCGGCTGCCACCATGCCGTGGCTGTTCGGCGGAAGCGCGCTCGCGCTCGTTCTCTCGTGGCTGCTCGGCCTCGTGTCTGCTCCGCTTGCGGCGATCGTCGTCTACTTTCACACGGCGCTGCTGGGGCCGGTGCTGATCACCACCTTCTGGTCGATGATCAACGAACGCTTCGATCCCCATACCGCGAAGCACGCAGTCGCTCGCATCTCCGGCGGAGGGACGCTCGGTGGAATGCTCGGTGGGCTCGCTGCTTGGCGCATCAGCCACCTGGTCGAGCTGTCGACGATGCTCCTGTTCCTATCGGCGTTGAACGTCCTCTGCGTGGTCGGCAGTCTCCTCATCGCGGCTCGAAAAGGCGTCGATCCCTACGCGACGAATGATGCGGGCGGGGCCGACGCGACGTTGGCAGTCTCTGCCTTCGGGGTCCTCCGAAGGGCTCCTTTTCTACGCAACTTGGCGCTCCTCGTCGCGCTCGGCGCCGCATTGTCTGCGTTGCTCGACTACGTCTTCAGCGCTCAGGTCGCAGCGGCGCTTCCGAAGGGCGCTCCGCTTCTGTCGTTCTTCTCCCTCTTCTGGCTCGGCGTCGGTGTCGTCTCGTTCGTGCTTCAGCTGGCGCTCGGGCGAATCGCGCTCGAGAAGCTCGGATTGGCCGTGAGCATCGCCCTGCTGCCCGGAACCATCATTCTCGGCGGAGCGTTCGGTCTCGCCGTTCCGGGGCTCGCGAGCTCGTCGATCTTGCGCGCCTCGGACGCGGTACAACGCAATACCCTCTTCCGCTCGGCGTACGAGCTGCTCTACACGCCGATCTCTCAGGAGAGCAAGCGGGCGACCAAGGCGCTCATCGACGTCGGATTCGATCGAGCGGGGACGCTTTTCGGAAGCCTCTTGGTGGTCATCGCGCTTCGCCTCGTCCCGCACGGCGCATCCACGGTCCTGCTCGTTCTCGTGGTGCTGATCGCCTTCGCCACGCTGCCCGTCGTCCAAGGTCTCCATCGCGGCTACGTCCGTGCGCTCGAGCAGGGCCTCCGCGATACCGCTCAGAAGCTCGGCGAAGTGACGAGCTCGACGGCCGTCGACGCCGACGCCGACGCCCACCGCCCTTCGATTGCGATCGATGCAGCGACCGATGCACGCGACGCGCTCATCGACCGGCTCCAAGCCCTCGAGCTCGGACCCTTGGTCGAGGAGGGTGACCTCGAGAAGAATCTGGCGACGCGACACGAGCCTCTCGTCGCGAGCAAACGAGCGGCGAAGGCCGTCGCCAAGGCCAAGGAGGCCCGCGCCGCGGCCGAGCGTGTTCTCGATGACGCCCGCGACCTACTTTCTGGCGACCTCGCGAAAGCGCGGATCGTCTTAGGAAAGCCGCCCGCCGAGACGCGGCGGCTCGCCGCTTGGATCATTCCCCTCTTGGCGCACCCGGCGCTTCATCGGGACTCGAAGAAAGCGCTCTCTCGCAACGCGCTCGTCTGCACCGGCCAACTCGTCGATGCGCTGCTCGATCCGACGACGAGGCCGGTCATTCGGCGTCGCGTCCCTCGCGTTCTATCGATGTGCAATACGCAGCGAGCGGCTGAAGGGCTCGTGCTGGGGCTGGCCGACGCGAGCTTCGAGGTGCGCTACGAATGCAGCCGAGCACTGGTCCGCGTACGCGCGAGAAATCCTGAAATCGTCTTTCATCGCACGCTGCTCGATGACGCGGTTCTCGCGGAGCTCGCGCTCGCTACGCCACAGTCTGCTCCAGCCGCTGGCTCCGAGGCGGGCAAGCTCGCCGCCGAGCTCATCGCCGATCGCAGCGCCAGGCGCCTGAAGCACGTCTTCGCGATCCTCTCGTTGAAGCTCGACCGTGAGCCGCTTCAGCTCGCGTTCGATGCGCTCTTCCAAGACGACGAGCGCCACCGTGGGACGGCGCTCGAATACCTCGAGACCGTGCTCCGCAGCGATTTGCGCGAGGCCCTGTGGCCGCATCTCGGGGCGGCCTCACCGTTGAACGCGCCGAGGCCCGCAGCCGACATCCTCGCAGATCTCACGCGCACGGCCGGTGAGAGGGTGCACAATCGCACCTGACGATCTTCACTCGACTGGGCCGTCGTTGGTGCTCTGTGCCGCGTCGGCCGACGATTCGACGGACGAGGACGAGGACGAGGACGACGGGCGCCCTCTCACGCGTTGAAACTCTGTCTCGAGTCGATCGAGCTCGGCGTCCGAGAGGCCCTCGAGCGCCACCAACCGATTTCGCGCTTTGGCCGTCACGTGAATGAGCTCGTCGAGCTTGAGGTGCATGGCGTGGGCGTCGCGGTTTTGGGTCGTCTGAATGAGGAAAACCATCAAGAAAGTGACGATGGTCGTGCTGGTGTTGATGACGAGCTGCCACGTGTCGGAAAAGTGAAAAATCGGCCCCGTGGCCCCCCAGACGACGATGGTCGCAGCGGCCAGAAAAAAGGCGGTTGGGCTCCCGACGGCGCGCGAGACGAGATGAGCGAATTCTCTGAACTTGTCACCGACCATCGCTTCCCCTGGTCCACGGGTTTCAACCGTTGGATGCGAGCCTCACAGAAGCTCGCCTCACGCCGGTTCGAGCTCTACTTGCCGCTGCGCTTGTCGTGTGTGACGACGATCTCGACACGCCGGTTGTTGGCGCGCCCCTCGGGGCTCTTGTTGTCGGCGACGGGCGACCCTTCGCCCTTGCCAACCGACGTGATGCGGTCGTTCGCGACGCCACGGGCTACGAGGTAATCGCGAACCGACTTGGCGCGTTGCTCCGAGAGGGTCTGATTCGCTGCGTCGTCGCCTTGCGAATCGGTGTGTCCCTCGACGACCATGGTCGACTCACGGTCTTGAAGCAGCGCGTCGGCGACCTGGTTGAGCTTCTCTTGAGCCGTGGAGAGGAGGACCGATTTGCC
>JAYUUB010000257.1:0-24714 GCA_043755175.1 Polyangiaceae bacterium | reverse complement strand
GCTCAATCGCATCTACGTTCGCTCGACCACGGGTGACGCCATTCCCCTCGCGGCGTTCGCTCATTGGAGCCACGTCGCTGCACCATTGACCATCGGCCACCAAGGGCAGTTCCCATCGGTCACGCTGTCGTTCAACACCGCTCCGGGAATCTCTCTCGGCCAAGCACTCGAATCGATTCAGCGGGCCGAGAAGGAGATGGGCCTGCCTCCTGGGATTCACGCAGAGTTCCAGGGGAGCGCGCTCGCCTTTCAGGAGTCGCTCGATAGCGAGCCGCTCCTCATCTTGGCTGCGCTCATCACCGTCTACATCGTCCTCGGCGTGCTCTACGAGAGCCTCATTCACCCGATCACGATCTTGTCGACGCTGCCGTCGGCGGGCGTCGGCGCCTTCGTCGCGCTGATCATCACGAAGACCGACTTCAGCATCATCGCGCTCATCGGTCTCGTCCTCTTGATCGGTATCGTGAAGAAGAACGCCATCATGATGATCGACTTCGCCCTCGAAGCAGAGCGAACCCAGGGTCTCTCGCCCGAGGAGTCGATCTACCGAGCGTGTCTCCTGCGTTTCCGTCCGATCATGATGACGACGATGGCGGCGCTCCTCGGCGGCTTGCCTCTCGCCCTCGGGACGGGGACGGGCTCGGAGCTGCGGCGCCCGCTCGGCATCGCCATCGTCGGCGGTCTCATCGTCTCGCAAGTGCTGACCCTCTACACGACGCCGGTCATCTATCTCGCGATGGAGCGCATTCGGCGCTTCTTGGGCGGTGTCGTCGCCACGCGTCCCGAGGCTCCTCTTCGCGAGGCCTCGCCGTGACGCTCTCCGAGCCATTCATCAAGCGCCCCATCGCGACCGCGCTTCTCGCGGTGGCGATGCTTCTATCAGGAATGCTGGCCTATTACCGGCTCCCCGTCGCGCCGCTGCCCAAAGTCGAATACCCCACGATTCAGGTCTCTGCCGCGATGCCGGGCGCCAGCCCCGAGACGATGGCCTCGACCATCGCCACCCCGCTCGAGCGACGTCTCGGACGAATCGCAGGGGTGACCGAGCTCACGTCGGTGAGCGCCACGGGGACGACCTCGCTCACGTTGCAGTTCGCCCTCGACCGCGACGTGGAGGGCGCTGCGCGCGACGTTCAGGCCGCGATCAATGCAGCCGGCGGCGAGCTGCCTACGAATCTGCCACTCCGGCCCACGTACCGAAAGGTCAATCCGTCGGATGCGCCGATCATGGTGCTATCGCTGCGTTCGAAGACCATGACTCTGGGCGCGGTGTACGAGGCCGCCAACAGCATTCTCGCGCAGAAGATCGCTCAGGTCCCCGGCGTCGGACAGGTGACGGTGGGAGGCGGCCAGCAGCCAGCCGTTCGCGTGCAGGTCGATCCTGCACAGCTCGCCGGAGCTGGTCTCACGACCGCCGACGTGCGCTCAGCCATCGCGCAATCGACCGTGAACCTCCCCAAGGGCGCATTGAGCGACGGATCACGATCCCGGGCCATCGACGCCAACGATCAGCTCCAAGGCGCCGACGCTTTTCGATCGGTCATCGTCGCCTATCACGCAGGGTCGGCCATTCGATTGGGCGACGTGGCGACGGTGTCCGACGACGTCGAGAACAACCGATTGGCGGCTTGGTCCGACGGCGAGCGCTCGGTCATCTTGCTCATAAGGCGCCAGCCCGGCGCCAACATCATCGAGACCTGCGATGAGATCCGCGCGCTCCTACCGACCTTGTCGGCTTCGATTCCGCCGTCGATCGACGTCTCGATCGCGATCGATCGCACCGGGACGATTCGCGCTGGTGTGCGTGACGTCGAGACCACGCTCCTCCTCAGCGTCGCATTGGTGGTCTTGGTCGTGTTCGTTTTCTTGCGCAGTGCGCGGGCCACGGCCATCCCGACCGTCGCGGTTCCTCTGTCTCTGCTCGGCACGTTCGCGGCGATGTACGTGCTCGATTACAGCCTCGACAACCTGTCGCTGATGGCGCTCACGATCTCGACCGGTTTCGTCGTCGACGACGCGATCGTGGTGACCGAGAACATCATGCGTTACCTCGAGGCGGGCGATTCACCCGTTCAGGCAGCGCTGAAGGGCGCCAAAGAGATCGGCTTCACGATCCTATCGATCACGATTTCGCTCTTGGCCGTGTTCATTCCGATTCTGCTCATGGGAGGCATCGTCGGGCGCCTCTTCCGCGAGTTCGCGGTCGTCCTCAGCATCGCCATCGCCATCTCGGCGCTCGTGTCGCTCACGGTCACGCCAATGATGGCCTCGCGGCTCCTCCGCCACGCCGCCACCGAAAAGAAGGGATTCTTCAATCGGCTCTCGGAGCGATTCTTCGACGGTCTCTTGGCGCTCTACACCCGAGGCCTCGACGTGGTGCTGCGCTTCAGACGAACCACCCTCGTCTTCGCGCTCGGACTCATCGGCGTGAGCGTCTACCTGTTCATCGTCATTCCCAAGGGCCTCTTTCCACAACAAGACACGGGCCAGCTCATGGGCTCGTCGGAGGCCGCTCAAGACGTCTCGTTCGCTTCGATGAAGGCGAAACAAGAGGCGCTGAACGACATCCTCGAGAACGACCCAGACATCGATCACGTCATCTCGTCGATCGGGAACAACGGCGCGAGCGTGAACACCGGCAATGTCTTCGTGGCGCTCAAGCCGAACCGCAAAGCGTCGGGAGACGAGATCATCGGGCGCCTTCGAAAGAAGCTTGGCGGGGTCCCGGGTGCCAGCCTCTTCATGCAATCGATTCAAGACGTTCGCATTGGCGGCCGTCCGACGCGGACGCAATACCAATACTCGCTCCAAGACTCCGACCTCGAAGAGCTTCGCCTCTGGTCGCCGCGCGTATTCGAGGCGTTGAAAAAGGTCCCCGAGCTGAAAGACGTCGCAACCGACCAGCAAGCCTCTGGGCTCCAATTGGCGATCCACATCGATCGCGACTTCGCGTCGCGGCTCGGTGTCGGTCCGCAACAAGTCGACGACGCATTGAACGACGCGTTCGGGCAGAGGCAGGTCACCACCACGTTCACCCAGCGCGGGCAATACCGCGTCATTCTCGAGGCGCGGCCCGAGCTCGCGTCGAACCCCGATTCCATCAATGGTCTCTTCGTGAGGCCGACCGGCGGCACACCAGTACCGCTATCGCAGATCACCTCGACCCAGACCTCGAGCGCGCCGCTCTCGATCAACCATCAGGGCCAGTTCCCGGCCGTCACGCTCTCGTTCAATCTCGGCCCCGGTGTCGCGCTCGGTCCGGCCATCGAGGCCGTTCACCGCGCCGAAGCGAGCATCGGATTACCAGCGAGCGTCCACGCGAGCTTCCAAGGAACGGCGCAAGCGTTCCAAAGCTCGCTCTCGAACGAGCCTTTTCTCGTCGGAGCAGCGCTGTGCGCGGTCTACATCGTTCTCGGAGTCCTCTATGAGAGCCTGATTCACCCGATTACGATCTTGTCGACGCTTCCGTCGGCCGGAGTCGGTGCCTTGCTCGCCCTCATTCTGGCCGACGTCGAGCTCAGCATCATGGGCATGATCGGTCTCATCTTGCTCATCGGCATCGTGAAGAAGAACGCCATCATGCTCATCGACTTCGCGCTCGACGCCGAAGCCAAGCTCGGCCTCTCGCACGAAGAGGCGATCCGTCAGGCGTGCTTGTTGCGCTTCCGTCCCATTCTGATGACGACGTTCGCGGCGCTCCTCGGCGCCGTGCCTCTCGCGATAGGGCACGGTCCGGGCTCCGAGATTCGACGCCCACTCGGCATTGCGATCGTCGGTGGGCTCCTCGTCTCGCAGATGCTCACCCTGTACACGACCCCGGTCATCTACCTCGCCCTCGCGCGCTTCACCCGCAACCACAGACGCCATCTCGACGCGACGCCGCCCGATGCGATGCCGCCCGACGCGACGCCGCCCGCTGCGACGCCGCCCGCTGCGACGCCGCCCGATGCGACGCCGCCCGACGCGACGCTCGGGAGCGCATCGCTCGCACAGAACGTCTAGCAGACGCTTCCACGTGAGATGGGTCCCCACGCATCTCGAAATCCTTCGCCGAGACTCCTTCGAGAGCCTGCTAGACTGCGCGCGCATGTCAGGGTCGTCGCAGGCTTTCGAGATCCTCCGTCGTGAGCGACGCCCCGTCGGCATCGCCGCGCTCGTTTGGCTCGTTGCGCTGCTGTTCGTGACATCGGCGCGAGCGCAGAGCACCGGGCCATCCACGAAGAACGCTTCAGGCTCACCCGGCCCAATTCGCCCGACGCTACCTCCGACGGCACCTGCCCCGCCGCCCGCCGCGCCGAGCGAGCCCTCCGAAGAGCAGTTCGACTTCATGAGCTTCCTCGCGAAGCACGGTCTCCACGATCTGGTGAACGAGCGGTGGAACGCCTACGGCCAGGCCACCTACATCTCGAGCTGGAAGCAAGGCTTCAGGGCGAAGTACACCAATCTGAACGGGAGCAATCATTCGCTCTCTCCCGACGCAGAACGGAGCTTCACCGGCACGGCGACGCTCTTCCTCGGGCTCCATTTGTGGCCCGGCTCCGAGATCTATCTGGTCCCCGAGGCGGTGTCCGAGAGACCTTTGTCGGAGCTTACGGGTCTCGGCGGAACGATTCAGAACTTCGAGCTTCAAAAGCAAGGCTCGGAAGCGCCGATCCTCTATCGGTCGCGCCTCTATTTCCGTCAGACGATTCCGATCGGTGGAGCGCAGCTCCACAAAGACTCGGCGCCGATGCAGCTCGGAATGAACACGCGGACGCGCCGAGTCGTGTTGACGATTGGCAATTTCAGCATTCTCGACTTCTTCGACAAGAACTCGTTTTCGGGCGATCTCCGTCGACAGTTCTTCAACATGGCGTTCCTCACGCACGCCGCCTACGACTTCGCGGCCGACGCACGGGGCTACACGTGGGGCGCCGTCGCCGAGCTCTACTTCGACGATTGGGCATTTCGATTCGGCCGAATCGCTCCGCCGAAGCTCCCCAATCAGCTCGACGTCGATTTCAGGTTCTTCAAATACTACGGCGACCAGGTGGAGCTCGAGCATTCCCACCAGCTCTGGAAGCAGCCCGGCGTGGTGAGGCTCCTCGGCTATCGCAATCGTGAGCGCATGGGTCGATTCGACGACGCGATCAGCGCCCAAAAGAACGACCCGTCGAAGAGCGCCGCCAACTGTCCGGGCTTCAGCTACGACTCGACGAACCAGACTGCGCCAGATCTCTGCTGGGCGCGAAAGAGCAACGTGAAGCTCGGAATCGGCTTGAACGTGGAGCAACAAATCACGAGCTACCTCGGCGTCTTCGCGAGAGGCATGTTCTCCGACGGAAGAACCGAGGTCTATTCTTTCGCGTCGAACGACCGCTCGCTCTCGCTCGGATTCTTGGGTAAAGGAGCGCTATGGGCGCGCCCCACCGACCTGTTCGGAGCGGGCTATGCCGTCGGCTGGATATCGAAGTCGCATGCCGATTTCTTGAATCGCGGTGGCGTCGACGGTTTCATCGGTGACGGCAAGATCAACGTCGCGACCGAGCGCGTGTTCGAGATTTTCTACAGCCTCAACCTCCTCCCGTCGTTCTGGCTCACTGCCGATTACCAACGAATCTCGAATCCCGCCTACAACGCCGACCGCGGCGGCGTCGACATCTACGGCGGTCGAATCCACTCCGAGTTCTGAAGCCGACGCGAAAAAGAAAAGACGACCGTCGAGGCGCCAGGAGACGCCGAGATCGCATTGGCATTGAATCGTTCTCTCGTGCTCGCGTCGAGCAGCCTGTGAGTACCGCGAGCAGAGGATTCGACCGGTTGGGCCTCTGCCCTTTTTGAACGACCCGGAGCCCGAGGATGCAACAGGAAGACAGGAAGGCTCGAGGATGGCTCGAGGATGGCTCGACCGAAGTGATCAGGGCCTGCGCCGACAGCCGCTCGAGGTGGTCAGAGCAGGACCAGCGCTGCGTGACGAGCACTTCGCTCGAATCGATGACCCGAGCGGCGCCGCAGCCTCGTCAGCAAGCGCCGGCGCAGCCATCCTTCGAAAAGAACCAGAAGCCGCGGTGCGCCTCACAAGCATCGGAGTCATCGTAATCTTTCACGCAGCAGCGCTCGGCGCCCTCGCACTTTTCTTTCGCGAGCGCGCCGCGGCGAATGCAGCAGTTGCCGCCGCCCTGAGGCATCTTCGGAGTCTGTGGGAGGGTCGGCGCCTGAGGCGGATCTACCTTCGGCGGCTCGACGGCGGGAGCCTCGGCCTTCGGGAATTGGGGCATCTGAGGCATCGGCGGGTCGCATCCGAGCGACGCGAGCGGACCGAGCGTCGCCAGCGCGAGCAGCGAGAACGCCACCAGCGACATGGGACCACGAAGCTTTCGATCTCTTCCGAGCATGCGGTTCCTCACGAAAACGGGCAGAAGGCCCGCGCGTAGCGTCGCCTGCCTCTCACCTTACGGTCAAGTTTGAGACGGCTGACTACGCGCCCCACCAAAGGGTCTCGTGAATCTGTGGCTCTCCCGCCCCGCGCACCGTCACCCGGAGCTTGTCGCCGATCGCCTCGACGACGTGCTCGAACGGCGCTTTCGCCTCGACATAGGTGCTCTTGCTGAACCCTTCTTTGGTCAGAAAGAGAAGATGAACGCCGGTCTTCGTCGGCCCGTGAACGAGGAGCATGCGACCCCCGCCGAGAAGCATGAAGTCGAGCGACGCGAAGCCGAGCTCTTCGAAACGCTCTGGCGAAGGGAAGTGATCTCCGACCGACTTCAGCTCTGGGAGATGCGCTTTGAGATGTTTGTAGAGCATGTCGTAGCGCACCTTGACGAGCTTCGGCAGACGTCGGTCGGGCGGCGCGATGACCTCGAGCGACTCGGCGTCGAAGGTCGGAACCTCGACGAACGTGCGGTAGCGATCGGCCAGCGTTCCGCGACCGATCTCCTCGTCGGAGAGCGCCTTGAGCCACCACATGAACGGAGCGATGTCGGCGACTCCGGCGCGCGAGGTGAGGCGGACGCGCGACTCCCAAAGCGGGCTCCTGACTTGCCATTCCCCGCCGTGCGCCTCGACGATGCACGCTCCGAGAAAGACCGCGGCGTGAACGACGAAGTGCACGAGGAGCGGCGGGCCTTTGCCCGTCTCGATGAGGAGTCGGTCGCGGGCGGCGCGCGTGAGGAGCGGGGAGAGGCGATGAATGGAGGCGTCGTCGACCGCCATCTCGAGGGTGGGCGACGCGAGCGCTTCGGGAGCGAGCGCCGCGAAGAGCTCGGCGGTCTCGTCGAGCGCCTTCAGAATCGCCGGGTTCTTCGATGGATTCGCGTCGGTCTCGCGAAGCGTCGTCAGATCGGCGCCGGGCGGGTAGAGCTGGAGAAACAGCTCGCGAAAGAGCCGCTCGGCCGTGACCGGATTCGGAGCCTTCTCGTCGAACACCGGCAGAAGTCGTTTGGCCATCGCGCTTCGCAGAAGAACGAGCCGCCGCGCTCCGAAGGCTCCGACGTGGAGCCTTCGACGAGGCGACGCACGCTCTAGAACATCTTCTTGCGCTTCGACGACGAAAGGATGCCGAGCATCTCGCGGTACTTCGCTACGGTTCGGCGGGCGATCTTGATGCCGTCTTGGTCTTCGAGCATCTTCACGATGGCCTGGTCGCTGAGCGGATTCGACTTGTCTTCGGCGAGGATGATTTTCTTGATCGCCTGCTTCACGCTCTCGCTCGCGATGTCTTCGTCGGCGACGCGCGAGATTGACGAGTTGAAGAAGTACTTCAGCTCGAAGAGGCCCTGGGGCGTGTGCACGTACTTGTTCGAGGTGACGCGCGAGATGGTCGACTCGTGCATCCCGACCGCAGAGGCGACGTCGCGCAAGATCATCGGCTTGAGGTAAGCAACCCCCTTTTCGAGGAACTCGCGCTGCTTCTCGACGATGCATTCGGTGACGCGGATGATGGTTCGGCGACGCTGCTCGATGGCGCGGATGAGCCACTGGGCGCTGCGGAGCTTCTCGCTGATGAACTCCTTCGCCTTGGGGTCCTTCAACATCTTCTGAGCGAGGTTTTCGTTGATGTAGAGGCGCTGGAGACCCTTGTCGTTGTCGGCGACGGCGAACTTGTCGCCGTCTTTGATCACGTAGACGTCGGGCGTGATCGCGATCTGTCTCTCGTCGACCTCCATGAAGTTGCGAGCGGGGACGCTCTCGAGCTTCTGGATCTCTTGCACCGACTCGTAAACATCTTCGATGCCGACCTTGAGGGCCTTCGCGATCGCCTGGAAATTCCGCCGTTCGACGTTGTGGAGATGGTCGCGAATGATGGCGAGCTCGGTGTCGTCGTAGCCGAGCACCTCGGCCTGCACGCGCAGGCATTCGGAAAGATCGCGCGCCGCGACGCCCACCGGATCGAAGCGCTGGATGATCGCGAGCACCTCGGGCGCGTCTTCGGGATCGAGACCGGCTTCACGCGCCATGTCTTCAATGGTGATGTCGGGGCGCTTGTTGCCCTCGACGTCTTCGCCACCTTCGAGATCGACGTACCCGCGCTCGTCGAGGTTGCCGATGACGAGCAGCGCGAACTGGCGCTCGTTCTCGACCAGATCGCTCATCTGCAGCTGCCAGAGGAGATGGTCGCGAAGGTTGTTCGGCTTGGTGAGCGTCTGCTCGATGGGGGGAAGCTCTTCGAAGCCTCCGCGCGACGCGGTGAGCGGCTGCTGGAGCTGGCGGTTCTCGAGGAACTGCTCCCAGTCGACCTCTTTGGCGAGCTTCTCGACCCCGCGCGCCGCCATGTCGGTGTCGGGCTCCATGCGCTCGGTCATGCCGACCCGTTCTTCGGGCGGGACGTCTTTCGACGTCATCATCGGCATCGACGTGTCTTGGTCGCGAGGTCGCGAGTCGGTCATGTCGTCGGCCAGCACCGGATTCGCGTCGAGCTCTTTGCGGACCTCGTCGATGAGCTCCATGCGCGAGAGCTGGAGCAATCGAATGGCCTGCACCAGCTGGGGTGTCATCACCAGCTGCTGAGACATCTTGATCTGGAGCTTCATCTCCATGCCCATTGAGACCGCTCCTTTTTTCTCAGTGCCGTCGCACGCTTCGTGCCACTTGCCGTCCCGAAGGTTGGCTCCCGAGGGGCAAGCCTACCACAATCATTTTGCCAACTGCGCGACGAACCCGCAGAAAGGCCCGAGTCTTGCTAACTCTTCGATCCGGGTGGGATCGGGGCGTCGCCGATCTCCAACTTCGACTCGCCGAAGGTCACGACCATCTGGTGCTCGTTGACGAGGCGAATCTCGAGATTCTTCGCGCGAATGATGGTGTGATCGCTGACGCGTCCCGAGAGCCGAACCGTGTCGGCGTCGAACTCGCCCGACAGCTCACCGAGCGAATCGATGGTTCCGACCTTCGCCCGACCATGAACGAGCCCCGAAGGAGCGACCGTCAGCGCTGGAGTCGAGAGCTCGCCCTGGATGCGTCCGCGCACGACGACCGGGCAGGTCGAGGTCATCGAGCCTTTGAACTCGGTCCCTTCTTCGATGATCGTAGCGGTGCCAGGGGCTTCGGTGGGCAGCGGGTGCTTGGTGACCATGTCAGTTGCCTATCCCCTTCATCTTTTCGGTGATCGAAAGCCGGAGGCGCGCACCCGGCTCGAACGCAAAAATCGTCTTGGCCGACGGTTGGACGACCGTGCCCGCGACAGCCCCTCCGGCCGTCACCACGAGCTTCTTCGTTCCGATCATTCCCGGACGATCGCCATCGAAGATCGAGCCGTGCACCGTGATGATCCCCGGCCCCACCACCCGACAGTTGGTGAGACAGCCCGGAGCGCCGAGCGTGAGAAGCGTGTCTTCACCGAGCGTGATGGAGCAGTTGTCGAAATGACTCTCGACGATGACGGTCGACCCGGCCGAGAACTCGAGGGTCGCGTTCTTGAGCACGTCGCCCTGGCCGAAATAGCGTTGATTCGGCGCTGCGGGCGGCAGCGATGGAAAAACCGGCGCCGAGGCTGCGACCTCGCCACGCAGAATGCGAAGCGCATCGGCTCCCGAGACCAAGACCTTGCCGTCTCCGTCGATGCTCGCATCGAGCCCATCGAGCACGATACCCTCGAGGCTCGCCTTCAAGACGATGAGGCCGAATACTTTGGCCCCGGCCAAGCTCGCACCGTCGAGGTTCGACTCGGAGAAGTTGGCGCGTCGAAGGTCGGCCTTCGTCAGCCGAGCGCCACGGAGAAGCACACCCGTCAGGTTGGCCTGGACGAGCGACGCGCCGGTGAAGTCGGTCGCAGGCGCGAGCGCTCCGGTGAGATCGGCGCCGTCGAGGTTCGCGCCGCTCAAGAGGGCCTCTTCGAGGTTCGCCCCGGCGAGGTTGGCTCCTCTCAGATCAGCGTTCACGAGACGCGCACCACCGAGGTAGGCCTCGTTGACGTCGGCGTGCGCGAGCGATGCTCCCTCGAGATTCGCCTTGCCGAAATTCGCCGAATCGAGCTGCGCGTTCGTGAGCCTCGCGCCCGTGAGGACGGCCTCGAGGAGCGTCGCGCCCTCGAGGTTCGCGCGGCTCATGTTGGCGTTCGCGAGCTGGCACTTGTCGAGGTTCGCCGAGTCGAGCTCGGCTTTGTCGAGGTTCGCGTCTCGAAGGTCGGCGCCAGCGAGGTATGCCTCGCGTAGACCGGCGTTGCGGAGATTGACTCCACGAAGCTTCGCCCCTCCGAGGTTCGCTCCAGACAAATCGCTGCGACTGAAGTCGACCGACTCCAGCGCGAGATTCGAGAGGTCGATCCCGCTCAAATCGCGCTGAGCGAGCCGCTCTCCGCGGCCCGCCATCTTGATGACTTCGTCCCGTGTGAGCTGCGCCATCTAGGTGTTGCCCTCCGCAGTCATCACAATCCGCTCCCACGCGGTTCGCGCTTTTGTGTCTCTGCGACGAAAACTCGAATCGAAGCGGCTCTCGCGCCGAACGGGAGCTTCTCGAGCTCGCGCAGTCGCTCGACCTCTCCCAATCGCGCGAGGACGAGACCTATCTCGATCATCGCGTCGGCGCGTACCCGCCTGAGCTCGCGACGCCTGGCGTCGCCGACGTTCCCGGGCGGTTGGCCGTCGTACTCGCCGACCACGCGCTCGAGGGTACTCGACAGCTCGCTCAACACCCGGAGCTCGGCGATGCGATTGCCCTCCGGGCTGAGACTCTCTGTCTTCTTCCGATAGTCGCGGAAGCGGGCGACGACGCTCTGCGCGAGCTCCATCGGGATCCCGGTGAGCTCGGAGATGTCACCGGGCCTCGCGACGTAGAAGAGCGCGAGCGAGGTGAGCCCGGCGGCATAGATGCGATCGGTCGAAACCTTGTGGAGCCCCGGGACCTGCTGCAAGAGCGAATGAACGATCACCGACTCGCGACGATTCGCTTCTTGTTCGAGCGCGAATGCGGCTGGCAGATAGGCGGTCAGCTCGCTGTACGTGTCGATGATCGCCTGGCGAACTTGCCCTCGAACGAGCCTGTCATTGCCGCTCTGCGTGAACTCGACGGCCTGCATGAACGATTGGAGCTTGGTGACGAACTCGCCGATCCCCATCCCCTTGGCCGAGCGCAAGATGGTGCGGAGCGCGGGGAGACAGAACTCGACCCAGGCGCGAAGTGGCTCGCCGAGACGAACCTCGATCATGAAGTCGCGAATCGGTCGGGCATGCTCGACGACCATCGCGTCGAAGAGCGCGCGCGCTTCGGTCATGTCGTGAGGGATCTCACCTGTCGGATCGCTCGGGTTCGGTCGAGGACGGGCCGCGTTGGGGTCGGCCGGCTCGGGCGTGACGATCGACTCGAATCCGGTCTCGACCTCTTCGAGGAGGCGTTGGAACTCCGAGCGTGAGCTCGGCGGCTTTGAAATCTCGCCGCTCGGCGGGGCCGCGGATGCAGCGTCGGGCATTGGCTTCGGCGGAGCAGGAATCGTGAGCCCCTCGCCGTCGTCGGGCGCGGGCGCCGTGAGAGCGGGTTCTGCGGTGGAAGCGGTCTGCGCTGGGATTTGCACCTTGGGCGCTGCGACGATCTTGGCGGCTGCCTCCTTCGTGAGCGGCTGCATCTTCGCGGTCGTTCGCCCGGTCCCCGCCGTCGTCCGCGCGGGCGTTCGAGCCGCGGCGCCTCGCGTCGTGACGGCAGGCGATCCGAGCGCCGGCGTCGGTGCCGTGCCCGACGATGCGGAATCGCCCGCAGGTGCTGCGATCGGCGTTCCGCACATGCCGCAAAAGCGAATGCTCGGCCCGAGCTGCTTTCCGCACTTCGGGCAGATGATCGTCGGAGCCGACATGCCGGGCGCCACCATAGCACCAGGCCTCGGTGGTTGGCGCGCCGCTCTCTCGGCGAGTCGGGTGTGCGCAAGTGCGCTTTCCGGGTTTCGGGAGCGGGCGAGGCCGATTCACGGCCTCCCGCAACAAGCTGGCCCTTACGAAGCCTGAACGGTGAGCCAGGTCCGAGCGGGCCGGGGACGATCGCCCATCCTGCGCGTCTCCGCAGGCGACGTATTTGACACCCGACGAGAAATCCTAGGATAGATGCACCCGAATGGTTGCGCGTGGTGGGCTTCGCGTACGAGCGAAGAAGCGTTTGGCGCAACTCCCACAGAGCCTCTCGAGCGTTGAGATCTGATGCGCCTTTGGCTTCTCACTCCGATGATCGTGCTCTTGACTGCAGCGTGCTCGACCGACCGCGAGCGCCCGGCGCCATCCCCTGCGCCGAGCTCGAGCGCCGTCTCGGCTCCCGCCGCCAGCGTGTCGGCGGGTCTTGCGGCTTCGGACATGAGCGCGCCGACTCCCCTCCCCTCGGCGAGTGCGACGATCGTCGATTCGAAGCCGCTCCAAGCCGCTTCGAAAGAAGAGATCCTCGCTCTCGTCGGCATCCACACGTCGCCGAAGCCAGAGATGAATCTCGACGTATTCCTCGACAAGACCTTCGG
This sequence comes from Polyangiaceae bacterium, assembly GCA_043755175.1. Lineage (GTDB taxonomy): Bacteria > Myxococcota_A > Polyangia > Polyangiales > Polyangiaceae > CAYYKK01. The sequence continues at coordinate 11,810 of JAYUUB010000257.1, read as the reverse complement.
CCCCGGAACGCCTTACCAATCGAACCAAGGCAACCCGTCGCTCGCGAAGCACGGGATTTCGCGACAGCAGTGCAAAGACGGTCTCGCTTCGATGACGCTCCAGACCGACGACCAGAGGCGCGTCTGCGGCGCCGACAACATGGTCCCAATCTACAAAGCGGGCGATTTGTCGACGGCCAAAGCGTGCATCGACATCTTCGAGTTTCCCAATCAACCGTGTGAGCTCCCCTTCGTTTGGATCGGTCCGACACAAGCCAAGACGGTGTGCGAAGCCGAGGGCAAACGCCTCTGTCGAGACGAAGAGTGGGACCTCGCCTGCGCCGGCGACCCAGCCGGCGGTCCACCGTCCAAATACTCTTACGGAGACGAGCTCGATCTCACGGCCTGCAACACTGACAAATCGGCGGTGGTCTTCGGACCGAGCTGCGACCCCGACACCGTCAACTCAGCTTGGGATACCTGCTCGAGCAACAGCGAGCCGACCGGATCGTTTCCGCGTTGCCGCTCGCGCTTCGGCGTCTTCGACATGCAGGGCAACGTCGCCGAGATCATGACCAGGCTCGATCCCGACGGGCACGTGTACAGCCAGTTGAAGGGGAGCGCGTTCTTCTATACCGACGTAGCGCGCGACGAGAACGGCAAGGCCCCGAAGGGTCACCCGAAGATCAAGCCGGAGCGCATGCGCACGACCTACCCCGACATTTGCAGACACGATCCACGGTGGCACGTCGAGCCGATAGGTCGCGCGTGGCACGTCAATTACCACCTCGGGTTTCGCTGCTGCAAGAGCATCACAGAAGCAACTCCGAGCACCACGAAAGCCGTCGACGGCCCCACGCGCTGAGGGCTCGGCGAGGCACGGCTCGGCGAGGCACGGCTCGGCGAGGCACGGCGCGGCGAGGCACGGCTCGGCGAGGCACGGCGCGGCGCGATCGACCGGCCGTCTTCAGTTGCCCGTGCCCGTGCTCGCGCCCGTCGTGCCCCCCGTGGGGCCGCCGTTGTCGATGCAGGTTTGGAGCGCCGGTGCCTCGATCGTGCAGGCTCCACTTCGGAGGGTGAACTGGCGCCCGACACAAGAGGTGTACGTGTCGGCGCACTTCCGTGCGGCCGTGAGCTCGGCGTCGCATCCTGCCAAGCTCGCCTTGAGCGTGACTGAGTCGATTGGGTCGTGGCAGGCCTTCAAGCAAGCGTTGTCGCCGTCACGGCCGATGCAGATGCAAGAGTTCTTGCAGTAGTTGTCGTCGGTGAGATCGGTGCAGCCGCTGTTCGCGCTGAGCGCGAAGCCAGTGAGAGCGACGGTGGCGGTGACGAACAGGCCGAGCTTCTTGAACATGGTCGAAGTCTCCGATGCGGCGGAAAGAAGCGATTTTCGAATCGTACGGGCCCTCTTCGGTCGATCGATTCGCGCGAGCCTACCAAGGTTTCGGTGGGTCTGTCGTTCGAGCGTCGCTCAGAGAGAACCGGGCTGGTGGCACTGACCGGGGCGAGAAGGCGGAGTCGAGCTCCCATTGCAGAGGAGCCCGGCCGAGCAATTTCTATCGTCTTCGCAGGGCTCGTGCTCGGCGCTCGCGTGCGAGACCTCGCAACGACCATGCGTGTAGCCGTGGTTGCAGATGAGACCCGAGACGCAGTTCTCGTCTTCGCTGCAGAGATCGCCCGCTTTGACCGAGTGGGCCGGGCGACAGAGGGGCGCCGGCAGGCTCGTGTTCTCGGAGAGCCCCTCTCGACACCGACCGCGATCGGCGACCAACGCGATCTTGCCGTAGGGCGTGCAGCTGCCGACCGCAGCCCCGATCAGCAAGAGAGTCGCGAACGCTTTGCTTTCGAGCATCGAGGGGTGTCGGATCATGGATGAATTCCGGGGCTCCTAGAACGCCTAACGCGCGGTGAGGGGGCGGTCAACGCGCGACCTTCGATCGTCGGCTGATCGACACCGCGCACGAAACTGGCTCCGCGGCCTGGAACGGATACGCTCGAGGCCAAGCGGGGTGTCGTGGGCGAGAAAGCGGGCGGATCGGATCACACGTTGATCATGGAGGTGCCGCGCGCGCCGTCGGGCTCCGGTGCGCAGGCGACGCCTTCTGGCGCTCCAGTCACGGAGCCACCGCCGAGGTTAATCCCAGTGCCGGCGACGGTACCAAGGCCGCCCGATCGACCGCTTCCTGCTCCGCCGATCTTCGAGCTCACGCCTCAGAAGCCACCGCCAGGAGCGTCGGGCGACACCATGCAGCTCGACCTCGCGGATCCTTCGACGATGAGCGGCCCGCCTTTCGAGCACGCGCGCACGCCTTCGTCGTCGGAGCACGACGAACCGCCGAGCGCTCTCCGCTCGGTCGCGAACGAAGAAGACGAGCCAGCGACACGACTGCGGGCGGCATCGCACCCGGAGGACGATCCTGCAACGCAGTTGCGACAGCTATCCCATCCCCATGGCTCGCCGAGCCATCCGGGCTCCGATGAGGCGAGCTCGGGAGAGCAGGTTGCGCCGGTGGCGCGTGTCATCCCATGGCAACCTCCGGCCCCGCGCACGCTTGCCCATGATTTCGGGCCCACCACCGATCCGGGGCTTTCTGCTCCCGACTTCAGTCCGCCGAAACCCGTGGTGCCAGTCGGGCCGCTCGCGATCGGCGCGCTCGCAGGCCTCATCGCGCTCCTCGTCGTGGGTGGCGCGGCGGCCGTTTACCTCGTCGATGGACGACGTCCGCCTTCGCCGAGCTCGACGTCGACACCGGAGCGGGGCGTCTCTTCGGCGCCTTCGATCGCGGGCTCTGCGGCACCCTTCGAAGCTTCGAGCGCCCCGTCCAACCCTTCGTCAGCCGAGAGCCCAAATCCGACGTCGACGACCCCGTCGAACGCCCCCGCGCCCTCTGCGGAGCTCGATGTCTCCCAATCCGATGCGAAGGCGCGTGCCGCTCTCGAACGAATGCGTGCCGGCATCGCCGCGTGCGTCAAAGACACGATCCACATCCTCCCGGGGACGTCGCCTGCCGTCCCCGAATCGCTCGCGTGGCTGAAGCACGGGCCGTACGAGAGCCTCAAGCGCGATTGGGTGAATCCGTTCTTCGCCTGCACGCGGTTCAAGATCGAAGAGCCCATGCCCTTCGTGATCCAATGGCAGCTCGAGAAGCCTGGAGACCACGGCCAGGCCATCGCGTGGATCGACGACGATCGCGACGGAAAGGCCGAGCGCGCGTTCGGTTTCACCGCGCGACTGAGAAAGCACGACGAGGTCGATCTCGGCCCGATCGAGGCCGTAGAACCCATCACGAAGACCAAGAAGCGCTGATCAAGCGCGGGTGTCGCAAGCTTCGATGATTTGCGGACCAGCGCAGACGAGCAGCACACCATCCGCGCAGACTCTCGAAGCTGTGCGCGAGCGACCGCAGCGCCGTCATTCCTTCGCGAGCGAGCCAGTGCTCCAGCCTGGAAGAGCGCGGCGGCGGCGCGCTCACGTCATCGCCGGTCGAACCGATTTTCCGAGGACGTTCCAGCACTAACGACATCGTTCAACGAAGTGTTATCGACAGCGTGCTCACCGTGACGCCGTGTGGCGGTGTACGTTCCGGTCTCATGGGCAGAAGCCACTTGCTCGTCGGTAACCCCACGGCCCAGAGCGGAAAGAACCAGAAGCGCATCGACCGTGCGCTCGATCTGCTGAAAGCCGCGGGCATCGCCATCGATCTCTTGCCGACTCTTCCCGAAGGCCGCACCGTCGCCGCCGTTCGCGATGCGCTCGACGGCGGAGACTACGAGGTCGTCATCGCGATGGGTGGCGACGGCACCTTCCGCGAGGTCGGCGCTGGTCTCTACCAGAGCCGTCGACGCGACGACGTCGCGCTCGGCATGCTCCCGACGGGGACCGCGAACGATCAGGGAAAGAGCTTCGGCCTCGAGGCTTCGACGAGCGCCCTCGCGCGCAATATCGAAGTGATTCGAAAGGGGCGCGAGACGCGACTCGACGCGGGGCTTCTCTCACGTGGCCCTCATCCCGAAGCGCTCGGCGACGCCGACCTCTTCTTCGATTCGGCCGGGTGGGGCTTCACGGCTCGGGTGCTCGCCCAGCGAAACCGCGATCGCGCTGCGGTCGACGCCATGGGCCCATTGAAAGAGATTTACCGCGACCACGCCGTCTACGCGGGCGCGTTCTTGAAGACGTTCCTCGGCTCGTACGTCGTTCGTGACAAGTTCATCGCGCACGCCGCACTCGACGGAAAGCCTCACCGCATCGATGGGCTCACCGATCTCATCGTGAAAGGCACACGCGTGTATGCCGGCGCGTGGGTCTTCGATCCCAGCTCGCGGCACGACGATGGCGCCTTCGAGCTCGTTCCATTCCGCGGTAAACGCGATTGGGCGTCGAAGGCCATCGTCGATCTCGATGGAAATCCAGTGACCGAGGCCATGCTCAACGACATCGGTATCGAGCACTCGCATCCGATCCGCGCTTCGCGCATCGATATCGTATTCGAGGTCCCCGAAGACGCAGTCGCGCTCGCAGCTCAAGTCGATGGTGAAGAAGCGCCGTCTACGCAATGCGTTCGAATCGACGTCCTCGCGCGAGCGATTCGCCTCATCGTTCCCTGAGCTCGACCGAGGCAAGCCCTGTGCGCCTGATGCGAAATCCCGCATCTTCCAGTCTTTTTATCGCCCTGTTCATCTTCTCTGGCGCTCGCGCAAACGATCACGAGTGGACGCTCACACCGGTCGGCTCCCAATCATCGAAGTGAAACCAGACGTGATGGCTCGTGCTCCAGGTCGGCTTGAACCCAATCTCGACATGGGGCTTGCCGCCGAGCGTCTCGATGCTCATCGACGTGAGCACGTAGACGTCGAAGATGGCTTTCGCGGGCTCCGACGTCGCGTCCGCGTTGGGCGTCCGGTCGCGCTCGGCGTCGCGGAGCTGCGACAGAATCGGCCCGTCGAGGAGACCACGGAGCTTTTCATGAAGGACGCGTAGAGCTTCGCGCGCGCGTAAATCAACGCCCTTCTTGCCGCCTCGAAGGAGGGTCGGCACCGGCGCTTCAATTCCGTCGAAAGAGACCCTCGCCGTCCACCAGCGCCCTCGCTCGTAGTCGATGAGGCCGAGCTCGTGGTCCTCCATCGAATGGGGCTCGGCCCTTCTGAAGACACGGTGGATGAAGCTGCCGATGCCCATGACGGTCGAGACCCTCCGCCGATCGAGATCGGCGGCATTCGATGGTTGCGTGCTCAGGCGACTTTGCCGACCGCCATGAGCTTGTGCAAATCGTTGATCGCGATTCCGAAGGCGCGCGCCAGCGCCTGCAGCGCGAGACCCTCTTTGGTGCCGACGCCGTGGTCGAGCCAAGCCACCGCCGAAGCGATCACGAGGAGCGCGGAGCGTCCGTCGGCTTCGGGGATGGCCGTGGCGATCGCCGCGGCCGAGCCTTCGAGCCCGTGCTCGTCGAAGAACGCCTTCGCTCCGGCGAGGCCGTTCTGAATCGTCGCGTCATCGACCACCCCACCGAGGATCGACCCGAGCCCTGCCGCGATCTTTGCGTGCTCGGCCTCGGTGACCACTCCATCGGCTGCGGCGATGATGTGAACCGCGTCGAAAATCGCTTGGTGATGTGCGTCGATCGACTCCCGTGCCGAAGCATCGGCGCGAGCAGCGCCTTCGGCGGCAGCGGTGACAGCGGCCATCTGGGCTTTCGCTTGAGCCACGGCCTCGGCCGCCGCGGCTTCGTCGACCTTGGGAGCCTCTGCTGCGCCAGGTGTGAATCGGGCCCAGGCAAATGCGTCTGCGAGTGTCTCGCTCATGGAATGTCCTCCGGTGCTGAATTGGGTGCGCGTTGTCTACCACAGGATGGTGAGGACCGATCCCGAGACCGCGCTCAAAACGACTCACGAAGGAGCGCAGGCAGCGCCCGCATGTCGTCGAAGACGACTGCGCCGAGGGCACGCAGCGCGCTCGGCTCAGTGGCGCTGGCGTAAGCGAGCACGCGCATGCCCGCCAGCACTGCGGCGCGAACGCCTGGAAGACTGTCTTCGACGACGACACACCTCGCCGGCGCGACGCCCAGCGTGCGCGCTGCGTGGAGGTACACGTCGGGTGCGGGCTTGGGACGCGCAACCTCGGACGCGCTGAAGCGCCGCGTCGGGAACAGATCGATGAGGCCTGCCGCGGTGAGCCGAGCTTTGATCTCCTCCGGGAGTCCATTCGAAGCGACACAGTACGGGGTCGTGAGCGCTTCGATGGCCGCGCGGATCCCGTCGGTCGCGCGAAGCGCCGTCGCTACGACGGTCGACAATCGCTCTAGAAGCATCGCGATGAACCCCTCGGGCGGCGTCCACGAGAAGCGCGCACCCACGACCGCGACGCGATTCGCGAGCGAGACGCCCGAGAATTCACGGAGCGACGCCTCGACATCGAGGGAGTGGCCGAATTCGCCGATCATCTCGACGAAGAGTCGGTTCACGAGCGGCTCGCTTTGAACCAACACGCCGTCGCAATCGAAGATGACGAGCTCGTGGTTCATGCTGACCTCACCTTCGCACATCGTCGGTCTCTTGCGCCGATCCGCGCTCGGAGAGACGTCAGACGAGCCGAGCCGGCGTTGAAGCGCGAGAGACGACCTTCTTTCGAATCAATGAGCGGCGAGCGCTTTGCCGTGGTCGATGATCGATTGCTTCAATCGGAGGGCGGCGCGGGTCTTGTGGAGGTCGGCGCGATAGACGAGAAAAATCTTGTCCTGAAAATGTGGGAGGTCGGGGTGGAGCCTCACGATGTCGCCGTCGTGGCCATAGCTCGCGACGCGTCGCGGGAGAACCCCGACCCCTACCCCGCTTCGGGTCAATGCTTTGACGAGCTCGAAGTCACCACACGAGAGCATTCTCTCCGGAATGACTCCCTGTCGTTCGAGCGCGTGAAGAAGCTCGCGGCTCTCGGAGACCCGCCCGGCGTGAATGAGTGGGCCACGCCGCACGCGCTCGCGCGCCTCGTCTCGGGTGCGCGCTTCCTTCGGCGTGATGCGCGCGCTCCGACGAGACGGCGTGAGATCGCCGCGTCGCGAGCGTGGCTCTTCGGCTTTCACGAAGAAGTCGATGGCGTCGAGGAAGAGACGGACGAGCACGAGGTCGGGATGGGGCGAGGGATTGACGACCAGCCCAAAGTCGACGTCTCGCGCGATCACCGCGTCACGCACGAGCGCCGAAGGTCCGTTGAAGAGCGTGGGCTCGAGCCCCGGATATTTCTCGTAGAGCTCTCTCAGGAACGCCGGGAGAAAGTAGGCACCGAGCGGCTCGTGACATCCGATGACGAAGCGTCCGACCTCGCGATCTTCGATCCCGGTGATGCGCGCTTCGGCGCGTGAGAGCACCGCGAAAATTTCGTCGGCATCGTGCGCCAAGGAGCGCCCCGTCGCCGTGAGCGTCACGCCCGTTCGACCTCGGAGCAGCAGCGTCGTCTGCAAGCTCTTCTCGAGCGACTGAATCGCGACCGTGAGCGTCGGCTGACTCACGCCGAGCGTCTTGGCCGCGGCCGTCAAGCTGCCGCGCGCCTTCACTTCGAGAAAGTATCGGAGTTGGGTGAGATCCACACCCATAGCTTACTCCTATGACAGCCATTGCCAAAACCGACCTTTCGCAATGGGTCGACGAGTCACATGCTGAAACGCTGCGGGTTGGTGCGGCGGGGGGAACCCGGCCACCGAACCCGCTCCTTATCAACGCTTGCGCCCGGCTCTCGGGCGACTCGAGCGGCGCACAAGCGCCCTAGGAGCAGAGAACATGAATAGAGTAGGGATACGGCCTTTAGGGCCGTCTTTCTTGGTCACGCTGGGATTGGGATGCGCGGCGATCGCCGCGGCCTCCGGCGGATGCGGTGACGACAGTGGCACCTCGTCGACCTCGACGAGCACCGGTAGCGGAGGATCCGGAGGCGGGGCCGGAGCGACCACGGCGACGACGACCACCGGGGCAGGAGGAAGTGGCGGGACCACGTGCCCGACGACGGCTCCGGCATCGACACGCGGGTCGGCCATCGCCGTTTCGCCGAACGACAGCACCGTGGTCGTGGCCAACCGCGACGTCGGCACCGTCACGATCATGCGCGTCGACTACGGCGACGGCAAACCTTCCCTGACCAAGATCGCCGAGGTGGCGGTCGGCGCCGACACGACCAGCGAACCCTACCAAGTGGCGATCGACGGCTGCGGCGAACGGGCCTTTGTGACGCTTCGCAAAGATCAGAAGGTCGTCGAAATCGTCGACATCGACAAGGCGTCGCCCAAGGTCGGTCGAACGGTGTCGGTCGGCTCGGAGCCCACGGGGATCGCGCTCTCACCCAACAACACGAAGCTCTACGCGGCGAACTGGGTCGAGGGCACCGTGAGCGTCATCGACACCAAAGACTTCAGCGTGACGAGCACGATCGATCTCAACGCAACCCTCGTCGGCACGGGCCTCCTCGGCACCGTGACGGCGAGGCCCTCGCTCGCTCACCCGCGAGGCATCGCCATCACGAACAACCACGACGGCAAAGACGACGACGAGACGATCTACGTCTCGGAGTGGTTCGGCCAGCGCACTGCCGCCGAAGACGCGACGGGCTCGAATGCAGACACGAACAAAGAGGGCATCCTTTACAAGATCAAAGCCATCGACGGAGCGGCCTCGACGATCGCGCTTCCGCCGGTCGCCGACGTGGGAATCAACGACCACAACAACGCCGTCACCGGCTGCTATCCGAACCAAGTCGGCTCGGTCACGATCGACGGTGACTTCGTCTACGTGACGAGCACGTGTGCATCACCGAAGGGGCCGCTCGGCGCCTTCCAGAAGGCCGGAGCTTGCTTACAGAACACCGATTGCGCCGCGCTCGGGGGCGTCTGCGATCTGACGGTCGTGCCTTCTGTTTGCAAGCCGAACGCGCAAGACGTTCGGACGACGACCCACCCGGCGGTCAGCATCGTGACCATTGCGAGCGATACGGCCACTACAGAAACCCTCGACAAGCTGTTCAATGCATTGGCTGGCACCAAGCGAATGCCACTTCTCCCGCAAGACGTCGACTTCAAGCCAGGCTTCGCCTACGTCGCCTCGCTCGGAACCGACGCGCTCGTTCGATTGAAGATCGACAACGGAGTCATCTCCGCGGTCGGTTCGTCGTCGAACAACTTCATCACCATGCGCAAAGACGCGACCGATCTCGTGCTTCGAACCCCCATCGGCGTGGCGACGACCCACGGCACGCAGGCCTTCGGGTTCGTTGCCAACGAGGGCTCGCGCGACGTGACGGCCGTCAACTTCGCCACGCAGGCGATCGCTGGTGACGGCGTCGCCGACTTCCGCATCGCGAGCTCGAGCGCATTGCCGCCCGCTGGGTCGAAAGAGGAGAAGATCCTACGCGGTAAGCGCTTCTTCGAGACCGGGCTCGGACGTTGGTCCCTCGGCGGCGAAGGCTGGGGCGCGTGCGCCGCGTGCCACGTCGACGGTCTCACCGACGACGTGACCTGGTATTTCAACCGTGGGCCGCGTCAATCGGTGAGCCTCGACGGAACCTTCGCGTCGAGCGATCCGACCGACCAACGCATTCTCAACTGGACCGCGATCTTCGACGAAATACCCGACTTCGAAGTGAACACTCGCAACGTATCGGGCGGCCTCGGAGCCCTCGTCAATCCGGCCGACACGCGCATCAACACGGCAACACAGGTACCGCCGCAACAAGGTCTCCAAGGATCGAGCGAAGACATCGCCGACCCCATGGGCGCCTCGGCGCACCCGCACACCACGCTCGGTGATTGGCAAGATCTCACGGCGTACATTCGAAGCATTCGCTCGCCTCGTCGCCCTGTCGGGCTCGTCGCGGCCGACGTCGCCGCGGGGAAGGCCATCTTCGCCGACTCCGCCCAAGGCAATTGCGTCGGTTGCCACAGCGGGCTGAAGTGGACGATTTCGAAGCGCTTCTACACACCCAACGATACGAACAACCCTGCCTCCGGATCAGGCACCGGGCTCGAAGGGATCACGTGGAATGCCGCGTTGAACGGCTTCCCGTCGAATCTCTTTCCGGTGGCGGCGGCAAACATCGGCTCTGCGAAGATGCGCTTCGGCGCGGCCCCCGCTGCCGAGCAGATCCAATGCATGTTGAGACCCGTCGGGACGTTCGCCATCAGCCCGTCCGACGTCGGCGTGCTCGAGGTGAGACAAGACATGAAGACACTCGGCCAAGGCAGTGGAGCGAGCGCAGCCGATCCTGGCCGCGGCTTCAATATACCGAGCCTGCTCGGTGTCCAGGTGGGCGCTCCATACTATCACGCTGGCAACGCACGAACGCTCGAGGAAGCGTTCGACGTAATGTTCGTCGGCCACTACCAATCACCGGTCGCGCAAATCTTCAACCCCGACGACGCGCAGAAGCGGCAGCTCATCGCGTACATCCTCTCGCTCGACGAGGACGAAGCGCCGATCGCCATCCCAGCGCTCGGCGCAACCGGTGGCGACCTCTGCCACCTCTGAACCGATCGCACGACTGATCCGAGCGAGGCCTCCTGACTTGGGAGGCCTCGCCGTCGGGGGAGGCGCGAGGGAGACCTCGTTGACGGCGCCCAACCATTGAGGTTCACTGCCGAAATGGGCGTTGAAGGTACGACCTTGGCGGGCCGCTACCGCCTCGAGCGCCTCCTCGCTGAAGGCGGGATGGGCCAGGTCTGGGTCGCGCGCCATCTCACCCTCGACATCCCCGTCGCCGTGAAGCTCATGAGCGGGGCGGCGACGCTGAAGAACGCGCTTCGAAGCCGTTTCGAGCTCGAAGCAAAGGCGATCGCGCAGCTCCGAAGCCCGAACATCGTTCAGATCCTCGACTACGGGACCGAGCAAGAGACACCGTACATCGTGATGGAGATGCTCGAAGGCTCCGACCTTCTGGCGTTGATTCCGCGAAGGCCGCGGTGGCCGCTCCCCGAAATCGCCGACTTGGTCACTCAAGTCGGAAAGGGCCTCGCGGCGGCGCACGCGCGCGGGATCATCCATCGCGACATCAAGCCGGGCAACGTGTTCTTGTCGCGCGCGGGCACCGATAGCGTCATCAAGCTGCTCGACTTCGGCATCGCCAAATGGCTGGCCTCCGAGCAAAACCTCACGGAGACCGACGCCGTCCTCGGTTCGCCGTATTACATGGCGCCCGAACAAGTGCGCGGCGAAACGCTCGATCCCAGGGCCGATCTCTGGGCGCTCTCGGTGGTCGCGTACCGTCTCGCGACCGGCAGTCTCCCATTCGAAGGTCGCGATGCCATCGAGGTGGCCGAGCGCGTGATGGTCGGCGCGTGGAAGCCGGTGCCGGCCTCGGCTCCGAAAGCAGGACAGCTTCAACGATTCTTCACCAAAGCGTTCGCACAGCAGCGCGAGGGTCGCTTTCGATCGGCGGCCGCGCTCACCGACGCTTTCTTGGCGATCACCGGTCCCTCGAGCCCGGCGTGGACGGGCGGCTCGGCGTTCGGCGCAGGCGAGAACACCGTCACGATCGTGAAACCGCGCGCGTCCGAGCCCGAGCTCATGAGCGATGACCCTTCGATCACCGAGGTCACGCAGTCGTCGCGCGCCCCCTTCTCGTATCCCGAAGGGGAGACGAGCACGTCACTTCTTCCGCTGTCCCCGCTCGATCAAACGACGCAGCGCGTTCGATCGGTTCCGATCGAGCAACTCCGACAACACCTCGCGGCGCACGAGGCCCCGAGCCAGCCTCACGCCGCGGGCTCCCCGAGTTTGCCTCGGGCCGCTGCCCCCCCGAGCCAGCCTCAGGCCGCTGCCCCCCCGCGCCAGCCTCAGGCCGCTGCCCCCCCGAGCCAGCC
>JAYUUB010000256.1:0-3035 GCA_043755175.1 Polyangiaceae bacterium | reverse complement strand
TCGTTTGGCAGGTTTGCTTCGAACCGCATTGGACACCTGGGTCGAGGCACGTGTTGCTGTCTTGGAAACAGCCGATGAAGTGCGGCTCCAAGGGACTGCAGGTTCCCTGGAACTTCCCAACACAGTGGCCACCCGCACTCTTGCAGTCGCTCTCGGTTTTGAAGGCGTTGCAGGGGTCTGGCAAGTATTCATACTCGACCGCGGGCGCACCCCCGTTGCCTTCGCCTATCACCCGACCACCGCAACCGTGGAGAGCCATCGCGGCCGCCACTATCCCGACGAGCGCCTTGGTTCTCGACGGGGTTTGCCAGCAATCAGGTGGTGGGTATCCGAAGGCACTCCGGCATGCATCGTCGAAAGGCGCACGTACCCCGGCTCGCTGGCTTCTGCAGCGAGCGAGTGCTTCCCGTGTGGCTTGGCGCCCCGCCTCAGTGAGCGTGATCGCGATCGATGCCGGGATAGCTCGGATCGCCCGGCTCGTGACGCGGGTTCTCCGACAGCTGACCACCGTCGCGACCTGCGAAGGCCATGAGCAGGTCTTTCTTGTAGATGAATTGCTCACGCGAATCGTAAGGGACCGCGTGCATGCCGGTGTCCATGCGAATGGCGTCGCACGGGCAGGCTTCGACGCAGAAACCACAGAAGATGCAGCGGAGCTCGTCGATGACGAACTTCTCGGGGAAGCGCTCGTAGCCTCGACGCGGATCGCCTTCGGGGTATTCGCCGGCTTCGATGTGAATGCATTGCGCAGGACACGCCGTCGAGCAGCAGAGGCACGCGACGCAGCGCGGTGACTCGCCGTCTTCACGCAGGGTGAGGCGATGCACTCCGCGGAAGCGCTCCGGGTAGGGGCGCTTCTGCTCGGGGTACGAGATCGTGGTGACGCCGTCTTCGAGCGAGCCGAGTACCGGGTCGGGGCGATCTCCGAGGACCATCTCCTTCGTGTTGCGGAAGAACACGCTCATCGTCTGAGCGAGCCCCTTGATCACCGCAGGCACGTAGGCCTGCGTTTCCAGGTCGCGGATGGGACGCGGAATGACCTTGGGAGTGACGGGCGCCCCTTTGGGCTTCATCCACGGCGTGGTGTTCGTCGGCTTCATATCGAATCTCAGGCCTGCATCGGCGTGGTCTTGATGCCGCCGGTCGCTTGCGCAAACCGAGCGGTCGTCGACTGGAGGAAGTCTTTGTGATCCGTCTTGCGGAGCATGAGGAGGACGAGGGCGACCGGGAAGGCGATCATTCCGACGAGAACGAGCGCCTGCGTGACGTCGCCGATCGCTTGGAGCGCGCTCCGAACCGAGGGCGGACCCTGGTCGATCGCGACCACGACGATCGCGGTGACGACGAGGTTCGCGATGGCGAACGGCAGGAGCTTGGTCCAGCCGAACTTCATGAGCTGGTCGTAGCGGAAGCGCGGCAGCGTCCAGCGGAAGAAGATCTGGATGAATGCGACGAAGATGGTCTTGCCGAAGAAGGCGAGCACCTGGATGAGGCTCACCGCGAGGTGGTTCATCTTGTAGGTGAGGAGCAGGGTGTCGCCGATCTGGACGTTCAAACCGTCTGCGAAGAGGAAGGGCAGTGAGTAGCCACCGAAGAAGAGCGTGCAGATGAGCGCGCTCGAGGTGATGACCTCGACGTACTCGCCCGCCATGAACATGCCCCACTTGAAGCCCGAGTATTCGACGAAGTAGCCGGCGACGATCTCGCTCTCGCCTTCGGGTTGATCGAACGGAACGCGCTTGGTCTCGGCGAGGGCCGCCGCGAGGAACATCAAGAAGCCGAAGGGCTGCACGAAGACACCCCAGGCGTGGCTGTTCTGCCACTCGACCATCGGGTTCATGCGGACCGATCCGTAAATGAGCAGAAGGCCCATGAGCGAGAGGCCCATCGCGACCTCGTAGCTCACCATCTGGCTCGCGGCGCGGAGGCCGCCGAGGAGCGAGAACTTGTTGTCGCTGGCCCAACCCGCGATCGCAGCGCCGATGACGCCGGTCGACGAGATGGCGAACAGATAGAGAATGCCGACGTTCAGATCGGCGACCTGCAGCGGAACGAAGTGACCGGCGCAGACGCCGTCGCGGCCCATGGTGGGGACGAGGTTCAACAGATCGCTGAACTCGAACTCGCCGCGCTTGCCGGTGTCGCCGAAGCAGAGACCGTCACCGAACGGAATGACCGCCATGACGACGAGCGCCGGAAACATGGCGATCATCGGTGCGAGCGCGTGAAGGAGACGATCGGCCTTCGTGGGGATGAAGTCTTCCTTCATGATCATCTTCACGGTGTCCGCGATCGCGTGGAGCGTGCCGGCCAGGCGAACGCCGACCTTGCCCGCAGGTACGCGCAAGGCGGCATAGAGACCCGCGGCCGACATCACCGCCCCGAGCGCCACGCCTGCCACGCGTGCCGTCAGGAACACGGCATCGGCCGGGATCGCGCGGGCGAGGATGAAGGCGACGCCGTGCGCGGCGAGGCCAGCGTAGAAGTAGTTTCGCGGAAGCAGCGCCCCAACGGCCTTCTCGAACGGGTCCAGCGCGCTAGTGTGGCGGATCCGCCAGCACAAGACGACGAGCGAGAACCACGACACCAGCACCGTGAGCTGGAGCCCGATGAGGATGTGATCGCGCGCCACGACCGAGCTCGACGAGCGACCGAGCCCGTACGCCGACGCCGCGCCGATGAGGACACCAGGCGCCAAGAGAAGCGCGCGGATGACGACGCTCGGGACGTGGACGACCGCGCGGTTCGGACCCACACGGTGCTGGATCATCGCGCTCTGGCGCCGATCGGCCCAGGTCGCGATGGCCGACATGTTGAGACAGAAGCCCACGACCACGAGGATCTTGACGATCGCGAGGACGAATTCGACGAGGCTCATGCTGCCGTTCATACCGTCGCCTCGGCTTCCTTGTTCTTCTCGATCACGACTGCGTTGGCTTCGGGCATCATCGCTTTGCGGACCTCGGACAGCTTCTTCCAGCTCATCGCGTAGCCGAGCGCTCGCCCGAGCTTCGCGACGAGGAGCCAGCCCGGCT
>JAYUUB010000255.1:0-24899 GCA_043755175.1 Polyangiaceae bacterium | reverse complement strand
GTGTCGGGTAAGCGTGTCGGGTAAGCGTGTCGGGTAAGCGTGTCGGGTAAGCGTGTCGGGTAAGCGTGTCGGGTAAGCGCGTCGCGGCCCGATCAGCTGACGGGCGACGCGCCTTCGGGAATCTTGATGCCGCTCGAGATGTCGAGCTTCGCCGTGGGGGCGACGGCACGGACGGCGGGCTCGATGATCCCGCGGATGGTCAGCGGCGTGCCCGGACAGCCCGCGAACTTCCCAGCGAGGTGAATCGACAAGTGATTCGCCTCGACGGCCACGATGTAAATCTCGCCGCCATCGGCGCGAATGAGGGGCGCGAGCACGTCGCGGCACACCTTCAGGAGCTGGTCGATGGTCGCCGTCATGAATCGACCGCTCACGTTAGCAAAAAGCGACGGTCATTGTGACTCTTCTGCGATTTCCAAACAGCGAGCGTTCTCGCTCGGCACCCCGAGCGCAGTCGTCGGCGATGAAAGCCGCTCGCAAACGACGCGGAACGCCGGTCAGTAGACCGAAGCGAGGATGGCCACGGCTGCATCGTCGCCGAAGCCTTTCACCCGCTGCGCGGCGACGCCGAACGTTCGGCCCGTGATGTCTTCATGCCCACGAAAGGGCCCCGCTGCCGTCTTCGCGATGAGATCGAGCTTCACGAGGGTCTCGGCGTTCACGTCGGGCGAGTCAGGCGAGCCGTAAGCGTTCTTGCCTTTGATGAGGAACACGTACGCGATCGGAACCTTGTCGGACTTCGCTTTCTTCGAGGCCTCGAGGAGGTCACGCTTCGCTTGGAGCTCGAGGTAGTTGGCGTAGGCACGGAAGCTCCAGCCGCTCACGAAAGCGCCTTTGACCTTCTCGTCTTTGCCGACCACGGCGGTCGCGGTGACCCACGTCGTGTCGACACCCTTCTTCACGCCCCGCATCTCTTCCATCTCGCCGAAGGCCTCGATGAGGCCAGCCTTGGGGTCGAGCGCTTTCTTGAGGTCGGGGAACGCGCTGAACACGTTCTTGTCGACGAGGCGATCGGGATCGTTCTCGCTTCGAACGACCACGCCGTCGGTGTTGGTGAAGACGAAGAACGTCGACTTCGCGACCGCCAGGTCGCCGTTGTTCTCGCGGGCGGCTTTGATCGACTGCTGAGTCTCGCGCAGATCCGACGCCGGATCTTCGGGGAGCCGCTTCGTCAAAATCTTCGCGCCCTCTGGCAAGCCTTTGCGAAGCTGCGCCATGTCTTTGTCGATGAGCGGCGCGACGGTGGCGAGCGTGTCGACGGCGGTCTGCTCCGACTGCTTCGCCTGGCCATCACACGCCGCGAGCGACAAAAAACCGAGGAGCGCGGCTGAACCGAGAGCGACGCGAGCTCTCGACGTGCTCGCGTCGAAATGCGCCTTCGAATCAGCGCCGAACGAGCCTGGGCGCGTCAGCTTCAGAGGGTCGGTCGAGCGAGGCATCATGGTGGCTCCCACAAACTCAAAGAGACTCGGGCGAGACGAAGACAATCTCCACTCGCAGGTTCTTCGTTTTGTCTTTTCCGTGAGGGTCGACGAGCGGCGAAAAGTTCCCCGCGACCAAGGTCGAGACGCGCCCTTTGGGCACGCTCTTGAACGCCGAAGCGATCTTTTCACCGCGCGATCTCCAACGCGCGTCGTCGCTCTTCGAGAGCGCTTTGTCGCTGTGGAGAACGATCTCGACGGCAAAATCCGGGTGCGTCGCGGCCACACGATCGAGCTCGGTGAGCCGCGCGGTGGCACCCGAGCTCAACGTCTCTCCGTCGAACACGCCGCGCAACGTGACGGCGACTCCGCGCTCGTCACGTGCCGGAGCCAGTGCGCCACCATCGCGTCCGGCGTAGGCGGAGAGCTCTTGGAGAAGCGCGTCGCCGACACCGGCCGCCTGTGCCGACTTCGCGCTCGCGCGCCGCACGCGCGTCAGCACCGAGAGGCAGCTCGCTCGGGTTCGCGTGGCGAGGTCGATGGGTGTCGGGCCGCGCGCCGCGAGCTCGGCGTCGAGCTTGTCGATGTCTGCTTGGGCTGCCTTGAGGTCGCGCGCGATGACGCCGGGCGACGTCGGATCTTCGGGAGCCGATGGGGCGGCTGGGTTCGTCGGCACCTCGGGTGACGGGGGGGGGCTCGTCGCAGGCGTGGCCCCGAGGAGCTGCGATGCGCCGCAGAGCAGCTTCGCCTGGACGACTATCGCGTGCGCGGCTTGTTTTCGTGCTTCTTCGCGGCCCGGAGTCGCTGGCCCCGAGGCGACGATGGGCTGTGCATCGCGCGTGATTCGGAGACGCGACTCGAGCGCGTCGACCTCGGCACGCACACGCGCTTCTTCGACTTCGAGCCCCGACAGCTCGCCGGTCGATTTCTCGAGCTCGATGAGCACCAGCTGCTCGGTGCGTTGAGCCCGCGCGACGCGAGCCAGCGCGCTCGCCTCTTGGTAGGCGGCGATGGCTTCTTCGGCGATGACCTGTGCGCGCGCCGCGCGATCGTGATCGAGCGCCGCGTGCGCATCGGCGCGGAGCTTCTCGGCCTTGGCGAACGCCGACGGGGCGGCGGTCTTCGCGTCGAGAGCGGCCTTGGAGACGGCGACCTCGTCGGCTTGGGCCACGATCCGAGGGGGGGGAATGGGCGCACAACCCACGGTGGCAACGGCGACTCCCATCATGAGACCACCGAGGGTGACCGTCGCCCACGTGCTCGCGATCATCGTCCGCCGCCCTTCTTGCCGTCGGTCTTCTTCGGCTCAGCCTTGCCCGGAGCCATCTTGGTCGGAGCTGCCTTGGACGGCTCGGCTCGAGTCGGAGCTGCCTTGTCGCGCTGCCCTCCCTTTGCGTCGCTCTTCTTGGGCCCGTCTTTCTGGCCCTTCTGGAGGCGGTCTTCTTCTTTCGACCCGGATCGTTCGGAGGCCTTCTTGGCCTCGTCTTCGGCGCGAAGGAGCTCGGCGGTGACCTGACCTCGCTGAGCCTGCGTCTCGGCGAGGAGCGTGCGGGTGCGAACGAGCTTGTCTCGCAGCTCGGTCGCCTTGGTCTGGGCCGCGTCGGCCTTCTTCTCGGCGGCGATCGCGCGGAGCGTGGAGTCGGCGTTGGTTGCATGGGCCAAAGCGACGCGTGAGAGGAGCGCGGCCGTGTCGCTGTCGCCGGCGGCGTTGGCGCCGTCGGCACGCTGCAGAGCACGTTTGCCCTGGGAAATAGCCTCTTTCACGAGAGCCGCCGACGCCGTGTCTTTCTCGATGCGCGACAGCGTCTCTTTGGCACGCGCTCCTTCGGGGGTCACGGTGTGAACTTCGTTCGGCAGCTGAAGGCCGCCCGAGTCGCCACCATGAGCGAGGGCCACGTTCGGAAAAGACGCGAGCGCGAGCCCGGTGAGAGTCAGACCGGCGAGCCCGAGGCCAATGACGGTCACTCGGCTCAGAAGAGGTCGTGGCTGCACCGAGCGGCAACTTGCCAGCAGAGCCCCATTCGAGAAGCGAGAGATCACGGTTTCCGCGTACCAAACGCCCCCCGCGCGAGCAAGGTTCGGCTTCGATTCCCCGTCGATTTGGCGGCTGGCTCACTCAGAGCGATGAGGCCCACGACGCTTCACTTCGAAGACGACATCGCCGAGGCTCCAAGGCCCGAAGGCGACTTCAGAGCCTCGCCTGCCGTGGGATCGTTCGTTGGAGCGAGGTCGCCCGTCTTGCGATCGAGAAGCCGCTCACCGAGATGTGAGCCCGACCAGGAGGCCGATGAGGTGACGCATTGCCGCCGCCTCCACGCATGCGACGGAAACATGCTTCCGGACGATGGTGCTTCGCTTCGCCCCGAGCGGTCACTTCGGGAGAAAATTCTTGATCGCCCAGTCGATCGACGGGCGCGCCTTCTCGACGAGGTCTTTTTTTCCCCCGGCTTCGAGGAGAAACACGTGATCGTCGTTCAGAAACACGGTCAAGTAGTAAAGATGCGGACCGTTCGCCTCGTCGTGGCCGAACTCGAGCATGGTGCCCTTGGTCCCGTTCCGTGCCGAGACCTCGTGCTTGCCGAGAAGCGCGTAGCCTTGGCCGAGACGAACTCGGTTCTCGAGGGCGCGGACCGCGAGCGACATGTCGGCTTTGGGGTCGTTGTCGAAAGCACGAATCCCGAGAACCACCCCGTCGGCGGTGGCGGCGCGATACTCGTGGGACCCCTCGGATTTGTAACGGTCGCCGAAGTCGATGAACCCATCGGGCGTAGCGGCTTCGTAGGGTCTTCCGCAACCGAGGACCAAGGTCGACGCAGCGAACGTGCACGCCATCACGAGATTCGAAAAGCGCATCGAAATCACCTCAGCTGAAGGAGGCGGGGGAGCCCCAGGTTGCCGAGCCAGGGCAGGGGAAGAACAAAGGGCCCTCCCTGCACCTGTTGGTCGACGCGAGGTGCGAACCGCACCGTGATCGTCGAATACTGCGCGAGCTCGGTGAGCAGCTTGAGTCGCCCTTTGATGCGCTCGATTTCACCGGTGATCCGGCCGAGCTCTTGCTCGATCTGAAGGGCTTCTTCGACCTTTTGCGCCTTGTCGAGGAGCTTCGCGTAGCGATCTCTGAGAGCGAGATTGTTTTGCAACTGCACTTCGAGGTCGCGGTACTCGCCCGTCACGTCTTCTGCCACGACGTTTCGATTCAGGACGTCGCCGAGCTTCGACAGATCGACGACCGCGTTCTGGAACTCGCCTGCCGGCACACGGATCGTGATCGACGCATCGTCGCGCCGAGCGAGGTATCCGCCTGCTTTCTTCGACAGCGCCTCGACTGCATCGATCGACTTCTGAACTTCGTACACACTCATCGTGAAGTCGGCTTTGTAGATGAGGATGGGCGAGCGGCGGTCGTCGGTTCCTTTCGAGCCCTCACCGGAGTTGGGCCCCGCACCGGTCGCCGAAGCACCCCCGTTGCCGTCTTTCGCGGCGGGAGAGGGCGGCGCCTTGTCGGGCGCCTTGTCGGGCGCCTTCTTCGACGCCATCTGAAGGTCGGGCAGCGGAGGCGCCGGGCGCCCGCCCGCAAATTCGTTTCGACCAGGACCCTGGTCGGCGTCGGCCGATTGGGTCATGGGCTCCATCGGGGCAGCCATGGCCGTGACCGGCGCGGCACCGCCGCTCTTGGCCCCCATGTCGTAAGAGCCTCCGCACGCGATGAGCGGCACCCACAGCCCGAGAAGCAACAGCGTCCGTCCCAAGCGCATAAAATCCTCGCCCAACCAACGCGGCAGGTCGGAGGAGCTTACACCACAAGCCCAGTGACGAGCGACCCAGTGGCCCGATGCCCCCAGCGAAATGGTCTTCGGGCGAGGCTAGAGCTACCCTCGTCCTAGGTGCCCTCGCTTCGCGACATCAGAGCCACGCGAACCCGCCCGTTCGCGACCACCATGGTCGACCCGACCTCCGATGGAGGTGAGGAGAATAGGGCGCAGCGTTTCGACCGCGCGAACCTCCCCGAGATCGGCGACATCGTCGGTCTCCACTACAAGCTCGACAAGCTCCTCGGCGAGGGCAACTTCGGCAAGGTCTACCTCGCCGAACGCATCGACGTTCCCGAGCACCACGTCGCGCTCAAGATCCTCCCGCGATCGCTCTACATGGGCCGCAACGTCGAGCGCGAGCTCGTGATGCTCGCGACCGTCGGCCACCCGCACATGGTCCAGATGAAGGATCACGGAATGACCGAGAGCTACGTGTGGCTCACGATGCCGGTCTACGAAGGCGAGACACTCGAGCAGCGCCTCGAGCGGGGAACGCTCTCGCTCCGCGAGGCCTACGACATCTTTCTACCGATCGCGCGGGCGGTCGAAGCGCTCCATCAGGCCGGGCTCCGCCACCAAGACATCAAGCCCGACAACATCTTCCTCGCGCGCTTCGCCGGTCGCCTGCATCCGGTGCTGCTGGATCTCGGCGTGGCGGCCGAAAAAGACGCGAGCTTCATCGCAGGCACAGCCCTCTTCGCAGCACCCGAGCAGCTCCTCGGAATCATCGGCGTCGTCGGTGCGATCCCGCTCACCGAGAAGATGGACACCTACTGCTTCGCGGCGACCCTGCTCTTCGCGCTCATCGGCGAGCAGCGATTCCCTGGGGCGAAGGCTCGGACACGCGATGAGATCGTCGAGAGTCACTCTGAGCGCTCGAGCGATCCGCTGCACGGATCACTCATCGATCTCCAAGGTGCGCCGAGAGATCTGCTCGAACGGAACCTCAAGAAATGGATGGCGCTCGATCCTGCCGACCGGCCGACGATCACCGAGGTGGCCGAGGGCCTCGACGTGCTTCTCGAGCCGGAGCGGGAGCTCGAACGCGAAGCACAACGTGCCCGCAACGGGCAGCGGCGGAGCCTCGCGCGGACGCGTGTCGGCGCGGCGGTCTTTTTCGTCGCGGCGCTCGGGCTCGCGGGCTTCGGTCTCTGGAAGCGCGAGACGCTGCGTCTGGCTGGCGAGCTCGAGCGGGCGCGAACGGAGGGCGCACGCTCCTTCGACAAGCTCGATTCGTGCACCGCGAGCTTCTCGGTCGAGCGCAAGGAGCACGAGACCTGCGAGTCGGATCGGGAAAAAGATCGCGTCGAGCACGAGGCCACGATCACCGCCCTCGCCAAGACGAACGACGGCTGTTCGGCGATCACCACGCAGCTTCAGACCGTCGAGTCACGTCTCTCGAAAGACGTGAAGACGTGCCGAGAAGATTTTCGCGCCGAGCGGCTGACGTCGGAGGTGGAAACGAAGCGTCTCACGAGCGATCTAGCCGCCGAGAAGTCTGCGCGAAGTCAGGAGCGGACCGACCTCGCCGCGCAAATCGGTGCGCGCGACGAAGAAGCGCAGAAGCTCAAGTCCGAGAAAGAAGCGTGTGACCGCGCACGCCAGAGCTGCGTCACCGAGCTCGAGGCCTGCGCCAAGTCGACCGCGCCACGTCCCTCGCCGATACCGGTCACGTCCTCGACCGGCACGCCGAACGACCCGCCGCCCATCGGCTCACCGACGTCGCCGACGCCTGTGGTGACCGAGCACCCGATCGAGCCACCGCCCGTCACTCCGCCCGCTCCACCCACCCCGCAATCGACGCCGCTGCCGCCGGCTTCTCCGCAGTCGACCCCGGCTCCTCCGGCGACAGCATCGATGATTCCGACGACCGGCTCTTGACGCTCAGCTCTTCGGAGACTTCGCCGATGGCTTGGCCTGACGTGTCAGTAGCTGACCCGCTCCGTAACCCAACACCCCCGGCACGAGCCCACCGAGCAAAATGAGGAGTGCCCAGCCACTCCGCTCGAGCTTCGCGTTGTATGGCAAAAGCTCCTCGCTGGTGAAATACGAAAGGCGACAGACCACGGTCTCCGGATCGCGCATGCCCATTCCATAGCCACCTCGTCCAGCCCCGTAGATGAAGTCGTCGCGCTTGCAGGGGAACAGGTCGGTCTCCGATCGCCAGAGAAGAGCGAGAGCGCCGGCGACGCAGACGAGCGCCAAGAACCACGGGACGATGCGGCGGAGCACGGCGCGAGACTAACGCTTCTCTTCGGAGGCAGACGCATCGTTCTCGTCGGTCGCAGACGCGTTTCGATCGATGAAGTCGCGACCCAAGAGCCCCCACAGCGCGCCGGCGGCGAAGGCCCACGTGGGCATGTCGAACCCAGCCGTCTTGCGAATGACCCCCTTCGGGTCGAACGCTTCGACGCGATTCCAAAGTCGCTCGTCGGAGGGCGGCAGCGCCGACTCGACCTCTGCGCGGAGCGCTCGCGCGCGGGCGACGCTCTTCAGAGCGAGGTCGATTGGGAGTTGGCCGGAATCCATGCGACGGAGGAGCTTGCAACGGAACTCGTGGCAGACCTTCGGCCTCTCGGGGTACGCGCTGCAGCTCGTACCGTGGAGCAACACGCAGGGTTGAGCGAGCTGACCCGACTCGGACGCGATCGGTAAATGGATTCGTGCGGCTTCTTCGGGCTCGATCCCGGCCCACGAGAAGAGCAGTCCGTCGCAACAGAAGCCGCAGCTCGTGCAGAGGGTCGAGCTGTCTTTCGATTCTCCGTCTCCGCTCTCGACGTGCTCGGTCGTCGACCGCGCCGCCGATTGCATGGGGCCCGCGAAATCGGGCTCGAGCAGGTCGTCGGTCATTCGAACATGCTCTCATCTCGCCGGCGTCTTCGCCAATCAGCGCGAAGATGCGATGGCCTTCCGCCGCATCGGCCGAGGTGGTAGGCCCGGGCGCTCGATGAACCCCGAGACCTTGGCAGAAGCGAGCTCGACTCCGCCTTCGGCGAGCCCCCCAGCCCAAGGCCCATCGCGACCTCCGCGAATCGGATCGACGACCGAGCCGCCCGAGTCTCCCGATCGGGTGAGCACGCGGCCTCCGCGCACTCCGCTCGGCGAGGCCTGCGCGCTCGCTCTCACCTGCGCGCTGGTCGGCTCGGTGCCTGCAGCGTTGCGCGCAGCGAGGGCTGGAGGGGGCTTCATCGGTGGTTGGCTCGGCTCAGCCGCCATCGTGTTGCCGTTGCTGGTCGTGTTCATCTCTCTCAGCCGCGCTGCGGGCCGGGGTTTTCGAATGCTCACCGGCAACCGAGCCGGACGAAGCACGGCGGCCGGGCTCGCGTTGTGGATGGGCCTGTCGATGCCGGCGCTGCTCGTCTTGGGCGCTCTTCTCAAAGCGACGACGCACCACCGCGGGCTCGGTGGCGCGACCTTCGGCGTGCTCGCCTTGTTCGGAGTCACCGTGTCGGCCGTGGTGGCGCGCCGATTGGTGCAAACGGCGAAGCGCGTGGCCGACAAGGGCTATAACCCTCGGATCATCGCCGCAGCTTTTGCCGCCATCACCCTCGGGCCGCTCCTCGCCGTCGCGTTCCCGCTCGTGCGCGGAACCGACGACTCGGTCGCGTCGCAGGGGGTCGTCTCGGCGCTCGTCGACGGGGCGATCTTCGTCGTCGCCGCGGCGCTCGCAGCGAACGCGGAGCTCCGCGCCGACTGGGCACATCGCGCTCGCACGTGGGGAATCGCCGCGGCGGTCGCCACGTTCGTCGTAGGCTTCGGGTGGACCTTGCAGTCGCAGACGCTGGGGCGAGCGATTCGCACGGGGGGCGGGCTCGCCGCAGCGCTGATGGGTGGGCTGTCTCACTGGACCGATCGCGACGGCGACGGCGACGGCGCCTATTTCGGCGGAGGCGATTGCGACGAAGGCGATCCGAGCCGCCACCCCGGCGCGGTCGACATTCCGGGCGATGGCATCGACCAGGATTGCGACGGCAAAGACGCGATCGCCTCAGCGCCGAGCACGGTCGCCGCAGCGAACCTTCTCGAAGCACCTCCGAAAGCGGGGGCTCTCATTCCTTCGAGCGCGGCCAAGCCGAACATCGTTCTCATCACTTTGGATACGGTCCGGGCCGACCATACGAGCGCGTATGGCTACGACAAAGCGACCACGCCGAACCTCGCTCGGATCGCGCGGTCGGCCACGCTCTTCGGCCACGCCTATGCTGTGGGCTGCGACACGCAGCGTGCGCTCATGCCCCTCGTATCGGCCAAGGCCTTCTCCGAGACGGCCCACGATCAGCGCGAATGGTCGACCATCGCGTCGAGCGTCGACACGGTCGCGGAGCGCATGAAAGCCGCAGGCTACCTCACCGCCGCCGTGACGTCGTTCACTTGGCTGAGCCGCGAGCGAGGGTTCGATCAGGGCTTCGACTCGTTCGACGCGACCTATACCGAAGACCATCCGGAGCGCGGAATCACGGGGCCGCACGCGGTCCGTGCTGCGAGGGCGTTCTTGGCGAAGCACGCCGACGATCCACGCCCTGTCTTCCTTTGGGTGCATCTATTCGACGCGCACGAGAACTACCTCCCTCACACGGGGCTCGATTTCGGCAAGGGCAAACCAGGCCTCTACGATGGCGAAATCGCGTACGTCGATCGGCAGGTCGGCGAGCTCTTCGACACGGTCAGGCACTCCTCGCGCGGCGCGACCACGGCGATTTTCGTGCACGGCTCCAACGGTGAAGCGCTCGGCGAGCACGATACCCATGGGCACGGCAAAGAGCTCTACGACGAAGCTCTTCGAGTTCCTCTCTTGGTGTCGCTCCCGGGTCAGACCGGTCCGCAGCGATTCGACGCTGGGGCGGTGTCGATCCTCGACGTTCCGCCGACGGTGCTCGAGCTCGGCGGCGCCAACACCGACGGCGTCTCGGGCAAGTCGCTCGTGCCGATCGTGCGCGGAGATCTCTCGGCGACGCACGAGATCGTCTTCGCAGAGAGCTCGCGAAAGTCGGCTGTCGTCGAGTGGCCGCTCAAGCTCATTATCTCCAACGAGAAGAAGCCGAAGGGAGCGCTTCAGCTGTTCGATCTCTCCAACGATTCAGGGGAGATCCACGATCTGTCGGGGGCGCGCTCCGAAGACGTTCAGCGCTTAAAGAAGCTCTTCGACGCGCGGAGCGGCGACGCCGGACATCTGTCGAGCGGGTGAGCGCCTGGCCAGGACCACTCCGGGTCCAGGTCTCGTCGGGACTCCACTGAGTGGATATCGCGCGCTTCGCCTCACGCAAACACCGTGGCAGAGAAGGGGCACGCGCGTCACGATCAGCGTACGATGTTGCTGGTCATGTGCTCGAGCTCTTCTTCGTCTTCGGGTGGCTCGGCGCATCGATCTTCGTCCGGCTTTTTGACTTCCTCTTCGCGCATCGACCACCATGAAGCGTAACGTGTCGTTCCGAGTTTTCGCTGCAGTGGGCTTCACGCTCGGCCTCGTCGGCCTGGGCGGGGTCGTGCAGCGGCTCCAAGCCGACGAGCTCAATCTCGACATCGGCGCCAACGCCGCCTACGTCAGACCGAACCCGCTGCATCTCTGGCATCTCGTGCGCGGTCATCACTGGCAGATCGTCGCGATGACGAGCGAGCCTGTCGCCGAAACCGACGCGCGCGAAGGCAACCGCGGCGCATGCGGCCCGGGGATGATCGAGGTCAGTGGCAACATGAAGACCGACCCTCCGCGCAAGAGCCTCTACGACGGCAACTCCGTAGAGGAGATTCAGAAGAAGGCTTGCACTAAGTGGATCAACAAAGAGTATCCGGAGCGCTGCCAGACGTTCGATCGTGAACAATGGCTGAAGCTCAGCGCGCCGCTTCCCACCAAGGCGATGAGCTACTGTATCGACCGGTTCGAGTACCCGAACATCAAGCGCGACTACCCGCTCATCATGGTGTCGTTCCCCGAGGCACAGAACATGTGCTCGGAGCAGGGGAAGCGCCTCTGCAGCGAAGAAGAGTGGACGTTCGCGTGCGAAGGCGAAGAGGCGACGCCCTATCCCTATGGATACGAGCGAAGCTCGGAGGCTTGCCCGATCGACTCGCACTGGCGCCCGTACGACGAAAAGGCGCTCCGACCGCGCGAGGGTCAAGAGGCGATGTACGAGCTCGACAAGCTCTGGCAAGGAACCGCCTCGGGAGACAGACCGAGCTGCAAGAGCTCTTTCGGTGTCTACGACATGACGGGCAACGTCGACGAATGGACCCATTCGTCGCGGGAAGGCGAACGGCCTTCGATTCTCAAGGGCGGCTATTGGGGCCCGGTCCGAACGCGCTGTCGCCCCTCGACCCGATCACATGATGAGACACATGTGTTTTACCAACAGGGTTTCCGTTGCTGTTCCGACGCGAACGCCAGCGTGAGCGGCCCCATTGAGCCCGACGGCGCAGTGACCGGCCCCGACCCCGGGGGCTCCATCGATCAATCCCTCGTCTCGGATCAGATCAAGCTCTTGAAGAACGCGCTCCCCTCGAGACGCGAGCCGGAACCCATCGTCCCTCCCGCCGCGACGGCTGAGGAGTAGGCGAACGTTCGGCGACGGCATTCGTGGCCGTCGTTGCCCGAGGTCAGCTGGCCGAGACCAGTTGCCCGAGGTCCGCTGCCCGAGGTCCGCTGCCCGAGGTCAGCCGCCCGAGGCGGCGCGATGCACGAGGCGGCCTCGAACGTACGTCCGCTCGACCGGCGCGACGTCGCTTGCGAACGTGGCGACACGAAGCGAGCTCGCTTCGTCGGAGGCCCACCGGGGGCGCGCGAGAACGGCGAAGTCGGCATCTTTGCCTGGCTCGAGCGAGCCGACCAGGTGATCGATCCCCAGCGTGGCGGCGCCGCCCAAGGTCGCCAGAGTGAAGAGCTCTTCGGGGGAGCGGGGCTCGCCGACGATGAGCGCGTTGTCGTAGGCGTGAGCAATCGCTCGACGCATCTCGAAGCTCCGTCCGGCTGCGACGTCGCTTCCGAGCCCGACCGAGATGCCGCGACGGCGAGCCTTCTCGAGCTGCATGCGGCCGCTCCCGAGGAAAAAGTTCGAGTCGGGACAATGCGCGACTTTCGCGCCGCTCGCGGCGACGCGATCCCACTCCGAGTCGCTCAGATGGATGGCGTGCGCGAGCACCGTTCTTGGGCCGAGCAGACCGACCTTCTCGTAGACGTCGAGATAGTCGGTCGCCCAAGGATGCGCTTTTCGCGTCTCGACCTCTTCGCGCCCGTTCTCTGCGACGTGGGTCTGCACGAGGAGGGAATGCTCGTTCGCGAGGGCTGCGGCGCTTTCCATGAGCTCGCGCGAACAGCTGAGGGCGAAGCGAGGCGTGACGGCGAAACGGAGACGGCCGTCGTCGGCCTCGTGGAACCGCGCGATGAGGTCGCGGCTCGCGGCCATCGCGCTCTTCGCGTCGAGTCGAAGATCGTCTGGGCAGCTCTGGTCCATCAGGGTCAATCCGACGACGGCTCGGAGCCCGTGACCCAAAAGGGCTTCGAGCAAAACCCCGGTGGCGACAGGGCTCGAGCTCGAGAACATCGCGGCGGTCGTGGTCCCCGACGCGACACAATGATCGATGAGCTCTTCGGCGACGTCGCGGGCATACAGCGCGTCGGCGAAACGCGCTTCTTCGGGAAAGACCGTGAGATCGAGCCATTCGAGCAGCGGGCCGCTCGCGCTGCCGATGATGCGGGTCTGCGGAAAATGGAGATGGGAATCGACGAAGCCCGGAACGATGAGCGACCCGGAGAGATCGTGCACGACGCCCGTGAACGAAGTCGTGGCGTACGGCTCGAGGCTCTCGATGTGCCCGTCTTCGCCGACGATCATCACGCCGTCGTTCAAGTACGAAAGCTCGGCTCGTCCCGAGATCGGGCTGAGGAAAGTCGAGCGATAGGCCACCTTCGGCCCTCGCCCCGCTCGCAGCGACCCCGCCGCGCGTCTCACCGCCACAGAAGCTCTCTTCATCCCCGCCTCAACGGATCAGCACGTCGGCTTTGCGAACCCAACCGATGTCGGTACCAGCTTTGCTCTTGTGAATGACGAGAAAGAAGCCTCGCTCCTCGCGAACGACGAGGAGCTTCTCACCGCTCTCGACGCTTCCGACGAGGGCGGTCGAGCTCGCCGGTCCTCGAAACAGAGCCGTGTCTTGAGCGCTCACGCCGATTTGGGTCCCCGTTGCGCGGTCGAGGCCGAGGGGGGGGCCATCGTCTTCCTCGTCGATCCCGTCGAGAGCGAGCCGTTGCTCACGCTCCCTGACGGCATCGATCCCGGCGCGGCTCGCGTTCGTGGCGCGCTTGGTCGCCCTCGAGACCGTCCTCGCGTGCGTCCAGCCGAGCTCACGAGCCACGGCCGGCAATGCCGCCGCCGTCACCAGAGTCACCGCGCCCAACAAGAGGAGGGTTGTGAGCACGAGCAGCGGCCAGTGGCGAGGCGCGCGTTTTACGTCTCTCGGCAGAGACACTGGGACAAGGACGCGTGCGGGCTCGCGCTTCGAGCTAGGCGCGACGGGGCTCGACGGTGTGGTCGACTTCGTCTCTGGCTCGCTCGGCGCGGCGGGTGGAAAGCTAATCGATCTCGAAGACGGAGCTTCGCTCGTTCCTGCTTGGACGACGGGCCGGTCGCTGGAAGGCGGGGCCAGCTCTTCGGAGTCGCTCACGCCGTCGAGCATAGCACTCGGCGCGCCAGCGGAAGGACTTGCCACGCCGCGATCGCTCATCGGGGGCCGGGAGCGGCGATCTCGGAGACGACCTTGCGGGCCTCTTCGACGAGGGCTGTGCGCTCGTTCTTCGCAGGGTCGTCGGTGACGACTTCGAGCAGGCGCTCGAGAATCTTGCCGATCACCGGGCCGGGCGTGATGCCGAGCTCCTTCATGAGATCGTTGCCGCGCACGGCGAGGTCTTTGGTCGAGAGCGCGGCGCCCGCGCGAAGAAGGGCTTCGGCGCGCTCCTGGAGGCGCTCGAGCACCAGGAGATCTTCGGTGACGTCTCGGCCTTTGCCGAGCGCATCGGCGCGACCGATTCGATAGAGGTCGGCAGTGAGATCGACTCCGACGCGCCGAAGCCAGCGTCGAACCGCTGCGTCGGTCCAGTCGTCGGAGTAGCAAATGAGGTGGTGGCGAACGAGACCACCGATGCGCGCCCGCTCGTCGTTGGAGAACTTGAGGCGCGTCAAGATGGGCTCGGCCATCTCTGCTCCGATGCGCTCGTGCTCGTAGAACGTGTAGTCCTTCGTCTTCTCTGAAAAGGCACGAGAACGAGGCTTTCCGACGTCGTGGAGGAGGGCCGCCAAGCGGAGCACGGGCTTTGGATCGCACGCGTCGAGGCACGCCATCGCGTGGCCCCACACGTCGAACGCGTGGTACTTGTTCTGCTCGCAGCCCACCGACTCGATGATCTCGGGGCAGGTGATGGCGAGGATGTCGGTCTTGCGCATCGCCTCGAAGGCGACGCTCGGGCGCTTGGCGAGCATGCTCTTCATCCACTCGTCGCGGACACGCTCGGCGCTCACCTTTCTGAAGGTCGAGAGCGACCGGCCGTCGCTCATGGCTCGAAAGGTGTCTTCCTCGATCTCGAACTCGAGCGTCGCCGAGAAGCGCGCCGCTCGAAGGACGCGTAGCCCGTCTTCGGCGAACCGCTCACGCGCATCGCCGACGGCTTTCACGAGCCTTCGCTCGAGGTCTTTTCGACCCTCGAATGGATCGACGATGTGGCCGTCGACCGGATCGATCGCGACGGCATTGATCGTGAAATCGCGACGCGCGAGATCGGCATCGATGTCGTTCACGAACTGAACGGCGTCGGGCCGTCGCCCGTCGGAGTACGCGCCTTCGCCGCGCAAGGTGGTGACCTCGTACGGCACGTGGTTCATGAGCACCGTGACGGTGCCGTGCTCGATCCCAGTGTCGATCACCTTCGGGAAGAGGCGTTTGACCTCCTTCGGAAGCGCGTCGGTCGCGACGTCCCAGTCTTTCGGGGTCTTGCCGAGGAGCAAATCGCGAACGCAACCGCCCACGATCCAGCCACGCTTGCCCCGTTCACGGAGCCGCTGACACAGAACGAGGACGTCCTTCGGAATCGAAGAGAGGAGATCAGCGGTCAAGATCAGTCACCAGGTCTCGACGACGCCCGAAGTGCCCTTGGCGCCCTTGCTTCCCGGAGGATGAGCCACTGGACCGACACTGCCAGGACGTCTTTCGCGGTCGAGGGCAATCGCGATGGACGGCTCGGAGCCGTCGACGCTGACCGTTTTGGTCTCGAAGCCTTTCGCGGCGATCTCGAGGGCGATTTTGCTGCCCGCCAGAACCTCGAGCTCCCGATCGGTGATGAGCTTTCCATCGCGCTTCACGATCGCCGTGCTCGGCGTAATCGCCAGCTTCACTTTGACAGGTCCCGTCGTCGGGGCTGCAGTGGTCGGGGTCGCAGTCGGGGTCGCAGTCGTGGTCGCAGTCGTCGTCGGGGTCGCAGTCGTCAAGGTCGCAGTCGGTGCTGTCGTCGGCGTCGTGTTGATGACCTTGGCCACTACGAGCCCACCACCCACCAACGCCAACACCCCGACGACTCCGAAGACCCACACCCACGCCGGCATCCCGCTCTTGTGCCCGTGGGGCGCTCCCGGCACGACCGCATATTGCGCGCTCTTGAAAT
Organism: Polyangiaceae bacterium; assembly: GCA_043755175.1. Taxonomy (GTDB): domain Bacteria; phylum Myxococcota_A; class Polyangia; order Polyangiales; family Polyangiaceae; genus CAYYKK01. The sequence continues at coordinate 9,024 of JAYUUB010000255.1, read as the reverse complement.
AGTCTTGAGGGACGCTCGCGTTGCTCGAGCGCGACATCATGTCGCCGATCGCCTTCGGCTGTTGGCTGGCCGCGAGGCGCTGCAAGTCGTCGGAGAGCTCGGCCATGGTCTGGTAGCGAAGGTCGGCGCGCTTCTGGAGGCACTTCTGGATGACAGCCTCGAGCCCGGGCGGACAGTTGCACGTGTTCACCAGCGCGCGCACCGGGACGGGTGCTTTGTACATGTGCTGGGTGAGGATCCCCATGAAGTTGTCGCCGTCGAACGGGAGCTGACCGCTCACCATTTCATAGAGAATGATTCCGAGCGCGTAGATGTCGGCGCGGAGATCGACCGTGCCGCCCGCCGCCTGTTCGGGTGACATGTACTGCGGCGTCCCGAACACCGCTCCCGCGCGTGTGAGCTTCTGCGATGGGTTCTCGTTGGTCACCTTCGCGATGCCAAAATCGAGAATCTTCACGAAGTCGGGATCGGCCCCGCGCTTGATGAGGAAGATGTTGTCGGGCTTCAAATCGCGATGGACGATTCCGCGCTCGTGCGCGGCCCCGAGCCCGTCGCAGATCTGCCGGGCGATCTTGTAGATGCGATCGAGGGCGAGCGGCTTGGCTTGGTAGACGACCTTGTCTCCGGTCGACATCGCATCGGCGAGCGCCTCGCCCTCGAGAAACTCCATCACGAAGTAGGTGCCCCCATCGGGGAGACGACCGAAGTCGCTGATGTCGACGATGTGCGGGTTTCCGATGCTCGACGCCGTCTTCGCTTCGAGAACGAAGCGATCAAGGATCTCTTTGTCGCGGGTGAACTCGCTCCTCAGAATCTTCACCGCGACTCGCTTGTCGATCAGCGTGTGGCGCGCGGCGTAGACGACGCCCATTCCGCCTTCACCGAGGACCTTTTCGACGAGGTAACGACCGTCGAGCGTCTTGCCGACGTGGAGATCGACGTTCTTCAATCCAGGCTTGGCCGGACCCGGCGTGGGGGTCACGGCGTTAAACTGCTGGGCCGAAACAGGGCCAAAAGACGTGGGCGCCGACGCCCCCCGACTTGACGACGCCGGGTTCGACGAGCGCAGACCGAACGAGCTGAAACCCGACGAACCCGGCGACGCTGCTTCGGGAGGGGGCGCGACCGGTGAAGTGAGCTCGGTGCCTTGAAAATGTGGCGGAGCCACGGGAGAGGCGAGCTCCGTCCCCTGAAATGAAGCTCCCGGGTGGGGCAGCTCACCTGGCATCGGAAGGACGCCCGCATCGATGCGCTGCGCGATCTTCTGGATGTCGTTCGACTGAAAAGTGCCGGACAAACCGCCCTGTTGGGGAGCGTTGGGCATCGGACGCGCCGGCGTGACCGGTACGAACCCGGAGATATCGGAGCTCGCGGGGGTGTGGCCTCGAGGGCCGCCGCCGGCAGGGGCAGCGCCATCTTGGGGGCGAGGCGGACGCGCGGGGTTCGTCATGGGTGAAGCGCCGGAAGAAGGCGAATTCGAAAGTATCAGGAAGAAACGGCTCGGGCCACTCCCTGTGAGTGACACGAAAACCGTCGGATGGTTTGCAAATGGAGGTGTGAGGAACTAGTCAAACGAGCCCATGGGGTATCCCCTCTCTCTCGCGCTTCGCTACTTACGCTCCAAGAAGCGCGCTTCTATCTCGGTCGGCACCATGTTCGCGATCCTCGGGGTCGCGCTCGGCGTGGCGGCGCTCGCAACCGTGATGAGCGTCACAGGCGGTTTTCAGGCGCAATTTCGAGAAAAGGTCCTCGGGGTCAACGCCCACGTTCTCGTTCTGAAGTACTCGACCGAGTTCCGCGACTACCGCGACGTGATGGAGAAGGTTTCGGCCGTGCCCGGTGTCGTGGCCACGGCCCCGTTCAGTATCAACCCGATGATGCTGACACATGGCGAAGCCACGGCCACGGGGGTGCTCTTGAAGGGCGTCGATCCCACCGCGAGCCTTGGGGTGGATCACAAGCCGGGCGTTCCGCCGGTGCTCGATCTCCCGCGCCACATCATCGAAGGCGAATCGGGGACGTGCAGCGCCGAAGGCGACATGGAGTGTGGCATCAAGCAGCTTCGCGGTCTGCGCCGCGCTGGAGCGAAGCCGGCCGAGCGCAAGCTCGACTCGAGCGACTTCGACGATCCGTTCGAGCCTACACCCACGCACTCCAAAGGAGCCGACTTCGCCCCCGACGAAGACGTCGCGCGCGACGACGCGGGCATGCCGCTCGAGCTGAAGAAGCAGCTCCTCAAAGAGGTCGAGCAGGCCGACAAACGGCGCAAGCTGAGCGCTCCCGACGCAGCCGACTGGGAGCCGGTCGCTCGCATGGACGAGCCCGATGGCGGGTCGCTCGGTGACGAGAACATCGACGCGGGTGTGGGCGCGCCGATCGGAAGCGTCGCTCCCGACGGCGGCTACAAGAGCGTGCTCCCCGACGACGACGATCTACCGCCGGAGCTTTCGGCCGACGCGTGCGCTGATCCGGCTCAGGTCAAGCTGATGCCAGGAATCGTCGTCGGCGTGTCGCTCGCCAAGACACTCGAGCTGAAGATCGGCGACTGCGTCACCGTCACCTCTCCGACCATCGGCTACCAATGGAGCGGCGGCTCGATCAAGCCTCCGGTAGCAAAGAGCTTCCGCGTGATGGCGGTGTTCGAAGCCGGCTTCGATCAGTACGACTCGAAGCTCGTCTACACCGACCTCTACGAAGCACAGAGCTTCTACGATCAGGGCGACACGGTCACTGGCGTCGAGATGAAGATCGCCGACATCGACCAGGCCGACGACGTCGTCAAAGGCGTCACCAACGCGCTCGCGAGCAAGAGCTACCACATCATGGATTGGAAAGAGCTCAACCACGGGCTCTTCACAGCGCTGCTCATCCAACAGATCGGAATGAGCGGCGTGCTCGCGCTCATCATCCTCGTCGCCGCCTTCACCGTCGTCGCGACGTTGATCATGGTGGTGCTCGACAAGAAGCGAGAGATCGCCGTGCTGAAGGCTATGGGCGCGACCGATTGGGCCATTCTTCGTGTCTTTCTCTACCAGGGCGGAATCATCGGCTTTCTCGGAACGTCGATCGGCCTCTCGCTCGGCTTCATCGTCTGCAAGGGCCTCATCCGCTACGGTTTTCCGCTCGATCCCAAGGTGTATTTCATCTCGCATCTACCGGTGCTCGTGCGGCCGACCGAGTTCTTGGTCACCGGCGGTGTCGCGCTTTTCCTTTGCCTCACCGCGACGATTCTCCCGAGTCTTTACGCAGCTGGGATCCGTCCTGCCGACGGCTTCCGCGAGCAGTAGTCGACCGACGACGGCTCAGGTCGGACGGAGCGGCCAAGGGCTCTGCGCGAGCTTGGTGCGGACCTTCTTCAGCTCGGCCCGAAGCTCGGTTGCGCCGAGCCGCGCGCGCGGATCACGTCGGAGCGCACCGAAGAGAAGCTCGGCGAGAGGCTGCAACTGAGGATGATTGGTGAAGGGCTTGAGCTTCAGCGGCAGCCCGTCGTGTGCGATGTGGCTCGCGATGAGCGCGACCTCGCTCTCGGCATCGAAGAGCACGTCGCCGGTGAGCGCTTCGAAGGCGAGACATCCGAAGGCGTACACATCGGCCGCCATCGGCGTCGGCTTGGTGCCTTCGGGGATGGCACCCCAGACCTCCGGAGCGCCGTAGGGGCCCGACGCGCAGCCAGGTCGAATGTTGCGCCCTGCGAGACCGAAGTCGACGAGCACGGCGGTCTCGTCGGCGTGCGCGTCGACCGCGACGAGCTCCTTGCCGACCAACGACTTTCCCGACGGAGGTGGCTTGCTTCTCAAGACGACGTTCGACGGTTTCAGATCGAGGTGACCGACGGCGATCGCGTGCATGACCTCGAGGCCCGCGAGGACCTGGTCGAGCGCGCGGAACGTCCTCGCCACATCGAGGACGCGGTTCTCGATCAGTCGATCGAGCGACGAGCCTTCGACGAGCTCCATCACGAGAATCGGCCGCGGTCGCGCCGAGAGATCGAACGTCACGAAGCGGGCGAGGTTCGGATGGTGAGGCAGCGCCATCAGCGCAGACGCCTCTGCGCGGAAGAGCTGGAAAAACTGTGTCTCGGAGAGATGACGTGCCGCGTTCGCCGAAAAATCGGGCACCTTGAGTGCGAAACGCTCGGCGGCCTTCTCGCGTCGATCTTCGGTGCGACACACCACGAACACCGAGCCCTGGCCGCCAGACGAGAGCGAGCGCAAGACGTAGAAGGCTCCGATCACGCGTCGCGCAGGTAGCCATGTCGGGAGCTGCTCGGAGAGAGCGGGCTTTTCGGGAAGCATCGAGCCGTCGTGAGGGAGCCCGCCGACGTGCCGAAGAATCGCTTCGATGACGCCACCGATCGCGCGCGGGATACCGGCGGTGAGGGTCGCGGAAGACAGCGAGAGGCTCTCCGCGTCGAGCTCCTCGTCGTTGCCCGAGAGCACGCGCGCGACCGCCGTCGAGAAAGCGCGAGACGCGCCAGCGCGCGTCAGGGTGACCTCGGGGACCTCGAAGATGCGGCTCCTGGCGCCCGCGCACATCTGCTGGAGCGCGTGTGCGCTCGCCTCGAAGCAGTGAACGACCTCGGGCTCACCCTCTTCTTCGGCGAACGCGCGGAGCGACGGCGCCCTCGCCAAGGCGGAGAGGCACGCGCCGAGTCGTGACAGCACACTCCTCAGGGCGTCGGAGCGCCACGAGCCGACCGCGAGCATCGCGTCGGCGAGGACGTCGAGACCGCTGAGCCGGCCGTCTTCGAGCGCGGCTTCGGGGAACAGCGAGTCTCCCGACGAGCCGTCGGCTTGGCTCTCGCCAGCACGAAGGAACGTCGCGTACGCCTTCAGCACCCGCAAGAAGTCGGGGTCCATCGACGCTTCGGCGAGCGTCTCGAAGTCGCGCGGATCGCTCATCTTGGCGCTCACGACGAGCAGAGCATCGACCACGTCGCAGGCCTGCGTTCGCACCAAGCCATCGAGTGAGCGCGCGAGCGTCGCGAGCAGCGCGCGCCGGAGTGCTTTCGACGGCCTCGCCTCGACACGAACCAAGAGAGCGTGCGAAATCGTCTGCCACCGGTCGCGCTCGGCCGCGCGGCTCGCGTCGTCGCCGCTCTTGTCGGTGTGCTCGCGCATCGCGCCGACCGAGTCCGAATCGACCAAATGAAGGAGCGCTCGTAGACGCGAGAGGCGAAGCACGAGGTGGGGCGGCTCCGAGGCCTGCGCGGCTTCGGCGTCGGACGTCATCTCGCGTTCGAGGATCCACTTCGCCGTTCGGCCGCGCAACGCGCCGAGCGCTTCGTCGTGAATCTTCGCGCGGTCGACGTTGGTGTCGAGCCTGAGCAGATCTCCGAGGACGTCCCGTTCGAGGATCGACAGATCGAGATCGCGCAGGACCGCGAGCGACGCGCGCCGCGACATGGCCGTCTCGGCACCGTGCGCCATCGCCAAGAGAGCATCGACCGTCGAGTGCGCCGCGGCGAGCACCTCGAGGCCTTTGGAGTGGGCGATGCGGGCGCCTTGGTTCACGAACAGCTCGAGCGCCTGCTCGAGGTGCAGTCGGAGCGGGATGTCGGAGCCAGAATGACTCTCCGATGTTCTTCCTTCGAGATCGCGCAGAAGCTCGCCCTTCAGCGCGACCGCGCCGTCGTCCGACTGGCGCGACACCGCGGTCGACATGAGTCGGTCGAGCGAAAGCCTCTCTGCCGATTCGACGAGCGGGCATTCGCCGAGCTCGCGGCGCAAGTAGATCACGGCCTCGGCGACGTCTTCGGCAGGTCCCGCCAACGCCAGCGCAAACAGCTCTGCGGCGGCTTCGGGCTCGACTTCGGCTGCGCGCGCGAGGCCCCACACCAACGCTCCGGCGACGCCCGGATCTCTGCGGAACGCCTCGCCACGGAAGAGCTCGGTCGCGAGCCTCAACGCGGTCTCGGGGCGCACGGCCGCGAGCGCCGCGATCGAGGTCGCCGAGCGCCGCCATTCGGTCGGCGTGAAGACGGGACAGATCCCTTCTTCGATGACCTCCAACAGATCTGGACGATGCGCGGCCACGAGGCCCCGAGCGACCGCCGCGTGTCGCCACACCAGCGACTCTCGGTCTTGCAAGAGGCGCTGGCTGACCCCCGCGAGCGGCCCATCTTCGCGGAAGATCCAGAGGCTCGATGCGTCGTCGTGCAATGCCCGCGTCGCGGATTCGCGCGCGGCTCGTTCGATGATTCGAGCGACCAAACGCCTCGCCGAGAGCGAGCGCGTCGACGGCGCAGACACCCAAACGTGTGCGAGGAGCTTGCGCGAAGCGAGGGCGTAGGCGAAGGCGCCATCGGCCACGCCCGCTTGAATCGGAAGCTCGAACAAGAGAGAGGTCCGGGCCACCACGGGGGCGCTGGAGAGCGCCCTGCTCCCGGTCTTCGCCATGACCGTCGCCATGGCGGCGAAGGTCTCGGCGTTGCCTTCGAGCAGCCTCGAGAGCGCTCGCCGTCCGAGCTCGCGTTGCGAAACACCGAGCGGAAGAGCCGAGGCGAGGCTGAAAAGCGCGCGGCCTGCCGCCGGAGGATCGAGCCAGTCGAGATCGTCGAGCAACCCCGATTCGAGGGCGACTTGAATCCCCCGGGCGAGCGCCCCGGGGTGAATTCCTTCGAGCGGTCCCGGACCTTCGATCCCTTCGCGAGCGAGGGCCGCGAAGGCCTGCCGAAAGAGCAATCGACGCTCGTCTCCCTCGACACGACCGAGCTCGAGCAGGCTGCCGGCGAACGCCGACGCGTCACGCGGCGAACGTTCGGTCACTTCGGTGCGGAGCTCCCGATGCGCTTCTTTCGCCCGAGCCGAAGGGTCGAGAGCCCTACGATGGCGAGCGTGAGCCCCACGCGGGTCGCGAGGCCGTCGTCGTCGTCGCCGATCGAGCAGCCGCAACCCGAGTCGACCTTTCCATTGCCGCCGGTGCCACTTCCGCCAGAGGCATTGCCGCCCGCTCCACCTGCCGCTGCGCCGCCACCCGACGTGGTCGATGCGCTACCGCCGAGATCGATGTCGTTCGATGCTGTCGCGATCAGAATGGGCGCGGCTTTGCCTGTCGCGGCGTAGATGGAAGAGAGCTCGGTCCCTTTGGTGTTCGTGGTGTTCGCGGTCTCGAGGAAGGTCGCGTACGACCGCGTCATCGACTGGTAATAGACACGCGCTTCAAGGTGTTGCTTGCCCGTCGCGCCTGCAGGCAGCGTGACCTTGAAAGTCCCCTCGTCGAAGCTCTTGAAGCCGCCTTGGCCATCTCCGAAGTCGATGTCGCCGAGCGGCTGAGTGACGGCCGACGCGACGAAGCCAGCGGGAGGAATGCGGCTGTCGGCGAGCACCATGTCGTGGAGCGCGAGATGCTCCTCGGGCATGCCGACGGTCCCGTTCCAACTGCCGTGCTGGGCCTTGTAAACATGGGTTTTGGGCGTCGAAGCGATGTCACCCGAGGCATCGTCGTACGCTCCGAGCAACACCGATTCGTTCTTTGCGTCGTCGACGAGCGCGAGCGCAATCCACGCCTGACGGCTTTCTGCGTAGCCGGTCGGAAACTTGTGCCCGGTCTTGTTCTCGACCTTGATCTTCACGTCGATCGTGTCGCCGCCGCTCGCCGAGAGCGGCGCGCTCTCGAGGGTGACCACGACCGCCGTCTTCAGGTTGCCGAGGGTGCGATCGAGCGCGAGCTGAAACTGATCGGGCAACATGGCTGCACGATCGGGATTCGCTGCCATCACGGCCTGGATGCCCCAGTGGTTGCCTCCGACGAAGGCGTGGTCGTTCGGATTGTGTCGCTTGGGAGCGCCGAACAACTTCGAGACCGGCAGGTCTCCCTGCTTTTGGACCATGTGGCAGTCTTGACAGGTCTTGGGGGTCGCGCCCCCGGCCGCGAACGCCGAGCTCTTCCATTCTTCGTACGTGGTATCGAGCGGAAATTCGAAGGTCGTCGGCGTGCCGGTCGCGTCACGCAGCAGACGGTCGGGGTTCGTGACTTGGTGGCACTGACCACAGAAGGTCGACTCTGCGAGAGTCGTCGCCTGGGCCACTTCGTGCGCCGGCGATTGCGCGCAATCGGGAGGCATTCCGGTCGCATCGCAAGCGGGATAGGGGCCCTGTTTCAGCGTGTTTTGGTCGTAGAAAAGCTGGGCGTCCGAGACGACGTACGGTTCGCTCGTGACTGCGCTCGGGCGCGCGCGATGACAGGTCTCGCAACCGATTCCTTGCTTGTCGATCGCGTCGAACGCGGTGCCGTCGGAGGGCGTCGCGTGTCCGCGGACGAAGGCGACGGGCGAGTGGCACCTTAAGCAGTAGGTCCCGACCCCAGGAACGTCTTGGTTCGCAATGGCGAGGCCCGCGTAGAAAACCGGATCGCGCGCAGCATTGGCCATCATCGTCCCAGCCCACGTATCGCCGGGCAGGTACGATTTGTCGTTCATGTAGCCGCCGCCGTGGCAGTTCGAGCATGTATCGGCGTCGAGAAAACCGGGGCTCGCGAGATCACCGGGCTTGGTTCCCAGCAGATCGGGGATCCCCGCGCTCGCGTCGTCCGCAAAAGCCAGCCCCACGGCCCCGAGCAGAGCCAGCGGGAAGAGGAGACGATCGGGCCACATGGCTGAGGATGCTATCGCGAATTCGCGGCCGAGGTGGCGCCCGTACTGCGCTCTCGTCACCGTGCGCCGTCGGGGCAGCGAGAACCCGCCCTTGACCCGGACCGAGGAGGGTTGGACCATCATCGGCAGCTCGCAAGCCAAGTATGGACAACGAATCTCCGCGACCCAGTTTCCCCGACATTTACATGACCCTCGCGCGCGCTCTGGCGTCGCGCTCCACCTGCGCCAACGAGCGCGTAGGGACGGTCATCACCAGCGTCGACTTTCGAAAGGTGCTCGCCGTCGGCTACACCGGCAACGCGACCGGGCTACCCAACCACTGCGACCGTGCGGGGCCCGACTGTGGCTGCCTCCACTCGGAAGAGAACGCGGTGATCCACTGCGACGCTCCTCGAGATCTCCCGAAGATCGTCTTCGTGACACAGCTGCCC
>JAYUUB010000254.1:0-8947 GCA_043755175.1 Polyangiaceae bacterium | reverse complement strand
ACGCTCTACGACGAGATCAACATGGCGGCCGAGAAGCTCCTCGGGGTCGCTCGTCGCCCGGGGCGCGGGCCCAACGCCGGCGTCGCCGATGCTCGCCTCGAAGAGCGCTTTCTCTATCTCCCGTTCGTCGCGAAAGACTACACGACGCGCACCGAAGAGCTCGACGACCTCTTCCAGGCGGTCGCAGATTTGCGTCCGCTCACGTGCAAGTACAGGCGCGCGAAAGACGGACGAGAAGAGAAGATCACCATCCATCCGTACGCGATGGTGCTCTACAAAGACTCGATTTACTGCGTGGGCCTGCACGTGACGAAGGGCGAGATCCGTACGTTTTTGCTCGATCGCATGCGAGACACGGAGTGCGCGGTCAGCGAGCGGTTCAACCTCCCCGACGGCTTCTCGATCGACGATCACTTCCAAGGCCACTTCGGCATCCACCGTGGAGGAGCGCCTCGTCGCGTCGTCATCGAGTTCGACGAGCGCGTGATCGAATATGTGAAGACTCGGCGCGTGCACCCGAGCCAAGAGCTCACCGACTTGCCCAATGGAGGAGTCAGGCTCGCGATGACGATCACCGATCTCACCGAGGTCACCCCGTGGATCTTGGGGTTCGGCGAAACGGCCCGCGTGATCGAGCCGCCCGACCTCTTGGCGCGCGTCCGCGGCGAGCTCGAGAACGCGCTCGCTCAGTATGCTGGCGTGCCGAGGGCGCTGCCCGAGCCCGAAGTCGCGCCGGAGACAGAAGCGGTAGAGGCCCCGAAGGCACCGAAGACCAAACGGGCTTCAGCGGGCGCGCCTCGAAAGAGCTCCAAGCGCGCCAACTGAGCTCGCTCGCGGCTCAGCGGAGGTTCTTCTTCGCCGCCTCGATGGCATCGGCGCACATCTTGCCGTGCTCTTTCGGATCGGCCCATCGCGCCCGCCCTTCGGCCGGCAAGCGATCGATCGGGTCGAAGTACATGTAGAGCTCGCCGGGCTTCACGCTGGGAGCCTGGTAGACGCTGATCCCGGTCTCGCGATTGTAGTGATCGAACGAGTGCGCATCGCGCTTGCCGCCGCCGCCGGGCGCGTCGACCACGAACGTGGGCGTATTGAAGCCCGCCGTCGATCCGCGGACGTGCTTCTCGATGGTGATCGCCGTGTCGACGGTGGTCCGCAGATCTTCGACGCCTTGAACGAGGTCGTGGACGTAGACGTAATAGGGATGCACGTGGACGTGACCGAGACGCTTCACGAGAAGCTTCATCGTGTCGGGATCGTCGTTCACTCCGCGTTGGAGCACCGACTGATTGCGCACCGTGATCCCGCGCTCGAAGAGCTTGTTCATCGCGGCTTGCGTGATGGTCGTGATCTCGTTCGGGTTGTTGAAGTGCGTGTGGATCACGACTTCTTTGTGGAGCTTGCGCCCGAGATCGACGACGCGCGTCACGGCATCGACCCACTCTTGATCCGTGAGGATCTTTTGGGGCATGACCGCCGGCCCCTTGGTCGCGATGCGGATGCGCTGGATGTTGTCGAGCTTGAGGAGCGTCTCACCGATCATTTGAATCTGCTCGGCGCGGAGGTTGTAAGCGTCGCCGCCGCTCACCACGATGTCTTCGAGCTCGGGGCGTGACGCGACGTACTTGAACGCTCGTTGCCAGCGCTCCACGTTCACGTTGAGCTTCGCTTTCTCGACTTCGTCGGTGTCGACGCCCACGGCGTAGCTGCGCGTGCAGAAGCGGCAATAGACCGGACAAGTGTCGAGCGGCAAGAACAGCGCTTTGTCGGTGTAGCGGTGGGTGAGACCCGCGACCGGCGCGTCTTCTTGCTCGTGGAGCGAATCGAGCCCGAGCTTGGGGTGATCGGGGAGAAGGCGTGACGCGAGAGGAATGAACTGGATTCGCAGCGGATCGCGGTACGGATCGTTCCAATCGATGAGGCTCATCAAATAGGGCGACACACGCACGCTCATCGGCGCCTTGCGGAAACCCTCGGTCGCGTCTTTGATGAACTCGTCGGAGACCATGCCGCGAAGAGCATCGAGCAGCTTGTCGGGACGCGTGATCGACTTCTTGCTCTGCCAATGGTGGTCGAAGAACTGCTCCTCGGTCACGTCGGCATACGAAGGAATGCGACGCCAATCGGGCGTTTTCAGATCTTTGTGGCGAAGGGTCGACGGATCGACCGGGGGCTTCTTCGCGATGATCTCGTCGGCAGTCGTCTTCAGGACGGTGAGGCTCTGGGTCGTCATAAAAAAAGCTCCCGCGTCAGCTTGATCCAAAAGGATCGCTCGCGCACTCAGGCCCAGGCCTTACCACGGGCGCGCTTCAGCTGCGTCGGTCCGTCGGTGGTCGATGGTGAGGGTCAGAGATCTTGGCGCGGTGCGACATCGATCGTCGATGCCGCCACCGGGTCGCGGCTCGTTCGATAGCTGGCGTAATAAGTTCGAACACGGACGACGTAGTCCTGCGTTTCGGGGTAGGGGGGGATGCCGTTGGCGCGCGTCACGGCCCCTTCACCGGCGTTGTAGGCGGCGATGGTGAGGTCGAGGTCGCCGTTGAAGAGGTTGGCGAGAACGCGGAGATACCGCGTCCCGCCGAAGATGTTCTCCCGCGGATCGAACGGATCGTGGACCTGCATTCGGAGGCCGGTCTCGGGCATGAGCTGCATCAACCCCTGCGCTCCCGTATGCGACACGGCGCGCGGATCGTAGTCGCTCTCGACCTTCACGATGGCTCGAACGAGCTCCTCTGGGATTTGATAGAGTGTCGCGGCCTGTCGAATCCACGTGTCGTAGCGCGTGTAGCGCTCGGGCGATCGATCGCTCGGGGCGAAGACGGGGCCCGAATAGGTCGAGTCTTTTCGGCGCTTGCTCGTGCTCTTCACGTAAAGCGAATACTTGCCGTCGCCCTTCGGGCTGGTCGCGAAATGAACGACGCCATCGGGGTCGACGTAGCTGTAGATGTCGGCCGCCGCTCGTCCGGGCACGAGCAGCCCGGCGATGGCAGCGACCGAGACAGCGCCGAGCGAACGGTGGATCCAGGTGCGGAGGCGGGAGCGGTGCACGACAAGGATCATAGCGGAGGGACCTCCAAAAGGAGCAAGTCCGCGTGACGCGGGATTCCCCTCCGTGTCGCTTTGCCAAGTTGTCGTTCTGCCAAGTTGTCGCCCATCGTGGCGGTCGGAGTAAGATCTCCGTGGAATGCCCCTCTCGCGGATCGTCCTCATCGTGGCCGTGGCCCTCTTCGGGCTGTACCTGCTTTTGCAGTTTCGCCCTCGCTCGCACCAGCGAAAGGAGCTCGAAGGCTCGATCCGCGTGGCGCGAAATCGCGCGCACGCGGCGAAGACTCCCGAAGATCGTGCGCTCGCGTTGGCCGACGCCGGTGAAGCAGCAGCGAAGTCTCGACGGTGGACCGCTGCGCGAGGCTTCTTTCTGCGTGCGATGCGCGCCGATCCTCGGTCGACCGAAGCCGTCCGCCGCGCTTCCGCCAGTCTCTCGACCCGACCGCGCATGGCCGAGCAGCTCCTCTGGCGACGCCTCGGCGCCATGAGCGAAGACGAAGCCGACCACGAGGTTCACGCCGCCCTCGCTGCGGCGCTTGCATCGCTCTACGAAGGGGCACTCCACGACTCGGGCAAGGCACGCGTCATGCGTCGCCTCGAAGCGTTCGAGAAGGGGAGAGTCGGCAACGACGCGAGCGCCAGCTGACGAGGACGAAGGCGACGCCCAGGTCGCCCCCGAACGTCGATCACCAAGGCATCGGCAGCGTGTTCGTGAACGTCGGAAAGAAGATGTTGGGGAGCGCGCCCTTGTGCCAAAGAGCGAGGCTGTCCATCAGAATGGCCACCGTCACGTGTACGAGGAATCCCGAGTAGATGCTCTTCGTGCGCATCGCGACCGAGCCGAGCGCGATACCGGCGACGACCGCGCCGCACGTCTCCATGTAGGGCTTTCCGTAATGGATCATGCAGTAAGGGACGCACATCGCGAAGATGGCGCCCGAGCCCAGCGTCTTTCGGAGACCGCTCAGCCAGAAGCCTCGGAAGAAGACCTCGAGCCCGAAAAACTGCATCACGTAGACGACTTCCCACGCGAGCAGATCCCACCAGGACCGTGAGCACTTCTTGTAAAACGGGTAGTAGTTGCCGAACTCGGGTTGGCTCGAGACGATCAACACGGCGGGGATCACGACGGCCAGGCAGAGAATGTAGATCCAAGCGTGCGACAAGAGTCCCTTCGTTCGAAGACCCATGTCGAGCAAGCTGTCTTGCGGGAAGAAGATCTTCCACAGCGTGAACGGCACGACGGTGTACCCGATGATGCGCATGAACGCCCACCAGTAGAGCGAGTAGAGCTCGCCGTAGTTTCGTAGCGACACGTAGTAGCCGAGGTTGCCGGGCCACATGTCCGGGTTCGCCTCGACCGTCTTCAGGTACGGGCGGACGTAGATCATGAAAAAGTCGTGATCGTAGTACTGCTGCACCGTGAGGATCGCGGCGGTGATCACGAAGAGCACGAGCGGACGACGGTCGAATTCACCGCGCGCGAGCGTAGCTTTCTGATGCTCGAAGGCCTCGACGTCGAGCTCGCGCCACGTTCTCCGAAAGAACAAGTAAACGATCGGCAAGACCAGTAGATACCCGAGGAGCGGCGCCGCCCCTTGGAGCAGCGCCATCCAAATGGTCGGGTTGGTAGGTGGAGGCGGAACGTACGGCGCGACGGTGATCGGCGCGGGCAGGGGTTGAAACGCCTTGTCCGCTGCGAGCGCGAACAGACCCGCCCGCATCGACGTGAGCGCGAAGACGACCGACGAGAAGAGCGAGGTCACAGGCTATTCGGCCTTCTCCGCCATGTCGGCCGCGGTGAGCAATCGATTCACGGCTCGGTCGCGACCGAGCAACACCACGACCTCGAAGAGACCCGGCGACGCCGTTCTCCCCGTGAGCGCGACGCGCGCAGGCTGGGCGACGTCTTTCAGCTGGAGCGAGCGCGTCTCGAGCAAGGTCGCGAGACCTGCCTCGAGCGCCTTCGCCTCGAACACCTCGGCGTCTCTCACGAGCTCGGCCACCGCGCGGAGGAGTGAAGCCTTCTCCTTGACGAGGAACTTCTTCGTCGCCTTCTCGTCGAACACAGGCGGATCACGGAACAGATAGTCCATCGCATCGGCAGCGATCTTCCACGTCTGTCCACGCTCGCGATAGAGCGGGAGCGCGGAGAGCACCGCACTCTTGTCGATCCCGACGAGGCCACGCGCAGCAAGAAACGGCATCAGCCCGTCGATGTAGGCCTCTTCGCTGATGAGCTCGTTCCGTTTCAGATGCTCGAAGGTGATGGCCGAAAGCTTGTCGTCGTCGAACTTTCCGTCGCCGCGTCCGCAGCGATTCCAGTCGAACTTCTGGGTGAGATCGTCGAGCGCGAACACCTCTTCGTCGCCGTACGACCAGCCGAAGCGCGCGAGATAGTTGAGCAGGGCGTGCGGCGGGATCCCGCGCTCGCGATATTCGCTCACGGCGACGGCGCCGTGCCTCTTGGAGAGCTTCGTCCCGTCTTTGCCGAGCATCATCGGAAGATGCGCGAACTGCGGAACCTTGGCGCCGAACGCCTCGTAAAGGAGGATCTGGACCGGCGTATTGATCATGTGGTCACGACCGCGAGCGACGATGGTGATCCCCATGGTGATGTCGTCGACGACCGCGCCGAGGTTGTACAGCGGCACTCCATCGGAGCGCATCAGCACGGCGTCTTGTTGTGCCGAGTTCGGTGTCGTGACCTCACCGAATACCATGTCTTCGTAGGTGACCGCTCCCGAGGTCGGCGCATTCATTCGGATGACGAACGGGAGGTCGGGGGCCGGGCCCACGCGGTTCTTGCACGTCCCCGGGTAACGAAACTGCGCTTTCGGATCGTGCTTTTTGAGCGCCTCGCGCTGCAAATCGAGCTCTTCCTTCGTGCAGTAACAGCGATAGGCCGCCTTCTTGTCGACGAGCTTGGCCACATATTCTTGGTAGATGGCGAGCCGCTCCATCTGCTTGTACGGACCGTGTGGGCCGCCGACGATCGGTCCCTCCTGCCAATCGAGCCCGAGCCACGTCATGTCGTCGATGATGATTCGCTCGTTCTCCGGCGTGCTCCGCTCTTGATCGGTGTCTTCGATTCGGAGGACGAACGTGCCGCCGGTCTTCTTGGCCCATAGCCAATTGAAGAGCGCCGTCCTGACACCTCCGATGTGCAGGTACCCTGTCGGCGACGGAGCGAAGCGGAGTCTGGGCCGGTCGGACATGGGTCGCCCTTAGCACAGACCGCGGCCGCCGTTTTTCCGAACCGATCGCGCAGACGCTGCTTCGCGTGCGGCCACTCTCGCCTTTACAGGATCCGCCCCATGTCGGAAGCTCGCGCAAGGAGCGTGATCATGGGTGTTGCCCGGGCGATTTTCGTGGGTGAGCAAGCGACGCGGCGCCGAGAGGTGCGCGCCACCGAGGCCGCCGCTTCGCGGAGGCGAGCCTCGTGAAGACGCTTCGAGAAGCCTCGCGCCGTGGAGCCTCTTCTCCTGCGGGCGACGCTGCCCGCTCCCGCTCGAAAAGAGCAGCGAAGGCCGAGAAGACCCCAGCGGCCGCGGGCCCGAAAGGCCATGCGCCGCGCGGTGAGCCGCCCCGCGCCACGAGCTCCGCCGTCGGCAGCTCTGCCGGCGAGATCAGCGTCGTCGGCGCCGCGGTCACCGAGAGCGGAGTCGCCGAAGGCGGCGAGGCCTGGACGTACGAGACAGCACCCGAAGAGGCATCGCAAGACCTCGCGCCCGTGGTCGGAGGCAACCTACGCAGGTTGCGAGTCCAGCGTGGGCTGTCGCTGGAGCGTCTTGCGAAGGCCTCGGGCGTCAGCCGCGCGATGCTCGGACAGATCGAGCTCGGAAAGAGCGCACCCACGATCAACGTTCTCTGGAAGATCGCCCGCGCGCTCGAGATCCCGTTCTCTGCGCTCATCCGCGATCAACGCGTCGGTGGTACCGTCGTGCTCCCTCGTGACCGAGCCAAGAAGCTCATGTCGCACGACGGCTCGTTCACCTCGCGCGCGCTCTTTCCGTTCAATGTCCCTCGAAACGTCGAGTTTTACGAGCTTCGCCTCACCGCGCACGCCGTCGAGAAGGCCGACGCCCATCCGCCCGGCACGGTCGAGAACCTCGTCGTGTCGCAGGGGACCCTCGAGCTCGCGATCGGCAAAGACCGTCACGTCCTCGCACCGGGAGACGCGATCCTGTTCGAGGCCGACGTACCCCACGTCTATCGGAATGCAGGCGAAGGTGAGCTACTGATGTATCTCGTCATGACGTACGCGGCTTCGATGGGCTGATGCGTCGACGCGATGCACACGAGAATTCGCTCGAATCCGAGCGACCCTTGCCTGCGAGCGCGCGGCTCTGCTAAAGCCGCGGTTCACATTCACCCCGCGAGTGACCTCGCGAACCCCTCGAAAAGGAAATCACCATGGCCAAGAAGTCCCCCCTCCAGGCAGCCAAAGAGCTGTTCGGCGAGAAGAAGAAGCTCGTCGAAGCCGTCAAAGTGTTCGTGACCGATGACCTCTGGCTCGGCCGAACCAACGCCGATCGCGGCGGCGACAAGGGCCTCGAGCGCGTCTCGAACGCCAAGCTCCTCAAGCTTCACGCGACCTTCTCGGCCGTGAAAGAGAAGTTCGGCACCCGCGTTAAGCTCATCGACGCAATCCTCGAGGCCGAGAAGCGCACCAAAGACGAGGGCTTCAAGAAGCGTCTCGAGACCCAGCCCGTTCCGCGTCTCTACGATCACTACAAGAGCACCCAGAAGCACGTCAAAGCGGCTCCCACGGGTGAGAAGAAGGCCGCTGCCAAGCCGCCTGCTGCCGCGAAGCCGGCCAAGGCCGCTGCACCCAAGGCTGCCAAGCCGAAGGCGGAGAAGAAGGGCTGAGCAATCCCCCTTCGAGCGATCTCCTTCGAGCCATCGACGCGCAGACGATCGAAGGGAGAGCTCGAAAGGAGGACCCGTGATGCGCCGCTCTCCCCCGAGCTGGCCTCGGCAGGTTCTCCTCGTCGCCAAGAAAGACCTGCTCATCGAGCTGTCGACGGGCGAGATCGTCACGACCGCGGGCTTCTTCGCCGTGCTCGTGGCGATCATCGCGTCGCTCGCGTTCTTCGGCGGTCAAGACGCCAAGCGCGAAGTCGCGCCGGGGGTCATTTGGGTGTCGGTCGCGTTCGCCTCCATCCTGGCGCTGAGCCGGACCTGGCAGCGCGAGCGCGAAGACAGCGCGCTCCTCGGTATGCTCGTCTTGCCCCTCGCGCGCAGCGCGATGTTCGCGGGCAAGGCGCTCGGTGTCGCGGCGTTCATCACGGCGGTGCAGCTCATCGTGGTGCCGGTGGCCGCGGTGTTGTTTGCCCTCGATCTGGGCCAGTTCGGCGGGCGTGTGGCGCTCCTCTGCCTCTCCGCGACTCCAGGCATCGCTGCCAGCGGTACGCTCTTCGGAGCGATGACGATTCGCACGCGTGCGCGCGATCTCGTGCTCGCGAGCGTCATGTTGCCGCTCTTGTCGCCCACCTTGCTCACCGGCGTGGCCGGCACCCGTGCCGTGTTCGACGCCGCGTCGATGTCCGAGCTCGGCGACTACTTTCTTCTGAACGGTATGTTCGGGTTCATCTTCGTGGTCGGCGGTCTCGGTCTGTTTGGGACCGTGATCGAGGGCTGATCAGCCTCGCAGCGAAGAGACTACGTCTGCGGCGCACGCTTCTGATCGCGAAGCCATCGACGCCGGATCGAAGGCCGCGCCCGTGCATTCACCGACGGCCCACGTGCCCTCCGTCGCGCGTCCACGCTCGTCGCAGACCACGCGGTAGCCTGTGGATTGGTGCTGGACCCGCGCGCCCGCCATCTCGGCGAGCTCGAAGCTCGGCGCGCTCGGCGTCGCGACGGCGACGAGTCGAACGGCCGTTCGTCGTCCGCCCTTCGC
>JAYUUB010000253.1:0-3069 GCA_043755175.1 Polyangiaceae bacterium | reverse complement strand
CCCTGGATGCAACGGTCCCAATGGCGAATGCTCGATTGTCGCGTTGTCGACGTCCTCCGTGATCACCGTCACGGGCACCACGACCCTTCGGATCAAAGCACTTCGCAACGGCAACTCCACAATTCACATGGGTCATTGGGGGGGTACCCCCGTTCTACTTCCAAGCAATCGGATAACAGCGCTTAAGCTAAGGTGAGCTCGCACGCAACTGAGTGCTGGAGAATCAGCGACTCCCGGGCGGCTAGCCAATTGCGTACCCGTGGGTATGGCCATCGCGTCTCCCACCTCGCTGCACCAACAATGCAGTTCTGGCGGCTGGTCGGAAACCAACGGTAGTGGCTGCTTCGTGTCGCTCTTCCGGTTCGCCTTTGAAGTCGGCAGGCAGCTTCGCAGTGTATGCGGCTGGGGCAGGCTTGCCTTTTTCGATGGCTCCACCACGAACTCGATCTGGCGGGTGTTCGCTCTGGTGAGCGTCTTGGCGGTGCGCTTGGGTCATAGCCGACGATCGCTTGCTCTTCGGTGAGGGTAGGGGACGCGCAGTATCGAAAAGTGCAGCAAATGAAGCTCGGACCAAAGACTATGGCGCCATAGTCTTTGGCACTCCTGGCTCGCCGAGGTCGCCGAGGTCGGTCGAGCTGGGCTGAGTGGGGCGAGGCTACCCCGCGATCGGAAGGGTCGAACGCCTGTCGCAAAGTCTTCGTCACGCGACCTCACGACCTCACAATAGGCGACTCGAGCGCGAAGCGACTTGAACACCGTCAGCTCTCGATGCGACTCTTCGCGAGATCGCCGTGGCGATTGCGTGCAACCAGCTCTGCTTCGCGAATCCGAGCACACCTAGTCGAGGCGCTCGTGCTCGTCGGGCGGAGCTATCTCATTCACTCTCTATTTTGGCGGCGAAGCGAACGTGTGGGCCGAGCCCGTCGATTCCATTGAGATCATCGACCTCTCTCGGCGCGCTCCTGGCCGCGCTGAGCTTCAGCCCAAGTACCGCTCGACCAACCCCTCGAGTACGAGCTGCCGCCAGTGGCCCGCGAGCTCTCCGGCGAACGCGGGATCTTCGATCAAGACCCCGGCTTCGATGTTGCGTGTCTGCCCGCGGTCGGTGAAGTTCGCCGAGCCGATGAGCGCGCGTGTGTCGTCGACGACGATGCACTTGGCGTGGAGGCTGGCCCAATCGTGGCCGGGGAGATCGCCGCGAATCGCGGTGCGCGGGTCGTAGTAGACGTCGGGCTTCGGGGCGCCGAAGGTCCACACGTCGCGGAAGAACCTGTCGATTGCAGCCGTGGCGAAGCGCTCGGCATTTTCGGGGACGGTGACGCCGTCGATGTCGACGAAGAACGTAGCGGCGACGCGACGTTTGCGCATGACCTCGTACAGAGGCTGAAGAATGCCCGGACTGTCGAAGGCATAGCCGCCGACGATGACGCTTTCCTCGGCAGACTCGAAGATTCGCTGAACGACGAGCCCGGTGTCGCGTGCGGTGCTTGCACGCGTCTCGGGCCCGGTCCACACGAGGTCGAGGCGCGGAGGTGGGCGATGCACCCGCTCGGCGATCGCGACGCGAAGTGCCAGGGTGACTCCCGTCTTGTCGGCGCTGCGTAAGGTTTCGGCGACGTCACCGGCCAGCCCTCGAAAGCCAGCCTCGACAAGGTCGGCCTCGGAGACAGGGCAATCGATCCGATCGCGCTCGATCGCCGCGAGCAGCTGGTCGAGGAGGGGCAATGCGACGCGACTGAGGCCTCGGCTATGAGTCATGGCCTTTTCGAGAAGAACGCGAGCTCGGGCGGGTGTCCGATGGCAGGCACGACGAGCGCCCGATCGAGGTAGCGATTGAAGCGCTCGCAACTGCACTCGGCTACGAACAAACAGCCGTGGCAGGCCGCACCTTCGAGGAATCGCTCGGCGTGATCGCCCTCGGGTGTATGGGTCGCGCAAACGGGATCGTTTGAGCAGAGGCGCCCGAGATCGAACGCACGCTGCAGGTGGGCGCGGAGCAAACGACCTTGCTCCACCAATCCGCCGAGCGTGCCCTCGGTCCCGGTCGTCCCGGTTGACAGGAGAATCGCAGCCATCGGCGTCGGATCTCGCGGAGAGGGCCCGCAATAGATGCGCTCGCGAATGGCGCTCGCGGCGTACCCGCACTCGAGACTGATCGCCGACGTGAGCAGGTGCGCGAGCGAGTGGAGCATGTAGAAGCGCGCGCCAGGGAAGGGCGGTGGCGCCTCGACGCTTTTCGCCCACGAATCGTAGCCAGCCAAGAGCTGCTTGCTGCGCTCTTGCACGGCGGGCCGCGCCTCCCAAGCGCGTACGGCCTCCTCGCTCAGCTCGACGAAGACGCCTTCGCCTCGAATCTCGGTGGCGGGTAGCCAATTGGTCGTCAGCCCGAGCGCTGCCGACTTCACGCCGAGATCGTACTCACCCTGCATGTCGGGGCTGACGGGCTCGAGCCGCGTGAAGCCGATCTGCGCTGCTACTTCGCGGAGCTTCGGTGCGACGACGAGCCGCGCCATGCCCTCGGGGAGTCCGCCGTCGAGCTTCACGGTGCGCGCGAAGAACGTCGCACCATAAGGCGGTAAGTCTCCGGGCGCCTCGGGCTTGGCTGCGGTCAGCTGCTTGAATTCGGCCGTGCGGATGGGGCCCTGGGTCAGGGGCTTTTCATCTTGAATGGCCTGGACCGCCGCCATCACGGTGGCATCGTCGTAGTCCTCGAGCGCCACGCGGACTTTTTCGATTTGACGGAACGCGGGCAAGAGATCTTTCGTGGCCGTTTTTACCACGTCCCAAACGCTCTGCACCTTCTCTTGGAGATCACCCGCGGGATCGGGGATCGATAGCGCGCTGACCACCTGCGGGAAGTATGAATTGCTCGCGGTGCGCACGAGCAGTCGACTGTGCTCTTTGCAGTCTTCCTTGCCCTCGGGGCCGAGCCAAGGTCGCGCACCGAAGCAAGGCAGATCGATCGCATAGGTGGTACTGAGCTTCTCCGACGCGCCGCACGCGCACACGATGCGGATGTCGTTGAAGTCGCCCGTCGCGCCCTCCTCGAAGGTGAGCGACGGCGCCGCG
>JAYUUB010000252.1:0-62431 GCA_043755175.1 Polyangiaceae bacterium | reverse complement strand
ACCAGAGTTCTTCGCGCGCGTCGTCATGATCGATCCGATGAAGCGAAAGCAGCTCAAGAAGGGCATCGAGCAGCTCGGCCAAGAAGGCTCGATCCAGCTCTTTCGACCGCCGGAGGGGCGCGAAGGCGAGGCCATCATCGGCGCCGTCGGCGAGCTCCAATTCGAGGTCACGCGACACAGGCTCCAAGCCGAGTACGGGGTCGACGTGCGTCTAGAGCAGCTCACCTACGGCATGGCCCGCTGGGTCGAAGGAGAGCCGCTCCCGATGTCGCGACTCGATTCGATGCTCTTCGGCTACGGCGCCCTCGACGTGCATGGCAATCCCGTCGTGCTCTTCAAAGGTCAATGGCAGCTCGAGTCTTGCCAGAAGAACTTCCCCCACACTCGCTTCCTCGAGCTGGGCGTCGCGGCGCCGATGGTCGACGAGAAGTACTGAGCCGACCATGAGCGAAAGCAGATGAGCTCCTCCACAGACAGCTCGGCCCTGCCTCCGAAGCTCTTCGCCGACGCGCCCGAGCTCGCGGTGAGGCTCGGCGATCGCGGTCTGTTCGGCACGCTCGAGCCGCTCGTCTACGTGAACCACGCCGGAATCTCTCCGCCTTCGCTTCTCGTGCGCAAGGCGGTGAACACGCTCCTCGCCGACTACCAAAAGCGCGGCGCCTCTGCTTACCCGACCTGGGCGCTACAGCGAGCTCGGCTTCGCGAGAAGCTTGGCGCGCTCGTCGGGGCGAGCCGAGCCGACGTGGCGCTCACACAGAACACGACGCGCGGAATCGTCGACGTGGCCCTCTGCTTTCCGTGGGAGCCCGGCGATCGGGTGATTCTCTTTCGAGGCGAGTTCCCGTCGAACGTCACGCCCTGGCTGAGAGCGGCCGAGCATTTCGATCTCGAAGTCGTGATGCTCGACGCCAGCACCTACCGCGCCGACCCGGAGGCCGCTTTCGAGACCCTTCGTGCAGAGCTCGACCGAGGTGCGCGTCTCGTGGCCGTGAGCGCCGTGCAGTTTCAGACGGGGCACAGAATGCCGCTCGCCGCGATGAGCGAGATCATTCGACCGAGCGGCGCGGCGTTCTTCGTCGACGCCGTGCAGGCCGTCGGGATGGTGCCGCTCGACGTCGAGTCGATGGGCATCGATTTTCTCGCCGCCGGCGCCCACAAATGGCTCATGGGGATCGAGGGAGCAGGGTTCTTGTATGCGCGCGACTCACGTGCGCGAGCGCTCGTGCCGCGCATCGCGGGGTGGCTCAGTCACGAAAATCCGGTCGACTTTCTCTTCGAAGGACCAGGTCGTCTTCGCTACGACAAACCCATTCGTCGCTGCATCGATTTTCTCGAGGTCGGCAACTCGAGCGCCACCGCGTTCGCAGCGCTCGAGGCGTCGCTCGATGCCATTCTCGCGCTCGGCGTCGCGACGGTCTTCGAGCATGTTCAGCGTTACCATGACGCGATCGAGCCACGCGCGCTCGAGCTGGGCTTCACGAGCCTTCGAGCGCCTGCGCCCGAATCTCGCTCGGGCACGCTCTCTCTCTTGCCACCCCACGGCGTCGACGTGACCTCGCTTCACCGCGAAATCTCGAGCCTCGGAATCGCCTGCGCGATCCCCGACGGCGTTCTCCGCATCGCTCCCCATTGGCCGAACGCGCTCGACGAGGCGGAGCAAGTGCTTCTCTCGCTCGAGGAGGCGGCGAAGCGCGCTGTGGCCACGAAGGCCTGAGGGGCTAGGGGCCCGTGAGGCTCGCGTACGCCTGGGTGGCGGCGAGCGAGAGGTCTTCTTGCAGCGAGGCCAAGACCGGGGTCAGGGCGGTCTCGAGCTTCTCGAGCTTGTCGGCGTGTCCGACGATCTTCATCACCGACGATCCGAACTCGCCCGCGGGGCTACCTTCGACGAGGTGGAGATAACGCCCGATGCGGGCGAGCGGCGTCGAACCCTGGTCGAACGCGCCCTCGGCGATTCGCTCGAGGATGGTCGTCGACGCAGTCATTCCGACGCCGCCGTGCTCCAGCGCTTGGTGCAGCAGATAGCAGACGATCGTCGCGGCTTCGCCACGAAGCGCTTCGAGCCTCAGGATTCCGAGCGCACTCTCCCAACGCTCGAGCTCGTCGATCCGGCTGTCGGCGAAGAAGCCCAGCGGGACGGTGGAAACCGGCATGATCGCGTCGAACCCATCCATCGACGCGTCGACCGAAATGGTTCGCACGACGAGCAGATCGTACGCACGCAACACCGCGATGAGCAGCTTCGTCGCCTCGTCTCGCATCAGAGGAACGAGCGACTTGGCAACGACTTCGGGGGTCGCGCCGAGAGGGACGAGCCGCTCGCTTCGAACGGCCAGCATCTGCCCGGACGAATGACGTCGTGAAGGCAGCATGCCGCCGACCGAAGGCATCGAGCCGGGTCGTCGCGAAGCTGGCAGTGCGCTCGATGTGAGCGACGGAGGCATCGAGCCCGGCTTGGGTGAAGGAGAGATCGAGCCAGCCGGCTCGGGGGCCGAGCTCGGCATCGCAGTCGGAGGCATCGAGGAAGCTTTGGGCGGAGTCGAGCCCAGCTTCTCGGGGGCCGACGACAGTGGCTTCTTGCTTGGAGGCATCGAGCTCGGGCTTCGCGATGAGGGCGCTACGCTGGGCGGCCTCGGCGTCGTCGTGCTCTGCGGCGAACCGTCGTCGACGACGTGAAGAGCGACGATGTCGATCGATCGAATGCGCGCGGAGCCGGAGCTCGTGCGGCCGAGGAGCGTGGTGGCCAGGCTCGCTTCTTCACCGAGCAGCTCGTCGTGCGAGCTCGTCTCTCGAACGAGCTCCTCCGCCTCACGACTCGCCGACGCGATCGCCAGGTCGACCGACGCTTGTGACGTCGCTTCGGCGAGGTGGATCGTGAGCTTGAAACGGACGGTCGTCCCGTCGCTCGGAAAAGCCGTGATGACCCTCGAAGCGAAGTCGATCTCGTCGACCTCTTCTTTGTCGTTCTTCCCCTTACCGAACGGCCAAATACCCATTGGATCAAGGTGCAGCATAGGCCCGAGGGCGCGGCCGGGCTAACTTCGAGACGCTTTTGGCGAGGTAAGGGCCCGGGTATAAAGAAGTCGCCGACTTTTTTTATGCGTTGGCCCTCAACCGACGCTCCCTCGGGCGCTCCGCGACTAGTCTCTTGGGCGCACCGAGACATAGCGATTGCCTCGCTCGTAGAAACGATAGGGCTTTTGCACCCAGGCGCAGGCATAGTCGATGTTGATCCGAGGCGAGCTCCCGACGGCGCTCCTCTGGCCTTCTGCCAAGTAGAGGTCGGGTCCGTCGAGCGGTCGTCCGTAGTGGTTTCCGTCGAGCCCCATCGCTTGCGTGAGCTTGCCGGGGCCATTGGTCAGCTCGCGGCGCGAGGCCGGCATCCGCCTACGCTCGGCCATCAGCTCGAGCCCGAGCCATGGCTCGAGCGCGCGCACGAGCACCGCATGGGGAGCCTCGCGCGCGCCGGCGATGACGTTGAACGCCCAGCTCGACCCGTAGAGAAGGAACATGTACGCGAAGCCTGCGGGACCGAACATCACCTCGGTCCGTTTCGTTCGACGACCCCCTGCGCTGTGCGCGGCGAGGTCTTCTGGACCGCGGTACGCCTCGGTCTCGACGATGCGACCGGCGACGAGCCCCTCGGCAGACCGATGAACCAACACCTTGCCGATCATGGCTCTCGCGAGCGAGACGACCGGTCGTTCGAAGAACACTCGCTCGACGGGGTCGAGACGATCGGCCTGCTTCACGCTTCGATGCCGAGCCTTTTCAGGCGGTAATAGAGGGTCGTTCGTTGAATGCCGAGCGACCGAGCGACCTCGGCTTTGTTCCCGTTGCAGCGCTCCAGCGCGGTGAGCAGCTCTCGCCGCTCCATGTCTTCGAGCCGCGCGCCGAGATCGCGTGTGCTCGCTTCGGGGGCATGAGTCTCAGTTTCCGTGCTCGCGATCGGAGCCGGCCGAGAAACCGGAGGAGGCACGTGCGCTCCGGCTTCGTGCGGTCGGCGCGACGAGAAAGCGAGGTGCTCGGGCTGAATCTGGTCACCGCGCGCCAAGATCGCGGCTCGCTCGACGACGTTCTCGAGCTCGCGAGCGTTGCCCGGGAAATCGTACGAGGCGAGCGCGGCC
The DNA here is from genome assembly GCA_043755175.1 of Polyangiaceae bacterium. Classification (GTDB taxonomy): domain Bacteria; phylum Myxococcota_A; class Polyangia; order Polyangiales; family Polyangiaceae; genus CAYYKK01. Next base: position 58,307 of record JAYUUB010000252.1, on the reverse strand, counting down.
TTCGCTTCGGGGGCGAGCGTGGTCGCGGCCCGCGCGTTTCTTCGGCTGTACTTTCGCAAGAAATGCTCGGCCAACGGGACTACGTCTTCGGCTCGTTCGCGGAGCGAGGGGACACGAATCGGGAACACGTCGAGCTTGGAGAGGAGCTCTGGAAGAACGTCTTCGCGACGCCACGCCGTCTCGAGCGAATAGGGCAGGGCGCACACGAGCCTCACGTCGACCGATTGCGCATCGGTCGAGCCCACGCGTTCGATGGTTCCTTCGTCGAGCAATCGAAGAAGACGCGCCTGGAGCGAGCGCGACGGGGTGTCGGGTGAATCGAGGAACAGTGTTCCGCCATCGGAGAGCTCGACCCGACCCGCGCGGTCGTCGAACGCGCCTTGGAAGGCGCCTTTCCGCCAGCCGAAGAGCTCACGCTCGAGGGTGTCGCCACGGAACGCGGCGCAGGTCACTCGAACGAATGGGCGCTCCTCGCGGCTCGATTGCACGTGAATCGCTCGAGCGATGACCTCTTGCTCGCTCCCTGGCTCGGCCTCGATGAGCACGGGCGAGCTCGTCGCGGCGACCTCTTGGATGCGCCTGGCGACGTCGCGCATCTTCTCGCTCTCGCTCGCGAGCTCGCCGTAGTCGATGGGGTCGCGTTGTTCGCGCTCGAGGTAGCCAGCGTACTGAGCGAGCTGCTCGCGAAGTCGACGATTCTCGCGGACCGTCGCGAAATTCTTGATCGCCTGGCGCAGGATGACCGTCAGCTCCTTCGAGTCCCACGGCTTTTGGACGTAGCGCTCGACGGCGCCCGAGTTCACTGCGTCGATGAGGACGGCGAGATCGGCGTACGCCGTGAGGAGGATTCCGACGGCGTCGGGTCGACGCTCCTTCGCGCGGCGCAAGAAGTCGATGCCGCTCATCTGGGGCATGCGTTGGTCGCTCACGATCACCGCTGCGTCGACGCGGTCGAGCAGATCGAGCGCGGCCGTTCCTCCGAGCGCGTAGTGGAGCGTGAAGGATTTCTTGAACGCGAATCGAAAGGCGTCGAGGTTGTCTTCCTCGTCGTCGACGACCAGCACCGGGAAGCTTTTGAAGTCGAACCCTTCCATGTCTCTCTCTCCCGGAGGGAGATCCTCTCGGCCTCGCTCCCTTACTCTTCCGGCTCTCCGCGCTGGAGCAAGCTCAATATCGCCGATGTCGCTCGCGCGGAAGGTCTGACGCGCGATCGTGTACGCAAGGCGGCTCGCGTTGGTATAAGCTTCAGCCGCTCTTCGCCGCGGGCGAGACCGGCCCTGCGGTCCGACACTGAATCTCGGAGACCATCCCCATGCTCGAGGACGTGCTCAAGGAACTTCGCTCTTCGTCGGACAAAGCCATCGAAGCGCTCCGTCGCGATCTGTCCAAGGTCCGAACCGGGCGTGCCCACCCGAGCATGCTCGACGGGATCCGCATCGACTATTACGGAACACCCACCCCGCTCACGCAGATGGCCAACCTCGCCGTCCCCGAGCCTCGTATGCTGACGGTGAAGCCGTGGGACAAGGGTCAGGTCAAAGCGATCGACAAGGCGATCCGAGAGAACGATCTCGGATTGAACCCGCAGGTCGACGGCGACCTCATCCGAATCCCGATTCCTGCGCTGACCGAAGAGCGACGCAAAGATCTCGTGAAGGTCATCCGCAAGAACGCAGAAGAGTGCAAAGTGGCGATCCGCAAGCACCGCCGCGATGCCAACGAGATGCTCGATCAGCTCGAAAAAGACGGTGAAGTCAGCGGAGACGACGCCGAACGCGGCCGCAAGAAGGTCGAAGACCTCATCGGCGAGCTCACCAAGCACGTCGACACAATCATCGCCGGCAAAGAGAAAGACCTTTTGGAGGTCTAGTTTCCGGCGCTACGCTTGACAGAAGGGAGACCGGTTGGGGATTCTTCAATCGATGGCCGCTCCGAGCGTCAAGTTGGCTGCGTTCGGCTTGACCGACGTAGGCCGGCAGCGAGAGCACAACGAGGACAGTCTCGCGCTTGTACCGGAGCACGGGCTGTTCGTCGTTGCCGATGGCATGGGCGGTCACCAGGCAGGAGACGTTGCGAGCAAGCTCGCGACGAGGCTCATCGCCGACTTCTTCCGAGCCATGTCGGGTGAAGACGCGACGTGGCCCTCGAACTTCAACCGAACGCTCTCCGAAGAAGAAAACCGGCTGGTGACGGGGATCAATCTCGCCAACCGTCGCATCTTCGAGCAGAGCCGCCAGAACCAAGCCTACCAAGGCATGGGGACGACCGTCGTCAGCGCGCTCTTCTCCGAGCGCCGCAAGCGCGTCTACGTCGGCCACGTCGGTGACAGCCGCGCGTACCGCATCCGCGACGGCAAGATCGTCCAGATGACGAAAGACCACTCGCTCTACAACGAGCCATTCCCTCACATGACCGAGACCGAGCGCGAGGAGCTTCCTCGCAACGTCATCACGCGGGCGCTCGGGATGGATGGCGCCGTGGCGGTCGATCTCAACAACGAAGAGCTCCTCGTGGGTGACGTCTACCTGCTCTGCTCCGACGGGCTGAGCGGGATGATCACCGATGCGCGGATCCTCGAGCTCGTATCACAAAGCGCCGACGTGAGCTCGGCGTGCGTCGGGCTCGTTCAGGCGGCCAACGAGCAGGGGGGCGAAGACAACATCACCGCCATCGTCGTCCGTGTCGACGGCGTGCTCGACGAAGAGGCGACGACGCAAGACATCGGCCCTGACACCATGAAACGACTGTAGCCGAGCCTCCTCTCGAAGCGCCCCAAGCCGTTCGGGGGGACGCCTCGCGGGATTCGGCTCGAAGTCGGGCTAGCTAGCCAGTCGGGCTAGCCAGTCGGGTTAGCCAGTCGGGCTAGCCAGTCGGGTTAGCCAGTCGGGCTCAGTTCGCGGGGGGGGTGCCGTCGCAGTTCTGGAACTTCACGTAGCCCGACATCGCACAAACGTTGTTCTGGTCGGCGACCTTGCTGCAGTCGAAGGCGACCCACACGTTGCCGGCTGCGACGCTCTCCTTGGTCGCATCGACGAAGTAGAAGTCGCACGGAGTATCTTTCGGCGAGCTGAACGGGTCGCCCGTTTCGGTCGACACGTACGCGATGCTTCCTTTCGCAGGGTTCGCTACGGTCGACGTCTTCGCGAGGCCTTTCACCGCAATGGCGAGGCTCTTGCCGTTTTGCAGCGCCTGCGCCTGCACGTCGAAGGCGCCGCCGTTGGGGTTGACCGCGCAGCTGATGTTCGAGTTGTCGATGCCGTCACTGACGAGCACCGGTTTGCCATCTTGGGTGACCTGACCCACGCCGTTGTTGTGTGCGTTGATCATGCACGTGATCGAGGTGCGGGTGAACGTGATGGCCCAGCCGCCGGCCGGAATCGGAGCCACCGGCTCGCTGCAGCCGATCGCGCCGAGTGAGATGCCGAGGCCGACCAAGAGAGTGAGTGCAAAGAAGCGCATGGGGGATCCGTTCGTTACCGGGTTTCCCCGTAGTGATACCCAGTCGAACCGAAATGAGCAATCCAAGGGCAGGGAACCTCCGGCGGCGGCCGCCAAAGGGCGCCCCAGAGGGTGTCGTCAGCGGGCGGCGGCGAACGCACGCTCGAGATCGGCCCACAGATCGCTCTCGGCCTCGAGGCCGACCGAGAGGCGGACGAGACCGTCGGCGATGCCGAGCTCTTTGCGCTGCGCCTCGGGGACGCTCGCATGGGTCATGATGGCGGGGTGCTCTGCGAGCGATTCGACGCCACCGAGGCTCTCTGCACACGAAAAAATCTCGAGGGACGAGAGGAACTTTCGCGATGCCTCGAGGCCTCCGTCGAGAACGAACGAGATCATCGCGCCGAAGCCTTTCATCTGAGACTTGGCGACGGCGTGACCAGGGTGGCTCTCGAGGCCAGGGAAGTGGACGCGAACGACCTGTTCGTGGGCCGCGAGCTTCTCGGCGATGGCGAACGCGGAGGTGCCCGCCTGGCGAACTCGCACGCCGAGCGTCTTGAGCCCGCGAAGCACCATGTAGCAATCGAACGGGCTCGGCACCGCACCCATGGCGTTCTGCAGGTAGCGAAGTCGCTCGGCAAAGATCTCGTCGCTCGTCACGACCGCACCGCCGACCACGTCGGAGTGCCCGTTCATGTATTTCGTCGTCGAGTGCAGAACGACCGACGCGCCGAGCGCGAGCGGCCGCTGGAGAATCGGAGTCGCGAAGGTGTTGTCGACGACGAGGAGCGCCCCAGAAGCGCGAGCGACCTCGGCGATCTTGGCGATGTCGAAGATCTTCAGCATGGGATTGGTCGGCGTCTCGATCCACACGATCTTGGTCGTGGGTCGGATGGCGTCGCGGACGCGCGAGAGATCGGTCATGTCGACGAAGCTCGAGTCGATGCCGAACGGCTTCATGACCTTGTCCATCAGCCGGAAAGTGCCGCCGTAGACATCGTCACCCGAGAGGATGTGATCCCCTGGCGAGAGCGTCGAGAGCACCGTGGTCGAGGCGCCGAGCCCGCTCGAGAAAGCAAAGCCGTGACGGCCGCCTTCGAGGGCCGCCACGCATGCCTCGAGCGCATTGCGCGTCGGGTTGCCGCTTCGGCTGTATTCGAAGCCTTGGTGCTCGCCAGGGCTCGACTGGGCGAAGGTGCTCGAGAGCACGATCGGAACCATGACCGCGCCGCTGGTCGGATCAGGAGGCTGTCCTGCGTGGATGGCGAGGGTGTCGATCGAGAGATCACGCGAGAAAGCGCTCGGCTTCATGGTCGCTCAGTCGTCACCCTTCTCGCCGCGCGCGTCGAGCAGAAACCCGCTTTCGAGCATCACAGACCGCGCCGGGGCGCTGCAGATCAGTCGAGCGGATCGAGCGCTTCGAGAAGATGGTCGAAGCTCGTCTGGCGATCTTCTCGTCGAAAGGCCACGAGCTCGGCGAGGGCCTCGACGAGCTTCGGAGGCAGTCGGGCGCTCCGGAGAACAGCGAGACCGAGGCCTCGCTCGGCGATCGCGAGCAGCCGACCAGCGTCGGAGGCATCGATGCCGGGCGGCACACCCGCGAACAGGCGAATCGCGAGCGCACCGACCGCGTAGACATCGGTCTCGCGGCTCACATCGACCTCGCCGCGGCAAAGCTCGGGGGCCGAGAATGGCGGGGTCCCAGCGCACCCGGTGAGCGGCGCTGCGACTCCGCGGAAGCGCGATTCACCGAAGTCGACCAGCCGAACGCGTCCGTCGGCCGCGACGATCACGTTCGACGGGCTCGGGTCACCGTGGACGAGGTCGAGTGCGCCGCCTGCATCTCGGGCCGCGTGCAGATCTCGGAGAGTTGACGCCACGGAGGCCGTGAGGTGTGCGGCGAAGTGAAAGGGCAGCCGACCTTCGGACCTCGCCAACACGGTCTCGACCGTGAGCCCACAGACCCACTCCTCGACGATGAACGGTCCCTCGAGATCGTTCCCGACCTCCAAGAGGCGCGGGACGGCCGCGTGGTTGGCGAGCGCCAAGAATCCAGCTTCGCGGACGAGCGCGGCGCGAGCCTCCGGTGTGCTCCGAAGGTGACCCACGACGCGCTTGATCGCCACCCACGTTCGAGTCGCGTCGGGCGCCACGCGCTCGCCCGAAGTCACTTCGAAGACCGCACCCGAGAGGGTTCGCGCGTTCATCGTCGAGGCTCTCCACCCACTCTCACTCGGGCTTGCACCGCGAGCGGTGTGCGCTTCGACTGACGTGGACTGCCGGTCTTCACTCCGAATGAGTGACCCTCCAGCGAGCAGTAGCACTCCAGCGAGCAGTAGCACTCCGGCGAGTAGTAGCACTCCGGCGAGTAGCACTCCGACGAAGAGAGCTGCGAACGACTCGCCCTGCGAGTAGGCGCGATCCGTGAAACGAAAATTTCGTGAAATCTAAAGGTGCTTTGGGGTGAGTAACGGGGTTCGAACCCGCGACAACCGGAACCACAATCCAGTGCTCTGCCAACTGAGCTATACCCACCGCGAGAGCCTTCAAGCTCTAGCGCGCGTAGAATACTCGCACGCGTCGGCAGTTCAAGCGGTATCGGCGTCAGAGCTTCCAGTGAGCGCCAGCCGATCGACGTGAGCGCTCGATCTCGAGGCCGTGTCGCTGCGAAAGTGGCGCCGCTTCTTCGATCGGGGACGCGGCGACGCGTGGTCCGGAGAGCCCTTCGAGCGTCGCGGAGAGGCTCGAGGCGAGGCCCTCGAGGTCGTACCCGCCTTCGAGGACGACCCCGACGCGGCCTCCAGCCGTCTTCGCAGCGATCTCGGCGATGCCGGTCGCCATCTCTCCGAAACCGCGCGCCGTGAGGACCATCCCTGCCAATGGGTCGCGTGCATGGGCGTCGAACCCGGCCGAAATGAGGATGAGCTCGGGCGCGAAGCTCTCGAGGACGGGGAGAACGACGCGAGCGAAGGCTGCGCGGTAAGTCCCGTCGTTGGCGTTCTGCGAGAGCGGCACGTTCACGGTGAACCCTCGGGCCTCCCCCTCTCCGATCTGCTCGACCCCACCGCTTCCAGGGTAGAAAGGATACTGATGCAATGAAGTAAAAAGAACGCGTGGCTCGCCGAAGAACGCGTCTTGGGTGCCGTTGCCGTGGTGGACGTCCCAATCGACGATCGCGACGCGTTCGAGACCCCGGGAGAGGGCCTGGCGAGCCGCCAACGCGACGTTGTTGAGCAGGCAAAACCCCATTCCGCCCGAGGGACGCGCGTGATGGCCCGGTGGCCTCAAGAGGGCCACGCCCTTGCGAACGCCGTTCGTCGGTGCGTCCAGGATGGCGTCGACCAGAGCGATGGCGCCACCTGCGGCGCGGTACGCGGCCGGGACACTGCGGGGCCCGAGGTACGTGTCGTCGTCGAGCGCCGCGAAGAGGCCCTGAACCTTCTCCAGCTGCTCGACGTATTCGGCCGAGTGGACGCGGTTGATCTCGTCGGCCGTCGCGTCGCGAGACGCCAATGGTAAAAATTCGAGCCCCTTGGCACGACTGTGCTCGAGCGCTCCGCGCGCAGCCACCAATCGCTCGGGGCGCTCGGGGTGGTAGCCGCGTGCACGATGCTCGTCGAACAACGGATCGTCGACCAGCCAGAAAGATCCGGGAGACACGGCTTCAGAAGCGGTGCTTGGGCGTCCACGGGGGGACATCTCCGGCAAATCGGTCGATCCGGCGTTTCGTTTCATGCGGGGCGCGGGGCAATTAGCAGCCGGTCGGGGCCGCGACAAGTCGGCTACCGGGACGGAGCGTGCGCCGACGAGGGGCTCGTCGCGAAAAGCTCCGTCCGTCGCTCGGCCGTCGGTGGAGTAGCGCGGCAATTGTGGTCTTTCGCGCCCGGGTGTTAACGTGGCGCTGTTGGGCTGAGGCGCAAACGTTGGTTCGTCGCCTCAGTCGGTGCTCAGCACCTCCCTTGCCGTGGGACGAAAGGGTTCGTGGCAGTACCACTGTGTGGCCGATGGGGCTCCCGGGTTGGCCGGGTCGCGAGGAAAGCATGCGCCTGAAGATCATCGCCGTCTTTTCGCTGATCGTCGTCGTTCTGGGAGGCCTGATTTACGCCCTCTCGGTCGCGGCGGTCGGCAAGGTATCGAACGCCGACCAGGCGCCGAGAGCCCTTCAAGGTGCGGTGATCCAGCTCGAGGTCGAAGGCCTCGCGACCGAGAGGTGGCTCGCCGGAAAAGTCACCGAATCGGCCGTTCGAGAGCCGTTCGGCGCAGGAACCGCGAACGCCCGCGGAGAGCAGGCCACGGCGATCGCGAACAAGATCCGCGACGCGGCCGCGAGCTCGCCCGAGCTCTTGGGAATTCAGCCGGCGGTCGTGATGCTCGTCGACGCGAGCGGCATCGTCCTCGGCCGCAACAACTCGACGCTCATGCGCGGCGAAGACCTGACGAAGCCCTACCCGAGCCTCAAGGCGGCCATCGCGGCCGGCGCGCCGATGAGCGACGTATGGGTGAACCGCCAGCGCAACGAGCAGCTGCTCACGTCGTTCGTCCCGGTTCGAGGCGACGACGGCAAGGTCATCGGTGGCGTGATCTTCGGCTCTTCTCTCAACGACGAGCGACTCACGAAGGCCAGCGAGAAGACCAGCGGCCACGCGCTCATCCTCGCCGTGAAGGGCGAGAACGGTCTCGATGTCATCGCCAAGTCGAGCAAGGCCGACGTGGCCATGGTCGCAGCTGCGGTGAAGCCGCCGGCGTCGGCCGCGATCGAGAAGTCGATCTCCGTCTCCGAGGAGCGTGACATCCCCGGATTCCCGAGCGGCTCGACGGCCAAGGCTCGCGCGCTCGAAGGCTACGGCGATGGCAAGCGTGCAGTCGTCGTCGCCATCGTCGCTCCGCCCTCGACCGGAGCGCAGAGCTCGCTCCTGTGGCCAGCTGCAGGGGTGACGCTCCTCGGCATCTTGCTCGTCGTCATCGCCGGGGTCTTGCTCGATGCGTACATCTCCCGGCCGATCGCCGAGATCGAAGATGGTCTCCTCGCCATCATGAACGGCCAGCAGAACCGTCGATTCGAGATCGTCCACGCCGAGCTCGGCGGCTTGGTCTTCCGACTCAACTCGCTGCTCAACCAGCTGTTCGGAGGTGAAGACGACACCGATGAAGAAGGTCGACCGTCGACCGCGCCGACAGCCAAAGCGTTCGGCGAAGCCATCGCCGTGGACGAGAGCATGGCGATGGCAGGAACGGCCACTGCCGACTCGGCTGCTCTGCGGGCGGAGGCCGACGACGCGTACTATTCGCGCATCTTCGCGGAGTATGTCGCAGCGAAGCAGAGCATCGGGGATCCGACCGACCACATCACCAAAGACGAGTTCATCGGACGCATCATGGCGAGTGAGCGTGAGATGGGGCAGAAGCACGGCAAGCCCGTTCGCTACAAGGTCGAGCTCAAGGGCAAAGAAGTCATGCTGATCGCGATCCCGCTGGCCTGAACGACGGCGAGGACGCAGACCGAAGAAGCGCCGAGCGATCATCGCCCGGCGCTTCGTTCATTGCGGCTGTCGAATGCGCGATCGTAGCTCAGCGAATCGGGGGCGGAGCAGGCGGCGCCGGAGGTGCTGGGAGCAACGGCTTGGGCGCTGGCGCGACGGCGGACGTCGGGGGAGAAGGCGCTTTGCTCGGCGACGCTTGCGCGGACGCGGCCTTCACCGGCGCCGGAGGCGGGGGTGCTGTCGGCGTGGCGCCCGTCGGTTTCACGAGCTCGTCGAGGTTCGGCACGAGCGTGATCTCGATGCGTCGGTTCTTCGCCTTCGACTCGGCGTTGTCGTTCGCCGCGACCGGATCCCACTCGCCATAGCCTGCTGCCGAGAGCATCTTCGGGTCGACTCCATCGTCGAGAAAGAGCTTGGTGACCGTGAGGGCTCTCGCGGTCGACAGCTCCCAGTTCGAAGGATACTTCGCGGTCGAGATCTTCACGTTGTCGGTGTGACCGGCAATCTGAAAATGCCTGTTTGGAAGGGTCTTCAACACCTTCGCCACCTCGGTCAAGGTCTTCGACCCGTCGGGCTTCAGCTCGGCGTGCGCCGAGTCGAACAGCACGTCGTTCGGGAGCTCGATCGACATGCGCCCGTCGCGCAGCGCGACTTTGAGCTTGCCCGCATCGGTGAGCTTCTCGAATCGCCGAACGAGATCTTGAAACTGCGCTGCGCGTGCTTCGGCGGCGGCTTGCGCGCGACGAAGCTCTTCGAGACGTTTGCGCGTGTCCTCGAGGGCCGCGGCGAGCGAGCCCTTCTCGTTCGAGAGCGACTCGACGCTCTGACCGGCTTTCTGCAGACGCTCCTGGAGAGCCGCATTGAGCACGGCCATCTCGTCGAGCTTCCTGATGAGGTCGGCCTTGGTGACGGTGTCCTCGTTGAGCTTCACGTCCCGTTCGCGCATGGCGTCGGCGAGCGCGGCGATCTGCGTCTGGGCGGCGAGCAAGCGCTGATTCGAAGCGATGAGCTGGTTGCGCGTGAACTGCAGGTCGGCCAGCGACTGGACGTACTTGTCCTTCGGGACGAAGCAGCCCGAGCTTCCCGCCAACATCGCGAGCGCGAGGAGCGGCGCTCCTCGTCGCGACCAGCTGCGGGAGTACCCGACCACCCTCGAACGTTCTCCTGCGTGTGCCAACAATCTTCCCTCTCGCTCGTTCGACCTGCTAGGCCTCTGCATGTGGGTCCCTCTAGGTGATCCGGGGCCGTACCATGGCACGCCGATATTCGAGAACTTTGCGGCGATTCGACGGGAGCGAGCGACCTTTGCGCGCGCTCCTGGGTCCACGCTCGTCGGTCTGCAGCTTGGCGCTCTTGGCCTCGATCGCAGCCTGGCTTCCATCCTGCGCCGACGTGCGGAGCGGCGCTCCGCCCGCCCACTCGACGGCGCTTCCGAACGGGTCGAGCGTCATCGAGGCGACCTCCGCCATGCCCGGCGCGTCGTCGGCTCCGGCGTCGGTCGAGCCCGCGCGTGGCGCAGAGCCGCCCTACCTGACCGCGCTGCGTCTCGAGCGATGGGCCGAGGCTCGAGACCTCATCGGGGCGCTCGATCCGAAAGATCAAGGCACTCCCGAGATGCGCTTCGTCCGAGCGCGGATCGCGAGCACGCTCGGCGACGCGAAGGCCATCGGACCCCTCCTCGACGGCCTCACCATCCCTCTGCTCGACGACGACATCGCGCGTATGCGCGCAGAAGCCGCCGTCGAGGTTGGGCCCTTCGATGAAGCAGCGCAATACTACGAGGCGCGCGGACGAACCAAAGACCTCCTCCTCGCCGCAAAGGCCAAGCTGAAGGGCGGCGACAAGAAGGGCGCGCTCGCTCTCGCCGACCGGGCGCTCGTTCAGGCCCAGCGCATGACCCGCAACAGCGACGAGCGCGCTGCTCACGGTCTACGTGTCGACCTTCTCGTATCCGACCAGAAGGGGCCCGACCCGAACAAGGGGCTCGACCAGAAGATCGACGAGGCGCTCGGTGATTTGAAATGGCTCGCCGTGAAAGCGCCCGCTTCGGCCGAAGGTCGCAACGCTCGCAAGCTGCTCGCCGATCACAAGAAGGCGCTGACGAACAAAGAGCTCGTCGAGTCGATCGACGCGCTCATCGACGGCGGTGCAGGCAAAGAAGCCCTCGAGGAGCTCGACAAGAACGGCAGAGCGATTGCACGGCCCGAGCTCTTGCGGCTCAAAGCCGAGGCGCTCTTCAAGTCGCGCCAATATGCCAAGGCTGCCGACGCCTATCTCGCTGCGTCGAAGGTGCAGAGCGGTGCGACCGCCGAAGAAATTTACTATTCGGCGCGCGCGCTCGCTCGCAGCAAGAAAGAAGACGAAGCGGCGAAGCGTTATCGCGAGGTCATCCAGCGCTTCGCGAAAGAGCCGTGGGCAGAACGGGCGGCATTCCAGCTCGCATCGCTCCAGCTCTCGGGAGGCAAGTACGGCGACGCGGCCGGTGCCTTCACCAACTACCTCGCCAAGTTTCCGAAGGGGGCTTCGCGCGACGACGCTCAATACGGGCTCGCCCTCGCGTATCTGTCGGCGGGCCAACCAGGCAAAGCACGACGGGTCTTCGGTCAGATGGCGCAAGGCGCGAAGAAGACAGAGGTCGGCGTGCTCCGCGAGCTCGAGGGTGTCGCGGCGCTCCGTGACGGCGCGCGCGAAGACGCCATCTCGATCTTCACGCAAGTATCGAAGGACCAGCCGCTCACCTGGGCGGCCCTCGCTTCGCGCGCACGACTCACCAATCTCGGCGCGCCCCTCCCGCCGATCATCGAGCCGCCGCCCGCGAGGCCCGCTTCGCCGCTCGCACTCGTCTTGCCCACGAAGGCCAAGAAGCTCGCCGATCTCGGGCTCGATGCAGACGCCGAGGCTGCGCTCGCCGAGAACGAGCAAGCGGCCGGCGCCGCTTATCCTGGTCGCGAAACCGAAGCCTTGTGCGCGATGTACGGTGGGCTGACGCGCGCCAAGCGTCGATACAAAGTGGGCGCGGCATCCGTCAGCTTCGACGCGCTCATGCACGCACCGAGCGACGCCGATCGCTGGAGCTGGGAATGCGTCTATCCAGCTCCGTACGGCGACGCCGTCGCAGGCTTCGAGAAAGACAACGCATTGCCGACCGGGCTCATGCACGCGGTGATGCGGCAAGAGAGCGCGTTCGATCCGGAGGCCACGTCGCCCGTCGGCGCTCTCGGGCTCATGCAGCTCATGCCCACGACCGCCGAGCAAGCCGCGAAAGAGGCGAAAGCGCCGTTCGATCCGGCGTCGATCAAGAGCCCCGAGACCAACCTGCGGCTGGGTGGCTTCTATCTCGGCAAGCTCGCGAAGAGCTTCGATGGTTGTCTGCCCTTGGCCATCGCGAGCTACAACGCCGGTCCGTCGGCCGTGGCTCGTTGGGTCGAGACGGCCAAAGATTTCGACGTCGACGTGTGGGTCGCTCGAATTCCCTACGAAGAGACACGCAACTATGTTGCACGTGTCATGGGGAATCTCGCCCGCTATCAATGGCTGCGGGGCGGTGACGCGACGGTTCTGGCGCTTCCGCTCAGCGTGCCGACTCAGACGCACACCAAAGACGAGGACTACTAGTGCAGCGCCCGCGAAGGCACTAAGCAACGTGGGACCGCTCGGAGCGCTTCCCCTTCTGATGGCGCTGACCTCGCTCGACGCGCTCGAGCCTGCGCGTTTGGCGCCGACCTCCGAGGCTTGGGCCATGACCGGCTGGGGAGGGATCCGCGGCGTCACGCTCGGACCGATCGAGAACCTCCGCCACCCTGGTCGTGGCTATGGGAGCGACGCCAGCGGGCGCGCGCTCGACGAGGCGGTCCAGATGGGGGCGACGTGGGTGAGCCTCACGCCTTTCGGACGCGTCTGGGATCTCTCCCCCGACGGCATCGACCTGACCTTCGAAGCACCCTTTGGCGAGAACCGTGCGGCCGTCATGCGAGCGGTAGAGCAAGCGCACGCGCGTGGTCTCCGCGTTCTCATCGTGCCGCATCTCTGGGTCGAGACTGGAGGATGGCGCGCTCTCATCGATCCCGGCGGCGACGACGGTTGGACGAAATGGTCGCGCGACTACGCGCGCTTCTTGCTCACCTGGGCGGAGGTCGCGCGCGATGCGCACGTCGACATGCTCTCGGTCGGCGTCGAGCTGCGGAGCTGGGTCACCACCGCGCACGTCGCATCGATGGTCGACATCGTCGGACAGGTTCGGCGCGTCTATCCAGGCCTCCTCACGTACTCGGCCAATTGGGACGACGTCGGCGACACGCTCTTGTGGGACCAGGTCGATCTCGTCGGCATCAACGCGTTCTTCCCGCTCACCGACAAGAAAGGGGCGTCGCTCGCGACGCTGCTCACGGGCGGGAAGCGAGTCGCGCGCGACGTCGAGACGCTCGCGCACGATCTTCACAAGCCCGTCGTGCTCACCGAGATCGGGTACACGACGCGCGTCGACCCGGCTGTCGAGCCATGGATCTGGCCCGACGGAATGAAAGACGTCGTGATCGACGAGCAGGCTCAAGCAGATGCCTACACCGCGATCATCGCCCCATTCATCGATTCATCGTGGTGCAGCGGGTTCTTCGTGTGGCGACTTTACGCCGATCCAGATGACGTCTCGCAGGAGCCCGAGTTTGGTTTCTCACCACGAGGCAAGCGCGCTGAGCTCGTCTTGCGCGATGCCTTCTCGACGAGCTTCGCCGTCGACGGGCCGAGGCTCGTCGGTGATTTTGCGGGCCACCAACGCGCACGGACCCCAGGGATCTACGCATGGGATCTCTCTCCGCCTCTGTTCCCATAACCCTCCATTCGTGACCATCGAACGGTGAGCTCGCGCAGCGCTCGCTCGAACCTCCTCGACAGCGTTCGCGGTTCGGCGTAGCCGTCGGCCATGACCTTTCTGGGGCTCGAGGCCGGTGGTTGGGCCGTATGGCCGCTGCTCGGTCTCGCATTGCCGGGACTCGCACTGGGCGTCTTGGCTCTGGGGTTGTCGACCAAGCGAGCGCGCTACCATCTCGGTCTCGGGGCACTGGTCGTCTCGACGCTGCTATCGGTCATTGCCATCGGGGAAGCGCTCGCGATTCGTTCGAAAGGTGAGGCAGCGATCGCTTCGACCCGAGAGGCGAGCTCGGTGCGCACGATGCGCCTGCGTCGCGCGGTGTCGATCGACGCGCGTATCCCGCTGCGATTCGGGCTCGGCGCAGCGCTCATCCCGCTCTTGGGCGGCCTAACTGGTGCGCTGTCGATTCGCAAGAGGCGTATCGGCAAGCCAGCCTCCGTCCGTTCGCTTCGCGCACCGACCGCGTCATTCGGAAACCTTCCGCTCGCTCTGACGATCTCGGGAGTTGCCGGCGGGGCGTCCATTGCGACGGCGGTGCTCCTGTTCGCGCCGATGCCCGGCCCTCCGATTCCGATCGATAGCCCCGCATGGGACGCACTCGATGCGATCGACCGATTGAAGTCGGGCGTCACCCGGTCGGCGTGCGTCGACCTCGCGAAAGCCGCATCGCGTGGCGGGACCGATCCGAAGCTATGCCCCGAAGCTCGCAGCGCGGCCTCCGAGTGCTTCGAAGCGCGCTTCGAAGAGGCTCTGTCGTCGGAGCCGGCCCACTCGATCGAGCTTCTCGGCGAGCTCTCCACATCGCCCCTCCCATTTTCGAAAGATCAGCGGGCGCGCCTCGATATCGAGCTTCGAAGGGTGCGCGCGGCGCCGCTCGAATAGCTCGAAGTCTCGAGCGAATCACCGGGATCGGGGAGCGTGATCGTTCTTCTGGCGAGCCGCCGACTTCGCGCGCTTCCCCGAGATTCGGCGTCGCTTGCTCGCCTCGATCCCTCGCTCCGCATAGTGGACGGCAGGTTCGGGGCGCGTATTCTCATGCGTAATGAGACTTTGGATCCTCACTCTGGCACTGGCGGGCGGGCTCTTGGTGACCGGTACGGGCTGCGACAAGCTCGGTCTTGGCTCCAAAAAAGACAGCGTCAGCAAGGACGACGACGACGACACTGATTCGAAAAAGGAGAAGAAGAAAAAGAAGAAGAAGAAGTCCGAAGACGACGACGATACCGATTCGAAGAAAGAGAAAGACGCGAAGAAAGCGGACACCACGGCGACGGCGGCTCCCACGGCTGCACCGACCCCCACGCCTGCAGCGCCAGCAGGAGAGAAATTCGCAGGGGTCTATCGTTCGACCTGGGGCGACGTTTCCGTTCGTCAGACCGGCAATCAGATCGACTGCAAATACCCTGCGGGCACCATGACCTGCACGGCGACGGGCCAAGACCTCGATTGCGATTGGAAAGAGGGCTCGACCAGCGGCAAGGCGAAGCTCAAGAAGCAGTCGAATGGCGATCTCGACGGAACCTTGGGGCAATCGATTGAGCGCGACCGACGGCGGGCGCTGGCTGTTCACGCTCCTCTCGGCGGGCGAGCCCGGACCTTCTGGCGACGAAGCGGCCGCTGGAAGCTTCGCCGGCGTCTACGTCTCGACATGGGGCGACACGGTGTTCACCGAAACGGGCTCGAATGTGAAAGGGAAGTACCCGAGCGGCGTCCTCGATTGCACCTCGGCGGGGGCGAAGCTCGAATGCGGTTGGCGCGAGAGCTCGTCGACCGGCAAAGCGCGACTGACTCGACAACTCAGCGGTGACATTTCGGGCACGTGGGGCAATGGCGCGAGCGCGTCCAACGGTGGCACCTGGTTGTTCCGCAAAAAATAGAGCTGTTCGTCGAGCAGAAACGAGAAAGGCGCCAGGTCTCTCGACCCGGCGCTTTCTTCGTTTCGGAGGCTCGACCGTCTTCGCCCTCGGCCTCGACTCGTTCGCGACTACGAGATAGTCATCGAACGCGAACGGTCAGGGTTTGGCTATCTCGGCCTTGATGGCAGCGATGATGGGCGATGCATCGAAGGCCGGGGCCGACGGATCGGTCCCCCAGTAGTCGGCCTCGTTCCAGTGGCCGATGAGCTTCCCGTCGCGCGAGATGAGGTACTTGTTGAAGTTCCACGTCGGCAACGCTCCGGCCGAAGGGCCGGGGTTCGGTTGCGACGTCAGCCACTTCCACACCGGTTGTGCCGTCGCACCCACCACGTCGTCCATCGCGAATTGGGGGAACGTCACCATGTACTGCATCGTGCACGTATCCAGCTGCCCGGGCGTGCCTCCCTGCGCGCCGAAGTTGTTCTCGTAGAAACCGAGGACGTGGAATTTCTGACCCGCGAAGTGTGACTCCAAGACCTGGAGCCCTGCCATCTGAGGCGTGTAGCCTCAGGCGGCGGCAGTATCGATGATGAGTAAGACGTCACCCCGGTACTGACACATCGAGACCGTATCGAGCGCATAGCTCACGGCGCTGTTCTCGTAGAGGCTCCCCGGTGCGGCTGCAGGATCGCAGTTGAAGGGGACACCCGTGCCGCTCGACGCCGAGGTCGCGGTCGTCGCGTGCGTGCTCGACGGTCCGGGGCCAGCGGCCGAAGTGCTGACCACGGTCGCCCCGCCGGCTCCAGAGCCACCTGCGCCCGTCGACGCTGGGGTCGAGCAACCTGCGCCGAGTGATGCGGCGGCGACGAGCGCCGTCCACGCGGATGTTGAAGTCTGTTGCGCCATGGTCGTTGAGTCTCCTCGTGAAGTCCGAAGATAGCACCCGAGGTTCCCGAGCGGGAACCTCGATCACCCAGCCATCACCGCCTCGGTTCGGGACCGCGGCGCAGAACCCGCCCGTGCATGGTGCCCCGGCAGTGCAGCAGTCCGCGCCTGTCGTGCAGGCTTCGCTCTCGTGCGAGCCGCCCTTCGAGGTCGCGCAAGTGAAGTGACCCGTACCGTCCTCGCTTCAGAATCCGTCGCAGCACTCGCCTGCGCTGCAGTCGGATCCCATCTGCTTGCAGGGGCTGAGAGCCCATTCTCCCAGCATGTTTTGGTTGACGTTGCCGTCGTGTGGGCAAGTTGACTCGAGCTGTGGGGACTGGGGCGCGCCACGCAGGGTTCGAACCTGCGACCTTCGGCTTCGGAGGCCGACACTCTATCCAACTGAGCTAGTGGCGCGAATCACACGGCCTTCTTCGAGCTTCGAAGAACCTTCTCTCGGCTTCTCGCATGCTCCCGCGGTCCAGGCAAGAGGTGCGCGTCGCCCCCGTTGGCGCTGCATCGCGGATCGTCAGCGGAATGGGTCGATTCCTTCGACGAGCGACTCGTCGAGTCGGCCAGCGTTCACGAGCTTCCGACCCGAATGCTCGAGCGTCTGCTTGCGCCCGAGCAGAACCATCTGGACCGGCGCTTCGTAGCTGGCGTTGGTGGTCTCGGCGCTGGCATAACCGAGCGAGATGCTCACGCCGGGCAACAGCATGTCTTGTCGGTCGAGGCCAACGTCGGAGCGAGCCAAGTAGTTGGTCGGGAAAACGAGGAGCCCGATTCGACCTGCGTCGGAGTGACTCGCAAGGTACGCCTCGATCGTCTGCGACACTGCCGAGTCGGACGCTTCGAAGTCGGTGAGACGACCTCCCGTGAAGCGCACACGCGCCGGCGCACGCCGCAGAACGCTGCGATCGAGCGCGACGCTGGGGCCGAAGATCGCTCGGTCGACGACCAACGTGCCGGAGACGCGTGCTGGGTGCGTGTAAACGAGCCCGGCGGGGAGGTTCTCCGATTTGCCGGCAATGGGTCGGCCGCTCGACGAGAGAATGGGATGGGTGAGCGTGAGCCTCACGTCGAGATCGGTTCCGCTCTCGCTCGTGATCTTCATCTGACACGGAGGCTGGAGCGCCGTGCTCAATCGCGCGTTCACGATCGCCAGGAGCTCTGGGTCGGCGCGGAGGCTCTGAGCAAGGAGCCGCTCGTCGACCTCCAACAGATGCAGGTGTCGGGCGCGCTGCTTCTCGGCGACACGCGCGATCGCGAGCGAGAGAGCCGCGGACGGGCGCTCGGGCGCAAGCAACACGGATGCCGTGGCTCCTGCCATCGAGGGAGCAAGCCGATTCATGAGCTCGGTGACCGAAGCTCCTTCGGTGTCGATGGCTTCGAGCGACACACGAACGGCGATGGCGTCGGCCTCTGCGACGGCTCGCGCCATGAGCCCGTAGAGCGATTCGGCGCGGTAGGTCAGGATGTGGACGCGCTCGCCCGGCTGCACACAAAGACAGCGCATGACGACGTTCTTCGCGCCGCGTGCCACGTTGAGATCGTCTTGTCCGAGCGGGCCCGGAGGCATCGTCACCCGCTGCATGGGGGGCGGCGTCGGTCGACGCAATGGCTGCCCGCCTCTCGCCCTGATCGATTGCATCGGAGGTGGCGTCGGCGTGCGCCTCATCGCGGTGGGCGAGCGTGACGGAGGCGGCTCTGACGGAGCGCTCCGTTTTCTGTCGTCACCTGAGCTCACGCTGAAACGATCGCAGACTGACGCCGCAGACACCATCGTTTTGCACGTTTTCCTCGCCGAGTCGTGCTCACATCCGGCCTGCACGGGCTCGGGGCGACCGTCAGCTCGGTTGAGTGAACGCACGGCGCTTGGCGCCGGCAAGCGAAGAAAACGACGGGGCTAGCACCGAGCGGTCTTCTTCCGGGGTGCGCACGAGCTCTCGAACCAGCTCGGCGACTCGGTTCGGTTCGTGCACCACGAAGCGGTATTTTCGGCCTGCTGCGTCGATCCGCAAGGTCGTCATCCAGGGCACGACACCGTCGATTCGCGACAGCTCGATGGCGATGGGCAGTCGCTGGACGTTGTAGCGGTGAGGATGGAAGAGCAGGCGTCGGCTCGTCACGACGAGCGTTCCACCTCGGCCTTCGATGCCCATGAAGTGATTGGCTCGAAGCTCGCTGAGTGGCTCCTCGCCGGCCACGATCGGGATCGTCGCGGGAGGTTTTCCGAGCGAGCGGACCGCGAAGAGCGTCACGAGCGAGACGATCGCGACGAGACCGAAGCCTGCGAGGACGCCGGCAGCCCCCATCACGAGCAGGGTGCCGAGAGACTTGTCGCGCTCGATTCCGATCGCAACGAGCCACGCAGCCGGGGCGAGGATGCCTACGATCGAGAGCGCTAGAACGACGGGCTTCTTCATCGCGGGGAATATCATGGGAGCATGGCGAGCGCGCCGCTCCAAGGCAAGGCCATCTCACGCGTGCGTCAGTGGGCTCAAGTGGTCGGGGCTTCTACCGTGTGCTCGCGATAGGCACGTACGAGCTCCCATAGCCCGGCTATCTCCTCACGCAGTTCCTTGCCGCGCGTCGTGTCTCGAACGCGGCGGAGCTCGGGGAACACGCGGAGATTCTGGATGACCGGAACGATGTCGGCGCCGCTCTCGATCGCGCTTTGAACCGACTCGAAATGGTGATGCAGCGCGAGGTAGGTTCTCTCGGCGTCGATGACGAGCGTGTAGCCCTTGTCGCCGTAGGCCTCGGAGAAAGCGCCATCGATCGTCACCGCGAGGCCGCTCTTCTTGAGCGGTGACTCGCCGGCCTCGAGCTTCACTGGGACGTGGCCGTTGACGATGAGCACGTTCTTCTCGTCGACACCGAGCTCACGCGCGATCGACTCGCAGAATGGCTTTTCGTGAATGAGCCTGAAGTATGGGTCTTTCGTCTCGTGATGGGTCGACTCGTCGGCGATGAAATAGGTCTCGAAGGTCGCCATTCGGTCTTTTCCGAAGAGGGGCGATCGCGGTCCAGCCCAAAGGTAATAGAGCATGTCGACGTCGACCTCTCTGCGTCCGCGGAAGGCGCGGCGAACGACCGAGTCGAGGGATTGAAAGAGCTCGCGGCCCTTTTTCGGCGCGCCGTCGACCACGAAGGAGACGAGCTCACCGTTCGCGTCACACGGGACGCAGCCGTGAAAGATGATGTGCTCGTCGCGTGCTGCCCACATCGCTCCTCGCTCGACCACGAAGCGCATGTCTCGCCACAGCGCCGCGCTATCCATGAACGACCTGCGAAGCGTCGCCAGACATTCGGCTTCGAGCGGCGTGAGACGATAGGGGTCTTCGAAATCGATTGTCGGAAAGAGGCGATCGAGCAGCGAATGAGACTTCCCGTCGACGACGACGGTTCCGGCGGCCGGGTCGATCCGGTGGAGGAGGTTCCGGTGCTCGAGGTCGAAGGTGGGGTTTCGCCGCGTCGTCTGGCCTTCGAGCTTGAACTGCAAAATCGCGGCTGCTTTCTGCATTCTCGCGAGAAGCAGAGGGTCGCGCAGATCTCGTCCTTTGGAATGAAACCGCTCTGCAGGATCTTGGGCGTAGGCGGTGCGCGCGAGGAGCTCGAGCGGCTCGACGGGGATGCCGTAGCCTTCTTCGAGCTGAGCGATTCGCCCATAGCGTAGCGAAATGCGCAGAACGGTCGCGATGAGCGCCTCTTGGCCGAGACACGCTCCCATCCATTCGGCGTCGTGGTTGCCCCAGACGATCGATACGTTCGACTGGCGTCGCAGCGTCTCGATGACGCGATCGAGGCGGGGTCCACGGTCACCGAGATCGCCGGCGACGATGAGCTCGTAGGCCGCGAAGGAGCGGATCGCGTGAGAGGTCGAGCGCAGGAGCTCGAGCCCGCCGTCGTCGGCAATGAACGGCCCGAGCATCGCATCGACGTAGCCGTCGTAGCGATGGAGAAGCGGTGAAAAGAGGAGCTCCGAGAAGATCGCTTTGTAAGGAGCGGGAAAGATGCGCTCCGCATGGCGAAGGCTGTAACGCGCGATGAGCGCTCGGAGCAGCGTGAGCTCGCGCACGATCGCTTCTTTCGCGAAGCTCTCGCGGTCTCGCGGCTCGGCGATCTTCGCGGCGATGCGGCCGAACGTCTCGCGCGGGTAATAGACGAGGTTCAAGAGCGTCGTGCGCTCTTCGTCGCCGAGGTGTTGACCGAAGAGCTCGTCGACCAGCGGACGCAGGCTCCCCGAGCCGTTTCGGAGGATGTGCTCGAGCTTCTGAAACTCTCCGTGCACGTCGCTCACGACGTGGATCGTACCGCGCGGCAGCTCGAGGATCGCGCTCAAGTGAGCGATCTCGGCGAGCGCCGACTCGGAGGTCGGAAATCGATAGCTCAGCGCACGCAGATATTGGAGCGAGCTCGGATCGGCCGTCGACATGGCCGAAGCATCGCACGAGTGACCACGCGCTCACGCCTCGAGAAATGGCGCCGTTTGAACCACGCCGATCGCGCGCTGCGCACTTCGATCGCTGACCGCTGAACCGAGCGGCTCTTCAGTGTCGACGCGCCCACTCGAGGAAGACCATCATCGCGAGCGCGACGATGGCGATGCCTGCACGAGTCCACTCGCCGCCCTCGCTTTGGGCTCCCGCCGTGATTGACATGCCGAATCTATAAGGGCGCAACGCGGCGCGTCAAGTGGCTGTGGCCGCGGCACTTCGAAGAAATTGCGGCGCGGCCGCTCCGAGGCTGACGCGAACATGACCGGGCCCGCTGCGCGCCAAGAGTACGGCCGTCTCGATGATTCTCGACGCTCCTCCGATACGGTTGGCGACGGCCGCCGCTTACACGCTCTACATGTGTCAGCGAGCGATGTTCGACAAGGCGCTTGGAAAGAACGACGAGCACGTCCAGAAGCTCGCGAAAGAATGGGCTATCGGGCTCGGGGATCGGATGCAGATCGAGATCCGCACGACGGGCTTCGACACAGTCGATTGGTCGAAGCCTTACGTCGTGATGGCCAACCATCAGAGCTACCTCGACGTGCTCGCCCTCTTCACGGCTCTTCCGCGGACGGTCGGAGTCGTCGCGAAGAAAGAGCTCTATCGCGTGCCCTTGTTCGCGGGCGTGATGCGCGCGCTCGGTTGCGTGTCGGTCGACCGCGTGAAGAAGGTCGAATCGCTGACTGCGATGCGTGACGCCGCAGAGAAGGTTCGCGGAGGGGCGACGATCGCCGTCTTCCCCGAGGGAACGCGATCGACGGGCGATCGGATCCAGCGTCTCAAGAAGGGACCTTTCTACCTCGCGCAGCTCGCCCAGGTCGAAGTCCTCCCGATCGGGATTCGAGGATCGCACGCGCTCATGCCGAGAAAGAACACCGGCATTCATTCAGGCGTCATCGAGGTCTTCTGCGGAGCGCCGATTTCGCCGCCGGCCCACAACGACTCGGCGGGCCGCACGGCGCTGATCGGGCGCGTTCGCAGCGACCTCGGAAAGCTCGCGTGCGTTCCACTCTTGGACTGAGACGGTAATCGGACTATCCCTGCCGGGTTCCGTCGGTTCTGTGCGCCAGGTCGTGGCTCACCAGAAAGTCGGATATTTTTGAGCTTCGCGCTGATTTGATACCCTTCGCACGCCTCCCAGGTTGGGGGCTCCGAGAGAAAATGGCCATGCATATGAACACCCGACTTTTCTTCGCCGGACTCGCCGTCGTGGCGGTTCCGACTTTCGCTGCCTGCGGCGGCGGCATCGACGTGGGCGCCGGGAAGTTCACCGCGTTCCGCATCGCTTCCGTCGGAACACCCGCGGCGAGCGGAGACTGCAACACCACCCCGAACCACACGACGACGCTCCGCGGTGGGACCACGCTCCTGCTCTACGGCGTGTCCGGCGCCGCCGCCGACCAGCTGTTCCTCGACACCGGCAAGGCCGTCCTCGAAGGAAGCAAGCAAGACGACGGAAGCTTCCTCTTCAAGGGGAACGTCACCGACACGATGATGGCCGGCAACAACACGAACATCACCACCAAATCGGACCTTACCGTCTCGTTCAAGCCCGACGGCAAGGCCATCACCGGAACGACCATCGACGCGGAGAGCTCGCTGTGCGTGGGCACTTGCGGCAACTTCAACGGCGGCGCGTGCACTCTCACCTATGCCTTCGCAGGCGTCGAGGTCGAGGATCCCGACGCACCCCCTCCCTGAGGTCGAAATGTCGAGCGCGTGATCTCGGAGATCGCGCGCTCGTCGAGCTCGGGCTTGTCGCCCACGACGACGCGCCGACGGCTTTCCTTTCGCAGAGGGCCTAGGGCGCGTCGGCTCATTTCGAAGAGGTCACGAATGCGTTGCTCGCCGCTACAAGGAACGATGCGGATCCCCGTCGGTCTCTTTTGTGTGCTCCTCGGAGCTTGCGGCGGCGCGCCCCATTCCCCGCCCGCTCCGATCGACTCGCCCGTCGCGGCTGCGTCCGATGCTCCGACCGCGACACCTGGGTCGTCACAGGTCGCCGTTCTCCGAGATCCCGGGTCACCACCCGGCCTCGTCGTTCGCGCACAAAACGACGGACCACTCCGCGCCGAGGTGATCCCGGGGATGGAGCGTGTAGAGCGCGTGAGCCTCCTCGACGCCGGCATTCGGTGCGGGACTCGAATCGGCAAGTCGCCAGTTTGCGTCGCCGAAGATCAGAGGGGGCCGATCGCCTACGAGAAGCTCCAACCCGTGAAGAAGCTCGAGGCGCTCGGGGCGACCCATTGCAGTCTCTTCGAGAGCGGTCGCCTCACCTGCGAGATCGACAGAGGCGGTCGCGCTCTCTCGGTCGTCAGCACCCAAGTGAGCGACTTCGTGATCGGCTCGGCCGACGAGGTCTACGCGCTGTCGACCGGCGGCAACGTGGTGGCCAACGTGCCTTCCGGCGACGCGATCCGAACCAAGATCGTTCTGCGTGGCATCGATTCGATCGCGAGCACCCCGGTCGGTCTCTGCGGGCGCACCTTCAAAGCCGAAATCGAATGCGTGGACGGTATCCCTCCGAACGAGCGACCCACGCGGACGGTCGCGGGCATGAGCGAGGTCGTGGCGATCGAGTTTGGCGGCGTCGTCCGCAAGAAAGACGGAACGCTCTGGGTGTTCGGCGACGACAAGACCGATCCGTTCCGGGCCTTTCGCGTCACGCGGCCCGATGGAGGCGGAACGCTCACGGCGCTCGACTTCGGTTGGGAGCCCGAGGTGTGCGCCGTCACGCCCGATGGGGGAGTCAGTTGCATCGATTTCACGAGAACCACCTCGGTCGCGCGCTTCGTCTCTCGGCGTGTGGAGCTACCGAGGAAGGCCGTGAAGATTCGACCGCGCGGCGCATCGTGTGCCGAGCTCGACAACGGCACGGTCGCTTGCTGGGGTGCCTTCGCCCCGGAGCTTTCGCGTCTCGGCCTCCGCGTGCTCGGTCAATCTCCCGGCTCGATCGCTCCGCGACCATGAAGCTCGGGACGATGCTGCCTCTCGCCATCGTCGTCGCCATCGCCGAGAACGGCGTCATCGGGCTCCGAGGTGGTCTTCCGTGGAACCACCCCGAAGACCGAGCGCACTTTCTGAAGCTCACCGAAGGGCACGCCGTCATCATGGGGCGGCGAACTTTCGAGGAGACGAATCGCCCGCTCGAACGATGCCGCAACATCGTCGTGTCGCGGCATCTCTCGGGAGTGGGCGGGATTGAAGTGATCCCGACGCTCGCCGAAGCGATCTCCCTCGCTCGCACGTCGGACTTCGAGCCCTTCGTGATCGGCGGCGTGCGACTCTTCAAAGAGGCGCTTCGGTGGACGACCACGATCTGGCTCACCGAGATCCCAGGCTCGCCCGCCGGGGACGTGTTCTTTTACCTCGACCGCACGGGCTTCGTCGTTCGTTCGAAACGAACGAATGAGGCAGGGCTCGTGTTCCTCGAGCTCGTCCGCGGGTGACACGAGGGGTGTCGCTTTGTCGACGGCTCGCTGGCGTGACCGGCGGCGAACGATTCGCGAAGGGTCGGAGCGAGGAACGTGCGATGCATCGGTCGAAGCCTCGAATGAAGCGCGTGGGAATGAAAGCGGCGAGCTTGCGCGTCACGGTGGAGCCCATGCAACCTACGACGACCCATCGCGGCGTCGAACATGTGTCGGCCGTCGCTCTCGTCGTGTTCGCTCTGTCGTGTGGGGCCGAACGCGAAGACTCGGTAGCCAGCGCAACACCGACCGCTTCGGCGTCGTCTCGAGGACCATCGGATTCGACAGCCGATGCGAGCGGAGCAGCCTCTCCGAGCGCAGCGGCTTCGGCCACGGCCTCCGCCACGGCGAGCGCTTCGGATGCGGCCAAGACCGCTCTTCCAATCGACACAGTCGAAATTGCGGCCGGGGTCTATCTCATCGGATCGGCGCGAGGTACCGGCAACCCCGAGGAGCACCCGAGGCACGAGCGCGTGATCGAGGGCTTCTACCTCGACAAAACCGAGGTCACCGTCGCGCGGTACCGAGCCTGTGTCGAAGCCGGAGTCTGCAAGCCTTCGGTCAACAGCGAGCACCACTGCACCGCGTTTCGCGAGGGTCACGACGACCATCCAATCAATTGCATCAACAACTAAGATGCTTTGACTTACTGCGCCTTTCTGAAGCGGCGTCTACCGACCGAGGGCGAGTGGCAATAGGCGGCCAGCGGGGGAACGGAGCCGCGCCGCTACTCGTGGGGGAACGAAGATCCGTCGCGCAAGAACGCGTGCTTCGACACGCATGACACGTGCGCAGTCGGCTCGTTTCCAGCTGGTGCGTTCGGCCTCTTCGACATGGGTGGCAACGTCTGGGAGTGGACGAGCTCCTGGGCGGGCCCCTTCCCTGGCGAGGCGACGACCGGAACGCGCAAGCTCTTCAAAGGCGGGAGCTTCTCGAGGCGCTGGCCGAAGTGGCTCCGGCCCGAGAACCTCAGCCATTGGAAGCCCGAACAATCGGGCGCGTGGCTCGGGTTTCGCTGTGCGCAGACGAAGCTCCCGCTCGACTGTCCGCCCGACACCGAGCCCCGCGGCGAGCGATGTGAACGCGTCCGCGGGACGCCGATGTGCGAGCCGCACCTCGGTTGGAACGGGACCGAGTGCACCGAGATCGGAAACGATGGGAAGCCGGTCGCGCACGCGACCCCCGAGAAGCACGAGAGCTTTGCGCTCGATCCGAACGAGCCTGTGTCGATGGAGCGCACGCCCCAGAACGACGACGATTGTCAGAAGAACTATCGGAATCTCGTCGCTGCTTACCGCTGGGCCGGAGCGACCTGGGAGACGCGCGTCAAGCTCGTGTCGGCCAAGGGGTGCACGCGTCGCGACAACGGTCGAACCTGGGTCAGCGCCTGCTGCGTCAACTGAGAGCCAGGATTTCTCTCTCGTTTCCTTCGAGATCGAGCTGCGAGGTCGTGCGTGTTCTCGGCGAGCTCGCGCGAGTGTCTCGGCGCTCAGCCTCGGGAGCGCTCGAAATTCGTCTTCGGCTTCGCCTTGGGCTTCGCCTTGGGTTTGGGCTTCGTTGGGTGCGTGGTGTCGGGGCCAGCCATCGAGCCGAGCTCGGGCCTCGTCTGGGACGTGAGCAGCGAATCGAGGCGCCCCACGCGGTCTCCGAGGATCTTCGCCATGACGGCGCCGACGTCGTGCTTGTGCCGTTGCGACAACAGCGTGATGTCGAGCGCCACCTGACTCACGGCGATCTCGGCGATGGCCGACGTCTCGCTCACCACCGCTCGATCTTCGGGGGCGCGATCGGTCGCGCCGAGGAGACTCCGACGATCGTCGGCCACGACCACGAGCTTGTGCTTCCAGAACGCTTCGAGCCCGGCTTCTTCGAGTCCGTAGCTGAAGTGCAGTCCGGGAACGCCTGCTGGGATGAGGGCGTGCGAGAACACGACGATGTAGACGTCGTTGTGGGCGGCGACTGCGAGGTCGGCGGCCAAGTGAGCGAGCTCGCGGGGCCAACCGCTCACCACCAGGGTCTTCGCGGCTCCTCGCGCGACACGAGCGGCCTCTTCGAGGATGCGCTCGTAGCCTTGAACACCGAACGCGTCGGGGACCGTCGGCTCGACGTCGAGATTTTCGATCGCGGTGCGCAGATCTTCGGTCGAGGTGTCGAAGCGTCGCTTGAGCTGATCGAGCAGTGCGTCGGGTGGGGTCGCGCTGAATCGCTCCGGTGGTCCGGGCTCGCCTCGCGCAGCTCCTTCGGAGACGAGCTTGCGCAGGACCGCGTAGACCGCGGAACGAGGGACGCCCGCTCGTTGGCTCACTTCGTAGCCCGTCGAAGGGCCGAGCACGAGGAGCGCGGCGTAGGCGCGTCCTTCGTTGAGATTGAAGCCGAGCGTCTCGAGCGCGCGGACCACGGTGAGCGCAGTCATCTTGGCGCGTTCTTAGAGGACTCGGCGTGCGAACGGAAGTGGCGCGGTCACGGCTTCGCGAGCGCGAGGCACGGATCGGCCTCGGTCAGAAGGAAGCGATACGAGAGTGCCGGCATCGCGACGTCGATGGAACCCGTCCCGGGTACGTCGAACGTCTCGCCGGAGAAGGCGTCGACCAGCCGTTTACCGGCGAGCGATCTCGTCGCGAGCGCGAGCGGCGATGCCGTCGTTTGCGCGCTCATGAGCACGAGAACGGGAGCGTTGGTTTCGGCACCGCGCACGAATGCATAGCGACGGGCGTCGAACGAGAGCGTCGTGCGTGAGCCTTCGCGCAGCGACGCGGAGCACGCGCGGAGATGGGCGAGTCGACCTATCGCGGCTCTCAACGCGAGCTGCCGTGGTGCGAGCGCGGCGTCGCTCGGCATCACACGGCGGCTGTCGGGATCGCTGCCGCCCGCGAGGCCTATCTCGTCACCCTGCCAGAGGATCGGAAGGCCCGGGAGCGCGAAGCTCGACGCGAGCCCGAGCTCGAGCATGTCGTAGGGGGTCGTGGCTGTCGGCTGTACCGGCGGGCTCGTCCACGGATCTCCGCTCGCGTCGCCGTTCGCTTCGGAGAGGAGCCGGGTCACGTCGTGGTTGTCGACCATGCGTCCGAGGAGCACGCCAGAGCCGGCGAAGCTCTGATCTTCGGCGGCGAGCACGGCCTCGAGTTGATCGAACCCGCCTTGGCCCGTGACTGCGCCGCGTACCGCCCACATGGCCGCGAAGTCGAACACGCTGTCGAGACCCGATGGCCCGATGTGCGCTCGAAGCTCGGCGAGCGACGCGACGCCCGGTCCCGTGAACACTTCGCCGAGGATGAAGGTCGAGTCGCGCGGAAAGGTCTCGTCTCTCAGCCCGAGCGCGATGCGGCGCGTGGTCGCGCGAGGCATGAGCGGGACGGCATCGATTCGGACTCCGTCGAGGTCGAAGCCGTTCACCCAGAACACGGCTTCGTCGACGGTGCGGTTCATCGACGCGCCATCTTCGAAGCGAACGTCGGGCAAGTAGTCGGCGAACCAGCACGACTGGCCCCAAGCGCAGCCGGGCGAGCCGCATACGCACGCCGGGAGGTTGAAGCCGGCGTCGCTCTTCCGCTCACTGTAGATGGGGTTACTTTCGTAGACGTGATTCGGAACGATATCGAGCATCACTGCGATGCCTCGGGCGTGCGCTGCCGTCACCACGGCGCGAAGAGCATCTTCACCTCCGAAGCGCGGCTCGACCGCTCGGCTCTCTTGGGGCCAATACCCGTGGTAGGCCTGTTGCGGGTGGCCATCGAGGCCGAGGCGCGGCTCTTCGGGGTTGTCGTAGACGGGGGAGAGCCAGAGCGCGGTGACGCCGAGCGAGTCGAAGTAGCCCGACTCGAGCTCGGCGCGGACGCCGTCGAGCGTACCTCCAGCGAAGGAAGAGGGCGTGGTGGGCGGCGTCAGCGCCGAGCCTGCGTCGCCGCGGAAGCGGTCGATCATGATTTGGTAGAGCACGCCGTCTCTCCAAGTCGGCATGCGGCGCCCGGACCAGACGGAGGCGCGACCGATCTCCGCGTCGACGCCGTCGTCGTCGCGTGCACGAATCACCACGATGTGTTTGTCGTCTCCGAGCGCACCGGAGGCTTCGATGCGGCCGCTCTGGGGATCGGCACGGTCGACATGGAGCGTTTGGCCATCGAGAGTTTCGACGTGCACCGTCTTCGGATCGAACGGAGCACGACTCTTTTGCGCGAGAAACGTCGCACCGACCGAAACGCGACCTCCCTCGGACGCGACGGTGTCGACGAGCACGCTCGGCTTCTCGCAGTCGGGAATGACGACCAGCGAGACCTCTTCGCCGTTCTCACGGAACGTGGTGAGCGGGTTTCGCGGGTCGAGCCCCGTTTCGCCGTTTTGTTCGAGCAAATAGCCGTGGTCGCCCGGTGGAAGCTCGATGCGCACGAGGTTCCACTGCTCGTCGTAAGTATCGGGCGTGATCGGATCGGTCCACTTGGTGAAGCTCCCGACGACGCGAACGTCTTTGTCGGCCCGAGGAACCCAGATGCGCGCGAAGCAATCACGGAGCGGGACGGTCTCTCCGCAACCTGGCACGGCGAAGACCAATGCGGCGCCGGTGAGCAGCGCGAAGGCGGTGAGTGCTTGGCGAACGCGCACCGCCCCAGACTACTACGGGACGAGGATGACCGCAGAACGCGCTGGGACGGTCACGCTCGGTCCTGCTTGCGCAGATCCGGTGAGGGCATCGGTGAAGCTGCCCGCCGGGAGGCCGCCGACGTTGGTCGCGGCGTCGCCGCGGTTGATCGCGACGTAGACCACGTCTGCGCCCGCCTGCATCTTGTAGGCGATGGTGTCGTTCGATGCGCCGAGCTGCGTGCGCGTGCCTCGCCGCAACGACGGGTGCGATGCACGGATGGCACCGAGCTTCTTCAGGCGATCGAGCACGATCTGTTGGCCGGCTGAATAGCCCGACCATTGCATCATGCGACGGTTGTCGGGATCGCCTCCGCCGGGCATGGCGACCTCGTCACCGTAGTAGACGAGCGGGATTCCGGGCAGCGTGTAGAGGAGCGTGTACGCGTTGGCGACACGCTCGAACGCGCTCGTTCCGCCTGGCAATCCAGGTTGATTCGACCACGATCGATCTTTGCCGCCGGCCCACGGATCGCTCCACAGCGGCGCGTCCTCGGCGAAGTGAATGGCGCGCGGCACGTCGTGGTTGCCGATGAACGTGCTCATGATCCCGCCGCCGTAGAGGGTGAGGTTGTTCTGAACGAACGCGTCGAGCGAAGACATCGGCGCCGAGCGAAGGAGCATCGACGAGAGGACCTGAGCGCGGAGCGGAAAGTCGAACTGACCGTCTAGCTTCGTCGTCGGATCGACGTAGTAGGCGATCTGCCCTTGGTCACCCGTGTACGTCTCGCCGACCATGTAGAAGTGCTGCTTGGTGACGGTCTCGATTTCGGAGCTGATGCGCGACCTGAGATCGAGCACCCACTGATCTTCGATGTGTTTGACCGCATCGAGGCGCAGGCCGTCGGCCTTGGTCTGGTTCACCCACCACAACACGTTCGAGACCGAGAAGTCGCGCGCCGTCGCGTTCGTGTAGTTGAAGTCGGGGAGGTAGTCGGCAAACCAGCAACGCTTGGCCTCTGGGCCGTCCCACGCGCAGTCGCCGCCGCAAATGCAGTGTTTGCCGTTGAAGTCGAGGGGCCAGAACCAATCGTTGTGCTGCGCGTACACGGGCGAGCTGATGTGCACGTGGTTCATCGCGTAATCGAGGATGACTTTGATCTTCTTGGTGTGGGCCGAGGTCACGACCGCCTGCAGATCGGCCATGCTTCCCGAGTGCGCCTCGGTCTGATCGAGCGCCTTGGGCCAGTAGCCGTGGTACGCGCCGTACTGATGACCGTCGGTGCCGGCGCCCGCGACGTCGGCGTTGTCGACCGGGACGCTGACCCAGAGAGCGTTGACCCCGAGGTCGGTGAAGTAGCCGTCGTCGATTTTCTGTCTGAGGCCTGCCCAGTCGCCGCCTTGGTAGTCGGCGGGCGACGCGACGCCCGGCGTCGGCGAGCCGTTGTTCGACGGGTCGCCGTCTTTGAAGCGATCGACGAGAACGAAGTAGAGAACTGCGTCGCGCCAATCGAAGTCGCCGAGAAGCGGCGGGGCGCAGGTGAATGCGCCCGGACACATCACAGGTTGGAAGACGCTGTTCTTCGCGCCGAAGCCGTCGTCGATCTGATTCGGATTCGCGGGATCGGCGATCCACGTCGAGCCATTCAGAAAGAGCTTGTAGAGAACGGGCTTGTTCCACGGCACGTCGACCGAGGCGGTCCACGTACTCCCAGACAGAGTCATTGGCATGCCGTTGGTCCAGCCGTCGGGTGCGAAGTCGCCGCGCACCTCGACCGAGGTCTCACCCTTCGACGTGTACGTGAAGGTCTGGGCGCAGCGCTTCAGCGCGTCGTCGCACATCGGCGGCGGCGGCTCGGTGCTTCCACCGGTGCCGTAGGCGGCGCCATATCCTCCGGTCGTGACGCCGCTCGGATTGAAGCCTCCTTGCCCCCCGGGTGGGTGCTCGTTCACGTAGAGCGCGCTGTCGCAGGCGACGGCGAAGAGAGTGAAGAGGCCCGCGACAAGAAGAAGGGGATGACGCACGGGCATAGCCATTCGGTCGTAACTCATTTCTGAGTGACGGGCTAGACGCACCGTCGAGGCTCCTCTCGATTCTACAGGTCGGCGCGTCGCTTTGGGCGCCCGCTCGCGTTGCGCGCCGCGTCGGGAAAGAAAGGCTCTCCTGGCTCCTTGCTGCTCCAGGATTCTCGCGCTAACAAGTCGTAACTCTGAGGTGAGTCACTCCCTCGGGGCAAGATCGTCGGCCGCGCAGAACCGGCCGGTCCTATCCTCGCGTTAGCGCCCATGAACCAACCTTCTCTTCGCTCAGGCGCCGCGCGGTCGTGCGCGTGGCCAGCCGGGTTTCTGGCCCTCGTCGGCGCCCTCGCCTTGCTCGTCGGCTGCGGAGGAAGCGACACCGTCCCGACCGGGTCCGGAGCGGGAGGGGGAGTCTCGCCGGGCCACGGCTCGACCGCCGACGCAGGCTCGGGCACGACGAGCTCTGGAATGGGCGGCGCCGGCGGGTCGGCTCCGTACACCGGCAATTGTCCGGTCGAGATCACGTTCCAGCCAGGTTCCATCGTCTCCAACGTGCGGGTGGCTGGCGAGTGGGAAGCCTTCGACATCGCCATGGCCAAGGCGATGGCGGGCCCCACCGCGAATGGGACGTACACCGCGACGCTCGAGCTTCCGCCCGGTCTCCACGGGTACAAAGTCGTCTACGACGACACGAACGGGGGCGGCACCCAGTGGATCCTCAATCCCAGCGAGGGTCGGCGCAAATGGCTCGGAGGCCTCGAGAACTCTGCGATCAAGGTGCGCGATTGCTCTCTCCCGACGCTCGCGGTGAAGACCACGCAGACCTCCCGGCCCGCGGCAGGGCAGGGTCATTATCAAGCGACGCTCGGCTACGTCGACGGCGTCGATGCCAGCGGGCCGTCGCCGAGCGAGCTCGAAGCGACGCTCGTCCGTGACGACTCCACCACGCCGCTCGCGAACCCCCAGGTGATCGCGGATGCGTCGGGAGACGTGACGATCGACGTAGGTGGCCTCGCCGACGGGAAATACCGCGTAGTGCTCCGGCCCAAGTCGGCGAGCGGAAAGCTCGGCCTTCAAGTGCGGCTCGTGTTCTGGATCGAGAGCGAAGCGTTTTCTTGGAAAGACGCGCTCATCTACATGGTCATGACCGATCGCTTCAAGAACGGCGACGCGTCGAACGACGCTCCGCCTACACCGAACGCCGATCCGCGCGGCGACTACATGGGAGGCGATCTCGAGGGCGTCAGACAGGCGATCGCCGACGGCACCTTCGACAAGCTCGGTGTCCGCGCGCTGTGGCTCTCTCCATTTCAGACGAATCCGACCACGGCTTACGTCGCGAGCGACGGGGTTCATCAGGTGACTGGCTACCACGGCTATTGGCCCGTAAAAGCGCGCGAGGTCGATCCGAGGCTCGGAGGCGCGTCAGCGTTGCATGCGGTCGTGAAAGAGGCGCACGCCCACGGAATTCGCATTCTGCAAGACTTCGTGGTGAATCACGTTCACCAGGAACACGAATACGTTGCCGCGCATCCGGAGTGGTTTCGGACGGGATGCGTCTGCGGCACGGCGAACTGCGATTGGACGACACATGCCCTCGATTGCATGTTCACCGACTACCTTCCAGACGTGAACCACACCGTGCCTGAAGCGACTGCCCAGTTCGCGGCCGACGGCGTCTATTGGCTCGACGATTTCGATCTCGACGGACTGCGGGTCGACGCCGTCAAGCACGTCGAAGAAGTGGCCACGCGCAATCTCGCGGCAGAAGTGCGCGAGACCTTCGAGGGTGGCGGAACGCACTATTTCTTGATGGGCGAAACCGCGATGGGTTGGAGCGATTGCGCCGATCCGTGCAACGACGAGAACTACGGAACCATCTCGAAGTACATCGGCCCGCATGGGCTCGACGGCCAATTCGATTTCGTCCTCTATCATGGTGTTTCGTACCGAACCTTCGCCTACGGCGACAAAGGGTTCCTCCACGCCGATTATTGGTTGAAGCACGGATTGAGCAAGTGGCCTTCTGGGGCCATCATGACCCCGTACATCGGAAGCCACGACACCGCGCGCTTCGGGTCGCTTGCCGACTACCGCGGACAAGACGCGGCGCACGATCGCTCGATTCCAGGGAATCAGTGGACGAACACGGCGACGGCACCCTCCGATACGGAGCCCTATCGGCGGACGCGGGTAGGGATGTCGTGGCTGCTCGGGTTGCCCGGCGCGCCGCTCCTCTATTATGGAGACGAGTATGGCCAGTGGGGCGGCTCCGATCCGAACAATCGGCTCATGTGGCGCGCAGGAGCGCAGCTCGATGCCGACGAATCGGCCACGCTCGCCTTCGTTCGAAAGCTCGGAACGGCGCGAAAGAACGTCGCCGCCCTCCGGCGGGGTGACTACGTTACCCTCTTCGCCACCGACGACACGCTCGTCTTCGGGAGAAAGATCCCGAACGGCGAGGCGGCGCTCGTCGGGTTCACGCGCCTCGGCTCGCCCCAATCCGTCTCGGCCGAGGTGCAGGCCTCGCTGGGCTGGCTTCCCAACACGACACTCTCCGACTCCATGGGTGGGGCCGGCGCGAACGTCGCCGCCAATGGGATGTTGAGCTTCGTCGTTCCGGCGAGCGGGGCCGTCGTCCTTCATCCTTGAGCTCCCGCGCAGTCGTCTTGGCAACTCTTCATCGCAACGCTTCGAGGTCTTTCATGGCACACCGACGTTTCCCCCTCGCACTCGGCGCATTGGTGGCGCTCATCGCTGCTGCGGGGCTGGCAGCCGCGTGTGGCTCGAGCGAGACGACGGGGGTGGGGCCGAGCACTGGCGCGGGCGGGAGCGCGAGTGCGACCGGGAGCGCGACCACGAGCACGGCGACGACCGGGAGCGGCAATCCGACGGTGTGCGTCCCGGCCGAAGGCAAAGCGACGACCGGGTCGAACGAATGGCAAGATGGTGCGGCAAAAGCGACGGTGACCATCGACGACCCGTCGAGCTGCACGCGGACCTACACGCTCTCGACGACCGCGCCTCTTCGCGACGCCAACCCCACGAACCCGCGGGCCATCGTCGAGACGGCGACGCAGCCAGTCGTTCGAACGGGTAACGACATGTTCGACGCCCTTTATGCATTGGCGCATGCCGAGGTGCGTGAAGACTCGGTCGATGCGATCTCGAACGGCGCATTCAACGGGGGGCAGCCCATTCCTTGCCCGGCCGGAGGCTGCTTCGAGACCGGCCGGTTGTGGACGTATGTTTGGACGCGCGACACCTCTTACGCGGCGACGCTCGGTCTCGCCTCGGTCGACCCCACGAGGACGCGCAACTCGCTCGAGCTCAAGACCTCGAAGCGTCGCAACGGAACCGATCGCGAGATCGTCCAAGACACGGGCACCGGCGGGAGCCATCCCGTCTCGAGCGATCGCGTCGTCTGGGCGATGGGCGCGTGGGAGCTGTTGAAATACCTCGACGGCGCGGAGCGAGCCGCGTTCCTCGACCTCGCCTACGACGCCATCGCGAACACTGCCGAGAACGATCGGGGGGTCGTGTACGACGCGAACGACGGGCTCTATCGTGGGGAGCAGTCGTTCCTCGATTGGCGCGAGCAGAGCTACCCGGCGTGGACGGCGACCGACACGGTCCAGATCGGAATGAGCAAAGCGCTCGGAACCAACGTCGGGCACTACGTGCTCCTCCAAGTCGCAGCCAAGCTCGCCGCCGAGAAGGGCGACGCCGCGGCGAGCGCGAAGTACGCCGGCTGGGCCGCCGCGCTGAAGACGGCCATCGCGACCAAGTTTTGGCTCGACGGCGACAATCTCTTTTCCACGTTCACGACGACGGCCCTCGACCCGTCGCCTACGCATCAATACGATCTTCTCGGGTCGGCTCTCGCCGTGCTCCACGACGTGGGAACGGCGTCGCAGTCGACGAGCGTGGTCGCTCACTATCCACATCTCGCGAAGGGGGCGCCGGTCATCTTCCCCGAGCAGAAAGACACGCGCATCTACCACAATCGGGCAATCTGGCCGTTCGCGACGGCATTCTGGCTCCGCGCTGCGGCCAAGGTCGACAACGCCCAGGCCATCGACGAGAACGTGAAGTCGCTCATGCGGGGAGCGGCGATGAATCTCTCGAACATGGAGAACTTCGAGGTCACGACGGGTGCGAACTTCGTCGACGACGGGGCATTCTCGGGCCCGGTCGTGAACTCCCAGCGGCAGCTCTGGTCTGTCGCCGGTTACCTCTCGATGGTCCAAGACGTCGTCTTCGGTCTCGACGCATCACAGACCGGCATTCGCTTTTTGCCTCACGTGACTCGGCAGATGCGAGCCACTCTCTTCGCAGGCGCCGACTCGATCTCGCTCAGTCACTTCAGTTACAAAGGCAAACGAATATCGGTGAAGATTCATTTGCCCCCGGTCGATACGGGCGACGGCGTTCTGGTGATTGCGGGGGTACGTCTCGACGGAAAAGACGCGGGGACCGATTACCTGCCTGCGAAGGCGCTCTCCGACGACAGCCTCATCGAGATCGAGCTCGACGTGGGGAGCGCCGCAATCGACGGGATTCG
Organism: Polyangiaceae bacterium; assembly: GCA_043755175.1. GTDB lineage: Bacteria > Myxococcota_A > Polyangia > Polyangiales > Polyangiaceae > CAYYKK01. Next base: position 22,615 of record JAYUUB010000252.1, on the reverse strand, counting down.
ACTCGTCAGCGACGCCGACGTCGCCGACTATCGGAACATCTTCGGGCCGAAGAACCCGAACATCACCGCCGTCGCCCCGACCGGAGGACACCTCGCCGTCGGCTGGGACGCGAACGGAGAAGCCGCGAGCGACGTGACGTTCAGCATCTATCGAGATGGTGCTCGCATCGCGACGGGCGTCGCTGGCACCGCGACGTCTTATACTGATATGCAGAGCGCGGACTACGTGACCAAGACTCACTGTTATTCGGTCGAAGCGGTGTACGCTTCGGGCAACGCCTCACAGCACGCGAAGCCCGTGTGCAATTGGGGGCCGGGCGACGTTCGCGTGCAGACGTTCGGTGCGCAGAGCTTCACGGCCAACGCAGGGGTCTTGTCGCAGAGCCATGGTCGATGGCACTACGACGACTGGGGCAACCCCACCGACACGCTCACGTTGACCAACGTGGTGGCCCAAAGCTCGGGACCCCACCTCATTCAGGTTCTCGCGGGAAACGGGTCGGGAGACTTCACGACCGGGATCACCTGCGGCGTGAAAGCCCTCGAGGTTTGGGAGGGTGCGACGCTCGTCGGCAAAGGCGAGCTCGTGATGCCTCAGCTGGGAACGTGGGACGACTGGCGCGACTCGAGCTTCGTCAGAGTCGATCTCCAAGTTGGGAAGGCGTACACGATCGTCATTCGCGAAGACGCGTCGAGCGGCAACATGTCCGACTTCGAGCATTTCATGCTCTTCGGGGCCACCGGCGGCACCGGTGGGCGATTCAACAAGGTGAACATCGCCCAGCTGAAAGTTCTCGCGCTCGGGCCCTGAGCCTCGTGCGTTGCTCGCGGCCGAGCCCGCGTGGGCGTCTCCGCACAGGTCGGCGAGCATCCCCGGCTTCGACTTCGCGGCGCATTCATCTACACGAGGCGTCGAACGCGATCGTGGAAAGATCGGTGGCGCGACTGGCCGCGGCCTCGGGGACAAGTATGCTGCCACGACCGTGCGCCACACCGACCTCGATCTCAAGTTCCGATCTCCGCGAGCCTCCGACGAGCCGTTCATCGTCAGGATCGGTCGGCGCGTCTTCGCGCGTTGGTCGAAAGATCCGGCCGCGACCCTCGCGTCGATGATGCGTGGCGGAAAGAGCCGCGTCATCATCGCCGAGCAAGCCGAGCAGCCGATAGGCTTCGCGGTCGTCGAGATCGAGCGCCTCGAGGTGGCCGCCTTCGGTCCTTTTCGAGCACCGGCGGTCGCGAGGCTCGACGCCATCGCGGTCGATCCGACGAAGCAGGGGATGGGCGCGGGTCGTCTTCTACTCGAGGAGGCCGAGCGAGTGGCGAGTGAAGAACGTGCCGTCGTCATGATGTTGATGACGGCGTTGACGAATCGAACCGCGCGCGAGCTGTTTCTCTCGGGAAATTATCTACCGCTCACGCAGCTCGAGCGGCGGTACTCGAACGGCGATGCTGCCGTAGAGATGTTCAAGCTCATCGGCTGAGCACGGCGCACGTGAGCCAATCCGTCAATCCACTCTGGCGTCGCTATGTCGACGCCTTGCCCGACGGAATCAACTCGCATCCCGAGTGCCTGGTGAAGGGCTCCGTGCTGCGCAGCGTGAAGGATTCGGTGCCCCAGCACATCGACATCGACGCGCTCCCGGCGCCAGTAGCCGAGCTCCTCCGGCATCCGCCGCTTCCGAATGCGTGGATTCACGAGGTGTTCTTTCACGTCGTGATGCTCGCCTATCAAGAGGGGATACCTGCCGAAGAGTTCGAGAGCTGGGTCTTCGATCGGAATTGCAAGCTTCTCCGGACGTCGCTCTATCGCGTGCTCTTTCTCGTGGTCTCGCCCGAGAGGCTGTTCGTCGGCGTGGCCAGTCGTTGGAGCGCTTTCCGCCGAGGATCCGTGCTCTCGTTGCTCGAGCGGAGCGGGACGAAGGCCCGATTGGCAATCAGCTATCCTCGGCGATTGCACGACGTCATCACGCTCCGCAACATGGGAATCGCTCTGCGCGCCGCGGCCGACGCGGCGGGAGCGGCGAACGCGACGGTTCGCGTGATCCACGTCACCGAAGTCAGCGCCGAGATCGTGATCGAGTGGGAGTGAGCCCTCAAGATCAATCGAGCGGGATCGTGCGCACGACCGGCCGTTCGCCGACTCCGATGGCCAAGAGTGAGCCTTGAGCGACCTCTTGCCACGGCTCGTCGGTGAGCTTCTCGCTCGCGATCGCGACCGAGCGCACTCGTCTCGCCGTGCTCTCGCCCTCGGGTGAGCGCTGGAGGAGATAGAGCGTGCGCCCCCAGCGGTGCGCGAACAGGTGCTCGCCGTCGGAGAAGAGAAAGCTCACGGCACCAACGTCTCGCACGCGGTGGAGCTCGCGAACCGCCTGCGCGACGCCCGTCTCGACGTCGATCGATTCGTCGACGCGACTCGCGACGAACGCGAAGAGTCGCTCGCTGTCGGTCTCGCCCTCGATCTCGGCGAGACGCCGCACCGAGCAGCGACGCACGAGCGCATCGACGTCGGAGACCGTTCCGTTGTGCGCCAATACGAAGCGGCCTCGACGAAAGGGATGCGTATTGGTGAGCGATGTCCCGCCGACGGTCTTCTGGCGCACGTGGGCGATGGCGAGGCTCGAAACGACCGTGGTCGCGAGCCTTTCGTAGCTCGCGCAAGAGGCGGCACAACTGTCGTTCTTGTGGAGAGACCAGCCGCCCTGATTCGAGCTCGCGATGCCCCAGCCGTGCGGATGCTCGCGCGACAGCGCGGCGAGACTACGAGGGACGTCGCGAAGGAGCGCGCGAAGCGCAATGGGGCGCGCCGCGACGATGCCTAGCATCCTGCACATGGTTTTCACTATTGCGCCGAGCGCGCCAATGAGGCGAAGTTTTCCGCCAAACCGGCGCCATTCTGGGGGCGTCGGGCCGCGCTCGACCGCGGATGGTCTCCGTTTGCCGGGTCGCCCCGGGAGTACCGGAGCGGGGCCCCCGAGAGGTCTGATAAGCTGCCGACTGTCATGCAGACTCGAATCGCTGGCCTGGTCGCCTCCTCGTTTTTCGGAATGCTGATGGGCTTTGCGGTCGGGTGTAGCGCCTCGGAGGTGAGCTGCGCCGACGTCTGCAGCTGCCAAGAGAAGGCGGGGCAAGCCTGCGAGAGCGAGTGCGCGACGTCGCACGGCGAGCAGAAGTCGTCGGCGACGAAGGCGGGGTGTGCCGCCGAATACGCCGAGCTCCAGACATGCCTCGCCGACAACGCGATCTGTGATCACAAGCGAAAAGACCTGGTCGTGCCGGTCAGCGCATGTGGGAAGCCCGCCGAGAAGCTTCTGGGGTGCGAGTTTCCGCCGGTCACCACGGGCGTGACGAGCGGCGCCGGCGTCGGAGGGGGACCGACGACAGGATCTTCCATGTGAATCGGACGGGTCCGATGAAGTCATCGGTCGTCGAGATTGCCCACTGACGATCTGCGCAGAGCGGGGTAACCTGGTGTCGGTATGACGAACGAAGGCCCCCCTTTTCCGAAGGCAGACGACGCCGAGCCCACCAGTTCGGCCTCGAGGGTGCGCACCCGCACGATCGAGCGCATGCAGCGCCTCGTGGGCCTCGCGGCGATCGGTGCGGCCGCGTGCTCGTCGGCCACTTCTCCGCCGAACAACGATGGCGGCTACGGAGTGGTCGATCCGATGCCGATGCCTGCGCGCTGCGCAGGGGGTGCCGCGGCGATTCATGGGACGGCCACGTTCGAGATCGGCGCTGGTGGAAAGCGGATGTTGGTGGTGCGTCTCGCACCGCCCTCGGACCCACGGACCACTTACGGCGATCCGGTGCCTGGCGGGCCGCTCGCTCGTGTCGAAGGCGGCGGGCTCGAGCTGCGCGTCGAACCAGCGCCTCAGGCCCTCAGCTACACTTTCAGCTTTCCCGTCGTTTGTGGTGAGGGCCCCGGCGCGCTCCAGGCCGACATCATGTGGACAGCCGATATCGTGAACGGCGCACCGCTCGTGGTTCGCATCGGCCAATCGTACGGGTATTGAGCGGCTCACGGCTCCGAGGTTCGTTCGATGGGTATCGACCAAGTCTTTCTCGTGGCTGACTGGAGCGTCATCCCGGCTTGGCTGCTGCTCGTCTTCGCCCCGCACGCGGGCCTCACGAAGCGACTCGTGCACTCGGTCTTCCCCTGCCTCTTGCTGGCTCCGCTCTATGGCGCCTTGCTCTTCGGCGACAGCCCCGGGCCACAGGGGGCCAGCTTTTTCACCCTCGAAGGTGTGACCCACATCTTCACCACGCCGTGGACGATCACCGCGTGTTGGATTCACTATCTGGTATTCGATCTCTTCGTCGGCGCCTGGGAGGTTCGAGACGCGCGACGACTCGGTATCCGTCACCTCTTCGTCGTTCCCTCCGTCGTTCTCACGCTGCTCTTCGGTCCGCTCGGATTTCTCAGCTGGTCCCTCCTCCGTGGACTGCTCCGTCGACGTTGGTCGACCGCAGAAGAGCCGCTCAACGAGATTGGCCATCGAAGCGACGGCAGAGCTTGAACGTCACTCATTCCTTCTCGAGAGATTGACCATCGCTCTCCCGTTGTTCGGTCGCTTGGGGTGGAGGGGGTGGGGGTGGCGGCATCCCGGGGCTAGCCGCCGAGAGGACGATGATGAGGATTCGCAGAATTCTCGACGAGATACGGAACGCACGGCGAATGAAGGCCGCTGCGACGCGTCTCGCCTTGGAGGCGAGCTCGAATGGAGGCATGGCTCTCTCCTGGCTGAGGGCCCTAAAAGCCTAAGGGCCCAAGCTGCTGGGTGTGACGAACGGATCTCGCGGTCCGTGTCGGGCTCAGCAGAGGAGCGAGCTGTTTCGCAGATAGCGGTCTGGGACGAGAACGAGGTAGCGCGTCGTGGTCTTCGGCTCTTCGGCCACGGACCGTGATGACGCCACCAGAGGCGCTTCTCGTCGTGGATGCCGAAGGCGCGTACGCGCGGTTCGCGGAGCAGTGGCAGAAGTGGCAGAAGAAGTAGACGCGGTCGTTTTCGCCGGCTCACCTGCGAAGACGACAAAAGCGAGATCGGCCGACAGAGGCGTATCGCAGGGGAAAAAGGAACGACTCTGCGTGCCGACCGAACAAGCCAGAATGGCCCAGGCGAGCAAGAAGCGGATCGTTCGGCCCCAGCGACGCTGCATCGAGCCACAAGATACGATCTTCGACGTGCCGGGTCGAGCCGGCGTCGAGGGCCGCCCGCGGTCCGCCACGAGCGGCGTCGAAATCAGACGGCGCGGAGGCGCTGACCGATGCGCGTCGAGATCTCGTCGACGGCATGGTCGGCGGACGCGACGCCACGGGTGAGCTGCAAGAACCCGTGGGGCAACCCGGCGATCTCGTGGACCTCGACGGGCACGCCCGATTCTTCGAGGCGCTTTCCGTAGGCCTGGCCCTCGTCTCGGAGCGGGTCGAACGCTGCCGTGTAGATCAGCGCTGGAGGTGCATTCGACACGTCGGGTGACAGGAGCGGCGACACGTCGGGGTGACGCCGGAGATCGCGATCGCCTGCGAGGTATTGATCGTAATACCAATCGATCACTTCGGCGCTGAGCAGAAATCCGGTGCCCATCGAAGTGTGAGAAGGCAGCGAGCGGGTCGCGTCGGTCGCCGGATAGATGAGCACCTGCAATGCAGGTCGTATTCGGTCGCCTCGGGTCCGCAGCGACACGACCGCCGACAGATTGCCGCCGGCGCTGTCGCCGCCCACGGCGATGCGGGCGCTGTCGATGCCGAAGTCGTCTGCGTGTTCGGCGACCCAACGAAATCCAGCGACCCCGTCGTCGATCGCAGCAGGAAAGGGATCTTCGGGTGCCAATCTGTATTCGACGGCGACGACGCGACAGCGCGCACCCTTCGCGATTCGGCGGCAGATGCCGTCGTGCGTTTCGAGGCCTCCGACGACGTAGCCGCCGCCGTGGAAGTACACGACCGTCGGTAAGACGCCCGAGAGCTCTTCAGGGTAATAGCGGCGTACGCCGAGTCGCCCACCTGGGCCGTCGAAGTGGCTTTCTTCGACTCGGATCCCGGCCTCGGGAGGCTTCTCGCCGATCGCGATCTGCTCGGCCATCTTCGCGCGCGCTTGTCGTGGTGTCCGACCGGTCATGTCGGAGCCACCGAGCACGTCGTCGAGTGAGAGCATGGCGCCGACGACCGGATCGAGGGTTCGTCCGTCGATCGGTGCTGCGCGCTTCTTGCCGAGGCTCGCGCAGAGACGAGGAGACACGGCCAGCTCGGCGAGAAGTCGCCTCGCTACCGCGATGAAGGCGCGACTCAATGCCGTCGGAGCGACCTCGTACATGATCAGCGTGCCGAGTTGTGGGCGTGGGAAGGGCGGCGTCCTTTGGTGCGAGCACGGGGCTCGCCGTCGGCGACGAATCGGTAGTCGCCCGGGTGGGGCTTCATGGCGGGCACCCGCTCAGCCAGCTCTCGATACGCCTCTCGGGAGACATGGCGCTTGTCGTAAACGAGCGTGCTCCACAGATCGCCGTCTCGCTCTTGGGCGCGGGCGAGCTTGTCGATGTCGAACTTCGCGGTGGCCTCGAAGGCCTCTCTGCCGAGCACCGGGCCCACTTTGCCGAGCTTCGCTCGCTCTCGAAAGACGCCTTGTCCGAATCGAGCGTAATGGAGAAGCGTGTGGGCGGTCGCGACGGCGCCCGCCCACGGATAAGGGCGTAAAGTCCAGCCCCGCGAGAGCTCGGTGAGCTCGAGGTCGACCTCGGCGCGGTCGTCGCCGTCTTTCCACGGAGTGAGGGGATCGAAGAAGATCGACAGACCGAGCGTGTCGCCGCCGAGCTGCCACGTTTCGCGAATGCCGAAGCGCGCGGGATCTTTCGCGACGAGCGACCCGTGCGTCAGCCCGAACTCTCCCACGATGTAGACGGCGACGCGGTCGCGGCGCTCGTCGATGAAGCGGAGCGTGTCGAGCGCTTCGTCTTTCGTCTCGGTGGGAAAATCGGTGAAGCACATCGCCTCGGCGGCGACCCCGGCGCTCGAGAGCCGATCGATGACGTCGGATACGACTCGGACGGGTGCTCCCTTGTCGATGAGTGACAAGACCCGCTCATTTCCAGATTCGACGCCGAGCGCACAAGCGACCGCTCCCGCTTCGTACAGCGTTCGCGCGCGCTCGGGGGTGAGATATTTCTCGGGCTTCAAATCGGTGCCCCATCGAATGTCGAGACCTGCGTCGATGATTCCTTGCGCAAGCTTGAGCAGCGTCTTCGGCGCGACCGAGTCTTGAGAGAAATAGAAGTGCTTGGTCCCGTGCTTGGCCTTGAGCGTGCGTAGGTGCTCGACCATCGTCTTCACCTCGCGCTCGCGGTATTGAGCCGTTCCGACCTCGGCGAGACCGTAGTGGCAGAAGGTGCACTTTCCCCAATAGCAACCGCGGGTCGGATCGTAGGGCAGGGTGAGCGCCGGAGAGAGGTACTTGTCGAGCGCGAGACCGTCGAAGTCGGGAGCGGGCAACGGCCGAAGGTCTTCCATTCCGTGACCGGCGAGAAAGCGTGCGCCGAGGAGACCGTCGCGCAACACCAGATTCGACAGCTTGCGGAGAGGGGTCTCGTCGCGGACGGCTTCATAGAGCGAAAGCAGGCTGTGCTCGCCCTCGTAGAGCACGGCCGAGTCGAAGGGCCCGAGCGCATCGGCCAGCGCTTTACCCGTCAATCGAATCATCATTTGGGTGAGCCCGGGGCCACCCGCGGTGAGGTGAATGCCGGGGAGCGCCTTCTTGAGCTTCCAGCCGAAGGCGTACGCCGGTTGCAATTGGCCCGGAAAGCACACCGAGATGCCGACGACACGCGCGCCGCTCTCGCGCAGTCTCGGGACGAGGACGTTCTGCACGTAGTCGTCGAAGGGATCGACCTCGGGAGCGCCCATGAGCTGAATCTCGTTCTGCGAGAGGAGCCCGAACGGAGTTCGATAGGCGGTGAAGTCGAGGTGGAGCGGGTGATGAGCGGCCGAGACGACGCGCAGTGCCGCGTCGACCGTCCGCGTCGCCGAGTCGTATTGCTCGGCGTCGAAGAACCGGGTCTCGCTCCGGAGAATGTCTTTGGCTTCTCGAATTCCGCGCGGGACCGCGCGCGCATCGCCGCGAGCGTTCTGGAGCGCCAAGTAGCGGAGCTGCTCTTCGTGCGACAGCTCGGGCTGCGCGTCGAACGCGGCGATCGCATCTTCGATCCGATTCGCGAACACTCCGAGCGGGCCCGGCTCGAGCAGCCTGTCGAACGCCTCGATGTTCGCGTCGACGGGAAGCACGCTCACTCCCGCCGCGCGCAGAAAACCCGTGAGCATCGGGACGGCAAGATAGGGCGCCGTGGGATCGCACGTCGGCGGGTACACGAGGGCTACATCTGCTGCCATCGTCTAGGTCTAGCCTTTCGGTGGTCGGAGGTCATCGAAACCCGAAAGGAATCGATTGATCGACCTGAGGGTCGTCGGAGCGAGCCCGGACGGCTCGTGTAGAGTGCGACGCGTGAAACCCCTACTCGAGCCCGCGGCTTTCAGGAACGGCGTCGTTTCTCGCAATCGCATCGCTGTTGCAGCCATGACCAACTCTCAGAGCCACGCCGACGGCTCACTCGCCGACGAAGAGCTGAAGTGGCTCGAAGCCCGCGCCAGCGGCGGGTTCGGGATCATCACGACCTGCGCATCTCATGTCGCCAAAGACGGGCAAGGGTGGGCGGGCGAGCTCGGGATCTTCGACGATGCCCTCCTTCCCGGCCTCCGTACACTGACCTCGGCGATGCACGATCGGGGTGCGCTCACGTTCGCTCAGATCTTCCATGGCGGGCTGCGCGCCGATGCGACGCTCACCGGGGAGCGAACGTGGAGCGCGAACGAGAGCGAAGGCGGACCACGCGCTGCGACCGAGCAAGATCTCGAGCGCGTCATCTCGCAGTTCGCCGATGCGTCGGCGCGGGCTCACGCGGCGGGAATGGACGGCGTCGAGATTCACGGGGCGCACGGATACCTCCTCACGCAGTTTCTCAGCGCGACCGAGAACACGCGCACCGATCGGTGGGGGGGCTCACTCGAGAATCGTGCGCGGCTGATGCGCGAGGTCACGCGCGGGGTGCGCGCGCGCGTCCCGTCGTCGTTCGTCGTCGGCGTGCGGATCTCCCCAGAAGACTTCGGGAACGCGAAGGGGCTCGATCTCGACGAGAATCTCACGCTCGCTCGATGGCTCGCCGACGACGGGATCGACTTTCTCCATCTATCCCTTTGGGACGCCTTCAAGACCTCGGTGAAGCGTCCCGAGTCTCACGTGGTGCCTCTCTTTCGCGAGGTGGTTCCGAGCGACGTGCGCCTCTTCGTCGCAGGGAAGATCTGGACACGCGGCGATGCCGAGCGACTGCTCGAGCTCGGTGCCGACTTCGTCGCTCTCGGCCGATCGGCGATCGCGAATCCGGATTGGGCGCACCGCATTTCGGAGCCCGGCTGGGAGCCGAAGCGTCCGCCGCTCACCGAGAAGGAGCTTCTCGACCGCGCGCTGAGCCCTGGGTTCGTCGAATACATGCGCCGATGGAAGGGATTCGTGGCCTAGGCGATATGCGATGACGGCCTAGCCACGATGTTCGCGGTCGGTGCGCGTGGCTCGTTCTGATCGCGCCACCAGCGACTCGAGTGGGTTCGGCCTTCGGCCTAGGTATTCGTGGCGTGAGCCGACATGGCGTTCAACACGAGCGCGACGATCGCCGAGGCGGCGCCTTCGAACGTCGGGCGCGTCACCAAGTCTGGATGCCCGGGCGGCTCGTAGACCCTGTGCGACCCCGGAAGCGTCGAAGCGTCGCCTGCGGCGGCCCGGGCATAGAGCCCCTTCGGATCGCGCCTCACGCACTCTTCGATGGGCGTATCGACGAAGACCTCCAAGAAGGGCTGACTCAGGAGCCGGGCGCGCTCACGGTACGCGCGGCGGTTCGCGGTCGCCGGGACGAGCGTGATGAGACTCTGACTCGCGCAAAGTGAGGCGAGACGCGCGAGAGTCTCGTAGAAAGCATCGCGCGCTTCGTCGTCGTAGCCGGGGACAGGACGCATCGCCGCGCGCACGTCGTCGCCGTCGAGCACGACCACCGAAGCGCCCCGACCTCGAAGTCTCTCCGCCACGTCGCGCGCGAGCGTGCTCTTCCCCGACGCGGGCAGACCGGTGAGCCACACCACGATGCCGCTCATCGCATGATCTCGAAACCCACCTTCGGGTCGAAGCGCTCCGAGCCCAACGCTCGCTCGGCGAAGCCGAGGATGCGGTCGCGCTCTTCAGCCGTGAGATTCGGATACCAACGCGGGCTCGCGATCACGAGTGCGCGCCACGCGTAGAAGGGTCCCAGCGACTCGAGCACGTCGACCTCTCGAAACGCCCTCAAGTACCTCGTGAAGAATCGCTCCCACAGAACCCCGAGCCCCGATTCCCAACGGTCGAGGTTGGAGAGGCCGAAAAAGAGGTAGTTGATCGTCAAGGCGGCGACGTCGTCTGCGGGGTCGCCTTCGGAGCCTCGGCTCGTGTCGAGGACCGTCAATCGGGTGTCTTCGGCGAACAGCAGATTGAACGGATGAAAATCGTTGTGCGTACGCCTCAATCGCTCGACGCGCCCGCGCAGTCGAAAACGCCATTTCAGGCAGGCCATCTCGATCTGCTCGAGGCGCGCGATAGGCGCTCCCGGGGTGTCCGGTGGATAGCCGTCGATCATGCCGGCGATGCCCTCACCGTGCCCGACGAGATCACGAATGGCACGCACGTAGGCGCCCTCGTGAGAGCCTCGTCTGGCGTGGAGGTCGGCGAGATAGTCGGCGAGCTTTTCGGTGCGCGCGACGTCGAGTGAGGTCGCGATTCCGGTCTCTGCGACGCGCCTCAGATCATCGGCGTAGAGCGTACCTTCGGACCACGAGGTGAGGAGGTAGAACTCGCGCGTGTCGACCAGCGGTACGAGCGAACCGTCGGGCTTGATGGCTCCGACGTCGAGCGCCGTCACGTGATCGGGGATGAGTCGAAACGAGTCGTAGGCGAGGAGCATCGCGTCGGCGCGGTCGGCCCGACGATCGTGCCCGAAGTCGTCGGGGAGCGCCGTGTGAAAGACCACGTCGCTGATCGTTCCGTCGGCGAGCACGAGACCGACACGCAGCGGTCGCCCGTAGCCGAGGCCCTTCTCGTCATCTCCTCCGAGGAGTGCCGCGTCGGGGCCGAGCAGCTCGACGCTCGACACGTTGGCCCCGGGAAAGAGCTCGTCGAGACGAGCGCGCAGGCCAAGCGGTAGGCCCTCGGCACCGGAAGGTCGTTTCGACTCTGCTTCACTCACCGGAGTCACTCTGCTCATGGATCGCTCGATGTCGACCCCCGACGACTGGCGTAGACGAACGTTCACACCGCTCGCTCGCTCGTTCACGCCGCTCACCCCTCGTTCGGTCCTCATTTCGCCGAGATTCGGGCTCGGGGTGTTTTGGCGCAGCAGTTGCGACGGGCGACTCGCCGGAGAGGCGCTGGCCTCGTCTTTCTTCTGTCCAACTGTCGTTCGTGAGGAGCCCCAATGAGCCCCAGCCGATCTGTTCACCTCGTCGTCGTCGCCACCATTCTCTCTGCTTCGAGCCTCGCTGCCTGCAGCGCCGGCGGTGAGCCAAGTGATCCGAAGGAGAAGGTCGCCGCCGTCCAAGATGCAATCAAGAGCCCTTCGGGCGTCATCGACGCCGCGACCATGAAGAACGTGTCGAAGCTCTACGGCACCATGGCCCTCGCTCAGCCCGTCTTCGACGCCGTCGGTGTGGTGAATGGCGCGGCCGGGAAGACCTGCTTGAAAGGGACCCAGACGAACGGGTCCTACGATCTCTCGTGCGCGACCGAAGGGAAAGTCACCGGATCGCTGTCGGTCCAAGCCGATGGATCGGCGAGCTCCGGGGCGAGCGAGGCGACGATTCAGATGACGTTCGAGAACGCTTGCTCCGGCGACGTCTGCGTCTCGGGAGTGGTCGTCGCCGAGGCCAAGGTGTCAGGCGGATCGGTCGCCACGACCGTCGCGTTCTCGGCCGACGTCACCCAAGGTCAGACCAAGACGCATTTGTTCTTCGGCGACGAGGTGTCGGTCGTCGACGGCACCGTCGCAGCGAAGATTGCCCTCTTCGATAGCGCAGGCGACTCCTACGTTCTTTCGTCGTCCGTCGGGTCGGGAGCCGTCCGTTACGCCGTCGTAGGCTCGAATGGCTCATTCGACTGCTCGATCTCGAGCGGCGGGGGACAATGCACCGGATCCGCGACGTTCCAATTCTGAGATAGAGCCCAGCCCGACGCATCCTCTGCAATCGAGAGACGCAGGATCTGCGGGTCGCGAGCGCGTCAGACTGCCGCGCCCGTGGCAGATCGCCGCGCGATTTTGATCTTCAATCGGTGTTGCCGTGGCGGCTCTGAGACACACATCACTTTGGGAACTTGCAGAGTGGTGTCATAGAGCGGGGTGACACTTCGACGATCAGAAAAAAAAGGACTCATCATGAGCGACGACAAGATTCGACGACGTCAGGCACTGCGAAGCGCGCTCGGCTTCGGAGCTGCGACCTTGATCCCAGCATGGGCTCTCACCGCGTGTGGCAAGCAGCCGCTCTCCTGTACCGACGCGACGTCGCTGGCCGCCGCCGACCAAGCGATGCGCAGCTCGCTCGAATACGTGGATCACAGCACCGATCCGAAGAAGCTCTGCTCGGGCTGCAAGCTCTATACCCCTGGTCCTCAAGACCAGTGTGGAGCGTGCAGCGTGGTCAAGGGCCCGATCAACCCTGCCGGCAACTGCAAATCGTGGGTCGCCAAAGACGGCTGATCTCACTCCGCTGACCGCAACGCGAAGGGCCGATGACTGCGAGGACCACCTCGTGTGTCTCGGCCTTCGGTGGATTCGCCGGCGAGCGCGTCGCTCCTCAGACAGCGCGGACGGTAAGGAGGATCTTTTCGACGGCCTCCCAATCGAACATCGCGAGACCATGGGTCGGAACGTTTGAATCCCAAGCGCGACCGACGGCACGCAGCGCTTCTTTCCGCGTGGGACCCCACTCGGCAGCGACGAAGGGTCCGTCGGGAGCACGCTTCGCGCGCGCTTCGACGTGCCAGTCGTCGGCGTCGTCGGGATTCATGCGCGGAGAGACCACGAGTGACAGGTTCACGCCTTCGCACTTGAGGTCGTATTCCATTCCGCCCCGCACGCGGCACTGACCGGTGATCCTCAGCGCATCTTTGTCTTTCTCTTGCATGTCGGGCCTCGGGAGCTTGCTCACCGGAGCTCCGTCTGGGGATCGCCGGTGATTGGTTGAGTTCTCTCCGAGCGACACGTTCAGAGAAGAGAGCGGCTTGAGCCGGTCGCGGAGCGCAGCTTAGCACGATTCACGGGGCAATGATGGCGTCATCTCGCCGATTTCGGCCTCAACCGTCGCGAGCGTGTCCGACCGGAGTCGCTTGCTCGCAGCACGAGATGCGGGAGTTGACGATCGTCACCGAGTGCGGTCTCGTCCGGACGTCGACGTCTGCGGCGCCCCGGTCTCCCACCAGCGACGCGCGTCCACGGACCACGTCATCTTCCGCGCTCGAGGGCCGAGTATGGACACTCTCAACGTTCGAATCGAGTCTGCCGACTTTGCGGCCGACGAGCTCTTGGTGCGGCGATTCTCGGGCACCGAGGCGATCTCTCGGCTCTGGTCGTTCGAGGTCGAGCTCATGTCGACGGCACCCGACGGGCTCTCGGCCGATGCACGTCCCGGAGCCCACGTGACGATCGTGATCGAGCGCGAAGGTCAGCCCGACACGCGGCGAATCCACGGGATCATCGCCTCGATGCGTCACCGTCTCGACACGCTGAAGAACGAGCGTGGGTACGTGGTCCGGATCGCTCCCGATTTCCATCGGCTCTCGCTCGTCGAGACCCAGGAGATCTTCATGGACCTATCGGTTCCCGAGATCATCCAGAAGAAGCTCGAGCTCTACGATCTCGCCTCCAATGTCGACCTTCGCCTCTCGGGGACGTACGCCGCTCGCGACTTCGTGGTCCAGTACCGCGAGTCCGACGTCGCCTTCGTCAGCCGACTCGCCGAGCACCTCGGCGTGAGCTTCTTCTTCGAGCACGGCGACGACCACGACCAACTGGTGTTCACCGATCACATCGACGGCTTTCACAGGAACGACGTCTCCCTAGTGTACCAGGGCCGCGGCGCCGCCCACGACGTCTACGAGCTCGAGCTCGAAGAGCTGCTCATCCCTGCGGTCTATGCCGTTCAGGATTACAACTACCGACAGCCGTTGACCGATCTCGGCGGGAGCGTCGAGCTCGCGGACCACGGTGAGGGCGGCGTCGTCGAGTACGCGAGCCACCACAAGACCCCCGAAGAAGGCGCGGCCCTCGCGCGCGTCCGCTCGGAAGAGCAGCTCGCTCGCTCACGAGTGTACGAAGGTAAGAGCGACCTCTTTCGGCTCAGCGCCGGTTCGACCGACAAGCTCGAGGGCCACCCGCTGTTCAGCACGCTCGATCTCCTCTTCACCGAGGTCACCCACGATTACCGTGTAGCTGGCGACGGGAAGGGGACCTACGCGAACACCTTTCGCGCCGTCTCGGCAGACCACGACTATCGCCCCGAGCGAAAGACGAAGAGGCCGCGCATATCGGGCTTCGTCACTGGCATCATCCAGCCCGGTCCCGGCGGCGCGATCGGAGGCGTCGCGCAGCTCGACGAGGTGGGGCGCTATTCGGTGCTCTTTCATTTCGACACCAGCCCGCCCAACGCGCAGAAAACGTCGAAGCCCGTGCGTATGGCGCAACCGTTCGCGGGGCCCAACCACGGAATGCATTTCCCGTTGCGGCCAGGGTCGGAGGTGCTCGTCGCGTTCCTCGACGGCGATCCAGACAGGCCGATCATCATCGGCTCCGTCCCCAACGCCATCGCGCCCTCGCCCGTGAACGTCGGCAACGCGACGAAAAACCGGATCAGTACGGCCAATGGTGGAATCGTGATCGAGCTCGGCGATCACACCTGATCAGAAGCAGGCGGAGAAGGAGAGCAGAATGAGCACCCCGAACGATCTGGTGGGCGGCGACGCGAAGATCTCCGAGAGCGAGACCTCGAACGCCAAATACCTACTCATCAAAGTCAACGATTTCGCGACCAACCCGCTCACGGCCGTAGCGGCCACCGGGAATGGAGCCGCGACGCCTTCCGCGTCGATGTCGTCGTTCTTGCGGCTCGGCGTCGTCGATCCGGCGATCAAGTCCGCCTACGAGGCATACGCCGCCGACCCCACCAACCCACTCCCGACGAAAGACGGCGAAGACCTCGCGTCTCTCGTCCTCTCGTTCGCCGACGACGAACGCCTCCGCGAAGGGGCCGACCACCCTTATCCCAATCAGTCGGACTACAAACAGGGGACTCACCCCTATCCGACGGCCGACGAGCGAGCGACCGTCAGCGCCAAGATTCATACCCTGGGCGGGTGGCGCGATCACTCCGATGGCAATCGTGTCTCCACCACGCGTGGCGACAAAGTCGAGGTCGTGCGCGGCAACTACAAGCTCCTCGTGCTCGGCCGACAAGACGATTCCGACAATGCCGCTCAATGGGAGGCCTCGGGTGGGCTCATCGTCGACAACGACATCGCTCCGGGGGCGATTGTCGACATTCGCTGGATCAAAGACGAGTTCACGGGAACGTGGCGGGTCTACGAGGAGGCGACCAAAGGCGACATCGTCACGCGCTATCACGGTATCGTCGTCGACTATTACCTGGGCCCGCTACAGAAGAGCGTCGTCGGAGCCGAGGATGGGTATCAGCTCGACGTGAGCGGGCTCACCGACTCGCAGTCGGCGAGCTTCACGGAGGCCCAGCGCACTTCGGCATCGGCGGTCGACGTGGCGACCGTCACCGACGCTTCGACCGGATGGACCACGCCCGGCGCGAAGAAGATCAATCCAGTCATTCAGGAGAACACTTGGGCGACCAGCATGGAGTACCAGACTGGCTCCGAAGGAAAGCCCGTGGGGCGCATCGTCGAGAAGGTGTGGGCGAGCAAGATGGCGAGCTACACCGGAAGCGAAGGCCACGAGATCGACGAGATCGACGAATACGTCCACGTGAAGAAGCTCCACTCCGAGCTCTACGCCGACCAGATACGCGAGACGCGCGTGGTGTATCCCGGAGCCGGCATGGGCCCTGGCGAGTTCTGGGGCGACTACCGTGGCGCGGCCCGCGAGAGCTGGCTCGGTGGGTTTGGTGAGTTCTTCCTCGGAGCGCACGCTTCGTTGCGCATCGGCGTCCCGAGCATCGAAATGACGATGGCGGTTGGAATCGAGTGCTTCTTGGGCGCGGCCTTCGAGATCTTCCTCGGGAGCGCGACCGAGGTCTCGATCGGCACCAAGAAAGAGATCAACATCGGCACCCAGACCTCTTACAACATTGGCAATCGGACGGAGACCGGAGTCATTCATTCCACGAACAGCGTTCGTGAGAGTGCCACCTCGATGAACTGGGCCGTCAACGCGATTTCGGTCTTGCTCGGCTGAAAGAGAGAGAGACGAAAGTGCGCGTCAAGAACCTCACTCCCTTTGTCTTCGGCTACAAAGAGGGAGCACGTCGCCCGCCCCAATCGGAGATGACGTGCGTCGTGCGCGCTCGCTTCACGTTGAAGCCCGGCGTGGCGCCGAGTCCGCTCCCGAGCCCTCGAGACATCCCCGACTTCGCGAAAGATGCCGACCTCGAGGAGCTCGCTCGGCTCGCGCAAGGAACATTGTCGAGCGACACGTTCGGGGCAGACGACGAAGAGAGAAAAGGCGCGGTCGTTCATCCGAGCGACTTCGCCGACTTCAAGCGCAACACCGATGTGATGCTGCGCGGGAGCTTCCATGCTCGCAAGGCGCGCCCGGTCCGTGAAGGCACGGTTCGGTTCGCCGTCGGAGGCTGGTCGAAAGAGCTTCGCGTGGTCGGACCGAGGGTGTGGGTCGATCGCATTCTCGGCGGCCGCTCGACCGAGCCTCTGCCTTTCACCACGGTGCCCATCGACTGGGCTCATGCCTTCGGCGGGCCCGAGCTCGCGGTGAATCCGGTGGGAACGGGCCATTCCGCGGCAGCGCTGCCGAACGTCGAGCCCACGACCGGACCGAAGAATGCACCGGCGAGCTTCGCGCCGATCAATCCGGCATGGCCGCAACGTGCCGGTCTCGTAGGTACGAATTACGGTGAAGCCTACCAACGCGAACGAGCGCCTTATTTTGCTGACGACTTCGACTATTCGCATTTTCAAGCCGCTCCTCCCGATCAGCAGCTGACGGGTTATTTGAAAGGTGACGAAGAGCTCAGGTTCGACAATCTGCACCCGGACTCCGCAGTCATCGAGACCCGGCTACCCGCCATTCGCATTCGCGTGTTCCTTCGCAATGCGGAGGGCGCGTTCATCGTGGCGAAGATGCGTCTCGATACGCTCTTGGCCGACCTCGAAAACGAAGTGCTCGAGCTCACCTGGCGCGGCTTGATCGAAGTGCGCGAGAACGACTTGTCGGATGTCGAATTCGCTCTCGTCGTATCCGAAGAGCTTGCGACCGAGCCCAAGCCCGAGAGTCACTATCGTGATCTCCTCGAGGCTCATGCCAAAGACCCCATCGGGCTCCAAGCGCTGACGCCAGAAGGCTTCGGAGAGGCCGAGGCGGCGTTCCTCGCGCGTGAGGGGGGCGACGCGCCGAAAGTCGATCCCGACGACGACAACCCCCTCACGGGCGCGCTCGGCGGCGCGGCCGGAAAGCTCCTCGGACCGGCGCTCACGATCCTTCGGCAGGCATTCGCAGACGCCGGACCTTCAATGGGTACGCCCGACGTCAAAACGGCCATGCAGCAATCGCTGTCGAAGCCGGCGCCGGGTGGCACCGCGGCCTCGGGACTACGGCTCTTGGTCGAGGGCTTGGCTCCCGTGCGAGCGCAAGCGATCCAATCGGGGGCCGATCCGAAGATCTTCGCGAAGCTCGATGCGAAGCTCGCCGACCCGCGGCTAGCGGCGGTCGTGCCGGGGTTGCCGCCGGGGGGTGTCTCGAGCGGACCGGAAGAAGAGCCGGGGCCCGGGAAGAATTTGTCGGGCAGAGATCTCACCGACCGCGACCTCCATGGGATCGACCTGTCGGCATGCATGCTCGAGGGAGCGAACCTCAGCGGTGCGAACCTCAC
Organism: Polyangiaceae bacterium; assembly: GCA_043755175.1. Lineage (GTDB taxonomy): Bacteria > Myxococcota_A > Polyangia > Polyangiales > Polyangiaceae > CAYYKK01. Next base: position 4,437 of record JAYUUB010000252.1, on the reverse strand, counting down.
GGGAGCGAACCTCACGGGCTGTAACCTCCGGAACGCCCTCTTCGTCGACACGAACCTCACGGGCGCGACCCTGGCGAGGGCCGACCTTTCGAGCGCCGACTTCTCTCGGGCGCGTGCTCTCGGCGCCAATCTCGAAGGAGCCACACTCGACCGAGCGCTGTTCTACAAGACCAACCTCGATGGAGCCGATCTTCGTGGCGCGAAGGGCGAGATGACTTCGTTCGTCGAAGCGTGCCTATCGGGTATTCGCGGCACCGGGTTGTCACTCACGAAGAGCTCGTTCGAAGAGTGCTTCATGGAAGATGCCGATCTCTCCGGGGCGTCGCTGCTCGATTGTCTCTGTCGAAAGGCGCGCGCGGCACGAATGATCTTGCGCGGCTCGAAGCTCGGAGCGACGAGCTTCATGCAGTCGTCGCTCCAGAGCGCAGACCTCCGTCGCGTCTCCGGAAGCGGGACGGTATGGATGGGGGCGACCCTCGACGATGCCGATTTCTCCGAGGCCGATCTCCCCGAGTCGTACTTCTTACGGGTATCCGCCTCGGCAACACGGTTCGTCGCCGCCGATCTCCGGGAGGCGCGATTCGATCGGGCCAACCTCAAGAGGGCCGTCTTCACCACCGCGAATCTTCTTCGGGCAGACTTTCGAAAGGCGGTCTTGTCGACGACGGTGTTCACCGGGGCCAATCTTTACGACGCCAAATTCGTCGAATCGGCCGGAACGAGCGTCGACTTTCGCGGCTCGAACCTCCTCCGCGCGAGCTTCTCTCGGTCGACCCTGGAGCGACGATGACCAACGATGACGATCTCGTTCGCCGGCTGCGTAGCGGCGAGTCCTTCGCAGGCGAGGTGATCGAAAGCGCCGACCTTGCGGGCCGTGACATTTCAGGAGCGAGCCTTCGAGGCGCGAAGCTCCGCAATGTCAGGCTTGCCTCTACGAACTTGTCGGGAGCGTGCCTCGCGGGGGCAGAGCTCATCGCGTGCGACTTCGAGGGCGCGACGCTGACCAAGGTCGATCTCTCGGGCGCCAAGGGCATCATGCTGAAGCTCTCGCACACCTGGCTCGTCGACGTGACCCTGAGCGGCGCACAGCTCGTCATGTGCGATCTCGAAGGCGTGAACCTCGAACGCGCCGATCTCACCGGTGTTCTCTTCGCGGGTAGCCGCATGAGGTCGGCGAAGCTTCGCGGCGCGCGCCTCGTCGACACGCGCCTCGATGGTGTCGATCTCGAGGGCGCCGATTGCCGCGAGGTGACGTCGATCGGAGCTTCGTTCGGTCGAGCCAAGCTCGCCGGCGCGACGTTCGCGGGCGCTCGAATCGAGCGCGCCGTCTTCACGGGCGCCGACCTGACGAGCGTGAGCTTCGAGGGGGCGACGATCGACGCGTCGGTGTTCGTGGGTTCCGATCTGTCGGGCGCGAAGCTCGCGCTCCACATGACCCGCAGCGTGTTCGATGGCGCTCGATTCTCGCCGAAGGGCCTTCGAGGAGCAGAGCTCGAAGCGTCCGACTTCGCCGAGCTCGATCTTTCGGGAGCCGACTTCGAAGGTGCGAATCTGTCGTTCACGTCGCTGCGCGGTGCGAACCTGCGGGGGGCGTGTCTACGCGGCGCGAACCTCGAGCGCGCGATGCTCGAGGGAGCCGATCTGCGCGACGCCGATCTCGGCGACGCGAAGCTCACCGGGGCGATCTTGACCGACGCCGATCTCTCGGGTCAAAACCTCGACGGCAAGAAGCTCGTCCTCGTCGACTTGTCTCGCGCGAATCTCTCTGGCGCGAGCCTGAAAGGCGCTCACATCGAGCTGTCGACCATGACCGACGTGAACCTCGAGGGAGCCGACCTCACGCGTGCGGTGCTCCAAGGGGTCGATCTACACGACGCGAAGCTCCAATCGGCGAAGCTCCACAAGGCGACCTTCGAGCGCGTCGACTTCGGCAGCATCGCGCTCCAGCCGCTCGCGCTCGACGGACTTTCGCTGCGCTATTGCTCCTTCGTCTCCTGCGATCTGTCGGGCATGAGAATCGAGGGTGCCGACTTCTCTTGCAGCGACTTCTCGAAAGCCGATCTGCGCAAGACCAAGCTCCCGGGTTGCGTCCTCGAGAAGTGCACGTTCAAAGACGCTCGCCTCGAGCTCTCCGACCTCTCGAACCTCGATGCGCGGGGTGCGTTCTTCGGGGGTGCCGACTTGTCGTCGGCCAACCTCTCGAAGAGCCGACTTCGCTATGCGACGTTCACCAAAGCGAAGATCGAGCGGACGAGCTTCGCCGGCGCCGACGTCCGCGACACGATGCTCGACGGCGTCAAGGCCGACGGTTCGGTGTTCATCGGAGCGAAGCTGGCGTTCAGCGACTTCTCCCTCGCCGATCTGCGACGCGCCGACTTGCGCGAGGCCGATCTGTCGCACGCTAATTTTCACGGCGTCCGCCTCGAGGGCAGCGCGAACGACCGCGCGAAGATGATGGGACTACGCGAGACCGATGCAGACCGGCTCGCAGCAGAAGCCTTTCGGCCACCGAGAAAGAAGTGAGGAGCTCGATGAAGACTGCATTGGCTGGCAAAACCGAACGCGTGGCTTCGGTGCTCGGAGCGTCGTCGGGCTATCTCGGCCCTGGCGAGGTCGTAGCGAGCGCCGCGTCGACCGTGCGCGTACGCATCACGGGGGGCGAGGAGGTCGCCGCGGAGCTCGCGCTCGCGTTCCCCTTCCGACCTTCGAAGGGCGACGTGCTCCTGGTCATCGGAAAGGACGACGCCTATTTCGTCATCGGGGTCCTCGCCGGTGCCGGGCGCACCGTGCTCGAGTTCTCTGGCGACGTGGAGCTCCGATCGCTGACGGGCAAGGTGGAAATCTCGGGGGCTCGTGGGGTCTCGCTCCAGAGCCCGGTCATCGAGATCGGCGCGGAGAAGCTCAAGATCGTCGCCCACGCGGTGACCGAGACCATGACGACGCTCTTCTCCCGCGTTCGTGACGTGATGACGGTCCACGCGGGCGAGAGCCGCTCGCTCGTCAAGGGGCACTCTTACGCGCAATCGAAGCGGGCCCAGATCAACACCGAAGAGACGGTCAGCATCAATGGCCGTGAGATTCACCTCGGATGACGAAAGGTCTCACCCGATGATGCCTGCATCGAATCGTGGCGCCGGAATGAACGTCGGTTTTCCCGACGTGTGCCTCACGCCTGCCGCGCCTTCGCCGATCCCGGTTCCGTATCCGAACATGGCGATGAACGTGCAAGCCGCGTCGTTCTCGCCCACGGTGAAGGTGACCTTCATGCCGGCGCTGAACATGGGCTCGAAGATCCCGATGAGCACCGGTGACGAGGGCGGGACCGCGCACCCGATGTTCAAGACGGTGGGCGCCTACACGATGGGCAATCCAATCGTCTTGGTGAGCAAGCTCCCGGCGGTGAATCTTTTGTGCCCTACGACGGGCAACAACATGAACAACCCGCTCGGTGCCGTGCTCGTCCCGAGCGTCACCAATGTCTTTTACACGCTCGCCGAATGCGAAAGCGCGACCGCGGAGATCGGACCGGCCGCGCTCGCGGCCCTCGATGGCGCCGTTCGTGACGTCGAGTCGGAGCCAGCCGTTCGGTTTTGCGAGGCTCATTCGACGACTGTCGTATTGCACGTAGCGCGCATCGTCTCGACGCTGAGCTCGCTCGTGTTCAACGCGCTCGAGAGCTCGGCGAGGCTTCGCGCTGCGAACGGTGCGGGCCGGTCGGGGGCCCCGCTCGCATCGCCGTTGATTCTCGATCTGAGGGGATGTCCGGGCGGCGACGCTTTCGCGGCGCTTTCGCTCGCCGACGACTTTCTCCCGCGAGGAGCCGAGCTCGCGACGATCGTCGAAGGAGACGACGAACGCGTCCTTCGCGCGCGCAAAGGTGACCCGTATCTCTTTCCGCTCGCGATCCTCGTCGATGGCAAAACGGCCTCTGCGGCAGAGCTCTTCGCGGGTTGTCTCGCAGCGCACGGGCGCGCCCTCGTCGTCGGTGAGCGAACCTTCGGTAAGCTGACCGCCCAGAAGGTCGCAGCAACGGCCCGAGGCGGACGCTACGAGACCGTTGCGCACTTTCGACTGCCGGGGGCGATCGAGACCACTCCGTTCTCCGGGCTCGTGCCACACATCACCGTTCCAGAGATGCCCGGCGCGGGATTCGTAGGTGTCGGTGATCCGGCGCTCGGCGCTGCGCTTTCGGCTCTGTGTTAGATTCAGCCTCTCTCGCTCTTGGTGATTGAACGAAGAAACATGAACACCCTGCAATGGAGCCTCGGCCTCCCGATGTCTCTGCTCTTCCCCGTGGCACAGGTCGCCTGCGCCTCGAGCTCGGCTAAAATGCGGTTCTAAGGGCCCGCGTATAAACAAGTCGGCGCTATTCCGCCGATACCATCGTGAGACAGGCGGCCTCGTCTCTGCGCTCCTCAGCCTACAAAAGTAGGCTTC
>JAYUUB010000251.1:0-25283 GCA_043755175.1 Polyangiaceae bacterium | reverse complement strand
CTCCGCGGTCCACTTGACGCTGATGTGCTCTTTTCCGTCAGGCACCGTGGCGGTTGCCGTGGATTGCGGTCGCCTGAGAGCCACCAGGACTCCCAGCGAGATCCCAACCGCCGTGACGACCGCGGAGATTACTGCAACGTGCATGTGACGCGCGGGCGGTCGCATTCCAGCGACCTTGGGCTCTTTGGCTTCCGCGAGCTCCCGTCGGAGCTGGTCGTTTTCTTCGGCAAGCTGCTCGGCCCGCATGTGTGCGGCTTCGCGATCGTCTCGGAACGGGCTCGTCATCGACTTTCAGCGTAGCAAAAGAAAACGGCGGCACCCTCCGTTTGGAGAGCACCGCCGCTCGCTTACACCGTGACGACTAGATCATATCGCCGTGCAGTTCGCACGACGACACGAGCTATTAGAATCGCTCACTCGTCTTCGGCATCTGCTTCGGCGTCTTCCTTCTTCTCGTCCTTATCGAGGGCGAGCTTCTGGGCGAGCTTCTGCTTGATGAGCTCGCCGATCGTTCCGCCGGTGCCCTTCGCCTCTTCGGCGCCCTTCTTGGGAGCCTTCGACTCGCGCTTCTCACCGGTGCCCGAAGCACCCTTGGTGATGGTCGGTGCCGCGCCTGCGCCCGATTCGCCGATGCGCATCGAGAGCGTGAGCCTGCGATCCTGCGAGTCGATGTTGGCGATTTCCGCCTTGATCGCATCGCCAATCTTGAGCTCGACCGGTTCGCCTGCCTCGTCCTTCGAGAGGACGAGATCGTTCACGGCGACCATGCCTTCGACTCCTTCGCGAATCTTCACGAAGACGCCGTAGTCAACGACCGACATGACCGAGCAGTCGACGACGCGTCCCGGGGGGAACTCGCTGAAGATGGAGGGCCAGGGATCGTCGAACAGCTGCTTGATCCCGAGCGAGACCTTCTTCTCGTCGTGGTTGATGCTGAGGATGATGGCCTCGACGTCATCGCCCTTGTGGAACATGTCCCCAGGGTTATTGACCTTGGCCGTCCAGGAGAGATCGCTCTTGTGAACCATGCCGTCCACGCCCTCTTCGATACCGATGAAGACGCCGTAGTCGGTGAGCGAGCGGACCTTGCCGCCGATTTTGTCGCCCGGGTGGTACTTCTCGGTGAAGAGCGTCCAGGGATCGGGCTCGAGCTGCTTGAGACCGAGAGAAATGCGCTTCGACTTCGCGTCGACTTCGAGCACCTGGCAGTCGAGCTCTTGGCCGACTTCGAGGAGCTTCGAGGGGTGCTTGACCTTCTTGGTCCAGCTCATCTCGCTGACGTGGACGAGGCCTTCGACACCCGGCTCGAGCTCGACGAACGCGCCGTAGTCGGTAATCGACATGACCTTGCCGTGGACCTTCTTGCCCGGCGGATACGCCTCTTCGGCGTGGTTCCAGGGATCCTCTTGGGTCTGCTTGAGGCCGAGCGAAACGCGCTCCGTCTCTGCGTTGTACTTGAGGACCTTGACCGTGACTTCGTCGCCCACTTGGAAGACTTCGCTCGGGTGATTGACGCGACCCCAGCTCATGTCCGTGATGTGGAGGAGGCCATCGATCCCGCCGAGATCGACGAACGCGCCGTACTCGGTGATGTTCTTGATGACGCCCTTGACGACCTTGTTCTCCTCGAGGGTCTCGAGCGTCTTCGATTTGATCTGATCGCGCTCCTTCTCGAGAAGGACGCGGCGCGAAAGCACGATGTTTCCGCGCTTCTTGTTGAACTTGATGACCTTGAATTGGTACGTCTGACCAATCAGTTTATCCAAGTTGCGGATGGGTCGGAGGTCGACCTGGCTGCCCGGGAGAAACGCTTTCACGCCGCCGCGGATGGTGACCGAGAGGCCGCCCTTCACGCGCTGGCTGATGGTCCCTTCGATGAGCTCGTCTGCCTCGCAGGCGTTCGAGATCTCATCCCAAACCTTCATCTTGTCGGCTTTTTCCTTCGACAAGGTGACGAGGCCGTCGTCGTTCTCGCGGCTCTCGATGTAGACGTCGACCTTGTCGCCAGGGTTGACGTTCGTGACGCCTGCGGCATCCGCAAACTCACGCAGGGAGATGACTCCCTCGCTCTTGCCACCGATGTCGACGATGACATGGTCGCGACCGACGCTGACGACGGTGCCGACGATGATCTCGCCTTCACCACCGAAGTCTCCATCGGCGATGCTCTGTTCGAAGAGTGCTGCGAAACTCTCCGAATCAGTTGTTTCTGCTCCCACGGTTGATTGGTTCATGTGCTCGGGTTGACTTCCTTCTTCTGGGTGCTTTCCGCACCAAGAGGTCGCGTGAATAGTGGGATTACCAGCCCTTGTCAACGCAGGCTGCCGGCGCCCGAGCTCCGCGCGAGGCGCGGATGTTCAGTCGATGCTTTCCGGTGGCTCTTGCATCTAAGATGCACTGGCATCGAGAAGCTATTTCGCGATCACGAACCCGAGGCTCTCGGCGTGGGCGCGAACGCACTCCACCGCGGCGTCGACCTGCGACTTCGCGAAGACGCGCGTGCCGGCCGGTGGGGTTCTTCGGGCGACCAGGTGCAGATTCCCGGAGACGATCAAGAGGAGCGCGTGGGGCTGAGTCCGCTGGGCTTGCTCGAGGATGTCGATGCCGTCGACGGCCGTGCCGAGATCGAGGTCGCTCCACACGACGTCGAAGCGTTCGGTGTCGAGCGCGTCGTAGGCCCCCTGTGTCTCGCGTTCACACCGTGGGCTCGGCGCGAGCTTCTTGAGCGTGCGCACCAACATGCGGGTGACGAGCTCATCGTCTTCGACGATGAGCATCGAAAGGCTCGTCTTGGATGCGGGCGGTTCCAACGCGCTGCAGTTTTGACCATCTGCCTGTGCGGATGCAAGCCGTCTTGACCACGATGACTTGCAGGCGGAGCGTCGAGCGCGCCAATCTCACGGCGCCTTCGAGACGTTCGATTCGGTTTCTTCCAGTCGACTGCTCGCCTTCGGCGGTCCGAAGTTTCATGATGACGCAGATGCGAAGCAACGACGGAGCTGAGCCGAGGATTCGCCCTGATCTTCATTTTGCGTCTTGGCTAGAATGGACAGGCGCGATGCCTTTCGTGGCAGATTTTTCTTTCTCGGATTGGCCTTCGAGGCCACGTCGCGTTGGGAGCGACTCTGCTGAGGTGAGGGCTGCCGCGAGGGTTGGATGTATGTCTGCCCAACACCATGGGCGAGCTGGCGCGCGAGCGCCCAGAACTGTGGATGTCCTCGAGATGCGCTGTAAGCGATAAAGCGGCCGAGGAATGACGGAGACCGAGTTCAGAAAACGGTTCGGCCGATGCGTGGCGATGGCGCGAGCCGCCCGCCAGATGGGTCAGGAACGGGTCGCGGAGCTTGCCGGGATCAGCCGCAACGAGGTTTCCCTCATTGAACGCGGCGAAGTGAGCTGCTCGCTCTTCATCGCTTCGCGCTTGTCGGTGGCATTGGGGGTCGGCCTCGAGACGCTTGCGGGTCCTCGTGCCGCGGCGACACCCGCCGGAATGCGGATCGCCGAATCGGTGCGCAACATCCCGGTCGCCGACCAGGAGCGTGTCGCTTCCATTCTCGACCTCGTGACCCCGCCACCCGCGCCGCTGACGCCGCCGAAGAAGCGACCGTCGCAGACTCGTCTCCGGGCTCGTTCGAGCGACTGAGCGTCGCGCCCGACGGGCCGGTCGGCTTCTCCAGGCCATCGGAGTCGCCACATCCGAGCCTCGAGATCGTCGCCGCCGCGCGGGCCGCTTCGACCTCGTCTCGATCCCCGAAGCCGACGGTATTGCGTTCATGGCGCTCGGCCCGCGCGTCACTGCGAACGAAGGTCGCTATGGTCTCGGCGACTCGTTCGACGACGCGAATTAGAGCGGCCACGTTCGCGCGATGCAGCTCGAGCTCGATTCGCACACCGAGAGCCCCGACAACGAGGTCCACGTTTCCATTCCGTTCCTGATGGGAACGACTGGATGGGGCTTGTTCAAGAAGTCGGCGCACGCGGGCGTCTTCGAGGTCGCCACGACGACGCCCGACCTACGAAGGAACCGAGCTCGCCCAATCGGGAGGAGAGCGGGTCGTGCTCGAGGCTCGGAGCGGGGCCGAATACACCTCGGGTGTGGTGTTCGAGCTCGCGGCATTCGGTGCGTATTCATCCGAGATCTTGGTCGACGGCGTCGTCGTCCCACCCCTCGCGAATCTCGAGAGCACCGAGAGCAGCCAAATCTCGACTGGCGAGGCCGGAGGCACGCTGCACGTGCGCGTCGGTCCTGGCGATCGCCGGGTGCAGATCGCGCGCTCGTCGTCGACCTACCCCGACGTCAAACCTCTTCGATGAGCTTCTTTTTGATGGCCTCGAAGTCGTCTTCGCTCAACACCCCCGAATCGCGCAGCGCCTTGGCCTTGGTGAGCTTTTCGAAGACGTCGGGTGAGACCCCTTTCTTGTCGCCCATGCGCGCGGCGACGTCTTTGCCTTTCTCGAGCTCTTCTTCGAACGCTCGTTTCGCGGCCCCGAGATCGAGGTCGGCAAGCGTACCCTTGCTTTCGAAGTGACGGACCGCGACCTGCCCCAGCGCATACGTCGACGCGCCCGAGAGAATGCCCATCGAGGCGCCGCCGATGACCCAGCCGATACCCGGAATGAGCTTGACCGCATTCGCAGCGAGCTTCGCGACCATGCTCCCGGTGAGCGCGGAGAGCCACACCTTGCCTTCGGACTCGCTGTAACGAACGCCATACCGCGAGGCGAGCTGCTTCAGCATGTCGAGCTGGATCGCGCTCACCGCGGCGATGTCCAAGATCGGAACCGGCACCAGGCCCGCTCCGATGGACCACACGATGTGTTCGTTGATGATGCTCTCGATCTCGCGATTCATGCGCCAGATGAGAGCATCGATCGTCGATCCCCGAAAGGCATGCAAACGCGAGGAGCGTCGGCGTCGCGTGGCCGGTATGCTCGCGCCGGTGAGCACCGCGCATTCTCCATTCGAGTCCGACACGACCGTCCGCCAGCGAGGCGCAATTCGACTCGGTTCTGCCGCTTCGACGACTCTCCTCGCTGCGGCGTTCGTCGTCGGATGTGGCGGGCCTCCGACCACGTCGTCTGGAGGCGCGCCGACGCCCAGGCTCGCCATGGCGAAGTCGACCCCCGCCTCGAGCGACCCTGCGGGCCCGACCCGGCGCATCATCACGATTCTCGGTACCAACGACCTGCACGGACACATCTCGGAGACGCCGCTCCTCGGGGGCTACGTCGCAAACGCGCGTGCAGCGAGAGCGCGCGATGGTGGCGGGGTGCTCCTGGTCGACGCGGGCGACATGTTTCAGGGCACCATCGAGTCGAATCTCGGCGAGGGGCGCGCGGTGCTCCACGCCTATGCGGCGCTCGACTATCAGGCAGCGGCGATCGGCAATCACGAGTTCGACTATGGCCCGGTAGGCTCCAAGTCTACCCCGAGCGAGCCCGGCGACGATCCGCGGGGCGCGCTCGGTGCATTGGCCAATACCGCGAGCTTCGCGATGTTGAACGCGAACCTCGCCGACAAGGTCACGCATCGACGCTTCACCTCGCCGCGCATTCCGTCGTCGACCCTCGTCGAGGTTGCCGGAGTGACGGTCGGTATCGTCGGTGTCACGAGCTCCGACACGCTCGAGACCACCATCGCGGCGAACGTGAAAGATCTCGAGGTCGTTCCGCTCGCCGAAGCGATCGCCACCGAAGCCGCGCGTCTCCGAAAAGAAGGGCACGCCGACGTGGTCGTGGCGTTGACCCACGCCGGAGGAAAGTGCAAGACCTTCACGGGCGATCTCGCGCGAGACGGTTGCGAGCTCGATAGCGAGGTGTTCCGAGTCGCACGAGCGCTCCCGAAGGGAAGCGTCGACGCGATCGTCGCGGGGCATACCCACCAAGGTCTGGCTCAATCGGTGGAGGGGATCCCGATCATCGAATCGTTCTCTTATGGAAAGGCGTTCGGGAGAATCGACCTCACCGTAGAGCCTCGAAATGACGACGCGAATCATCGTTATCGCATCGCGGCGACCAAGATCTTCCCGCCTCGGGAGCTATGCGCTCCGGCAGCGCCGGATGCGGCCGGCGGTCTCGTAAAGTGCGTCGCAGGCGAATACGAAGGGGCGCCTGTCGTCCCCGACGCGCGGGTCGCCGCTGCGATTCAGCCCGACATCGAGAAGGCCAAATCACGGCGGCAGGAGCTCCTAGGAGTTCATCTCGAAGAGAGGGTCAGGCGTGACTACGAAAAGGAGTCGGCGGAGGGAAATCTGTTCGCTGACCTTCTTCACAAAGCGCACCCCGAGGCGACCGTCGTCATGATGAACGGTGGTGGGCTTCGTGCCGACCTCCCGGCCGGCGATCTCAGCTATGGCGCGCTCTTCGAAGCATTCCCATTCGACAACAAAGTCGCGACGGTGAAGCTTGGGGTGAGTGACCTCGAGAAGATATTGAGCGCCCATTTCGCTCGGAGCGGAGGGATCGTCAGCGTCTCGGGAATTCGCGTATTGGTGAAGTGCGACGGCGGAAGGCCGAAAGCGAAAATCGAGCGCGTCGACGGAAAGAAGCTCGGTCCCAAAGACACCGTCAGTCTCCTCTCGAGCGATTTCATGCTGACGGGTGGCGATTCGTTCTGGGGGCCTGTCGCGCGACCCGAAATCACCATCAACGAAGAGCTGATGCGCGACACGATCGAGCGTCAGCTTCGAGCGATGAAGAAGCTGAAAGAGAGCGATGTGATCGACCCCAAGAAGCCTCGTCTCGTCTACCCGGGCGCGCGACCCGTCGATTGCGGATTGCCCCAATGACCAAGTCGGTGAGAGGCCTCGAATCCACGAATGGGACCCGACCGTGAACGACGATGAGTCACCGCCGCCTTCCTCTTATCGTGCGCTCCCGAAAGAGAGCCCACACTCGTCACCCGGAACACTCACCGCCCGGGCCAGCGGTCCGTCCCGGGTATTCCTTATCCACTTCCGCGAAGACGAGTTGACCGAGCGCGAGCTCGCGTCGGTCGACGAGTGCCTGCCCTATCTCAGCGAGCCGGGCGTGACCTGGGTCGACGTGCGAGGGCTCGGAGACGTGAAGCTCTTCGAGCGCCTCGGTGAGATTTTCAAGCTCCACCCGCTCGCGCTCGAAGACTGCATCAACGTTCCACAGCGGCCGAAGACCGACATCTACCCGGAGCACCAGATCTTCGTCACGCGAATGATGAGCCTCGAAGGATCGCAGCTCATCAGCGAGCAGCATTCGATTCTCTTCGGCCAGAACTGGGTTGTCACGGTGCAAGAAGAGGCCGACGTCGATTGCCTCGACCCGCTTCGACAACGTATTCGCGAGGGGCGCGGCGCCATTCGAAAGCATGGCTCCGACTACCTCGCCTACGCACTGTTCGATGCGGTGATCGACGGCTTCTATCCCGTGCTCGAGCACTTTGGTGAGCGCCTCGACGAGCTCGAGCTGCAGGTCATCGGTTCGAGTCGTTCGAGCAGCCAAGAGATCTTCGCATTGAAGCGTGAGCTCCTCCAGCTGCGGCGCGCCATATGGCCTCAGCGCGACCTCTTGGCGTCGCTGCTCCGTGACGAATCGCCGCACATCAGCGCGGCGACGCGGCCTTACTTCAGAGACACTTACGACCACGCCATTCAGATCATGGATATGGTCGAGACCTTCCGCGAAATCGCGTCGAGCTTGATGGATCTGCTCATGACGGGCGTGTCAAACCGTCTGAACGAGGTCATGAAGGTCCTGACGATTCTGTCGACCGTCTTTCTTCCGATGACGTTCATCGCCGGCGTTTATGGAATGAATTTCGACACGACCTCGCCCTACAACATGCCAGAGCTCAAGTGGCTTTTCGGCTATCCATTCGCGCTCGTGCTCATGGTCGGCAGTGCGGGCGGGTTGCTGCTCTATTACCGACAGAAGGGTTGGATCGGCGGGCCCAGGGCCAAGAAGCTCGGCAAGAAGAAGAAGGGCGCCGACACCAAGAACGGGCACGCGCGGCGCCAGGCGAAGTGATCGCGCGCGTCTCGTCGTCGAGCTCGGCAGCTGCGTCGTAGGTGCGCTACTCTCGTTGGCGCGTGGACTTTCGCCGCGTCATTCGCCACACTCTTCTCCGCCGGCCTCGTGATGGCGGGTTCGGTGTGCTCTCGAGGCCAGTTGAAGTGCGCCTAGTGGGTACCGTCGCCTCGCCGACCGGAATGAAGAGCCCGGTGAGCGGGGCGGACTGTGCGTACTACCACAGTGAGATCGGGGCGACCGAGGAGCTCGTCCTCGCGAAGCTTCGCGGTGCCAACGAATGCCACGCCTTCAGGCCGTTCGCCGAGCTCCGAAGCCACACCGACCTGGTCGTCGTCACCGACGCTGGCGAGACGGTCACGCTCGTCGCCGGCCATTTCTTGGTGCGCGCTGAAGCGCGGGCTCGAGCGGGCATTCCGCTGCGAACGATTCCGGCCGAGATCCAAGCCCTCGTCGGCACGAGGAGCAGCGACCCGACGCACGTCTCGTATCGAGAAATCCTGCTGGTGCGAGGCGATCGCGTCTGCTTCTCGGGCACCATCGAGCCGGTCATGAGCGAGGCTCGGGTGGGCTATCGTGAGGCGCCGGTCGTGATGGCCCGAATGCGTCCGGAGCGCGAGCCTGTGGTCGTCGAGCGCAGTCACGCCGGTCGCCGCTTCAGGGCTTCAGGATGATGACCTTCACTTGAGAAGGGACGACCGTCATTCCGGGAGCATTCATCGTGTTCTGGAGATTGATGGTCGTCATGCGCGTTGCCGGAATGCCGTCGACCAGCATCGTGAAAGCACCGGTGACAGGCCGCGTCGGTGACATGATCAAATGAGACGCGACGCCGAACCCCATCACACCCGGCGTGTCTCCCAGAGAGAAGAGGGGGGTGGTGAGCAGGTTGTGCGCCGGCGTGCAGGACCAAAAGACGTTGAAGGCAGGCGGAAAGCCCACCGTGCCGAGAGAGACGTTCGGGTAGGGAATGGGCAGCGCTACGGGTGGCGTGAGGCAAATGTCGGGGAAGCCGATGTTGACGCCTCCCATTTGTGAGCTTCCGAACATGCACACCTCCCTTGCGCCGCACCGCGCGATCAGCCGAAATGAATCTGTTCGCCGTCGACCTTCACGAGATCGGTCGCCGTCACCACTGCATTGGCGCTCCTCAAACTGAGCGTCTCTTCGGCGAGATGATCGATCTGCTTTGCTTTGAGCTGATCGATCTCGTCGACGCGGCGGAAGCTGCGATTCACGCGCTCGCTGACCCGCTCGAACACCTTGTCGAAGAACGTGCCTTTGAGCTTCACGTTCACGAGCTCGGCGACGACGCTGGTCCCGATCGCGACGATTTCTTTCGCGACGAGCTTCGCCGAAGAAGCATGAATGCCAACCTGGTCGGCCACGAGCTGTACCTCCTTGGGCGAGACGAGATCGATTCCGTCGCGCGACGCGACACGAAACCGCCCCTCGCGAATCTTCACCTCGAGGTTCCCGTCACAGGCGAGCGAGATGTCGGGGCTCTCGCGCTCGAGAACGGCGAGGATGTAACCGGCGAGCTGTCTCGCCGGGCCGGCACGCATCGAAGACGGCGCCAGCGCCACGAGCACGAAATCGTGGAGCTCGGGCTCGACGAGACAGCTCACGGCGCGATGCGCCCTGACCTCACCGTGGCTCGTCCGCGAGACATAGACCTTGCCCTCGATGCGGACCAACGTCCCCATGGCTTGGAAGATCTCGGCCTCATCGAGCTCGTGCGCGAGGTTGTTCATGATGCTCTCCAATTCTCTGCTTCCAAGATGTCTGGATCCGTGCCGAACGAAAGAAGCTTGCCGAGACCGAAGACGGCACCCTCTTCCGAGATCGCGTGGAGGCGAGCTCGGGTCAAAGTCGCGCCCGAGAAATCGGCATACGAGACGTCGGCGTAGGAGAGCTCGGAGTACGTCAGATCGGCTCCTACGAAGCTCGCCCCCACGAGCGAAGCGCGAATGAAGACGCACATGCGCGCGTCGGCGCCCGAGAAGTCGGCTCCAGGGCCCTCTGCCTCGGCGAACAACGACTCGCGGAGGAACGCGTTCACGAAGCTCGCCTTGGGGAATCGGGCATTGGCGAACATGGCTTTGGGGGCTCGCGCGCCATCGAGCCGCGCCCCCGCGAGGTTCGCGTTGCGGAAGTTGCATTGCGTGAGGTTCGCCCCGCGCAGATCGCAGCCCTCGAGATCGGCGTCTTGGAGCTGGCAGAGCTCCATATCCATGTTCGACAAATCCATTCCGCGAAGCACCGAGCCGAGCAGCACCGCCGTGTCGAGCTTGGTGTCTCTCAACGAGACCGTGGTGAGATCGGCCTTGTAGAGAACGGTCTGCTTGATGGTGGCGCCGGTGAGGGTCGCCCCGTCCCAACGGGTCTCGATGAATTGCGTTCGGTCGAGATTGGCGCCGCTGAACCGCGACCGCTCGAGGCCGACTTTCACGAAGGTGCTCCCGAGAAGCTCGGCTCGTTCGAAGATCGCTTCGCTCAGGTCGCAATCGATGAATCGAGCCATCGGTGCATGCGCCGCCTCGAGCCTCGCTCCGCGTAGGAGGCATCGATTGAGCGTCACGTGATGGAGGTCTGCGCGCTCGAGATTGGCGAGCGACAGCGTCGAATCGGTGAACACGGACTCTTTCAGAGACGCGCCGCTCAAGTCTGCGTTCGACAAGTCGCATCGCTCGAAGATCGCCCCCGAGAGGTCGGCGTTCTTCAGGTCGGCCGCGGCGAAGCTCTCGCACGAGACGATTTCGCCTGCATGGATCAGGTTCTGGAGGGTCGCCTTATCCATGGGCCACCCCGGCGACGAGAGCGCGCTTCACGTTCGAGCCTGCGAAGCTGGTCTTGTCGTCGCCGACTGCTCCGGTGAGGTCGGCGCAGAAAAGGTTGGCTTTCGAAGCATCGGCTCCGCGCAAAGTGGCCCGATGCATTATCGCCAGCATCATGTTGGCGCCGACGAGCTTCGCCCCGTCGAGGTTCGTGTCGATCATCAAGCACTCGATGAAGAGCGCTCGCGATGCATCGATGTCGCGCATGTCTGCGCCGCTGAGAATGCTGCGCCGAAGATTCGCTCCAGCGAAGCTCGCACCGAAGAGCTTGGCTTCACGGAGATTCGAACCAGGCATTCGCGCGTTCTTGAACGAAGCGCGCTCGAACGACGACATCACGATGCGAAAATTGTCGATCGTGGCTTCGGAAAAATCGGCCCGGTCGGCGTTCGACATCAAGAAGACCGACTTCGAAAAATCGGAGCTCGTGCAATCGATGTCGCTCGCCTCGCACTCCATGAAGACGCAGCGAAACAGTCTGGCGCCCCGAAAAGCCGCCCCTTTGAGCTTGGCTCTGAAGAGCAAGAGCTGCTCGGCCTCGATGCCGGTGAAGTCGGCTCCGTCGCAGCGCAGATCGAGGGTGTTCGCCTTCGAAAGGCGTGCGCCACGCAAGCTTGCATTCGAGAGATCGGCCTCGTACAAGATTGCGTTCTCGAGGTCGCACTTCGACAGACGGGCGCCCGAGAGCCGCGCGCGTCCGAGGTTGGCGCGAACCAGGTTGGCACCCTCGAGATTGGCACCCTCGAGGTTCGCTCTCGATAGCACCGCGTCTTTCAAGGTAGCGCCCGATAGATTGGCACCAGCGAGATTGGCCGACTCGAGAAAGACCCCCTCCAGATCGATTCCAGAAAGATCGAGCCCGGCGAGCTGAGCGCCAGTGAAATCTCGTCGATCGCGGGCGCCGCCAAGAATGAATGCATTGAGCGCGGCGCGAGCGCGCGCCGAATCTTCTTCGCTCATGGGCTCGGCCGCGTCTTGATAGTGAGCGCTGAGGCGATAGGCGAACGCGAGCTTCTGCTGAATCTCGAGGAGCGAGGTTCGTAGGTTCGGATCTTCGAGCCTCTCTCGAATCGCAGGAATCGGCATTCCAGCGTTGTCGGCGAGCTCGAGCGCGTCTCGAAGCTTCTCTATCTCTTCGTCGGCCGAGAACTTCGGCGGGCCAGTGTTGTCGCGCCTGGCTTTCGACTGCATCGCCGAGAGATCGATGCCGTGCTCTTTGCAGAAAGCGGCGAGGTCGGACTGCATCGCGCGGCTCTTCGATTGAGACTGTTCGAGCGCCTGGTCTCGCTCGGCTTCGAGCGTCTCGGCCATCTCTGCGAGATCGATTGGGTCTTGGGCGTCGGGTGCAGCGAAGGGGGCGGGCGGCGGCGGAACGAGCTCGGGCTCGACACCCGCTCGGATGAGCCGCTCGCGAGCATCGAGGTATTCACGCTCGGCACGTCGATGCATGTTCTTTCGGAGGCGATGCTCGGTGGCCATCACCTCTTCGATGGGATCACCGACCGAGAGCCCAGCGATGCCCGAAATCTCGGCCGAGGCCGGCATCAGATCGCGGTCGCGCAATGCGTGGAGGGCACCACGCTGCTTGTCGGTGCGGAGCGCGAGGACGCGCGCATAGTCGTCGATGGGCCGCCGTTCTTCGCTCGAGTCCTCGAAACCCGCCATGAGGACGTCGACGTCGCTCGCGTCGGAGGTCTGTATCTCGACGATTCCGCGGAAGAACACGATCACCCTCTCCCGATGGGGAAAGACGTGAATCGTGTCGAGGCTGAGGCGGACGTCGACGAGGCGTTGGGTCGGATCGTACGAGGCATGAAAGCGCACGAGGCTGCGTGCTCGAAAACCTGGCAGCGTCGTTTCCAGCACTCTCTTCTCTGGATGCATGTGCTCGACGCGGATCTCTTCGGTCCCTTCGAAGAAACCCTTCACGCGTTGATCGGGCGCCGCCACGTTGAACAGCGACAGGTCGATGTCGTCGGCGAGCGAAAAGCCATTCTTCTGGACCCAGTCTTTGTCGTAAGTCCCCATCTTCTTCTCGAAATGGTGGGGCCACAGGGGGTCCCAGGGGGCGAGGCTCGCCGCCGGCGCTTTGTCGCCCTTCGTCACGAGCAGGTGCCTCGGATCCTCGACGTTGGGGAGGACGTGCGTCTCGGTATCGGTCTCGAGGTCGAGGAGCGCCGCGTGGCCTTTGCCTACGGGGTTCTGAGGAAAGCTCTCGCCACCGAATGCGTGTGCGTAGTCGATGGGCATACGCGTGAACGTCTCGGGCTCCGTGGGTCCGAGCAGAGTCCAGCGACGTTCGCCGAACACGTAGAGCTTCTTGTCGACGAGACGCCGACCCTCGGGGCCCACGAGCAGGCGCACGAAATCGGAGCTCTTGGGTTGCTCTCCGGGATAGCACGCACCCGTCACGAGAACCTCGGCCTGTGGCTTCCACATCCAATGGTCGAGCACGCCGAATCGACCGATATCGGTGCCCGCCATCTTCCACATCTCGGTCTCGGTGACCGGCGCTTTCGGGCGATCGAAGGACACGCAATAGCCCACGGTGACGACCATCAGGTGCCTCTTCTGATGATCGAACACGCGATGCACCAAGCTCGCGCGGAGCGGCTTCGTGACCCTCATGCGCTCGCCTCGCGAGAAGAGGCGTCTGTTCGATCGATGGGCATCGCGCTTTCGATTCTCAGATATGGAGCTCGACCGCGCTCAACGTGATGCAAGGGCCCGCCGCGATGTTGATGGTGGGACCAGAAATGCTCACCGAGGGGCCGGTGACGTTGAGCGCCGCTCCCGTGATGCTCACGTTGGCGGCCGACAGCGAGAGTTGTAATGCTGCTGCGATGCTCGCTTTGAGCCCGGCGAAGATGCTGAAGTCGGCGCCGAGTGTGAGGCTGTTGTGCAGCGTCAGGGCGAGCTCGTTCGAGACTCCGATGGTCACCGCGTTCTTCACGCCCACGAATGCGTCGAAGGTTGCCGCACCCTGGAGCGTGGCTTTGGCGCCGAGAAAGATGTCGAGGGTCGCGCCATAGGTCATGGCCTTGTGTACATCCATTCGAATCCACTCCTGAGGCGCGTCGACGGTGATCGTCTGTGCACCTTTGATATGGACGCTGCGGCTTCCGTCGACGGTCTCGGTGACGTTGCCGTGTACCGTCTCGGTCTTGTTCCCGTCTGTGGTGAGCGTCGCATTGCCTTTGACGTGGGCGTCGAGGTTTCCGTCGATGGTCACTCCCACATCCGCCTTGAAGAGGTAGGTGGCCTTTCCCGTCACCTCGACGTCGAAGGTCGCGTCGAGCTTCACGTCGGTTTTGGCGGCGACGTGGAGCGAGAGCGTGTCGAAGAAATCGATCTTCACTGCGGCATCGACGTCCCAATCGAGCGTGGAGTGATAATGGATTTTCACGAGCCCATCGACGTCCCAATGCAGCGTCGAGTGGTAGTCGATGTCGACGTGACTCACGACGTCGACCTTCATCTCGGCGTCGACATCGACGTTCAGGTTCACCGTCGTCTGGATCTGACCGCTGCCCTGGGTCGTGAGATTGAAGTTCCATTCCCCGTGGCCGAGAAACAGCGTCGACGTGAAGATGGGGCAATACAGATCGATGAACATGGCCCCCGAGGCGTCTTCCATCACGAGGTGATTGAGGCTGCCGGTGCGGACGACGTTTTGCGTGTGGTTCGACGAGGTGACCACGCTCGGTGTCACCGCGTTGTGCACCGAGCCCACGATGACGGGCCTGTCGGGATCACCCCCGAGGAACTCGCAGATCACTTCGACGCCTTTGCGGAGCGGGAAGTGATGACCTTCGACGGGCCCGTCGTGCGGCTGGACCCTTCGAACGAACGTGGAGGCCTTGCCGTCTTTGAGCGAGCCTTCGTCGAACTTGAATTTGACGAGGTAGCGGCCCTGGTCGTCGATCTGTGCGTATTGGCTGGTCGACGGTCCGTCGACGTTCGCGTTCTCGTAGCCGTTGACTTGAGGCCAAGGCGTGCCCTCGCCGTGCCGATATTGGGTATCGGCGAGGATGGCAGAGACCTCGACCCGATAGGTTTCGGTGAATTCGGGTTTGACCAGTGTGCCCCACGAGGAGATGAGCGACGGCTCGAAGCCGAAATGCCTCACCGAGGTAGCGAGGTAAGTCGTATTGAAGCTCGGGTTGGGGTGATCCTCGAGGTCGAACGAGAAGCCTGCGTGGAGGAGATCTGCCGCTCCGTGAGCAACGTAGACGACCTCGCGGGCGCGGTACTCCTCGGCACGAATCTGGGCGATTCGGCGCCCTTCGCTGGCCGTGAAGAAGCGCCCGCCATAGCTTACGATTTCACCGAGGCCGGTCGGCGACACCGGTGCCGAGCCGCTCACGTCGAGCGCTGGCTTCGCATAGTCGTAGTCGTCGAGCTTCACGCTTGCCGGCAGAGCGTTGTAGGTGCACGTGAAGTCGTCGAACGATTGGCGCGACGATCCGTCGGCCCCGCTCAGCGGAAAATATCGAACAGGCTTCTGCCGTAGCGAATGATGAGAGCTCTTGATGTTGGTGATGACGAGCTTCTCGCCGTCGTCGGTTTGCTCGAAATAGTAGTAAAGGCCTTCGCGATTCATCCAACGCGAGATGAACGTGAGGTTCGACTCCTTGTATTGGCAGACGTGGTCTTCTTTCTCGAAGCTACCGTCGAGGCGAAGCTCGTAGTCGGCGACCCCGCCCTCGTCGAGCACCGCACGAAGGATCTCGACGATGCTCTTCTTGGTGAAGACGCGGCTGTGCCGCGTGAGAGAGAGCTGCCATAGCTGGGGCACGAGCTTGGCGAGATAGAGGGCATTGCCCGGAAGCGCACGGACGAGCTGGACCGCGCGCAGCACGCCGCCGAACGTGAATGGCGTATGGGCGCCGCCGAGGTCGATCGACAACACGGCCTTCGAATAGACTGCGTCGCGGAGGTCGACGAAATCGAGCCCGCTCAGCGAGAAGTAGATCTCGATCTCGTACGGGGTCGAGAGCCCCTCTACGCCGCGAAACCCGACGACCGTCGCGTGCGAGGGAATGGCGCTCGACCGAATGCTGAACGCTGCCATGGGTCGTCCTCTCGTGTGGGTCCGCTTTCCGCGCGTGCGTCGCGCGGTCGATTTCGTGTCGAGACCGAGCCTACCATCGGGGGGTCGCACGACCTCCGGTGCATTCGGCTGAGTGCCTGATTTCACTAAGAAAAGGTGAGGACGGTCCGTGGATCGCGCTCAGCTCATCGGGCCTCGAAGGTAAGGGCAACACACACATGACGGCGATCCTAGTCTTGCGATCTCGGCCTGGCCTTGGCATGACCGAGGCCCCAAGTGGGACGGTCTATCCGAGACCAGGCTGCACCATGAGCCGCTCTTCGAAACCCTAGGCGCGCCACGGCGTGTCCGACTGTGCGCAAGACGACATCTTCGCGCCGACTCGATCGAGCTCCGCTCGGACGAATCGGCCGTAGGCCGGAGAACGAAGGTGCGCTGGCACCGATCGAGTCCGAGAAAGCTCTCGCGCCGAGAGGAGGACCATGAATCCTGTCACTTCCTGGATGCTCTCGCTCATGGTGGCGTTCGCGCCGCCCGAAGCCAAGGCTCGCGGAGAACAGTTTCCCGGCCACGAGGAGACCGCGGCGGAGAAGTCGGCTCGATACGAGTCGATCGCGAGCGATCTCTTCGAGGTCGTCTACGATCCGAAAGAGACTCCGCTCTTTCGGGGCGCGAAGGGGAGGGCACGCACGGCAGCCCTCGTTCTCGCGGTGGCTTACCACGAGGGTGGGTTCGCGCACGACGTGGATGTCGGTCCCTGTTATCGCGGCAAAGATGGTCGGGGGTCCAGATGCGATCACGGTACCAGTGCTTGCCTGATGCAACTGCACGTGGGTACCGGGAAGACCATTCAGGGGTATAGCCACGACGAGCTCTTCGCCGATCGAAAGAAGTGCTTCCGTGCCGGGCTCGGCCTCCTCCGAAAGAGCTTCGCAGAGTGTCGCCTGCTCGACGCAAAGCACCGCCTCAATGCGTACGCTTCGGGCGTCTGCAATCATGGGGAAGAGGGCTCTGAACGACTCATGGCGATGATGGACAAGTTTGCCGCCAAGCTCCCCATTCCCGACGATGCTTCGGTCGAAGCGAAAGCGAGCTCGGGCCCGAGCAAGGCTTCTCCGGAGAAACCCGCCCGCGACAAGGGGTCATCTTCGGAAGACGTGGACGCGCCCGCGGCGCCTCCGAAGAAGCCCAAAGCCGAAAAGCGCAAGCGCTGACGAGTCGCGGTCGAATGCCGCGCGTCGTCTCCAGGCGACCTCGAGGGACCGTGGCCGATCGACGTGACTGGGCGGAGCCCCTTCGCTTTGCGTCTCGGAGCGCGGTCTCAGATCGCGTAGTCGTCGACGAAGACGGTGGCGTCGCGGAAGAGCACGCGTACGTCGTCGCCCTCGGAGACATCGAGCGCGGCCACCTGGTCTTTGGGAAGCTCGGCGATGACGCGCGCGCCGCCCTCGAGGGTGAGCTCGATCTTCGCCACCCAGCCGATGCGCGAGATTCGGTCGACGTGGGCACCCGACACGACGACGCCAGAAGGTGTCTCGCTGCCGTTCTTGAGGATCTCGACCTGGTGATGTCGGACGAACGCGCGCACGTCGACACCCTCGGTCGCCGAGTCGGGAGCCGGTACCCGAAACGGGCCGATGGCCGCGTTTCCCGACGCCACCACGCCCGACAAGACGTTGCTCGAGCCGACGAAGCTCGCGACAAAGGGTGTTGCGGGGCGATCGTAGACGGCCTCGGGGGTGCCTATCTGCTCGACCTTCCCTCGCGCCAGAATCACGACGCGGTCCGCGAGCTCCATCGCTTCTTCTTGGTCGTGGGTGACGAACAAGCTCGTGATGGCGCGTTCTTTCTGCAATCGCCGGAGCCAGCTCCTGAGCTCGAGACGCACCTTCGAATCGAGCGCGCCGAAGGGCTCGTCGAGGAGCAGCAGAGACGGCTTCGGGGCGAGTGCGCGCGCGAGCGCGACGCGCTGCCTCTGGCCACCCGAAAGCTGCGAAGGAAATCGGTCGCCGAAGCCCTCCAGCTGGACGAGACCCAGGAGCTCGTCGACGGTCGAGTCGATCTCGCGCTTCTTCGCGCCGCGCACCTCGAGACCGAAGCCGATGTTCTTTCGAACCGTCATGTGACGAAAGAGGGCATAGTGCTGAAACACGAACCCGACTGCGCGTGATTGCACAGGCTCGTCGGTCGCATCACGGTCTCCGATGATCACCTGCCCCTGATCGGGCGTTTCGAGGCCGGCAATCATTCGCAGCACGGTGCTCTTTCCGCCGCCGCTCGGTCCGAGGAGCGCGACGAACTCACCGTTTTTCACCTCGAACGAGACGTCGTCGACGACCCGTTGCCCGCCGAAGCTCTTGACGAGATTCTTCACCGTGATCGTCACATCGACCCCCGCTTCTCCGACGCCAGACTCCGACCGGGTGAAGGCTCCGTCGCGACGTCTTTCTGACCATAGCTCGCGATGACGCGCTTGGCTGCGAGGGTCGCGAATGCGGTCAACAAGAGAATGCTCGCCACGGCGAATGCCTGTGCAGATTTGTATTCACCATAAAGAACCTCGACGGTGAGCGGGATGGTGTTCGTCTCGCCTCGAATGTGGCCCGAGACGACCGACACGGCGCCGAACTCGCCGACGGCACGCGCGGTCGACAGAACGACTCCGTAGAGCAGCCCCCATTTCGCCTTTGGAAGGGTGATCGAGAAGAATGTTCGCCAGCCGCTCGCGCCGAGAACGAGCGCAGCCTGTTCCTCTTCTACGCCTTGAGACGACAGGAGCGGAATGAGCTCTCGAGCGACGAATGGAAGCGTGACGAAAGTTGTCGCGAGAATGATACCGGGCTCGGCGAAGACGATTCGAATCCCGTGCGCGCGCAGAAAGGGGCCGAGAATTCCGTGACCGCCGAACAAGAGAAGAAGGAGCATTCCGGCCACGACCGGAGAGACGGCGAACGGGACGTCGATGAGCGACACGAGGATGCTCTTGCCCCTGAATTCGAATCGTGAAATCGCCCATGCCGCCGCCAAACCGAAGACGACGTTCAGCGGTACGGCGACGAGCGCCGTCGTGAGGGTCAATCGAATCGAAGAGAGCGTGGCCGGATCGGAGAGGGCAACGACATAGGTGCGAGCGCCCTCGCTGAATGCCTCGTGGAAGACGACGAAGATCGGGAGCCCCACGAATGCGACGACGAACGTCAGCGCCACGGCGATGAGGGTTCGTCGCACCCAGGGCGGGTCGGTCGTTCGCCGACCCGTCGGGGCCGTGCGCGGTTTTTCGGCTCTTCCGCTCATGGCTTCGGTGCTCCCCGCGACGTCGCCCAGTGCTCGAGGCGATTGATGAAGATCAGGAGACCGAGCGACGTGACCAGCAATACGACGGCGAGCGCCGCCGCGCCGGCCACGTCGAATTGCTCGAGCCGAGTCATGATGAGCAGCGGAGCAATCTCCGTCTGCTTCGGCATGTTCCCCGAAATGAAGACGACCGATCCATACTCACCCAATGCGCGAGCGAAGCTCAGCGCGAAGCCCGTGAGGAGGCTCGGGGCGAGCGCGGGGAAGATGATTCTCCGAAAAGTCAGCCAGCGCGTCGCGCCGAGCGAAGCCGCGGCCTCTTCTTGCTCGGCATCGATCTCTGCGAGCACCGGCTCGACGGTCCTCACCACGAAGGGGAGCGTCACGAAAGTGAGCGCAATCACGATACCGAGAAAGCTGTACGCCGTCTTGATGCCGAATGCGCCGAACGCTCGCCCGAGAATGCCGTGGCTCGAATAAACGGCCGTCAATGCGATGCCGCCGACGGCCGTCGGCAAAGCGAACGGTAGATCGACGACGGTGTCGACGATTCGCTTCCCCCAGAAGTCGTATCGAACCAATACCCACGCGACGACGAACCCGAAGACGGTATTGAGGCTCGCAGCAGCGAACGAAGCGCTTAGGCTGACGCGGTACGAGGCCAAGGCTCTCGCCGACGTCACGGTGTGGACGAACGTCTCGAGTGACATCGAGCTCGCTTTGGCGACGAGCGCAGCCACCGGAATCAATACGAACAGGGCGAGATAGCTGAGCGTGATCCCCATCGATAGGCCGAAGCCTGGAATCACACGACGAGGGCGCCTCGCGACCTTCATCGGTTCCTCTTAGCGAGAGCCGCTTCGAATACGCGGTCGAAGAGGGCGTCTTCGGCGAAATGCTCGGCGTGGACCTTGCGCCATCCCCCGAGGCTCGCGACGTCGAACAGCTCGATCGATTGAAATGACGCCGCGAAGCTCTGGTTTCTGGGTCGGAACCGAGACTCGGCGATGAGCTTCTGCGCCCGCTCGCCGTAAAGAAACTCGAGGTACGAGGTGGCGAGCTTTCGACTATTGCGAACGTCGACCACGCTGTCGACGACGCACACCGGAGGCTCGGCGAGAATGCTCGTGCTCGGGTAGACGACCTCGACGTCGCGCGGTCGCTTCGACCGTACGAGGAGAGCGTCGCTCTCCCAGGTCATGAGAACATCACCCATTCCGCGCTCGGCGAACGTCGTGAGTGCGCCACGCGACCCCGAGTCGAGAACCGGAACGTTCTCGTAGAGTCTTTGCATGAATGCGGTGGCGAGCTCGTCGGAGGTCTGAGCGCGCTTGGCGTGGCCCCACGCGGCGAGATGGTTGTAGCGCGCTCCGCCCGATGTCTTCGGATTAGGAGTGATCACCGACACTCCATCGCGTGCGAGATCGGCGAAGCCGTGAATGCCTTTCGGGTTGCCCGAGCGGACGACCAAGACGACGGTGGAGGTGTACGGCGAAGAGTTGTTGGGCAATCGCGACTGCCAAGCGCCGTCGACCACTCCAGCATCTGCGAGCGCGTCGACGTCGTATCCGACCGCGAGCGTGACGACATCCGCGTCGAGGCCTTCGATGACGCTTCGCGCCTGCTTTCCCGAGCCTCCGTGAGATTGCTTGACCCTGATGTCTCCGAGCTCGGATTTCGCCGCGGCGTTGATGGCTTCGAAGAGCTCACGCGTGGGATCGAACGAGACGTTCAAGATCTCGCGTGGGTCACGGCCGTGGCAACCCGCGCCGAAGCCCAACCCGAGCGCAGGAACGAGACCGAGCATGCTGCGCCTTCGAAGGAGCGTCGCGCGCGACATGTTTCAGACGCACTAGCTCGCGAGCGCGAGACGGTCTTCTCGAGCCGATTCGACGAGGAGCTTCGCGAAGCGTGCCGGACCACAACGCTTGGTGACGAAGTATTCACGGCCGAGCTGCTTCGCGATCTTCTTCGCGAGGAGGACTGCGCCGTGGCTGTTCACGTCGGTGACGATCAAGACGACGTCGGCTCGCGCGATGGCGGCGCGGAGGCGGTCTTCACCGCGTCCCCCCATGTGACCACCGTGGAATTCGACCTCGTGACCGGCTTTGGACGCTACGTTCTCGAGCAGTTTCTCGTTGCTCTCGACCCCGCCAACCCAAGCGATCCGCATGCGCTCCTCCGTTCTCGGTAGCCGTTATAGCGGATATGGTGGCAGCTATCGCGGATGCGTACAAGCAAAAATCTACTATGACGGACAATTGGGGTGAATAACGGACGGTTGCGGCACCGGTCGTCAAAGGGCTCCGACTGCATCGAGGAGAAAGTCGGCGCCGCGCGTCGGTGTCTGGTCGAGGCTCCGGTCTTCGGAGCGCGCGCGCCGCACGGCACGAACGAGGAGCTGGGCCTTGCGCGGAGCAGACACGGTCGCTCGCTGCGAGACCGAGTCGAACCCGGCGCGCTCAATGCCGTCGCCGATGGCCGAATAGATGTAGCGGGCGGCCCTCACGGTCGGCCGGCAATCGAAAGGCAACGCGCGAAGCCCTGGATCGGCTCGCCGGAAATAGGTCTCGGCGGCGTGGAGGAGGCGGGAGGTCACGTTTCCGATGCCCTCGGTGAAGGTTGGATGCGCGATCCAGGCGTCGACGTCGACACCGGCTTCTTCGAGCCATTCGAGCGGCAGATACATGCGGCCCCGTCGAGCGTCGGAGCCGATGTTCCGCGCGAGATCGGTGAGGGCGATGGCGATTCCGAGATCGCATGCACGTGCAAGCACGTTGCGGTGACGCCGATCCATCAGGATCGCCATGCAGATGCCGATGCTGCCACTCGTCCGGATCACGTAGTCGAGAAGGCCCTCGAAGGTCCCGAATCGTCGACCCTCGGAATCCCACGTTCGGCCTTCGAGGACGGCGTCGAAGATGGGCTTCGGGATCGCGAATTCGCGGACGACCGAGGCGAACGCGCGGTCGACGGGCTCTTCGAGCGGATGGCCTGCGTACGCACCGACGAGCCTTTTTCGCAGCTCGGTCGCGACCTCTGGGCCTCCATCGTCGAGACGAAGCGCGTCATCGACGAGGCGGCAGAAAGCGTAAATCACCGTCGCGGGGACGCGAATCCGCGAAGGGACCGTGAGGCTCGCCGCGAACAGGCTCGACGATCGGGTGCGCAGAAGCGTTCTGCACGCTGCAAAATCGGTCTGCGAAGTCTCCATGATGCAATCAGCGATGAGATCGGTTGGACGAACGAAAGAGCCTCCCTGCGCAGGGCTGCCGCTGCTCTCGAGGAGCGCGCGGAGCACGGCAGGAAGGCTCGATTGGGTCACACGAAGAACGGTCGTCGAAAGAGCTCGGACGCGTCTTTGCGAGGCGACGACGGTCTTCAGGGAACGTTGGCCCAGGCAGCGTCGCCCGAGATGAGCTGATTGAGCCACGTCTGCAGCGTGGTGCTGTGGGAGATGACCGTGGCCGGATCATTGTCGAGCCAGACATGCTCGGTCGGGCTCTGCATCGTGTTGTCCAAGTTGTTGACGCCGTCGATCAGGAACATCTTGAAGTTCGTCTTGCCGGCCAAGACGTTGTCGCGGAGGTCTTGGAGGCCAGCCGTGTATTTCGCGCCGGCATCCATAGCCACTATGGGGAGACCGTCGATGTTGGAGCAGTTGTTGTCGCCGAAGCTCAAGAACTGGCTGATCGTTCCGTCTTGGGTGCTCGAGATGAGGCCGAGGCGCGAGCTCGTGTACGTCGAGGTGATGTAGTCGACGAACGGCTTCAAGAAAGCCCCGTTGGCCGGCTTGCAACCGGCGCATCCGGCCGGCATCGACTTGGCGAAGCCCCAGGTGTCGTAGAAGTGCTTCTGGAGGCATACCGCTACGGCCGGCTCGATCATCGGGGGACCGGAGTCGTCGATGAGCGTGACGTGCAACGTCGGGAACGCTTTCGAGACCTGATCGTAGTTGAGCGCCGAGCCGAAGCCGCCCGCGCTGACGCCCGAGAGAATGACGTTCGTCGCGTCGGGGTAGGTAGCGACGATGCGCTGCAGATAGAGGAGGACGTTGTTGTAGCCGTGGAAGGTTCGGGCCTTGCCGCCGACCATGGTGTCGTTGTCGCCGAAGTGCAGGTCGCCCGTGCAATACGGGATGTAGACGTAGTTGTAGTCTTTGAGCGGATTGGCGGCGCTGGTTCGGTCGAAGAAGGGCGTGCTGTCGAGCTGAGCCTTCTCGGTGTCGAAGTCGGCGGGGCCATAGCCGTTCTTGTGCGCGGTGACGGAGCAGCTCGCTGCGTTGAAGCAGGCGTTACCACCCTGCATGAAGATGACGAGGTTCTTCGACGCGCTCGTCTTGTTGATGCCGATGCCGGTCGACGTGCCGTTCATGCATACCGCGCCCGAGAAGGGGACGTAGGTCCATGCGTTGTCGGGGGCGACGATGGGTCCGGTCTCGTTACCGCCGCCGGCGCCGGTCGAGGTCGACGCGCTCGTCGTTGCGCCGCTCGTCGTCGTCGTCGCGGTCGTGACGGTCGTGGTCGAAGAGGTTCCGCCCGTGCCGCCGCCGCTGTCACCGCAGCCGACGGCCGCAGAGACACCGAGCGCGACCAGACATGCGAGTCCGAGTGAAGGGAGTGAGCGCGTCGAAGAAATCGTCATAGTGGTGAGAGCGTATCAGAAAACGGTCTCGCGATGGCCTTTGGGAGTGGCGATCAGTCGTTCGAGGCCGGTGCCGCAGCGCGGCTCGAATCACTCAGTCGCGACGTCGATAGAGGCGCAACGTGACGCCGCTCGTGGCGAAGGGACGTTCCTCGAAGAGCTCGAATGTCTCGTCGTCGATCTCGGGGAAGAACACGTCGCAATCGGAGACGTCGCCCGACGCTTCGGGCCCGACGCTCGTGACGTGGAGGTGCGTCACCAAGGGGAGGGCCTCGCGATAGATTTCGCTGCCCCCGATGACGCACGGCTCGGGATCGGTTTCGCGCGCGCGTCGAAGCGCCTCTTCGAAGGTCGCGACCACCTCGACGCCTTCGGGATGAGCCTTCCCCGAGGACGCGTCGGCGAAGTCGCGGCGGGAGCGACTCACCACGATGTTGCGACGTCCGGGGAGGGCGCGTCCGATCGATTCGAAGGTCTTTCGACCCATGATGATGGCGTGCCCGAGGGTCAGCGCTTTGAAGTGTTTGAGGTCTTCGGGGATGTGCCAAGGCAGCTTGCCTCGGCGACCGATCGCACGGTTCGGACCGATCGCCACGACCAGCCAGAGCGCAGGCTTCGCTTCGCTCACACGCTCACCTCGGCCTTGATGTGTGGGTGGGGCTCATAGCCTCGGAGCTCGAAGTGCTCGAACCGAAACGCGAACAGATCGGTCACGCTCTCGTCGATGTGCATCTCGGGGAGAGGACGCGGATCACGTGTGAGCTGCAGACGCGCCTGATCGAGGTGGTTCTTGTAGAGGTGTGCATCACCGAGTGTGTGCACGAAGTCTCCGGGGCGGAGGCCGGTGACCTGGGCGATCAGGATCGTCAGCAACGCATAGCTGGCGATGTTGAACGGCACCCCCAGAAACACGTCACCGCTGCGTTGATAGAGCTGACACGACAGCGTTCCGTCTTGCACGTAGAGCTGGAAGAGCGTGTGGCACGGCGGAAGGGCGACGCGCGTGGCCTCTTTCGGGTTCCATCCGGTCACCAAATGTCGCCGGCTCGAGGGATCGCTTCGAATGCCTCGTATCAGCTCGGCCATCTGATCGACTCCGTCGTTCGCGTAGCTCCCATCGGGGAGGAGCGTCGCGCCGAAGTTTCGCCACTGGTGGCCGTAGACCGGGCCGAGGTCACCTTCGGGGCGATCGAACCGGGCGGTCTGCGCCGCCGTCGCCCACTCGTTCCAGATGCGGACGCCCTCGTCTTGCAATGGCTTCACGTGGGTGCTGCCGCTGAGAAACCAGAGCAGCTCGTGGATGATCGACGTGACGTGGAGCTTCTTGGTCGTGAGCAGCGGAAAGCCCTTCGACAGATCGAATCGCATCTGGTGCCCGAAGACGGCCAACGTTCCCGTGCCGGTCCGGTCGTCGCGCGACGCGCCCTCGTCGAGGATGCGCTTCAGCAGATCGA